>JAETOJ010000023.1 GCA_021768085.1 Bacillota bacterium
CTCGTGCAGAAAGGAACCGAAAGACACGCTTAAGGGGGAGACCGCCGGATCGCGCTTCGCGCTCAGGCGGTCTCCCCCTTAAGAATCCCCCATTTACGGGGGCTGTCAGATCGGGGCGTTGGTGGTTGTCCTTCCGGCGCGGAGCGAGTACGGACGCAGATCCCCCTACCGCCGCTGCCGCTGAATGGTGTGGGTACTGAGAAGTGGGTGGGATCCATGGACAGTGCGCCTGGAGGTCGTGTGGTGCCTGCCGCGGCGGCTATCGGTGCGCTCCTGGAACATAGCGGTTAGCCTGAGAAATTCAGGCGTTCAAAAGAGAACCCGCGTTCTCAGTGCCTGAGAAACGCAGGCCTGGTGTGGGCCGGAAATCGAAGGGAGATCCGTTCGTCACCCTATCAAGCCGGTCACTCTCCCTCAGCATAAGAATCGGCGTGCCCTTGACCTTAATGGGGGTTCTTAGGGGGTAAGCCGCCTGTGAGCGAGGGAGCGCCCTTCGCTCCCGAAGTCGAACCGGCGGCTTACCCCCTAAGCGTTCTCTTTGGTTACTTTCTCTCACGTGAGAGAAAGTAACGCCCCCCGCAGGGGCGTACCCTGCAGGGGGCAAGGGGGACTACCTGTCCCACTTGGCAATAAGCGCCCGGATCTGATCCTCGAACTTGCCCAGATCCTTGTTGGAGCCGCCCCGGTTGTGGGCGATGACCTCCAGCAACTTCTGGCCCATATCCTCCAGCCGGCGGTAGGCCGGGGAGCCCATGGGGGCCGCCGGAACCTTGGGCTCCAGCACGATGCCCGGAGCGATCATGCGGTTATCCAGCAGGTCGTAGACCTCCTCATAGTCGGGGGCGTGGGCGGCAAAGCCCATCTCCTTCAGGGTCTGGGTGTAATTCTCCGCGGCCCGAGCCTCGCCGTGCACCACAAATACCTGCTTGGGCCTGGGGCTGAAGGCATTGATCCAGCGCACCAGCCCATCCCGATCGGCGTGGGAGCTGAGGCCGTGGAAGCGGACGATCCGCGCCCGGACGGCTACCTCCTCCCCGAACAGCCGCACCCGCTGAGCCCCATCCAGAATCCGGCGACCCAGGGTGCCATCCGCCTGGTAGCCCACAAAGAGGATGGTGCACTCCGGCCGCCACAGATTGTGCTTCAGATGGTGCCGGATACGGCCCGCATCGCACATACCGGAGGCGGAGATGATCACCTTGGGGGTGGGGTCAGCGTTCAGCCCTCGGGATTCCTCGGTGCCCTCGGTGATATTCAACCCCGGGAAGCGGAATAAGGCCCCGCCCCGCAAATGCTCGATGGCGTCCTCGTCCAGGTAACCAGTGAGGTCGCCGGAGAAGATCTCGGTGGCCGCCCCGGCCAGGGGGGAGTCCACATACACCTGAAAGTCCGGGTTGTGGTGCACCAGCCCCTCCTCCTTGATGTGGCGGATAAAGTACAGCAGCTCCTGGGTTCGGCCTACGGCGAAGGAGGGGATGATCAGGTTGCCCCCCTCGGCCATGGTCTCGTCAATGACCCGGGCCAGATCGTCGGCGTAGTTGGGCTTTTCCTTCACGTTGTGGAGCCGGTCGCCGTAGGTGCTCTCCGTCACCACGTAGTCGGCGTCTGTGATGTACTGGGGGGCACGGATGATGGGGGTTTTCCGGTTGCCAATGTCGCCGGAGAACACGATCTTCCTGGTCTGTTCCTCCTCCGTGAGCCACAGCTCCACGCAGGCGGAGCCCAACAGGTGGCCCGCGTCAATGAATCGGGCCCGGATACCATCGGAGATCTGGATCTCCTGGCCGTACTCCACGGCCACAATGTGCCGCAGGGCCCGCTCTACGTCCACAATGGTATACAGCGGCTCCACCGGGGGTCTACCCGCCCGCTGGCCCTTCTGATTCTCCCAGGCGGCGTCGCTCTCCTGGATGTGGGCGGAGTCCCGGAGCATGATGTCCAGCAGCTGAGCCGTCAGCCGGGTACAGTAAATATTGCCCCGGAAGCCCTCCTTCACCAACAGGGGGATGCGCCCCGAGTGATCGATGTGAGCATGGGTCACCACCATGTCGTCGATAAGGGAGGGGGCAAAATCCAGCTCGGCGTTGTCCCGCTCATCCCGGCCCTGCTGAAGGCCGCAGTCCACCAGCACCTTGTGGCCGTTGGCCTCGACACAGTGGCAGCTGCCGGTGACCGCCTTGGCCGCGCCGAAAAAGGTCAATTTCATCAAAAGGCACCTCAATTCTCTTTTATATCTTGTGCAGGTTCTATAATGGCATTGTATAACAGGACGGGGAAAAAGTAAAGGGCTTCCCGACAACTTTCCGGAAAAATAGAGGAAGGCCGGGCTGCCCCCCGACCTTCCTCTATTTTTTTGCGCCGCTCCGGACAGGCCGGAGCTCAGAAGCCAGATTCGTCCAGCTTCCCTTGGTTCCGGGCCAGCTCCCGCAGCCGCTGGTTGCCCTCGTTCATCTCCCCGAAGTCCTCCACCGGGCAGAGCACCCGGGCGCACCCCTCCATCAGGGCGGCGGCCCGCCGGAATGCCTCCTCCCCGATGGGGCGGAAGGGCTTCTCTGAGACGGTCTCCACCGCCAGCGCCCGGGCCACGGGGTAGTCCAGGTCGTTCTCCCCCAGCACCCCGGCGGCAAAGGGGGTTCCCTGCCGCTGTAAGCGGCGGTACACCGGGATGCCCGCCCCGCCGCCACCGATGACAAACACCTCCGGCGGGCCGGAGGCCGCCTCCAGCTCCAGGGAGCCGTACAGGGCGTTGTAGCTGCCCCGGGCAGCGCCGTACAGATCCCTGATGTATTCCGCGGTGAAGATCTCCTCCGGCGGCCCCTGCCGTGCGATGGAGTCCCCCCGGACGCACACCACCCAGTCGCTGATCTTCTGGGCCAGATCCAGCTCGTGGAGGGACATCACCACCGCCAGGTTCCGGGATCGCACCATGTCCTTCAAGATGGCCAGCAGCTCCAGCTTGTGGCGGATATCCAGGAAGGAGGTGGGCTCGTCCAGCACCAGCACCTCCGGCTCCTGGTTCAGCGCCCGGGCCAGCAGCACCCGCTGGCGCTGCCCGTCGCTGATCCGGGAGAAGTCCCGATCCGCCAGATCGGCGGCGTGCACCAGCTCCAGGCTCCTGGCCGTCTTGTCCCGATCCTCCTGAGTCAGGATGCCCAGCCGCCCGGTGTAGGGATACCGCCCGGTGGCCGCCACGTCGAAGCAGGTCATCAGCTCCGGGCGGATGTGGGCGGTCATGAGCACGCTGAGCTTCCGGGCCACGTCCCGCTCGCTGAGGGCCGCCATGTCCTCCCCGCCCAGGTACACCGCCCCCCCGATGAGGGGGAGCTGCCGGATGAGGCTTTTCAGGATGGTGGACTTGCCCGCCCCGTTGGGGCCGATGAGGGTCATGATCCGCCCCCGGCGCAGCTCCAGCTCAATGCCGCTGATGAGGGCCTTTTTGTGGTAGCCTACGCTGAGGCGCTCCGTGCGCAAACGCGGTTCGCTCATGCCCGGGCCCCCTTCCCGCCCCGCCGGGAGGCCATGAGGTAGAGCACCACCGGCGCGCCGAACACAGCGGTGACGGAGCTGATGGACATATCCCGGGGGGCAAAAGCGGTGCGGGCGATGAGGTCGCAGAACAGGCAGAAGGCCGCGCCCCCCAAAAAGCAGCCCGGTATGATCACGATGGGCTTGGCGGTGCGGAACAGCCCCTTCACCAGGTGGGGCACGGCGATGCCCACGAAGGAGATGGGCCCGGCGAAGGCGGTGACGCAGGCGGACAGCAGGCTGGACAGCAGGATCAGCTCCGCCCGGAACCGCTTGATGTTCACCCCCATGCTCTGGGCGTACACCTCCCCCATCTGGTAGGCCCCGATGGGCTTGGACAGCAGGAAGGTGAGCACCAGGGCCACCCCCACCACCCAGGCCATGAGCCGCACGTTTTCCCAGGAGGTGCCGGAGAAGCTGCCCAGCGACCAGTTGTGGAGGTTGACGATGTTGGAGTCGTCGCTGAAGGTGATGACAAAGTCGGTGATGGCGGAGCAGATGTTGCCGATCATGATACCGCACACCACCAGCATGGACATATTCCGCACCCGCCGGGACATGAGCAGCACAAAGCCCATGGAGATCATGGAGCCGGCGAAGGCCCCCGCCACCATGGCCATGGAGCTGATGACGATGCCCCGGCTGAGGAAGGTCACCATCACCAGGGCCACCGTCAGCTTAGCTCCGGAGGAGATGCCCAGCACGAAGGGCCCGGCGATGGGGTTGGCGAAAAAGGTCTGGAGCAGGAAGCCGGACACCGACAGCGCCCCGCCCAGGATGGCGGCGGCCAGCAGCCGGGGCAGGCGCATCCCCCAGATGATGCCGCTCTCAGACGGCTTTAGCAGGGCGGAAAATACCTCCTCCAGCGGTATGCTCACGCTGCCGGCGCTGATGTTCCACACCAGCAGCGCCAGCACCAGCGCCGTCAACAGCGCCAGCCCCGCGGCGCAGCGCGGTCGGTTGTCTTTCATAGTCTCCCCTCCGTCACGTCAGCCGGTAGAGGTAGGTCAGCGACCCGTCCGCCCCATGGCCCTGCGTCAGAATGTTATGGATATCCAGCATCATCTCGCCCACGGACTGGGACTCCTGGAACATACTTTTCCCGGTGCACCACACATTGCCCTCCCGCACCGCCTTGAAGTCGGCCAAAGGGGCGCTTTTGGCGATGAGCTGCTCCAGTGTCTCCAGATTGCCCTCGATGGTGCTGTTGTAGATGAGCACGTCCGCATCCTTTGCCTCGTGGTAGAAGCTCTCCATCTGGATGTTCATGGTGGACAGGGCGTTCTCCCCCTCCCCCAGGTTCCGGGGCAGATAGACCCCACCCGCCAGGTCGATGGCCTTGGCGATGTAGTCCCCCGACTTGCGCACCGTCACCATGCCGTTGGCGGTGACGGCGAAGAAGGCCACCGTCTTGCCGGTGCTCTCCTGCTCCAAGACGGGCTCCAGCCTTTCAAGCTGCCCGTCGTAGTACGCCTTGGCCTCCTCCTCCCGGTTGAGCAAAGCGCCGTACAGCTTCACCCACTCCATCCGGCCCAGGGGGTGGCTCTCATAGCTGGAGCGCTCCACCAGCACGGGGATACCCAGCCGTTCCAGTTGCTCCTTCACCTCGGGGTTGTGGTAGATCATGGTGGACTCCAGGGCCATGCCGCAGCCGCTGGCCTGGAGCAGCTCGTAGTCCGGGGCGGAGTATTTCCCGGCGTACACCATCCGGCCCGCCTCCATGGCCTCCTTCACCTCGGGGAGATACCAGCCCGGCGCGTCGGTGCCCACCAAGGTGACGGCGTCCATGGCGTCCAGCTTCCGGAAGCAGTCCATGGCGGCGGTGGCCTGTAAGTAGATGTTCTGGATGGGCTGGCGCAGGACGGTGACGTCCTCCGGCATATCCAGGAAGGGCGCGCCGTCCACCCCCTCGGGCACCACCAGGTAGGTCTCGGTGTCGATGGTGACCCGCTTGAAATCCCCATAATAGTCCACGGAAAAGCTCTGGGCGTACTCCAATTCCATATGCTCGTCCCAGGACACGTCGTTCCAGCTCCTGACGGCGGGATCCGCCCCCTGGGAGGGCTCCGGGGTGGGCGGCGGGTCGGTCTGGGCCCCACCAGGGGCGCAGGCGCACAGGGCCAGCGCCAGGGCCAGCAGGGGTACAACAATTTTCCACAATTTCATAGGCGTCCCCTTACTGCTTCGTCAGGCTGGCGGAGTCAAATGTCACGGTGTACTCCACCTCATGGGGCTCGCTCATGGCCACCGTGTCGGCGATGACGGCCAGGGGCGTGTCAAAGGCGGCCACCGGGATCTCAAAGGTGGAGTTGCTGCCCGGGGCGCTGATCAGATCGTAGCGCACGCCGTTTACCTTCATATAGTCAAAGTTGGGGCTGCTCCAGACGATGGTGGCGTAAAACTGCCCGCCTGAGCAGCGCAGCCTGGCCGGAGACTGGATGGCGGCCCGTCCAGTGCCCCCCGACAGGGTGACCTTGGCGGTGTAGCTCCCGTCCTCCGGGCCGGAGGGGGTGGGCTCCGGGGTGGGGGCCGTTGTGGGCTCCGGCGTGGGCTTGGCGGTGGGCTTTGCCGTGGGTTCCGGGGTGGCGGTGGGCTCCGGCGCGGGTGTAGCGGTGGGCTCGGTTGTGGCGGTGACCTCCGGGGCGGGTGTGGCGGTGGGCTCGGTTGTGGCAGCGGGCTGGGACTGCTCCGGAGCGAGACTGGGGGTCTGGGTGGGCTCCGGCGGCCGTTCCGCAGCGCAGCCGGCCAGCACCGTCAGGGTCAGCGCCAGCGCCGCCAGACAGGCCATCGTGTTCTGTTTCATCTAATTCTCCTCCTCATCAAAAGAAGCGCCGCGGAGCGCTTGGCTCCGCGGCGCTCAGGGAACGTTATTTCGCCTTGGCGGTGTCCGCCTGGAAGGTCAGGGTGCGGTCATACCACTTGTCGGTGTTTACGCTATGGGCGGCATAGTCCAGGGGCTTGTCCAGCTCGGCCACGGCCAGGGTGAAGGTGGTCTTGCCCGTGCCGTCCTTCACACCGTCCACCACGCCCTCCTGGGCCAGGTTGGCGGCGGAGGCGGTGCCCACGAACATCTTGTCGAAGCTCTCGCTGCCCAGCATTAGCTCGGCGGTCATCTTGCCGTCCTTCACGGTGAGGGTGCAGCTGTCAATCTTGAACATGGACTGCTCGCACTCCACGTTGATAGCGTACACGCCGTCGGCCAGCGCCTCTTTGCCGTCGGGGTTCTCGGGGTTGGGCTCCACGTCGATGCCGGTGTCGGCCAGGGGCTTGGCGTCCTTGGCGTGGGCGGCCAGCAGATCCCGGATGGCCTGGAGCTCGCCCAGGCCCTTCACCTCGCACTGAACCTCCAGCCCGGCGGCGGAGAACACGGAGTACCAGGACTGGGGATCCTTCTCATCGGCCATGTCGTTGTTGGCGTGATCCCCCGCCACGATCATCATGGGGCGCAGCACCACTTTGGTGTACCCGGCCTTCTTCACCAGCTCCACCAGCTCCTGGGCGGTGGGGGATGCCTCCACGGTGCCGATGAAGTGGTTCTTGTGGCCCTTGTCGGTGAGCACCGTCTGCATCTTGGCATAAATGCCGTTGGAGGCGGCCTCGGTGCCGTGGCCCATCCAGCACACGGCGGTCTTGCCGTCCTTAGCCAGATCCTGGGTGGCGGCCACCATGGCGTCGGCCACCTTGGCGAAGTCGTCGTCGGAGGTGAGCAGCGGCGCTCCGATCTTGATGGACTGGAAGCTGCCCTCATACTTCTCCAGGGCCTTCACCAGATCGCCGTACTCCCAACCGTTCATCAGGTGGGTGGGCTGCACCAGCAGCTCCTCCACGCCGTTCTTCTTGGCCCGTTCCAGGGCCTCCTTCACGTTGTCGATGAGCTCGCCGTCCCGGCGGTACACGTGCTCGATGATGATGTCGGCGGTGAAGCCCCGGCGGACGTCATAGTCCGGGAACGCCTTGTCCAGGTCGTCCTCGATGGCCTTGATGGTCAGCACCCGGTTGTCGTTGAAGCTGGTGCCGAAGCTCACCACCAGCAGCTCCTTTTTGCCGATGCCGTCCTGGTTACGGGGGTTATCCTTGGAGGCGTCGCCGGTGGCGGCGTCGGCCATGTAGCGGCACAGGATGGTGGACACCTCTGCCCGAGTGGCGGTGCCGTTGGGGTTGAGCTTCCGGTTCTGATCCCCGGTGATGAACTCGCTGGCCACGGCCCAGTTCATGTAGCCCTTGGCCCAATCGCTCACTTCCGCGGCATCGGGATAGGCGGATGTCTCGTCCTTGCGGCTTTTCAGGGCATCCTTGCCCACCTGGCGGGCGGCAAACTCGCAGATGATCTTGGCGATCTCCTGGCGCTTGGCGGTGCCGTTGGGGTCAAAGGTGTCGTTGTTGGCGGTCTTGCCGTTGACGATCTTCTGGGAGAAAGCCCAGACTACCGCGTCCCGGTAAGCGTCCTCCTCCTTCACGTCCTGGAAGGGGTTGTCCACGCCCTTCACGTCGGGGGAGCCGGCCAGACGGTACAGGGCTGTCACCAGCTCCGCCCGGGTCATGGGCTCGTTGGAGCCAAAGGTGGTGTCGGTTCTGCCGTCCACCAGGCCCTTCTCCGTCACCTCGGCCACATACTCTTTGGCCCAGTCGGGCACGTCGGTGTACTTGGCCGCGTCGGCGGCGAAGGCGGCGCCGGTCAGTCCTGCCGCCAGCGCCAGGGCCAGCAGCAGCGCGGTGAGCTTACTCAGTTTTCTCATGTCTCGTTTTCCTCCTTACGGTCTCATTTGTTCTAAGAACCTGTATTCACAGCCGAAGATACGGGCTGGGCGAGGGATTTTTTCGCCAGACAAGGCGCATTTTCGCAGGAATACGTTGTGTATTTCAAGAAAATGCAACGCAGTATGGCGGAAAAAGGCCCGTCCAGACGGCGTTTGAGGTTGTGAATACAGGTTCTAAATTTCCCGACGGGCTGAACCCGCCGCAGGAAACCGGATCGGACGGGGCGCCGTAAAAAGGAAACGCCCCGGGCCGAAGGCCTCGGGGCGCGGCAATGCCTCACGGACGGAAAACCGCCGTGAGGCCGAATCAAAAGCGCACTCTTGGTTTCGGCAGAATGCAGCCAAACCGCCACATATCTGACTTATCCCCTCACAAAGGGGGCATCACAGTGACCGACTCGCAGGGACTCTCACCCTATTCTGTGCGCCGCCACAGGCGGCCGCGGTTGGCTTTTAGCTATTCAATTTATCTACAGGCTAACACGGCGGGACGGATTTGTCAAGCGGTTCCTTCCGCTTTTTGGCACGGGCTATCCTGGAAACCGGGCGATCCAGTCCTCCTCCGCCACCGCCACGGTGACGCCGTTCCGGATGGTTTTGCCCACTACCAGCCGCCGGGCGCCCATTCTGGCGGCCCGCTCGCACACGTTGTCCACCCCCGTGACCCGCAGCACCCGCTGGGAATGGGCAAAGTCCCCCGCCAGCGCCGCCAGCTCCTGGGCGCTGTAAAAGGCCGCGGGCCAGCCCTGGGCGGCGCAGTAGTCCAGCAGGCCCTTCTCGTCCCGCTTTAGATCGATGGAGGCCACGCAGTTCACCGCCCTGGGGTGGATGTCATGCTCCTCCAGCACCTGCTCCACCGCCGCCCGGATGGCCGCCTCGCTTGTCCCCCGCCGGCAGCCCAGGCCCAGGTGGAGCACCGGGGGAACCAGCAGCAGCGTCTCCCGGAAGGGGACCTTTTTCCGCCAGGAGATGCAGATGCCCACCGCTCCGCTGTCTCCCCGCTCCGTGCCGGGGGGCAGCTCCCCCTCCACGGGAAAGTCGCAGCACAGGGGCACCGGACCCTCCAAAATGGCGGCGGACACCGCCTTGGCCGCCTTCATGTCGTCGAGAAACAGTCCCTGGCGGGCCGCCCAGGCGTCCACGGAAAATTTCCCGTTGACGTCGGTGGCGGTGGTGACCACCGGCTCCGCCTCCAGCCCCCGGGCCAGCCGCAGGGCCAGGGCGTTGGCCCCGCCAATGTGGCCGGACAACAGGGGGATGACAAACTGCCCCAGCTCGTCCACGCACAGCACCGCCGGGTCGGTGCGCTTGTCCCGCACCCAGGGGGCGATGGAGCGCACGGCGATGCCCGCCGCCCCCACGAACACCAGGGCGTCCCCCCAGGCGAACAGCGGGCCAGTGGCCTGGGCACAGGGGGAGCCCAGCGCCTCAAACGCCCCGCTCGCGTACCGCTCCGGGGCCAGGCACCGGCACTCGTCCCCCGGGCCCCGCAGGCAGTCCCGGATCCGCAGGGCCGTCTCCCGTCCCCGGCGGCTGTAGGCAAATATGGCCAGCTTCATTACGCCCGCCCCCTTTCTTCCCCCTGATTATTGCAGGGCGGCGGCGGATTGTCAAGGGGAGCGGCCCGCCGGGACGGGAAGTTCTACAAACGATCTTTACAGCGGCCTGCGGTTATGATACAATATGGCCAACTCAATAGGATACCAGCCGCGGCCGCGTCAGCGGCGCATGGAATGGGGTGAGAGTCCCCGCGAGTCGGTCACTGTGATGCCCTCCCCGAAGGGATAAGTCAGATACATGGCGGTCTGGAGCTTTTCTGCCGAAACCGGAAGCACAGCAAGCGGTTCGTCCCGCCCTCCTGGGCGGGGTTGGTACGCGCCCCTGGTGAAGCAGGGGCGCTTTTTTCATGGAAGGAGGCGGCGGCCGTGGAGGGCGGCGGGTTCGCGCATTATGTGCGCAGCGGGCAGTCCCTGCTGCGCTGCGGCTATACCACGGGCACCTGCGCGGCGCTGGCGGCGGCGGGGGCGGTGCGGCTGCTGCTGACGGGGAAGGCTCCGGAGGCTCTCTCCCTCACCACACCCAAGGGGCTGGAGGTGGCCGTTCCCCCGGCGGGATCGGAGCTGCCGGAGCCTGGGCGGCGGGCCCGGTGCGCCGTGCGCAAGGACGCGGGGGACGATTACGACGTGACGGACGGGATGCTGATCTGGGCGGAGGTAACCCGCAGTCCCCGGCCCGGAGTGCGGATCGACGGCGGCGAGGGGGTGGGCCGGGTGACCAAGCCCGGCCTGGATCAGAGCGTGGGGGCCGCCGCCATCAACCGGGTGCCCCGGCGGATGATCGAGGAACAGGTACAGGCCGCGTGCGCCCAGCTGGGCTGCGCCGACGGCATGGACGTCGACATCTCCATCCCCGGCGGGGCGGAGCGGGCGGCCAAGACCTTCAACCCGGTGATGGGAGTGGTGGGCGGCCTGTCCATCCTGGGCACCTCCGGCATTGTGGAGCCCATGAGCGAGCAGGCCATTGTGGACACCATCGCCCTCCAGATGGGGCAGGCGGCGGTGAGCTCTACGGATCTGATCCTCACCCCCGGCAACTACGGGGAGGATTTTCTCAAAAGCACCGGCCTGGACAACCTGGGCGTGCCGGTGGTGAAATACTCCAACTTTTTAGGGGACGCGCTGGACATCGCCGCGGGGTCGGGGTTCCAGCGGGTGCTGGTGGCGGGCCACATCGGCAAGCTGGTGAAGGCGGCGGGTGGGATCATGAACACCCACTCCAAATACGCCGACTGCCGGACGGAGCTGTTCTGCGCCCACGCGGCGCTATGCGGGGCCAATGTCGAATTGTGCCGGAAGCTGATGGGCGCCGCCACCACCGACGCCTGCCTGGAGCTGCTGGACGGGGCGGGACTGCGGGAGCCGGTGCTGGACAGCCTGCTGGCCGCCATCCAGCTCCACCTGGAGCGGCGGGCGGCGGGGGCCTATGCCGTGGGCGCGGTGATCTTTTCCAACGTATACGGCCCCCTGGGCCAGACTGATAAAGCAACCGAGATTTTGGAGGGATGGAAGTGAAGCGTGGCGTATGCTATGGCGTGGGGGTGGGCCCCGGCGACCCGGAGCTGATCACCCTGAAGGCAGTACATACTCTGGAGCGGTGCCCCGTCATCGCCGCCCCCCAGACCAGGAGCGGCGAGATGCTGGCCCTGGACATCGCCCGGGGGGCAGTGGATCTGACGGGTAAAACCATCCTGCCTCTGACCTTCACCATGTCCCAGGATCCGGCGGTGCTCCAGGCCTCCCACGAGGCGGCGGCGGACGCCATCCAGGCCCATCTGGATCGGGGGGAGGACGTGGCCATGCCCAACCTGGGCGACGTATCCATTTACGCCACCTGGGGGTATCTGATGGAGCTGCTGAACCGCCGGGGCTATGAGACGGTGATGATCCCCGGCGTACCCAGCTTCTGCGCGGCGGCGGCCCGGCTGAACGCCACCCTGGTGCGCTGGGGCTCTCCCCTGCACGTCATCCCGGTGGGCAAGGGGCCGGTGGCCCCACTCATGGAGCAGCCCGGGGGCAAGGTGCTGATGAAGGCGGGCCGGAGCCTGCCCGAGATCGTGGAGACGCTGAAAACCACCGGCCAGCTCTCCCGGGCGGCGCTGGTGGAGGACTGCGGCCTGCCCACCGAGCGGGTGTGGACGGATTTGGAACAGATTCCCGAGGATGTGGGCTATTTCGCCACCGTCCTCGTAAAGGAGGAGCAATAGCATGGTACATTTTGTGGGCGCCGGCCCCGGCGGGGCCGACCTCATCACCCTGCGGGGGGCGGAGCTGCTGAAGGGGACGGACGTGATCATCTACGCCGGGAGCCTGGTAAACCCCGCCCTGCTGGGGCTGGCAAAGGAGGGCTGTAGAATCTACAACAGCGCTGAAATGACGCTGGAGCAGGTGCTGGACGTGATGAAGGAGGCCCACGCCCGCGGCCTGGATCTGGTGCGGCTGCACACCGGCGACCCCTGTCTGTACGGGGCCATCCGGGAGCAGATGGACGAGCTGGACAAGCGGAACATCCCCTGGGACGACACGCCGGGGGTGTCCAGCTTCTGCGGGGCGGCGGCGGCCCTGGGGGCGGAGTACACCCTCCCCGGGGTGAGCCAGACGGTGATCATCACCCGCATGGCGGGCCGCACCCCGGTGCCCGAGGGAGAAACCCTGGAGAAGCTGGCCTCCCACGGGGCGTCCATGGCCATCTTCCTGTCCGCCGGGATGCAGGAGCAGGTGCAAGCGGCGCTGCTGGCGGGCGGGGCGTACACCGCCGATACCCCCGCCGCCATCGTCTACAAGGCCACCTGGCCGGAGGAGAAGATCGTCCGGTGCACCGTGGGCAATCTGGCCCAGGCTGGGAACGCGGCGGGCATCTGGAAAACCGCCATCATCCTGGTGGGAGGCTTCCTGGGGCAGAGCTACGAGCGCAGCAAGCTCTACGACCCCGCCTTCACCACCGAGTTCCGGCAGGGGACGGATTCCCCCGCCCAGGGAGGGTAAGGCCATGGCAAAGCGGCTGTACGTGGTGGGGCTGGGCCCCGGCGATCAGAAGTATTTCACCGCCCAGGCCCGGGCGGCGCTGGAGGACGCCCAGGTGCTGTGCGGCTACACGGTGTACGTGGAGCTGGTGAAGGGGCTGTACCCGGACAAGGACAGCTACACCACCCCCATGACGAAGGAGATCGACCGCTGCCGCTGGGCGCTGGAGACGGCGGACAGCGGCAGAACCGTGGCCCTGGTGTGCAGCGGGGACGCGGGGGTGTACGGCATGGCGGGGCCCGTCCTCCAGCTGGCCCCCCGGTGGCCGGACGTGGAGGTGGAGGTGGTGCCGGGGGTGACCTCCGCCCTGTCCGGAGCGGCCCTGCTGGGGGCCCCCATCGGCCACGATTTCTGCGTCATCTCCCTGTCCGACCTGCTCACGCCCTGGGAGGTCATTGAGAACCGCCTGCGCTGCGCGGCGGCGGGGGACTTCTCTATGGTGATCTACAACCCCGCCTCCCACAAGCGCCCGGACTATCTGCAACGGGCGTGTGACATCCTGCTGGACGCCGGGGTGAGCCCCAATACGGTGTGCGGCTACGTCCGCAACACAGGCCGGGCGGGCGAGGAGGCCCGGGTGCTCACCCTGGGCGAGCTGCGAGATACCCAATTGGATATGTTCTCCACCGCCTTCATTGGCTCGTCCACCACCCTGGCGGAGGGCGGTAGGATGATCACCCCCCGGGGCTACGAGAAGAAGCAGGGCCTATGAACGTCGTACTATTCAGCGGCACCACCGAGGGGCGGCGGCTGTCCCGGGCCCTGGCGGAGCTGGGGGCCGGGGTGACGGTGTGCGTGGCCACGCAGTACGGCCGGGAGGAGCAGGGGGAAGCCCCCGGCGTCACGGTGCTGTCCGGCCGGATGGACGAGGGGGCGATGGCCCGGACGGTGGCGGGGGCGGATCTGTGCGTGGACGCCACCCACCCCTACGCCGTCCAGGCCAGCGAAACCATCCGGGCCGCCTGCGAGGAGACGGACACGCCCCTTTTGCGGCTTCTTCGGGCGGCGTGCCCCGTCCCGGCGGGGGCGGAGGTGTTCGCCTCCGCGCGGTCGGCGGCGGACTGGCTGAAGGGGACGCAGGGAAACATCCTGCTCACCACCGGGGCCAAGGAGCTGGCCCTGTTCGCCCCCCTGGGCGGGGAGCGGCTCTACCCCCGGGTGCTGCCACTGGCCTCCAGCCTGGAAGCCTGTGCCGCCGCCGGGGTGCCCAGCAGCCACATCCTGGCCCTCCAGGGCCCCTTTTCCCGGGAACTGAACGAGGCCCTGATCCGGCAGTACCACATCGCCTGGCTGGTAACCAAGGACGGGGGAAAGGCCGGGGGCTTTGAGGAGAAGGCGCTGGCGGCCCGGGCCGCCGGGGCGAAGCTGATCCTGATCCGCCGCCCCCAGGAGGACGGGCTGAGCTATGGGGACGTGCTACAACGATGCAGGGAGATGATGGGATGCGGGTGACGTTGGCCTCGTTGGGCGGGGGCTGGGAGAACACCATGACGGCGGAGTGCGCCGCCGCCCTGAAAAGCGCCGGGTGCATTCTTGGGGCCCAGCGGCTGCTGGAGCACCTGCCCCAGGGGTGCACGGACAACCGGATCGCCGCCGTAAAGCCCCGGGAGCTGCTGGACGGCATCCTGCGCCAGAGCTGCGACTGCGCGGTGGTATACAGCGGGGACGCCGGGTTCTATTCCGGGGCCCGGGGGCTGCTGCCCCTGCTGGAGGAGCGGCAGATCCCCGCCCGGGTGCTGCCGGGTGTGTCCAGCGTGCAGCTGCTGTCCGCCCGGCTGGCCCGGCCCTGGCAGGACTGGAATTTGGTGTCCGCCCACGGCACGGACTGCGACCCGATGGCGGCGGTGTCCGCCGGACGGCCCGCCTTTTTCCTCACCGGCGGGGCGCTGGGGCCGGGGGAGATCTGCCGTCGGCTGACCCAGGCGGGGCTGGGGGCGCTGGCCGTCACTGTGGGGGAGAACCTGTCCGCGCCCGAGGAGCGCGTCACCTCCGGCACTGCGGCGGAGCTGGCGGGGCGGGGGTTCCCCTCTCTGTCCGTGCTGCTGGCGGAGGCCGCCCCTCGGTACGGGCCCCGCTGTCCCGGCATCCCGGACGGGGAATTCATCCGGGGGGACGTGCCCATGACCAAGCAGGAGGTGCGCTCCGCCGCCCTGGCCAAGCTGGCCGTCCGGCCCGCCGACACCCTGTGGGACGTGGGGGCGGGCACGGGCAGCGTCAGCGTGGAGCTGGCCCTGGCCGCGCCCCAGGGGCGGGTGTTCGCCGTGGAGTGTGAACAGGACGCTTGCGCCCTCATTTCCGAAAACAAACAGAAATTTTCCACCTGGAATTTACAATTAGTAGAGGGTCGAGCCCCCCAAGCCCTCCGGGATCTGCCCGCCCCGGACGGGGTGTTCCTCGGCGGCACCAAGGGGGAGCTGGACGCCATTGTGGGGGCGGCGCTGGACAAAAACCCCAACGCCCGGATCTGCGTGTCCGCCATCGCACTGGAGACGCTGTCCGCCGCCACCGCGGCCCTGACCGGCCGGGGGCTGGAGGCTCAGGTCACCCAGATCGCCGTCAGCCGCACCAAACCGGCGGGCAGGCTCCATCTGCTCATGGCCAACAACCCCACCTTCCTGATCGCGGGGAACTGCCATGGTTGAGCTGATGATCTCCGCCCCCGCCTCGGGGAGCGGCAAGACGGTGCTGACCTGCGCCCTGCTGGCGGCGCTGAAGGAACGGGGGCTGAACCCCTGCGCCTTCAAGTGCGGCCCGGACTACATCGACCCCATGTTCCACCGGGCGGCTCTGGGGGTGGACAGCCACAACCTGGATCTGTTCCTGGCGGAGGAGGACGCGGTGCGCCGACTGTACCGCCGCTGCGCCGCCGCCCACGGCTCGGTGGTGGCGGAGGGGGCCATGGGCTTCTACGACGGCCTGGGCGGCTCCACCCACCGGGCCAGCGCGTGGCACGCGGCGGACGCGCTAAATCTCCCTGTTCTGCTGGCGGTGCGGCCAAAGGGGGCCAGCCTGACCCTGGCGGCCCAGATCAAGGGGCTGCTGGACTTCCGCCGCCCCAGCCACATCGCGGGCATTTTCCTCAACGACTGCTCCCCCATGCTGGCCAGCAGCCTGACCCCCATGCTGGAGCGGGAGACGGGCCTGCCCGTGCTGGGCTGCCTGCCCCATGTGGAGGACGCGGTCTTGGAAAGCCGCCACCTGGGCCTGCGCACCGCCGGGGAGATCGGGGATCTCACCGCCCGCCTCCACCGGGTGGCGGAGGCGCTGGACAAGGGCATGGACTGGGATAGGCTCTTTGCCCTGTTTGACCGGCGGGAGGGCTGGACGGCCCCTCCCCCGCCCGACAGCCGGGGCGGCGTCCCCATCGCCGTGGCCCAGGACGAGGCGTTCTGCTTCACCTACGCCGAAACGTTGGACGCTCTGCGGGACGCGGGAGCGGAGCTGTTGTTTTTCAGCCCCCTCCACGATAAGGCGCTGCCAGAGCGGGCCTGCGGGCTGTACCTGCCCGGGGGCTACCCGGAGCTGTACGCCGGGGCGCTGGCGGACAACGGCTCCATGCGGCGGTCCGTCCGGACAGCGGTGGAGGCAGGTATGCCCACCGTGGCGGAGTGCGGCGGTTTTTTGTACCTGGGCCAAACGCTGGAAGGGATGGACGGGGCAAATTACCCCATGGCCGGGGCCCTGCCCGGGGACGGGGTGCGGAAGGAGCGGCTGGTGCGGTTCGGCTATTCTCAACTGAGGGCAGAGTCGGACAGCCTGCTGCTGCGCGCCGGGGAGTCCCTCCCCGTCCATGAGTTCCATTACTGGGACTCCACGGACAACGGGGACGGCCTCACCGCGGTCAAGCCCCTGACAGGCCGGAGCTGGCGGTGCGGCTTTGTGAGCGGACGGCTATATGCCGCCTTCCCCCACCTGTACTTCGCGGGCCGTCCAGAGCTGGCGGAGCGGTTCGTCCGGGGGGCGGAGCAATACCGAGAGGAGCGGATCACCCATGAGATTTGAGACGATACGGCAGCTTTTGGACGCCATCCGGCCCGACCCCCGGGAGGAGGCGGCCCGGCAGGCGGCCCACCGCCAGTGGGCGTCCATCGCCAAGCCCCTGGACAGCCTGGGCCTGCTGGAGACGGCGGTGGAGGATATCGCCGCCCTCACCCTGAATCACAACATCGACCTGTCCAACCGGGCCCTGCTGCTGCTGTGCGCCGACAACGGCGTGCTGGCCCAGGGGGTGGCCCAGAGCGACCACACCGTCACGGCGGCCATCGCCCGGAACGCGGGGGCCAAGCGCTCCTCCGTGTGCAAGATGGCGGCGGTGGCCAACTGCCGGGTGGTACCCGTGGACATGGGGATGAAGGATCCCGGCCGGATCCCCGGCGTGCTGGATCGCCGGATGGGGAACGGCACCGGGGACATCACCCAGGGCCCCGCCATGAGCCGGGAGCAGGTGGAGCGGGCCGTCCTCACCGGGGCGGAGCTGGCCCTGGAGCTGCACAGCCAGGGCGTGGGCCTGCTGGCCACCGGCGAGATGGGCATTGGCAACACCACCACCAGCTCCGCCGTGGCCTGCGCCCTGCTGGGCCGGCCCGCCGGGGAGCTGACGGGCCGGGGGGCGGGCCTGTCCGACGCGGGCCTGCGCCGGAAGGTGTGGGCGGTGGAGACGGCGCTGGCGGTCAACCGCCCCGATCCGGCGGATCCCCTGGACGTGCTGGCGAAAGTGGGGGGCTTCGACATCGCCGGGATGTGCGGCGTATTCCTGGGGGGTGCGGCGGGCCGCGTGCCGGTGTTGATGGACGGGTTCATCAGCACCGTGGCGGCGCTGTGCGCCCTGGGGCTGTGCCCCGGATCAGGCAAGGCCATGGTGGCCAGCCATGTGTCCGCCGAGCCAGCGGGCCGTCTGATCCTGGACGCCCTGGGCAAAAAGCCCCTGATCACCGCCGGGATGCGGCTGGGCGAGGGCACCGGGGCAGTGGCGGCCATCCCCCTGCTGGACATGGCGCTGGCCCTGTACTCGGACGGCACCACCTTCGACGGCACTGGCATCGAGGCGTACACGCCCCAGGGGGGCTGAGCGTGTTTACCTTTGTGATCGGCGGGGCGGCCAGCGGTAAGAGCGAATACGCCGAGGGGCTGATTCTGGCCTCCCCCCACCGGCCCCGGATCTACATCGCCACCATGGAGCCCTTTGGCCCGGAGGGGCAGGCCCGGATCGCCCGCCACCGGACGCTGCGCCGGGGAAAGGGGTTTGAGACGGTGGAGCAGTACACCGATCTCGCCGCCCTGAGGCTGCCCCAGCGGGGGGCAGTGCTGCTGGAATGCCTGGGCAACCTCACTGCCAACGAGCTGTATAGCCCTGCCGGAGCGGGGACGCTGGAGGGGACCGTGTCCGCCGTAGCGGGCGGCGTGAAGGCCCTGCTCCCCCAGTGTGCCGACTTGGTGGTGGTGGGCAACGAGGTCTGTTCCGGCGGCAGGAAGTACGCTGGAGACACGGACCGCTACCTGCGGGCGCTGGGGGAGGTCAACCGGCTGCTGGTCGGTTGGGCTGACCGGGTGTGCGAGGTGGTCTGCGGCATCCCATATTGGCACAAGGGGGCAGAGGTATGATTGTCATAGAGACGGTGCTGGTGGCTTTCGCTATGTTTTCTGCCATCCCCCTGCCCCAGGTGGAGTGGAACGGGCGCACGATGCGCTATGCGCTGTGCGCTTTCCCGCTGGTGGGGGCCGTGTGCGCGGCCCTGTGGTGGGGCTGGGCCTGGCTGTGCGCCTTTTTTGCCGCGCCGGAGCTGCTGCGGGGGGCGGGCTTCTGTCTGACCCCGGTGCTGGTCACCGGGGGCATTCATCTGGACGGTTACGCCGACACCTGCGACGCCCTGGCAAGCTGCGCCCCGCCGGAAAAGAAGCAGGAGATTTTGAAGGATCCCCGGTGCGGAGCCTTTGCCGTCATCCGGCTGTGCGCCTATTTTACCGCCCATTTGGCCCTATGCTCTGCCCTGCGGCCGGACAACCGGGCGCTGTGGGCCATGGGGCTGGGCTTTGTGCTGGAGCGGGGGCTGTCCGGGCTGGCCATTGCCCGGTTCCCTTTGGCAAAGAACACTGGGCTGGCCCACACCTTTGCCACCGCCGCGGATCGAACCGCCGTGGGGCGGATCTTGATGGCCATATGTGCCCTGACGGCGACGGCGATGATCGCCCTGGGGGGCGTTGCCGGCGGGATGATGGCGTTGGCGGCGCTGCTGGTGTTCTGGCGCTACCGGGTGACGGCGGACAGCCAGTTCGGCGGGCTGTCCGGCGATCTGGCGGGCTGGTTCCTTCAGCGCTCGGAGCTGTGGATGCTGGGGGTGCTGGCGGCTTGCCAGCTGTTGGAGGCGAGATTCAGATGATTTTCATTACGGGGCCGCTGTATAGCGGCAAAACGGAGTACGCCTGCTCCCTGCTGGGCTGTACGCCGGAGGAGCTGGAGGGCCGCGCCATCCGGGACACCCAGGAGCTGGCCCGGAACTGCGCCGATCTGGAGGCGCTGGCGGACGAGCTGGCCCAGTCCGAGGTGGTGATCGCCGCCGAGGTGGGGGGCGGCGTGGTGCCGGTGGATCCCCAGGAGCGGGCCCACCGGGAGGCGGCGGGACGGCTGGCCTGCCTGCTGGCCCAGCGGGCGGAGCGGGTGATCCGGGTGTTCTGCGGCCTGCCCCAGGTACTGAAATGAGGGTCTGGCTGCTGCGCCACGGGGAGACGGACTACAACGCCCAACAAAAGTACCTGGGCCGCACCGACCTGTCCCTGTCGGAGCGAGGCTGGAGGGCGCTGACCCGGGCGGAGTTCTCCCCGGAGGTGGTGTACGTCTCCCCCCTGCGCCGGACGGCGGAGACGGCGGAGCTCCTGTTCCCGGGGGCGCGGCAGATCCCGGTGCCCGGCCTCCAGGAGATGGACTTCGGCCTGTTCGAGGGCAAGAGCTGGCGGGAGATGGAGCATCTCCCGGCCTACCGGGCCTGGGTGGACGGGGGCTGTGTGGACGCGCCTCCCGGCGGGGAGTCCCGGGCCCGGTTCTGCCATCGGATCTGCGCCGCCGTTCGGGATCTGCTGGACGGGGCGGCCGCCGCAGGAGCGGAGCGGCTGGTCATTGTGGCCCACGGCGGCACCCAGATGGCGGCGCTGGAGCGGTTCGCCCTGCCCCGGCGGGACTATTATTCCTGGAACGGCCCCCTGGGGGGCGGCTTTGTGCTGGACGGCTCCCGGTGGGGGGCGGAGGGGACGCTGGCCCTGGTGGACACCGTGTCCTATGCCCGGGTGGAGCCCTGCTGACCCGGAGCGCGGCGGGCCGGGTCGCTGTGTGCCGGTGGCACACGCTCAGCCACGACCGAGTCGAAGACGAGACCGTCCCGCCCTACCAGGGCTGCGCTTGTTTGGAAGATGCTTATTTAGGAGAGGCGATGGAAATGAGATCAATGACGGCCATCCCCTGCGGGTTCGCCCTGGATCTGCTGCTGGCCGATCCGGAGCGGATGCCCCATCCGGTGGTGTATATGGGAAAGGCTATCTCCGCCCTGGAGGGCTTCCTGCGCCCCCGCCTGCCCAAAACACCCCGGGGAGAGCTGCTGGGCGGGGCCATCCTGGCGGCGGCCCTTCCGGTGGGGACGTATGTGGTAACCAGCGGGGCGTGCCGGGCGGCGAGGCGGATCCACCCGGCGCTGGGCTTCGGGCTGGAGACGCTGTGGTGCTGGCAGGCGCTGGCCCTGAAGGGGCTGGCGGTGGAGAGCAGCCGCGTCCAGGCAGAGCTGGAGCGGGGCGATCTGCCCGCCGCTCAAAAGGCCGTGAGTCGGATCGTGGGCCGGGATACCCAGGTGCTGACGGCGGAGGGGGTGGCCAAGGCCGCGGTGGAGACGGTGGCGGAGAACTTCTCCGACGGGGTGGCCGCGCCTTTGTTCTATATGCTCATCGGCGGCGCGCCCCTGGCCCTCACCTACAAGGCGGTGAACACCATGGACAGCATGGTGGGCTACAAAAGTGACCGCTACCTCTACTTTGGCAGGGCGGCGGCTAAGCTGGACGATGTGGCCAACCTGATCCCCTCCCGGTTGGCGGCGCTGTGCTGGATCGGCGGTGCCTTCCTCACCGGGCAGGACGGCAGGGGGGCGTGGCGGATCTGGCGGCGGGATCGCCGGAACCATGCCAGCCCCAACTCCGCCCAGACGGAGTCCGCCTGCGCCGGGGCGTTGGGTGTTCAGCTGGCGGGACCCGCGTCCTACTTCGGCAAGACGGTGGACAAGCCCACCATCGGCGACCCGGGCAGGCCGGTGGAGCCAAAGGACATCGCCCGGGCCAACCGGATGCTGTACGCCGCCGGCGGGCTGGCCCTGGGGGCGGGCCTGCTGGCCAAAGCCCTGGCAGGCAGCCGGAGGCGGAAGCCATGACGGAGGGGCGTCGTTTGACCCACGGCGGGGACTGGGCGGGCTATCAGGCCCGGTACGGGGGGCAGCCCCTGGACTTCTCCGCCAACATCAGCCCTCTGGGGATGCCGGAGGGGGTGCGCTGGGCGGCGGCGGACGCGCTGGCCGATGCCCACCGCTACCCCGATCCCCTGTGCCGCGGCCTGGTGGAGGCCATCGCCCAGGCGGAGCGGGTGGAGCCGGACTGGTGCCTGTGCGGAAACGGGGCGGCGGATCTGATCTACCGGGCGGTGCTGGCCAGACGGCCGAAAAAGGCCCTCATCACCGCCCCCGCCTTCGCGGAGTATGAGGCGGCGCTGGAGCTGATCGGATGCGAAACGGATCGCTTCCCCCTCCGGGCAGAGGACGAGTTCGCCCTGGGGGAGGACTTCCCGGACGCGATTTCCCCGGAGACAGACCTGGTGTTCCTGTGCCAGCCCAACAACCCCACCGGGCGAACCATCCCCCGGCCCCTGCTGGAGCGGGCGCTGGAGCGCTGCCGGGAGGCGGACGCCCTGCTGGTGGTGGACGAGTGCTTCCTGGACTTTCTGGACGAGCCGGAGGCGTTCACCATGAAGGGCCTCCTGGGCCGGTATCCCAATCTGCTGATCCTGAAGGCGTTCACCAAGCTGTACGCCATGGCGGGGCTGCGGCTGGGGTACTGTCTGTGCGCCGACGCCGCCCTGCTGGGGCGGATGCGGGAGGCGGGCCAGCCCTGGGCGGTGTCCGGCCCCGCCATGGCGGCGGGAGTGGCCGCACTGAGGGAGACGGAGTACGTCCAGGCCGTCCGGGCGCTGATCCAGGCCGAACGGCCCCGGCTGGCGGAGGCGCTGTCTCGGCTGGGCCTGCGGGTGATCCCGGGGGAGGCCAACTATCTGCTGTTCCACTCCCCCGTGCCCCTGGAGGAGCCCCTGCGGGAGCGGGGGATCCTGATCCGGGACTGCTCCAACTACCACGGGCTGGGCCGGGGCTGGTATCGGACGGCGGTGCGGGATGGGGCGGACAACGGGCGGCTTATCGCCGCGCTGAAGGACGTTTTGAAGGAGGGGACTTTATGAGCCCAGCAAAGTGCATCATGATCCAGGGCACCATGTCCGGGGCGGGCAAAAGCCTGCTGTGCGCCGCCCTGTGCCGGATCTTCGCCCAGGACGGATACCGGGTGGCCCCCTTCAAGAGCCAGAATATGGCGCTGAACAGCCACGTCACCCGGGACGGGCTGGAGATGGGCCGGGCCCAGGCGGTGCAGGCCCAGGCGGCGGGGGTGGAGCCGGATGTGCGGATGAATCCGGTGCTGCTCAAGCCCAGCAGCGACACGGGCAGCCAGGTCATCGTCCTGGGCGAGGTGCGGGGGCAGATGTCGGCGGCGGAGTATTTCCGCTATAAAAAGCAGCTGTTCCCCGAAGTGCTGGCGGCCTACGACAGCCTTGCCGCCGAGAACGACATCATCGTCATTGAGGGGGCGGGCAGCCCCGCGGAGATCAACCTCCGGGCGGACGATATCGTCAACATGGGGCTGGCCCTGCGGCTAAACGCGCCGGTGCTGCTGGCGGGGGACATCGACCGGGGGGGCGTGTTCGCCCAGCTCTACGGCACCGTGGCCCTGCTCCAGCCCCAGGAGCAGGCGCGGATCAAAGGGCTGATCATCAACAAGTTCCGGGGGGATCCGGAGATCCTGCGCCCCGGCCTGTCCATGCTGGAGGAAAAGACGGGCAAACGGGTCTTAGGCGTGGTGCCCTACCTCAAGGTGGACGTGGACGACGAGGACTCCCTGGCCCCCTGTCTGGAGCGGGAGACAGCCCACAAGCCCCTGGACGCGGCGGTGGTGCGCCTGCCCCGGATCTCCAACTTCACCGACTTCACCCCCCTGGAGGAGCACCCCCAGATCGGGGTGCGCTACGTGGACGACCCCCGGAAGCTGGGCCTGCCCGATCTGGTGATCCTGCCGGGGACAAAGAGCACGGTGGGCGACCTGCTCTGGCTGCGGCAGAGCGGGCTGGAGGCCGCCATTTTAAAATTGGCCGCGGCGGGCACGCCGATACTGGGGGTGTGCGGCGGCTACCAGATGCTGGGCAAGACCGTCCACGACCCGGAAGGAGTAGAGCACGGCGCGGGAGGCAGCGTCCGGGGGATGGGCCTGCTGCCGGTGGAGACCACCTTCCTGCCCGAGAAGTCCCGCACCCGGGTGGGGGCTCAGGTGGTGTCCGGTCCGCTGGCGGGGGCCAATCTGGAGGGATACGAGATCCACATGGGGCGCACTCAGGTGCGGGGGGAGCCCTTCTGCCGCCTGGAGGACGGCCGGGAGGACGGCTGCGCCCGGGACAACGTGTGGGGCACCTACCTCCACGGGCTGTTCGACAGCGGGGAGCTGACCCAGAAGCTGGCGGCGCTGCTGTGTGAGCGCCGGGGGCTGCCGGTGGAGCGCGCCCGGGCGGTGTCCCACGCCGCCTATCAGCAGGCCCAGCTCGACCTGCTGGCGGACGGGGTGCGGCAGGCCCTCGAGCTGAGGGAACTCTATGGAATGATGGGGATGAATTAAATGGAACAGGAATTGACCTATCAGAGGCCCTCGGACATCGAGGGGGAAAGTATGCGCATCATCGCCGCGGAGCTGGCCCAGATGGGGATCGTCCTGCCGGCTGACCGGGAGCCGGTGGTAAAGCGGGTGATCCACACCACGGCGGACTTTGACTACGCCCACAGCCTGCGCTTCACCCACGGCGCGGTGGAGGCGGCGGTGAAGGCCCTCCGGGCGGGGGCGTCCATTGTGACGGACACCAACATGGCCAAAGCGGGGGTGAGCAAGACCGCGCTGGCCAAGCTGGGGGGCGAGGCGTACTGCTTCATGGCGGATCCGGAGGTGGCCCGGGAGGCTAAAAGCCGGGGCGTCACCCGGGCGGCGGTGTGCATGGAGAAGGCGGCGGCGGAGTACCCCGGCGCGGCTCTGGCGGTGGGCAACGCCCCCACGGCCCTGCTGAAGCTGTGCCAGCTGATGGAGGGCGGGCTGCGCCCCGCCTTTGTGGTGGCGGTGCCGGTGGGGTTTGTCAACGTGGTGGAGAGCAAGGAGCGGATGGTGGCGGCCTGCGAGCGGTACGGCGTGCCCTGCATCGCGGCCATGGGCCGCAAGGGGGGCAGCAACGTGGCCGCCGCCATCTGCAACGCCCTGCTGTACGCCGCCCTGGACGCCACCGATCCCGCGGGGCGGCAGGAAAAGCTGTCATGAGCGGGGAGCGGGGCCTGATCCACCTCTACTGGGGGGAGGGCAAGGGCAAAACCACCGCCGCCATGGGGCTGGCCCTGCGCTCCCTGGGGGCGGGGCGGCGGGTGGTGATCGTCCAGTTCCTCAAGGGCGGACACAGCGGGGAGATCCCCCTGCTCCAGGCCCTGGGGGCCCAGGTGCTTCGGGGCAAGGCGGGGACGAAGTTCTCCACCCGGATGGATGAGGGGGAGCGGGCGGAAACCCGGGCCCTCCACACCCAGCACCTGCGGCAGGCGCTGGAGCTGGACGCGGAGCTGCTGGTGCTGGACGAGGCGTGCGCCGCCCTGGAGAAGGGACTGGTGGACGAGGCGTTGCTCCGCCGGGCGGTGCTGGAAAAGCCGTCTGGGCAGGAGCTGGTGCTCACAGGGCGGCGCCCGGCGGACTGGATGCTGGACGCGGCGGACTACAGCACCGAGATGCGTTGCCACCGGCACCCCTTTGCCCAGGGGATCCCCGCCCGGGAGGGCGTGGAGTTCTGATCAGCAAACAAAACGTCAAAAGCCGGCGGCGGGACGTCCATCCCGCCGCCGGCTTTTCGCTGGCAGGCCCTATTCCCCCTGCTTAAACACCATAGCGGGGATCTTTTCGTCAATGTACTCGTCCGGATACACCCGGTCAAAGAACTCGCCGATGAAGGTCTGGGGGGGCATTCCCTGATCCCGCATGGCCCGGCGGCCCATGGCCCCGTAGGACAGCACCAGATCCACGATCATCAGCGCCAGGGCAATGCAGAACACCGGCTGGCCAATCTTGTAGGGGATCTTCTCGATCCACTTGGAGATGAAGGGATACACCAGCTTCATCAGCACCATGCCCCCCAGCCCCCAGAAGATCATGAACAGGAGGGTGGTTCGGCCGTTGATATTGGTGGGGACGTTGGAGTAGTCCCAGATGGTGGAGCCGAAGATCTTCTCCGCGATCAGACTGGTGGCGTACTCGGTGCACCCGCCGATGAGGGCCGACCAGGCCCAGGTTTTCAGCCAGGATCGCTTTTCCGCGTTCCGGCCCAGGAAGATCACGAAGATGCTGATACCCAGGCCATAGATAGGGCTGAAGGGGCCGTAGAAAATCCCCTGCCGGTTCACCCGCTCGTGGAAGCGGATAAACCATAGGATCTCCTCGTAATAGGTGCCGATGATACAGCCCAGGACGAAAAACACGAAGATTTTCACAAAGCACCAACCCTGGGCAAAGACCTTCTCCTGCGGGGCGGGGGACGGCGCGGGGGCGGCCTTGGCCGCCTGCTCCTGCTTCTGCTCCTGTTCTTGCGCTTGCTTGTCACTCATGGGAACTTCCTCCGTTCTCACTTTTTTGTGCCGGGACGTTTTGCTTTCTCCGCCTCCACACCAGCCGCAGGATCACCACCAGCAGGATCACAACGGCCAGCAGCAGCACGATGACAGCGCCCAGCGCGATATTCAGCGCGTAAGAGGCGACGAAGCCGCTGTCCTCGATCTCAAAGACGGCGCTGGGGTGCACCTGGGATCGCTCCAGGGCCTGGACGGACGGGGTCACCTGCTCCCGAGCCGGCACGCGGATCAGCCCACCGTCGTCCCAGTCCGCCCAAAATTCCATGGGCAGGGTGAGCTCATAGGTTCCGCCGCTGTCCAGCTCGTAGAGCTGGTAGGCGTAGTGGAGGGAGCCCGCGGCGTACTCCACCACCTTGACCCGCTCCCCACCCTTTCCGGCAGACAGGGCCAGAGTGTAGGTGCGGCTGGAGGGAACGGTGATCATCAATGTCCTGCCCAGGCTGGCCGCGCAGACGGTGTCCACCGGCTGGCGATCCTCGTCCAGCAGGGCGTAGTCCACCCGGCTGTCCAGGAAGATCCGGCGGTAGGCGGTATCCGTCACGAACAGGTCGGCGGGGTCGCTCTGGGACATCATCCAGGAGATGTAGACCTCCGGGCAGTGCTCATAGAACAGCTGCATCATCAGGTTCAGGTCGTTCCAGCTGCTGGGCCGCAGGCCCAGCTCCTCCATGGCCAGATCGTAGAGGAACACCGACAGCAGGGTATCCGCCTTGGGGGCCTCCCCCAGCAGCATGGCATCCGCCTCCCCGTTCCGGCTCAGCGCCCCGCACAGGGAGCGCAGCAGCTGGAAGGCGCTGGAACGGTTCACCCACGCCTCCTGGATCACGCCCTCCAGCGCCTCCTGATAGCTCCCGGCGGTGCTGGCCATGTCGTAGATGAGCTGATAGAGCTTCTGGATGAACCAGTTGGCCTCCGGGTTGTTGCTGTAGGGCGTGCCGGTGATGGCCCGGTAGATCTCCGCCACCGGCTCCCGCCGGAGGCTGTAGTCCGGGGTGGTCTCCTGGGCGGGGAGGTGGAAGGTGGTGCCCAGCTTGCCGTAGCCCCACTCCTGGAAGGGGATGGAGGGCACCGGGTCGAACATCCCAACCACATTATAAATGCTGCCGTAGTCCCCGTCCAGATCAAAATCGCCGCGCTCCAGCCGGATGTTGTTGGGGGTGGCGAAGGTGTAGACGTACAGATCCTCGCTATCCACCTGCTCCGCCGTCAGGGCCAGGGCCGCCGCCATGTTGCTCACCGCCGCCGCCCGGCTGTAGCCCCCCATCCAGATCTTGAACCGTCCGCCGCCGGCGTGCTGGTCCACATAGTCAAACACCCGCTCAAACACGGTGAAGGCGGCGCTGAAAAAGCCCTGGTGCACCACGTCGTCCCCAAAGGAGAAATTGCTCAGCCACTCGTCCTCATAGCCCCCGCCGCTCACCGCCACCGCCACCAGCAGGAACTCCCCCTCCTGGTCCCGGAGGGACTTGGAGGCCATGAGGGTGGCGATGGTGTCGGCGCGGGGCTCCTGGTCGAACTGGTGGCTCACCATGTCGCCGAAACCCGCCTGGCCCAGATAGTCCCGGATGTACGCGTCCTTCCGATCCAGCTCCAGATCGGCGGCCCGGAAGGCGGACACCGCCAGCCCCAGGGTGCACTGGGCCAGGGGGTGCTGGTAGTCGGTGGCAGGTATGGCAAAGTAGTCGTCCCGGTAGGGGAACTGGTAGGACAGCTCCCGCCCTGGATAGGCGGGGGAATCAAATTTCCCGGTGAGCCAGGCCACGTCCGGATCGGCGGCCCGGGCGGGGGAAACCGCCCCCCACAGCAGAACCGCCGCCAGCAGGGCGCAGCCCAGACGGAGGGGCAGGATGTGCCACTTCAAGCGCCTCACCCCCTCTGCGCCACCCGGGAGCCCTGGTACTCCGAGCCGCCCAGCCCCAGGATCAGGGTAAACAGCGGGGGAAACAGGATCATGCCCAGGGAGAACAGCGGCCCCCGGCCAAAGGCCCGGGCCAGGTTCCAGCGGCCCGCCATGTGAACCAGAAATCCCGCCATGCCCACCACGACGGAGGCGCCGTCCACCACCATGTTCTGGCCCGAGAAATGGCCCAGGGCGGTGGAGGCGATGAGGAGCATGGCACTCACCCAGAACCACAGGGGCCGCCAAGAGATCTGGTAACGGACATAATTGCTGTATACCGGGATCAGGCTTTTCCAGCCCCCCTGCCCGGCCTTCTTAAAGACACGCCAGCAGGCCACTACCTCCAGGATGTAGCACATCACAAAGAACATGGCCAGCGCGCCCAAGATCGCGCTCACCACCACCACCGCCAGCTCGGCGGTGATCAGCACATCGCCGGCCTGCCGCAGCAGATCCAACACAAACGCCATGAGCAATCCCTCCTGTTTTTATGTTCGGAAAAAGGTGTCGTAAAGGGTGCTGACGATCATATCCAGTATGCACACCGCCGCCGGGATCACGGCGGTGAGGGCCAGGGTCTTGGGCTTGACCCGGTCGGCGTACCACTCCAGCAGGGGGCGGAGCACATACT
Source organism: Bacillota bacterium (assembly GCA_021768085.1). Lineage (GTDB taxonomy): Bacteria > Bacillota > Clostridia > Oscillospirales > Oscillospiraceae > Enterenecus. The sequence continues at coordinate 28,377 of JAETOJ010000023.1, forward strand.
GGAGAAACAGCCCGGACAGGGCGAAGAACAGCACCGAACGGGCGCAGACGTAGCCGTCGATGTTGCCCCAGTTCCAGATCTCCACGTTGTAATCCCAGGAGCGGATATGGAAGCAGCGGTCGAACACCAGTCCCGTGACATACTCCAGCACGCCGCACACCAGCCCCGACGCCAGAAACACCAGCCAGGGCCTGTTCCGCAGCCGCTTGGTGGTCACCGCGATAAACACCGCCCCGAAGCCGTAGATCTGGATCCAGGGGCCGAAGGTGCTCCCCCGCTTGATCAGGTGCCCCAGGTCGATGAGGTAAAACAGCTCCTCATAGAGGAAGCCGATCACGCCCCCTACCACAAACAGCAGCAGAAGAAGGTACAGCTCCCGTTTTTTGTCCGAAGTACGCTCCATTCGCGTCCCTCCTCAGTCACTTGAACAGTTTCTTGGCGGGCCTCAGCCCTCGGTGTGGGCCAGCAGATAATCCCGCCACAGAGCGTAGCCCTCCGGCCGAAAATGGGCGCCGTCGGTGGTGATATCCTCCCGCAGCTGCCCGGTCTCATCCAGCAGCTCCGGCGGGGCGGCCAGCAGGGTCACGTCCTTGTCCGCGCACAGCTTTGCCAGCGCCGCGTTGTAGTCGGACACGGCCTGGTTGGTGATGTAGTAGGGGGCGCCACTGGCCCGGCACCGGGCATCGTTCACCGGGATGATGAGCTGGACGTAGATCCGGGCGTCGGGCTGGCGCTTGGCCACGGCGTCGATGACCCGGCCGTAGGTCTCCGCGTATCCGGCGGGGTTAAAATAGCCCAGCTCGTTCAGCCCAAGAGAAAGGTAGACCTTGGTATAGCTCCCTCTGCCCAGGGCCTCCAGGACGGACACCCGGTTCTCCCCCTGGCGGATCACGGTCTGGTTCTGATCCACCTTGTAGACGGACAGGCCCGTCTGGCACAGAAAGGTGGCGACGTCGGCGATCCCGCCGTACAGCCGCAGGCCGTCGGTGCGGGAGTCGCCGATGAACACGGCGTCGGCGAGCCACACGTCCGGATCCACCGACGGCCCCGGCGGGGATTCCTCCGGGGGCTGGGACAGGGGCGGGCCGGTCACCAGGGCGGGCCGGAGGGTGGGGGCAAAGGATGGGATCGGGGACGGCGTGGGGGACGCCGTCTCCGCCGCCGGCAGTTGGCCGGAGGTCCCCCGGGAATTCTGGACGGTAAAGCGCCAGAGGATGGCGCCCACGGCGATGAGGACGAGCATCAGGCTGACGCACAGCAGCGCCACAATAATCCGGATCAGCGGATCAGGCCGCCGCCTGCGGAGCCGGCGTCCGGGCCGGGAGGCCGGCTGGACGCCGGAACGGGAAGGTGACACGGTCATTCAACTCCTGTTCTGGAATGGGGCGGCGGTCAATCCTGCCTGTGGATTCGGGCGGCGTCGTCCGAGGCCTCCGCCACCAGCTGCCGATCCGCCATGATCTTGTCCAGCGCCACCAGCACCGCCACAATCAGATCCATCCGCTCCTCATCCACAACGTCCACCTCGTAGGTGTCGTGGAGGGACAGCCATTTTCGGTGGGTCTGGGCCAGCAGCTCCCCCTGGTCGTCCGTCAGCTGATAGTCATGCTGTAACAGGTTGCCTGTCAGCTGCCAGCCCAGGGCCTCGATGTCCAGCACATCCTTAGTCAGATGAAGCAGCTCGGTGCGTAGCTCGATCTCGGTGCCGTCCACCAGCTGGATGGTGTGGACGTCGTGCATGGAGACCGGCTTGCGGGTGATGACGGCGATCTCCTCCCCCTCCCCGTCGGTGAGATAGGTGACGTTGTGGAGGGAGAACACCTTGCTGTGTACCTGATACACAAGGCCGCCCTCCTCGTCAGTGATGGAGATCTTGTTGTGAATGCTGGCGATTTTCGCTTTCATCTTCAATTTCATAGGGATTCCTCCTGTTTTTTCTTCTATCGTCAGGCGAGCGTGGGCAGGCCATGAACGCTGCGGAGGCGGGGCACGGCGGCTTAAATAAACATTCATTTCTGGCTTCGGTAAAAACAAACGCCTCATGAGCGCGGCGTTTTGAATAAATGTTTATTTCAGGCGTCGTTAAAAACGAACCGCCCCGGAGGGAGAGGTAACGTAAGGAAGTTACCTCTCCCTTACTATTTGTAGACAGCCGAAAGTGATTGAATTGCGGGGAAATTTAACATATCGGGGGACTATATCGTGGAAAAGTCATTTTTTGAGCGCACGGGAGGAACTTACCGCCAAGAGGGCGATTACCGCATACCAAACCTGTCTGCTCCGGAACTCCCCGCCATTGGTGTATGGGGCCAGCGGCGGAGACGGTATCTGAAAGAACACCGTCAGGCCCTTTATACGGCGCTGCTGCTATCTGGCAAGCTGGCCGGCCACCTGTCCGAAATCGACACCCAGGCGGAAGCTATGTTTTTTCAGCTTGTGGATCGGATGGCAGAGCAGGAGGGTATCACCGAACAGCTTAAAGTCGAAAATCAGATGGAGTGGGTAGGCCGTATGAACAGTATTCGTTTTGCAGCAGAAGAAATCGTGAACACAGAAATCATATTTGCCTAAATAAACAGCGCTCATGCTTACGAACGAATTTCGTGAGCATGGGCGCTTTACTGAAACAGCTTGACTAATTTCGCTTAAACGAATATAATGATGGTGGAATTTAGTAGATTTTGAAACAACTTGAGGTGTCAAACGTGAATGGATTTATTACCGTTCAAGAAGCCGCTAAAAAATGGGGCGTAACGCCGCGGCAAGTTCAGATACTTTGCAAAGACGGTCGAATTGCCGGAGTAATGCGTATGAGCCGAATCTGGATCATACCAGAAGACGCAACAAAACCAACGGGGGACAAAAGGCATAGTTTAGGAGGAAAAGATGATGCTACAAAGCACCATATTTGAAAATCAAAAAATTGATTTGTCCTCTGCGCCTTGGACGATGCACGAATTTTTTGCTGGGAGCGGACTTGTGGCCTATGGATTGAAAGGAATGTTTGCGCCTGTTTGGGCTAACGATATTAGTGAGCAAAAAGCGGCAGTCTATGAAGCTAACTTTGGGTATAACCATTTTGAACTCGATGATATTAAAAATATCCGAGGATATGATTTACCATATGCTCATTTGTCGTGGGCCAGCTTTCCATGTCAGGATTTGTCTTTAGCCGGTTCTTTAGGCGGCATCCACGCTTCAAGGAGCGGGCTTGTGTGGGAGTGGCTACGTGTTTTAGATGAAATGGAAAATCAACCTAAAATCCTGTTGTTAGAAAACGTGGTTGGCCTGCTTTCTACAAACAAAGGCAATAATTATCGTATCCTACATACTGCTCTTGTTGAGCGTGGTTATGATTGTGGGGCAATCGTGTTAAATGCTTCGTATTTTGTACCACAGTCCAGACCGAGAGTGTTCATTATTGCCGTGAAACATGGCTGTCAAATCCCAGGTGAGTTAGTTGGCGATAGCCCATGCTGGCTCCATACAAAAGCCGCGATTGAACTCGGTTGCTCTTTGCCGCAATGGATATGGTGGAAAACAGAGAAACCCCCACGCCGTAATAAAGCGCTAAGAGACATTGTAGAGGATACCGCTCCTTTCGATAAAGATGATGCACTCCGATTGGTGCCAGAACGGCATCAAATTAAGCTGAATGAACATAGTACCGTTTATGCCACAGGTTATCGGCGCACCCGGCATGGAGAACAGCAGCTTGAATTACGCTTTGACGGAATTGCAGGATGTTTGCGGACGCCAGAAGGCGGGAGCAGCAAACAGTATTTGGTTGTTAAGAAAAATGGGACAACCCATGCAAGGCTGTTGACTGTCCGCGAAACCGCCCGGCTTATGGGAGCGCCAGACAGTTTTATCCTACCTGGCAGCTATAACGATGGATATAAGGCGATGGGCGACGCGGTAGCGATGCCCGTAGCGCAGTTTATTGGCGAACATTTTTTAACAAAAATTGCGGAGGCAGTATACGATGATTAATCCAGAAGAACGCTTGAAGGCATTTCAAGCTGAAAACAATATTTTTACTAAAGGCCCTCTATCGCTGGTCGTGCAGTTTACTCGCTTAGTACAAGACAAGCAATTTCCGTTGAATTCTGATGATTTTCAGACCAGCAGCAAGGGACAAGTAGCTGGATTAGGTGGAGGAAATCTAAAGAAGATTTTGAAGGAACATGGTATTACCCAGCAGTTATCAGCCGAGGGCGGACGTACCAGCCGGGGAAGCATGGGCCTGATGATAAAGTATGTGGATTTCCTCAATGCATGGAACGAAGAACAAACTGTTGATTTTTCTGTTGTAGAAGATTTTTGGGCAGAACAAGTCAGGGAGTATTTTAGAAATCAGCCCTTTATTTTAACCGCCGACACATCCAAAACAATCGGTGCTAATTTGGATGAACTGTTTGAACAGGCAAAAAAGCGGCAAAAGCAGAATCCGGGTACGCAGTATCTTGGAACGGTGTTGCAGCATTTGGTGGCGGCTAAACTCTGCCTTATTATGCCGGAGGGAGCTTTTGAAATTCATGGCGCTTCAGTAGCGGACGGCCCAACGGATCGTAACGGTGATTTTGTTATCAACAGCACGATTATCCACTGTACTACTATGCCAGGGGCGCTTCTGATTGAAAAATGTAAAACCAATTTGCGGAGCGGGTGTCATCCTGTTATCATCACAATTTTTGAGCGCGTGCATACGGCGCTGAACCTGGCGGAAGATGCCGGTCTTGCTGGGCGCGTAGAGGTGTGGGATATTCAGCAATTCCTATCCGCAAATGTATATGAACACAGCTTATTTGATGAAGCAAAGCGCAACTCTACCTTGTCGGATATTATCAGCCGCTACAACAATATTGTACTGGAAGCTGAAACCGATCCAAGTCTCCGCATTGAATTTGAGGCAAGGTGATTTGCTGTGGCGGATGTGTTTGATAAAGAAAAACGCTCTGATATCATGCGGCAGGTCAAACCAAAGAAGAACAAGTCTACAGAACTTCGCTTGATTGAAATATTCAAACAGAATGGTATCACTGGCTGGCGGCGAAATTATCCTGTCAAAGGCCATCCCGATTTTGTGTTTCCGAAACAGAAAATAGCGGTATTTGTAGACGGCTGTTTCTGGCATGGGCATGATTGCCGGAACACCCGTCCTGCAGATCACCAAGAGTATTGGCAAAAGAAACGGGAACGGAATATAAAACATGACCAAGAAATAACAGCTATGTTTGAAGCACGCGGGTGGACAGTATTACGGATTTGGGAATGCGAACTAAAAAAGAAGAACATTAGCATTCTAATGCTTAAAATGGCCACTCTATTAAAAATTTGCTCTTAAGAGATTATATTAATAAAATGCTGGGAGAATGAATGTGGACATAAATAGAATAAATACTGTGTGCTGTTGGATGCGGAATTTATCAAATCAACCAAATATTTTGAATATGCCGGTTTCTACTGCGGATGTAACAAATATCCGTGAAGGACTTCTCATTATTGCTAAAGACATTGAACGTGAGCAACCTTTACTTAGCAATCAGTTGATGACGATCAAAAATAAACTGTTTAGAGAAGTTCCCGCAAGTTGGAATACCATTCATATTCACATAAATCCATTTGCCTTTGGACAAGGAATTGAAGTATTAGATATCTTGTTGGCACAGAATTTCAATAGCCAAGACGATTGGTGCCATTTGATTCATCCTCGGATAGCCCAAGTATCAAAGAAACTCTATTTTGATGGTAGTTATGCCAATGCGGCTTGTGATGCGTTTATTGAAGTAAATGATAGAGTAAAAAGACTTTTTCAGGTGATAAGGCCTGGGGAAAGTTTACCTGATGGAGATGCTGCAATGAAACGGGTATTTTCTACAAATAACCCTATGATAGAATTTTGTGATCGTTCCTCTGATTCTGGTGCTAATACGCAAAAAGGATTTATGGAGATGCTTGCAGGATCGATGTCAGCCTTGCGTAATCCTAAAGCCCACTCAAATATTCAGATTGGACAAGAAGATGCTATGCGCCGTCTGATATTTGCAAGTATGTTGATGTATAAAATTGATGAAGCTGTACTTTATTCAAAAATTATGGAGCCGATAAAGTCGCAGTAATCGCCAAATCTGATAGTGGATTAGGCCACTTCCGTAGATGTAGATATAGGGTAGTTAGAAAATCGGTTAAGGGAGGGGAACCTTGTGGAAGAACTAAAAATTTATTTTTCAGATTTTTTCGATGTGGATGAGGATATTATTGAATCTTATGGTGCTGTGAATATTTCTCTGATAAATGATATGCCCCTCTTTGTAGACCCATTTCTATTATTTAATAGTGAGAAACCAGAATATCAACAAATTCATGCTGAGATTATTCGCTATTTATTGTTTTTGCAACAGCAGGCCGGAAACTATGACACACCACCTAAAGGTATGCTATCGTCGTGGTATTTATTTTCAGAGGTGAAGCAGACGTGGTTGGGCTTTAGCTTGGATGGAAATGAAGGACGTGGATTAGGAAAGGATTTCGCCGAAAATTTGTTTTTAGGACTCAAAACAATCTTTAGAGAATTTGGAAAAGAGCAAATAACTAAGAGTTCGCATTTAGAGAAGCTGTGCTTGATCAGCCCATTAGTTGGCCGAGATAAAATCAGTGACTTTACAACAAATTTTGCGAAAAAGTACCTATTAGACTATACGATGGCATTTGCCAAAGAAAACTTGTCTCCATCGCAACGTAAAGCAGTTTGCGTTCCAAGAGTTGAATTTAACTATGAAACCAAAACTTGGAAAGCAAAAGAATACATTTTACCTTATTGTAATAACGACTATGTTTTACTCACTCCATGTGACTTGTTGACCCGGGATGAAACATTTATAAACAGAGCAGATATGTTAGGCAATCTTCAGAACATTGCCCCTTCGGTCGAAGACGCAACACTTCGATTTGAATTAAATCAATATTTTACCGAAGTTCTTTCAAAAAAGCAAAAAGAACTGTCCAAAACGGAGAAGAATTGGATTGCTACAGAATTGATTCGTTCACATCCAGAATTAATTGACTATTATATTAAATATAAGGAAGATAATGAAGAAAAAGCAACTTCTATTAGTATTCAGGCTGTCCAAGAAGTCAGGATGTTATTTAATACTCAACTCCAAGAACTTGCGCAATGTTTGAACGCTCGAACAGCGTTTTATAAAATTAATGCTAATTCCCATGATGAAGCGTATCAGCGAGTTCAGTTTTTAAAAGATGTCATTGAGAATATGGACGGGTATCGTTTGTTTTATCTAAACGGTAATCCTCTGAAGCGTGAAAACGACCTCCAAATTATGTATCGTTTAGTTTGGTATGCAACAGATTTTGATGTAAACCGTGAAGTTAATAATGGTCGTGGCCCGGTTGATTTTAAAATTTCAAAAGGAAGCAAGGACGCGACATTGGTTGAGTTTAAATTGGCATCCAATTCAAAGTTAAAAAAGAATTTAGAAAATCAAGTCGAGGTATACAAAAAAGCTAACGGGACAGATCGTGCAATAAAAGTTATTCTATTTTTTAGTGACACAGAATTGGAAAAGGTTACACGAATTCTCAATGAACTTGGTATTGCTGGATGTCCCGATATTGTGCTGATTGATGCCAGGGACAAAAAATTATCGGCTTCAAATGTTTGATGTTTTGCAGAAATGTTTATGATAACGAACAATGTTGCATGATTGTAAAAATCTTTTCAATCCGTATTGACAAACACTTGTTCCCTGTGTTAAACTGAAACTCCCATTTGATGGGCGAACTGAATATGGCTTTTTAGCCGATACATAGACAACCACACAAGAACCCCAGCGAGAGGAAAGCTCCCGCTGGGGTTGGTGCGTCTATGTACCGGCTTCTTTTTTGCCCCAAACAACTGAATGACCATCTGAATGGGATACTACGCCAAAACCTCCACTGTGGAGCGAGCGAGACAACGCCGCTGAAAAGGGGCAGGAACATCATCCGGGAAAACGGCAAAACTGGGTGACGGCAAATCGCCGTCACATGAACTGCACCAAACTGCCATAACGGCATTTTGCCGTCTGTCTGTCCACCTCAGCATCGACAGTGACGGCAAAAATGGCCCTATTTGCCGTCACTGTTTGGACGGGGCCAGCGGCGTGACGGCAGAATTGCCGTCACCTTTGCGTGGCATCATATGTGATGCCATTTCTGCCCGTTCGAGTAAGCGTGGCATCACTTATGATACCACCACTGTGAATACGCTGAAAAATTGTACGTAGCAAAATCTGAAAGATATGGGGGCATTACCCCAAACGCTCCGCAAAAAAGAAGCCACCGAACGACAGCCCGCAGCCCTGTCTTGTGGGGTAGCGAGCATAGCTTTTGTGTTGCCAGGGGCACCCCCAAAGCGGGCGGCGCTCTGCGCCGAAAGGGGCTCCGCCCCTGTAACCCCGGCCAGAAAGGAGCGGATCAAAATGACCGACAGAAAGAGAACGACAGCCATCCAGGTGCGGGTAACTGAGCAGGAGAAGCGGAAGCTGGAGCATCAGGCCAAGCGGTGCGGCCTGTCCCTGTCCGGGTATCTCCGGCGGGTGGGTACCGGGAAACCTGTGGCGGTGTTCCCCAGCCAGCGGTTCCATACCCTCTATCAGCGGGTCAATGTCCTGCGGGATAACCTCACCACCCAGCCTATGGAGCAGACAGCGGCCCAACTGGACGAGTTGGCGGGGGAAATTCTAACCGCTTATACCAGCGAGGGAGTGGACAATGGCAACCACTAAAATATGGCCCGTCAAGGACAGTCTGGCCCGTGTGGTGGACTACGCCCAAAACCCGGATAAAACCATTTACTCGGATTTGCAGTCTGTTCTCCATTACGCCGCAAACGAGGAAAAGACCGTTGAGGGCGAGGAACGGGCCATGTTTGTTACTGGTGTAAACTGTAACCGGGACACCGCCTTTCAGGAAATGCAGGCAGTCAAGGAGCGGTTTGGCAAGACAGGCGGCAACGTGGCGTACCACGCCTATCAGAGCTTCAAGCCCGGTGAAGTTACCCCGGAGCTGTGTCACCGGCTCGGCGTAGAATTAGCAAAGCGAATGTGGGGAGACGAGTACCAAGTATTGGTCGCTACTCACTTCAACACCGGAACCTATCATAACCACTTTGTCGCTAATTCCGTGGGCTTGTGGGGCGGCAGGAAATTCAACTGCGGCAAGCGGGCCTACTATCAGTTTCGCCAGTTATCGGACGATTTATGCAAGGAATACCAGCTTTCCACCATCAAAAACCCAAATGGAAAAACACCCCGAAGCATTTACTTTGCTGAAAAGAACGGCGAACCTACCCGCTACAACCTTATGCGGGAGGCCCTGGACGCCGCCCTCAAGGTCAGCGTAGACGGGAATGACCTGCGGAAAGCCCTCCGGGATCAGGGGTATGAGTTGGATGCCAATCCCGCCCACAAATATGCAACCTTGCGGCGAATCGGGAGTAAAAAGGCTGTGCGGCTGTACCGGCTGGGGGAGGGCTACGATCTCCCCACCCTCCGAGAGCACATTGAGGAAAACCGGCAGCGGTACGCCTACGACCTGGGCTATCAGCGGTACAAGCCCATGCCCGTCCAGTGGTCACATCCCAGGCGTTTGCGGTTAAAAGGCTCTTTCAGCACAGTGAAGAAAATCGGCGGTTTCCGGGGGCTGTATCTGCACTACTGCTACTGCCTGGGCATCCTGCCCAAAGGGAGCAACCGCCGCCCCCTATCCCCGGAACTGCGGGAGGAGTGCCGCCGTTTGGACAGTATCAGCCGCCAGACGCAGCTAATTTGCCGGGAAAAGCTGGACACGGCGGAAGATGTCGCGGGCTTTATCAGCGGGAAACAGGCTGAAATAAAGGTGCTGGGGGCCGCCCGACAGAAGTGCTACAACCGCCTGCGTCGCTGTGATAACAGAGAAGAAATCACCCAAATCAAGGCCCAGCGTGACCGGCTGACAGCGGCGATGGCCGTTTGCCGAAAAGACATCAAAACCGCCGAAAGCGTACTTTCCCAGAGTAACCGGCTGAAAGAAAACCTGAAGCTGGAACAGGAAATGCAGACCCAACACATGGGCCAAGCACAGGATAAACGCAGAGAAAGGATTGCTGCCAGATGAACATTATCAGGTTGGAATTGACCGAGCAGGAAGCGAAAATTTACGATGAAGTGATGGAACGGATAGATGAAACGGCGGTTTTCCTCGCCGGACTGCCCCATGAGGAGCGGCTGGACTGGCTGAAAGAACATCAGTACAGCCGCCCCATCGGCTTTGAGCGGGAGATTGGCGGCACCGTCTACACCGTCAACGCCCATTTTAGCGGCGACACCGCCGAACCCATGGAGAAGAAAGTAATCCGTATCCTCAACCGAAATATCACACATTAAAGTGTTGAAGTTTTGCGCCGGATGTGGTATGATAAGTTTACCTTGCAATTCATATCACATCCGGCTGCGGAAAGGAGCATATTTTGAAGAAAAAGCAGCCAAATGAGCAGAGAATTACTGCTCTCTATGCCAGATTGTCCCGTGACGATGAGAAAGAGGGCATCTCAGGTTCGATCCAGAATCAAAGAGCCATCTTGGAGAAATTCGCCGCAGACAACCACCTGCCCAATCCACGGTTTATGTTCGACGACGGATACTCGGGAGTTACGTTCACCCGTCCGGCCTTTATGGAGATCATGGAGCTGGCTGAACAGGGCCTTGTGGCAAATTTGGTGGTCAAAGATCACTCTCGGCTGGGCCGTAACCGCCTCGTGGTGGGTCAGCTCTTGGAAGAAGATTTTGTGCGGCTGAATGTGCGGTACATCGCCATCATGGACAATATCGACACCGCCAACGGGGTCAGCGACATCGTTCCCATGCAAGACCTCTTTAATGAATGGCACGCGAAAAATACGAGTGATAAGGTACGTCGTGTCATGCAGAGCCGGGGTAACGCCGGGATTCCGCTGACCACCAATCCGCCTTTTGGCTATAAGAAGGACCCGGAGAACAAGAACAGGTGGATCGTGGACAAGCCAGCGGCGGAGATAGTACAGCGGATATTTCAGATGTGCGTCAGCGGCCTGGGGCCTATGCAAATCGCCAAGCGGCTGAAAGCTGAGGGCGTGATGACCCCCAGCGAGTATCTGCACAACACTGGCATCAACTGTGCCAACAAGCCCCCGGCGTACCCCTGTAACTGGAGTTCCGGCACAGTGGCGGGTATTCTGGACAGGCAGGAGTATGTGGGCGATACGGTGAACTTCCGTACCTATCGTCAGTCTTTTAAGCAGAAAAAGCAGTTGGACAGGCCGCAGGAGGACTGGAAAGTGTTTTCCGATACCCACCCCGCCATTATTGACAGGGAAACCTTCGCCCTTGTTCAAAGCCTCCGCCAGCACCGCCGCAGGCCCACAAGGACGGGCGCTGTGAGTATGTTCTCAGGTTTATTGTACTGTGCTGATTGCGGCGAGAAACTGTATTACAGTGCCATGGGGAACTATAAGCGGGAGCAGGCCAACTTCTTTTGTTCCAGCTACCGTAAGGCCCCCGGCGTATGTTCCGCTCACTATATCCGGGAACGCATTGTGGAGCAGTTGGTGTTGGAGGGTTTGCAGAGGTTGTTGTGGTACGTCCAGGTCTATGAAAAGCGGTTTGCCCAGGAGCAGATGGAGCGGTTCGGACTACAAGAGAAGAAAGAACTGACCGCCAAGCGCCGGGAGTTGGACAAAGCCAAGCAGCGAGTGGTGGAGATCGACCAGCTTATCCAGAAAAGCTACGAGGATATGACGAAGGGCCTGCTGTCCGAGGAACGCTTTGCCACATTGACGGTATCGCTGGAAACCGAGCAGAAGCAGTTGAAAGCGGCTATCCCGGAGATGGAAGCCCGTCTGGACGCTACTACGGATAAAGCCGCTGACTTGCAGCGGTTTATTGAGCGGGCCAGACAGGTGACCAGGCTGACGGAGCTGACGCCTGAGATCGTTCACGAGTTCATTGACAAGATCGTGGTGTCCAAGCCGGAGAAGCTGGACGGCAAACGGCATCAGCGGGTGGATATTCACTACAACACTATTGGCTTGTGGGTAGCGCCGGAGCCGGAAACACTGGAACAGGAATATATGGCCTACTATCAGGCCATGCGGAAACGCAAGAAAAAGACAGCGTGACAATCGCCACGCCGTCCTAAACAAAATGATTTTCACTTACAGACACCGCCTCGGGGCACACTTCCTTACGGAGTGTGCCCTGAGGCGGCGCGTTTTTAAGAATGGGGTTTTGCCTTCTCGGGCCGCAGGTAACCGCTCAGGCCCACGCTAATAAACTGGAACACCGTATCCTCTGTCTCCTGGGTGTTGGGCAGCACACCCTCCACCACGTATTTGGCGTACATCACAGTGGAGGTGAGCACGTGGAGCCACAGCAGATCCTGATTGACCCTGCGCAGGCTGGGGAAGGTGTTCATAAAGGCCCGCACCATGCTGCCGAAGGTGTTGAAATGGCTTCCGTCGTAGTGCTTGTAGAATTCAGGGAAGGCGGCGCTGTCCCGGAAGCGGTGGTAGAACACTGTTTCGTCCGGATGGGCCACCCAGAAGCGGAAGTAGGGCACCCACAAGCTCCTGACCGCCCCCATGGGGTCGGTCAGCATGATCAGAGGGTTGAACTTCAGATGCTCGAAAATCTCGGCCGCCTGCTGATCCACGCTGGCAAAACAGGCCACCATCAGCTCGTCCTTGCTTTTGAAGTAGCGGTACATGGCCCCGGGGGAGATACCGGCCAGCTCGCTGATGTTCTGCACACGGACGCCCTCCAGCCCATATTGCCGGACGGCCTTCATCGCCGCGGAGAGGATTCTGGTTTTGGTGTCGTCCAAGTACGGCGCCTCCTCTCAAGATGCGGGCGAAGGTTTCTTAACAAGGGTATTATATACCATTACGCCTACAATAGCAATAGCTTTTTGTGCCCGGTAACGCTGGCCCAGGGGCGAGGACGGCACAGGATCGCGGTCAGGGCCCCTGGATGGGGCGTTCCCCGGGCACCGGGCCGCTCCAGCGCCTCCCCCAGGCCGTGGCCCAGCGCTCACAGTACAGCGCGTCATAGGGGATCCCGCGCCTGCCCCGCCAGCCGGCAAAACAATGGCACCAAATGAGGCTTGGCACCGCCACCACAAGCCAGTACAGCGGGCCCAGCAGTAGGCACTGGATGGTGTGCCCGTATTCGTGGACCCAGAGACCAGGGTACTCGTCCGCGTTGGGGACGCTGAGAAACAGGAAGATGCCCAGGGACAGGCCCCCCCGGTTCCCCGGCAAGCAGGTCACAATGCCGTTGTGGAACCGGCGGACGGGGCAGCGTCCGCGGCAGCACAGAAACACCGCCAGACCCACCAGGTTTACTGGCAGCCCCCAGGTGAACTGGATCAGGTAAAAAAGAACCCTGGACCAGCCGGCGGCGCATCCGGTTTTGCGCATGGGAAAGCCCCCTCCTTTCGGCGTCCCGTCGTCCACTCCCGGCGCCGCCATAAAAACCTGTCTATTTTAGTTGATTATACCATTTGCGCCCGGTTCTGTCCACCGGACCTTTTATTTGAAAGAAAGAAAACGCATATTCTCTTGCTTTTTTGGTTATTACCATATATAATAGAACGTAGAAACTTGACCCGGCAAATTATAAAACAGGGGTGAATATCATGGACAAGGAAAAAGTCATCGACACAGCCGCTGAGTCCGAGGCCAAACAGGAGCCCGACAAAAAGCCCGCGGCAGCGGAGAAAAAGCCCGCCGCGGAAAAGAAGTCCACTACAAGGGCCCGCAAGGAGAGCAAGCCCAAGGCGGACGACAGTCTGAAGCCCGTGGTTGTCTTGCAGTTCCAGGGCACTGAGGTGGATCTGGACGCGCTGGTGGCGGCAGCCAAGGCCGACTTCCGGCAGGCCAAGAAGCGCACGCCCATCACTGAGCTGAAGCTGTACGTCAAGCCGGAGGAGCGCATGGCCTACTATGTGGTGAACGAAAAGCATAACGGGAGCATTGCTTACTGACACCCACCCACGCCTTTCAAAAAAGCGGAGACGCTGTTGACAGCGTCTCCGCTTTTTTGCCAGTGGCGTTTTCTATCGCGAGCCCGTTACCGCTGGATCCGGCCGGAGCCGTCGCCGCCGGCCAGCTTCTCCACTTCGGCCACGGTGACCATGTTGTAGTCCCCCTCGATGGAGTGCTTCAGGGCAGAGGCCGCCACGGCGAACTCCACCGCCGCCTGGGTGGACTTGCCGGTGAGCAGGGAGTAAATCAGCCCGCCGCCGAAGCTGTCGCCGCCGCCCACCCGGTCGATGATGTGCAGCTCGTACTTCTTGGAGAAGCAGTATTCGCCGGACGTCACGTCGTACAGCATGGCGCTCCAGCCGTTGTCGAAGGCGGAGTGGCTCTCCCGCAGGGTGATGGCCACCTTCTCGAAGCCGAACTTGTCCGCCAGCTGCTTGGCCACGGACTTGTAGCCCTCGTGGTTGAGCTCGCCGCCGTAGATGTCGGTGTTCTCCGCCTCAATGCCGAACACGTCCTTGGCGTCCTCCTCGTTGGAGATGCACACGTCCACGTACTG
>JAETOJ010000064.1 GCA_021768085.1 Bacillota bacterium
TCGAGCTGGGAGAACGCTTTATGAAAGAGGAGGCCGAACATGAAAAAGCGCAAGAAATACCAGCACCGGGACAAGCCCTGGATGTGTGACCCTGGGATGTGTGACCACTGTGTCTATATCGGGGAGGGTGACTTTATCTGTGACAAGGGCCCCGGTGAGCCGGTCATCGTGGTGGAGGACTGGGTGCCCAATGAGGACGCCGGGCGTTGCCGGAGGGGCCGGTGAGCGGCTTTAAGGTGGCGGAGGTGGCCAACAGCAAAAATGATGAGTTTTACACCCCGGCCTATGCAATCACCCCTCTGCTCCGGCATCTCCCCCCCCCTTACTCAGACCGGCCCATCTCTATATGGTGCCCGTTTGACACGGAGGAAAGCCTTTTCGTGCGGATTTTCCGCTTGTTTGGCTACCAGGTGACCGCCACGCACCTCTCCACCGGCAAGGACTTCTTTTCCACGGAGCCCCCGGCCTGTGACTACATAATCAGCAACCCGCCCTATTCCCTCAAGGGAGAGGTGCTGGAACGGCTTTTTGACCTGGGCAAGCCCTTTGCCATGCTGGTGGGGGTGGTGGGCCTCTTTGAAAGCCAGCGGCGGTTTGAAATGTTCAGAGCGCACGACTTTGAAATTATGTATTTCAACCGCCGGGTGGCCTATTTCAAAAGCTATGAGGACCCCGCCCCCTCCCTAAATCCTCCGTTCAGCAGCGTTTATGTGTGCAAGGGCATCCTGCCCAAAACCATTGTTTTTGAAGAAATCGCAAAGAGGTGACCCAAATGGCAAGAAACAAATACCCTGGCCGCTGCTACTGCTGCGGGACCTGGACCCCGCCCGGCTATGGCCACTTTGAGCGCCACGCCGGACACTGGCGCATCAAGTGCGTCAAGTGCGCCAGCGGGCGGGTCCTCACCGACAAGGACCCCGGCGTGAAGTGGGCCCAGAGAGCCGTAAAGGAGGCCCATGATGCCTGACAACAAAAACCCTTTTCTCAACGCCAGCGGCTACCCGGACCCCACGGCCTACCACGCATTAAAGCCCATCATCCGTGAGGAGGCGGAGCTGGACGGAAAGGTCAATTTCCTCATCAAAGTCCTCAAGTACATCATAGCGGAAAGCGGCTTTGAGCTGCTGGCCCGCATTGAGCTCCGGGACAAAAGGACGGGGAGGTGCTTTCGGTGAGGGACGCCATTGCCATTGACTTTGACGGCTGCCTGTGTGTGAACGCATACCCCGGCATCGGAGCTCCCAACTGGGCCGTGATTGCCAAGGCCAAGGAACGGCAGACCGCCGGGGCCGGGCTCATTCTCTGGACATGCCGGGAGGGCACGCTGCTCCAGGCCGCCGTGGACGCCTGCAAAGGCTGGGGCCTGACCTTTGACGCCATCAATGAGAGCCTGCCGGACTGGATTGAGGCCTATGGCACCCGGCCCCGCAAGGTGGGGGCCACCGAATACTGGGATGACCGGGCGGTGCTTGCCCCCGTGCCCAATGAGCCCCTGACCCTGGCAGAGCTGCGGAAAATGGACGGGGAGCCCGTATGGTGTGAGGACTTCGGATGCTGGGGAATAGTCAGCGTAGCCTCAAGAGGGAATTGGAAAAATAGGCCGTTTCTTTTGGGGCTCCAGCATGGCGTAAAGTTTGAATACGATATAGGCCGCCGAAAGCTAAAGCTATACCGCCATAAGTTGTAAGACCACGAAAAGGAGTAACCCTCCATGCAATATGACCGCAAAATAACAATCTCCGCCGGAAACAACCGGCGGGCCATGAACTGGACGCCCCAGACCATGCTCATTTCTGAGCTGTGGGCCCGGCTCCGGACCCCGGCCAGAGGCACGGAGCCCCTGGCGGAATATCTGAATATGAAAAAGGCCCAGCAGGATGACCTCAAGGACGTGGGCGGCTTTATGGCGGGGACCCTCTCCGGCCCCCGCCGCAAGGCCAACGCCGTGACCGGGCGGGACATCCTGACCCTGGACCTGGACAACATCCCCGCCGGCGGCACGGAGGACGTACTGCGCCGGGTGGATGGCCTGGGCTGCGGCTATTGCATCTATTCCACCCGGAAACACAGCC
This sequence comes from Bacillota bacterium, assembly GCA_021768085.1. Classification (GTDB taxonomy): domain Bacteria; phylum Bacillota; class Clostridia; order Oscillospirales; family Oscillospiraceae; genus Enterenecus. The sequence goes on from JAETOJ010000064.1 coordinate 2,073, forward strand.
CGGCGGCCCCCCGGCTCCGGGTCCTGCTGCCCCTTGACCGTACCGTGTCAGCGGACGAGTATGAGCCCCTGGCCCGCAAAGCGGCGGAGTTTATAGGCATGGAGCTCATGGACCCCACCACCTTTGAGGTGTCCCGGCTCATGTATTGGCCCTCCTGCTGCGCTGACAGCCAATATATTTATCTCTGGCAGGACCGGCCCCTCATCTCCGCCAATGGCCTGCTGGCCAAATATGAGGACTGGCGTGACTGTGCCCTCTGGCCGCAAGTGCCGGGCGCTGTGAGCCTCCCCAAGCTGGCCGTCAAGCAGGGTGACCCGGAGGGCAAAAAGGGCGTGGTGGGGGCTTTCTGCCGCACCTATGACGTTTTCCGGGCCATGGATGAGCTCATCCCCGGAATGTATGAGCCCGTGGACAATATGCCGGGCCGCTACACCTACCTGGGCGGCTCCACCACCGGCGGGGCCGTGGTCTATGACAACGGCAAATTTCTGTATAGCCACCACGCCACGGACCCCTGCTCCAACCGGCTGGTCAACGCCTTTGACCTTGTGCGCCTGCATCGCTTTGGGGACAAGGACGATGAGGCCCAGCCGGGGACGCCCACCAACCGCCTGCCCTCCTATGTGGCCATGTGTGAGCTGGCCGTGCAGGACGCCGGTGTGGCCGCCCTCATGAGCCAGGAGCGCTACCAGGAGGCCGTGCAGGACTTTGAGGGCGTGGCCGGGGACAATGATGAGGACCCCGCCAACTGGATGACCCTGCTGGCCTTGAACACCCAGACGGGGCTCCCCAAGGCCACCATTGACAACGTGTGGATTATCCTGGAGCATGACCCTCTCCTAAAAGGCCGCTTTGCCCTCAACCGCTTTGCGGGCCGGGGTGAGGTCCTGGGGGCCCTCCCATGGGACGCCCGCACGGTCCGCCGCCTCTGGGATGACAATGACAATGAGGGCCTTTATTGGTACATGGAGCGATACCACCACATCACCGGCAACGGGAAGATTGACGGGGCCCTCTCCCTCCACGCCACCGCCCACGCCTTTAATGAGGTGCAGGACTTTTTGAGCGGTCTGGCCTGGGACGGGGTGCCCCGGCTTGACACCCTTTTCATTGACTACCTGGGGGCCGCTGATACCCCATACACCAGGGCGGTGACCCGCAAGGCGTTTACCGCCGCCGTGACCCGTGCCATGATACCCGGCAGCAAGTATGACAATATGCTCATCCTGGCCGGGCCCCAGGGCCTGGGCAAGAGCACCCTGCTGGATAAGATGAGCCGGGGCTGGTTTAATGACAGCATCCGCACCTTTGAGGGCAAGGAGGCCTCTGAGCTCTTGCAGGGGGTGTGGCTGGTGGAAATATCGGAGCTTTTTCGGCACCACCAACACCAAGGACTTTTTGCAGGACCGCACGGGAAACCGCCGCTTTTGGCCGGTGGACGTGGGGGTGGCCCCGGTCACCAAGGGCGTCTGGACGGACTTGCCCGGTGAGATTGACCAGCTCTGGGCGGAGGCCAAGGTCCGCTGGCAACTGGGGGAGCCCCTATACCTCAGCGGGGAGCTGGAGGAGGCCGCCAAGGTCAAGCAGGAGGAACACCGGGAAGTCAGCGCCCGTGAGGGCATCATCATGGACTTCCTGAGCCGCCAGGTGCCGGAGGACTGGCAGAGCTGGCCCCTGGACCGCCGCCGGATGTTTTGGGCGGGCTCCGTGCAGGGTGACATCAAGCTGGTGGACCGTGACCGGGTGTGTGCCCTTGAGGTGTGGTGTGAGGCCCTGGACGGCAGGCAAAAGGATATGCGATACAGTGACACGGCGGAAATCAACAGCATCCTTGAGGCCGCCGCCGGGTGGGAAAAGTCCACCAAGGCCATGCGCTGCGGCTACTGCGGAGTACAGCGTGGCTTTAGAAAAACCGTGTAACATTGCCTGTAACATCGTGTAACATTGGCCGCTGAATGTTACACGGACCCCGTAACATGTTACGCTGAATGTTACAGTCAATGTTACGGCTCAAACCCTTGCGGCGCAAGGCTTTGAGGCATTTTGTAACATTGTAACATTCATTTCCTATTAACCGTAAAACAGAGGATTTAGAGAGTATATAGACCGCCTAAATCGCCTGATGCGTATAAAAGTATAGAAAAACGCTGAATGTTACTACAAGGAGGCGAAAGCGTGAAAGAAAGTCAAATTGAGAGCTACATGGTCCGCAAGGTGAAAGAGCACGGCGGCCTGTGTTTCAAGTTTGTTTCTCCCGGCAATCCTGGTGTGCCTGACCGCATCGTCATCACCCCAGCCGGAAAGACCATTTATGTGGAGCTCAAAACGGAAATCGGGAGGCTGGCCAAGGTGCAGAAATGGCAGCGGAGCGAACTGGAGAAACGGGGGGCGGATGTCCGGGTGCTTTTTGGGATGGACGCCGTGAAAGATTTTTTGAGGGAGGTTTTTGGGGATGCAGTACATACCGCATAACTACCAGGCCTATTGCATCCAGCTTGTGACGGACCTCCCCGCCGTTGGTTTGTTCCTGCGGCCCGGCCTGGGCAAAACCAGCATCACGCTTTCCGCCGTCAACATCCTCAAGTATTTCCGCTGGCAGGTGTCCAAGGTGCTGGTGGTGGCCCCCAAAAAGGTGGCGGAGGCCACCTGGCAAAAGGAGGCGGCACGGTGGGACCACCTGCAACACCTGCGCATCTCCACGGTGCTGGGGAGCACGTCCAAGCGCATAAAGGCCCTCAGCACCCCGGCGGACATCTACGTCATCAACCGGGAAAATGTGGAGTGGCTGGTGGACTACTACCAGCAGGCCTGGCCCTTTGACATGGTGGTCCTGGATGAGAGTACCAGCTTTAAGAACTCCCAGAGCAAGCGCTTTAAGGCCATGCGGCGGGTCCGCCGTTTCATCAAGCGGATGGTCCTGCTGACCGGCACGCCGTCCTCCAAGGGCCTCATTGACCTGTGGGCCCAGGTGTATCTCCTGGACGGTGGTGAGCGTCTGGGGCC
>JAETOJ010000065.1 GCA_021768085.1 Bacillota bacterium
GGGGCCGCCCTCAGCCTCACCACCGGGGTGGGTCTCCGGGCGGGGGAGAGCCTGCGCCGGTCCGCCTACCCGGGGCCTGGGACGTACACGGTGGAAGCGGCGGCGGAGGGGGATCCCCAGGTGGCCATCGAGAGCCAGAACCGGGCGGATACCATGATGCACACGGGGACAGAGCTGTACCGGGGCCCGCTGTCCCAGGCGGCATTCACCGTGCCGGAGGACAGCCTGGTGGTGTGGTTCACCTTTACCGCCCAGACAGAAGGCCGGATAGACTGGGTGGAGTACACCGGGGAGGGCGGTTCTGGCAAGGTTCCGTTACAGTACCGGCTGCTGCCCGGGTTCATCGCCAACCGGCTCCAGGGCCTGCGGGCCAACCAGAACGCCATCCAGCGGTTCGTATTCTTTGAGGACGGGCTGAAGCTGTTTGCCCGCAGCCCTGTGATCGGCTCGGGCATGGGGGCCTTTGAAAACGGGGTGCGGGGGGTGCAGTCCTTCCGCTACGACACCAAATATGCCCATAACCACTACATCCAGACGCTGGCGGAGACGGGGCTGGTGGGTCTGGCGCTGTTTCTGGGGCTGTTTGCGCTGTCCGGGGTCTGCCTGTGGCGGAGGCGGAAGGAGCCGCTGGCCCCGGCATTGGGGGCGGCGCTGGTGTTCATGGCGTGCCACGCCCTGGTGGAGTTCACCTTTTCCATCTACTGCTACCTGCCCATGGCCTTCGGGGTGTTCGTGCATACTACCTGGACGAGGGGCAGGTGGAGCAGGGGCTGGAGCAGGCGGAGCGGTATGTGCGGTACGTGTCCGCCGATGAGGAGGTGTGGCGGGACACCTTCCGTCTGCTGGAGGAGTATGAGCAGGACACGGCGGAATACCGGGCGGGGGTTTGCCGCATCGCAGAGCTGCTGGAGGAGTGGAACGAGGAAAACATGGGGGAGATCCTGCTGGATGAGCAGGCCCAGATGTTGATCGCCCGAATGCGCTGATAACAAGGAAAAAAAGAGAGAACAGAAATGATAAAGGAAAACCAGCGGCTGCTGAACCGGCTGCACGTGCTCAGCGACGGGGCCATCGTGTACCTGGCCCTGCCCATCGCGTTTTGGATACGCTTCTATCTTCTGCCCGGGGGGATCATCACGGTGCCTCTGGCCCAGTACCTGGCCTTGGGGACGATTCTCACCGCCGTCCAGCTCTTTGCCTACGCGGCCCTGGGGCTGTACCAGTCCTTCCGCAAGGTTCAGCTGCGGCGGGAGCTGGAAAAGCTGTGGCTGGCGGGGGCGCTGGTGATGGGGGTGCTGCTCAGCTTCCTGTTTGTGCAGCACTATATCGACTTTTCCCGGCTGACCCTGGTGATCTGGTTTGTGCTGAGCACGGGGGCGCTGAGTTGCAAGCGGGTGGTGTTGCGCCGGGGCCTGCGGTACTTCCGGCGGCAGGGCTACAACCAGAAGCGGGTGCTGCTCATCGGGGGCGGGGAGATGGCCGGGACGTACTGGGAAAAGGTGCGGGGAGACCGTGAGCTGGGCTATACGGTTGTGGGCTATGTGTCCTCCCACCCAGAGAAGGGCTTGCGTGACTTGAAGTGGCTGGGTGGCTATGAGAAGCTGGACCGGGTTTTGGATCAGAGCCGACCGGACGAGGCGGTGTGCGCCATTGCGCCGGAGGACTACGGGCGGATGGCGGAGATCATCGAAGGCTGCGAGAAGGCGGGGACGAAGCTGTCCATCATCCCCTTTTACGCCAAATATATGCCGTCCAACCCCCAATTTGACGAGTTAGACGGGATCCCGCTGCTGAATTTCCGGCGCATCCCGCTGGACAACTGGGCCAACGCGTTCTGTAAGCGGGCCATGGACATCGTCGGGTCGCTGAGCCTGATTATCCTGTGCTCGCCGCTCATGCTGGTCTGCGCTGTGGGGGTGAAGCTGAGCTCGCCGGGCCCCATCTTCTTCAAGCAGGAGCGGATTGGGCGGGGGAAAAAGCCCTTCTACATGTATAAATTTCGCTCCATGCGGGTGAACAGCGGGGAGAACACGGCGTGGAGCACAGATCACGACGGGCGAAAGACGAGATTCGGGGCGTTCCTGCGCAAGTGCTCACTGGACGAGCTGCCCCAGTTTTTCAACGTGCTGAAGGGGGACATGAGCCTGGTGGGGCCCCGGCCGGAGATCCCGTACTATGTGGAGAAGTTCAAGGAGGACGTGCCGCTGTATATGGTGAAGCCTGCTGTTTGACCTTGAGATCCTGCTGACCACGGTGTTCCGTGGGAAGTTTGTGAACAGCGAGGCGCTGGGCTGAGGGGGGGGAGAGGCTCCACAGGCTGGAACTGCTGGAGCGGGTCGGCTTTGGGAAGATGCCGGAGGAAAGAACCGTTCAGGACGGGCCGCGTCCAGGGCTGGAAAACATGTAAAACAATCAGAACGGCAGGTGGGAATAATGTGGGATACTGAGTTCAGTTGCGTACGATGGGGGAGAAACCATGCTGATTTATCTTCAAGAAATCGCTGATCCCCAGAATCAATATAGGTTTGAGCAGCTCTATATTGGGTATAGACAGCTCATGTTCCATATTGCAAATAACGTCCTGCGTAATGAGTACGATGCGGAAGATGCGGTTCATCAGGCGTTTCTCTCAGTCGCTAAAAACATGGATAAAATTTCTGACTTGAAGTGCACCAAAACAAAGACCTATCTCGTTACGATAGCAGAACATTGTGCAATTGACATCTATCGCGCAAGAAAGCGAAGGGCAACCGTACCGCTGAACGAGGAGATTGTCGGTTTGGATTTTGACGCTCCGCATACCAGCGTCCTCGCAGATGTGATTGCCAAGCTGCCGGCGCGCTATCGGCATATGATCTTGTTAAAATATGATTGTGGTTATTCCAACAACGAGATTGCGGAACTGTTAGGGCTTTCTTATGAAGGCGTACACAGTCTGGATCAGCGGGCTAAACGGAAGTTGAAGAAACTTTTAGAGGAAACTGGTATAGATATATGATGATTACGGAAGATATGCTGCGAAATGCGGCGGCGGAAGTGCGAGAAGCGATGCTGGCGTCCCTTCCGGAGCAGGAAACGATGCACCATATGTTTTCCAGGCGGTTTGAGCGAAAGATGAGCAGGCTGATCCGGAGGCAAAAAGGAGAACATCAGGTACTTCGGCGGGTTGTCGCTGTATTTCTTGCGCTTCTGCTCGGGGGAGGGATCTGGTTGACGGTGGATGCAGACGCCAGCGCCGCCTTTCGCAAATGGATTCAAAGTGTGTATGAGAATAGCATTGTCTATCGCTTTTTCAGTGATACTGGGGAACCGTCATCGCTGGGGGAATATTGCCTGACGTGGGTTCCGGAAGGGTATGAGGAAACTGACATTGTTGTATCTGATTCGTTTACTTTCATAACATATAGCAATATAGAGGAAGAAAGCCTGTATCTTTATTGCACAAGGGTAAATGATCGGGCACAAATTGAAACGGCCTCGGATGAAGTGATGGAGCCAATAGAAGTTACGGTAGATGGTATGCGGGGGATGTTCTACCAATCAAAAACCCCTGTGCATTCAAATGAACTATTTTGGTTTGACGATGAACGTGATGTTGCGTTTCAGCTTTCAAGTTCCCTGGAGAAATCCGTCATGTTGCATATAGCGGAAAATGTTCGCTTGGGAAATTCGACGAATTAGAAGTTTTTTCTGAAAAACTGAACCAAAAGCGCCTCCCTCTTTCGTTGTCAGAGACAGACAGAAAAGAGAGGAGGTGTTTTGGTTTGAAAAAGTGGATGCTTGGGCTGATCGCGGGTCTGCTCCTGGTAGCTGCGCTTCCGATTTCAGCGTATGCGGTGGAAGCACGCGGATTATCGCGAAATGTAACACTGGATTTTAAGGGCACGACAGCATACTGCACTGCGGTGGTATTTGACAGCAGTAATAATCTGAACGCAACGATGACGCTTTGGCACGGAAACACCAGCGTGGGCTCGTGGTCCGGCAGCGGCAAAGGCTATGTGGTTCTTGAGGGCAATTGTCAGGTGGTCAAAGGCGAGACCTACACGCTCATTGTAACCGGCACAAGTAATGGCGTGCCGTTCAGCAGCACTCCGTTTTCACGGGTATGCTGATCTGACCGCTGCGGCAGCAACCAGCACAACAGCTGGCAACAGCTGCGCTGGGTTCGGGTGAACACCAGAAAATGAGTTGCTGCGTCCGATGATAGGGGGTGCCTTACATAAAGAGGCGCCCCCTATTTTTAGTTTGTGTAGTTTCCAGCTTCTGGTGAGAACTCTGACGTAAGCGTCAAATCTCCCGGTGTCTTGCACAAGAATACGGGAAGCGAGAAAATACAATAGAGTGTTATAAAGTGCCATGTACTCTCGAATAGTACATGGCACTGCTTGTAGCGGGGTAGATTTTTTGAGGAGGGGAGACGCAATGGAGCGGGGGCTGCAAAGGGTAAATCATCATGGGCATCTGGCGGAGTAGAGCCGGCGAGTAGAAGCGTGCCGGAAGAGCGGGCAGCGGGTAAGCGAATGGTGCAGGGAACGTAAGCGTCAAATTAGCCAACCCAAAAGAGGACCGCAGCGCTAAAGCAAATCAGCGCTGCGGTTCAAAAGAATTATGTAGTTGCGCAAGACTCAGGCGCATTAGCCGGGAGCAGCGGCACAGCCCAGCCCTCCACGGTGCGATTCAGCGTTGGAGCGGTTTTCAAAACCCAGGTCAGATAGCGAAAGGGATCCAACCCCGTTTCCTTGGCCGTTTCAATCAGGCTGTAAATCACCGCGCTGGCCTGGGCGCCCAGCGGGGTATTGGCAAACAGGAAGTTCTTGCGGCCAATCACAAAGGGCTTAATGCCGCGCTCTGCCCGGTTGTTGCTCAGCTCCAGCCGCCCGTCCTCCAGATACCGCAGAAGATAAGGCCATTGCTCCTTGAGGTAGTGCAAGGCTTTGCCCAGCGCGGACTTGGGTGCGGCGGAGACAGAATCCGCCCATGCCAAAAGCGCGTCTAAAATCGGTTTCTCCTCTTTTAGACGCTGCTTTGTCCGCTCTTCTGGAGAGAGTTCCTTGAACCGCTCCTCCCAGGCGAACAGCTGATTGCAGTATTCCAGTCCGGTAAGCGCCGCCGTGCCCTCCCGCTGATCCGGCGGCAGGGCGTTGAGCGCCTCGTCGAACTTCCTCCGGGCGTGGGCCCAGCGCGTCGTCGCAAAGTCCGCTCAGCTTCGTTTCCGCCTGTGGCGAAAACTACGCCCGCTCCCTTGCTCCTCCTTTCCAACCGCGACCCGCTTCGCTGGGCTCGCGGTTGGATTCCCGGCAGCTTATGATAGCCCTGATAGCCGTCTGCGTGAAGAA
>JAETOJ010000024.1 GCA_021768085.1 Bacillota bacterium
CCGGAGTTTTGGGAATTGCTGGACGCTGTGTATGAAGTCCATGATAAGCTGGAACGGCTGACGGTCTACTGCCCGGAGATGACAGAAGAATGTTTGCGGTTTGAACGGCTCGTTCTGCTGTTGCAGGGGGTGGCCTGACGTGGCGACCACCAGCCTGTGGCACATCAAGGGCAATCTCGGAGACCTGATCGCCTACGTGGAGAACCCGGAGAAAACCATCCCTAAAGGCACCGAGGATTTTTTCAACGTATTTTCGTACATCCAGAACCCGCAGAAAACTGCGGACGGCTCCTTTGTCACCGCTATCAACTGCCTGAAGCAAACGGCGCTCCGTCAGATGATCTTGACCAAGCAGCGGTATGGCAAGGAGGATAAATATATCGCATGGCACGGCTATCAAAGTTTCAAGCCCGGTGAGGTGACCCCGGAGCAGTGCCATGAGATCGGCGTGAAACTGGCCCGGGAAATGTGGGGCGACAGGTTTCAAGTCATCGTCACCACCCACCTGGACAAAGGGCACCTGCACAACCACTTCTGTTTCAATTCGGTGTCTTTCAAGGCAGAGCGGCAAGCCCACCCGCTATAATGTCTACCGGGCGGACGTGCGGGAAGCGGTAAACGGCAGCAGGACGGTAGAGATGATGGAGAAGTATCTCCGGCGCAAGGGCTATCTCACCGACTTCACAGGGAAGCACTGGAAAATACGCCTACCGCAGTATCAGCACTTCACCCGCCTGGACACCTTGGACGAGCGGTGGATACCGGGGAACATCAGGCGCAGCCTGGGCACACGGGCCAGCTTTGGCAACAAGCGCCCCACCGTCAATTTTGCTCCGGAACTGCCCGAGGAACTGCGGGTCTATGTGCCGTTCCAGCGCACCTCCCACATCTATCGACTGTTCCTCTATTGGGAGTATCAGCTCGGTATTTTACCCAAGGGAACGGACTACAAGCCCACCAGCCCGTTTATGAAAGAGGAACTGCGGAAGCTGGACACGATCACCGCCCAGGTTGACTATCTGGCAAAAAACCGCATCAAAACGCTGGACGATCTTTTTTCAGCCCGTGAAGTTCTCCAAAGTGAAATAGACACGATGACCGCCCAGCGGAAAAAGCTGCAAAACAAGATACGCAGAGCGTCACCGGCTGAAAAAGAACGGTTACGGGGCGAAAAACAGGTTATAACCGCTCAAATCACCGCTTGCCGCAAGAAATTAAAACTAAATGCGGGCGTTGAGGAACGCTCCGTCAAAATTCAGGACACGATGGACATGGTTTATACCAATGAGGAGCAGCACCGCCAGACGGAACAGGAACGAAAGAGAGGAGCAAAGGTTAGATGAATGTTATTAGGTTGGAATTGAGCGAGCAGGAAGCAAAAATCTATGATGAAGTGATGGAAAAGATAGATGAAACGGCGGCTTTCCTCGCCGGTCTATCCCAAGAGGAACGGATGGACTGGCTGAAAGAACATCAGTACATCCACCCCATCAGCTTTGATCGGGAGATCGGAGGCACTGTCTACACCGTTAAGGCCCATTTCAGCAGGAGTACCGATGAACCCGTGGAGGATAAAGTAAACCGTATCCTCAACCGAAATATCACACTGTAAAGTGTTGAAGTTTTGCGCCGGGTGTGGTATAATAATAGTACCTTGCAATTCATATCACACCCGGCTGCGGAAAGGAGCACATTTTGAAGAAAAAGCAGCCAAACGAGCATCGAATTACTGTGTTATACGCCAGACTGTCCCGTGACGATGAGAAAGAGGGTATCTCAGGCAGCATCCAGAATCAAAGGGCCATTTTGGAGAAATTCGCTGCGGACAACCACCTGCCAAATCCCCGGTTTATGTTTGACGACGGTTACTCGGGGGTTAGTTTCACCCGTCCGGCCTTTATGGAGATCATGGAACTGGCCGAACAGGGGCTTGTGGCAAATCTTGTTGTGAAAGACCACTCCCGCCTGGGCCGTAACCGCCTTGTGGTGGGCCAGCTTCTGGAAGAAGATTTTGTACGGCTGAATATCCGCTATATCGCCATCATGGACAACATCGACACGGCCAACGGGGTCAGCGACATCGTTCCCATGCAAGATTTGTTCAATGAGTGGCACGCAAAAAATACGAGCGACAAGGTTCGCCGTGTCATGCAGAGCCGGGGCAACGCCGGGATACCGCTGACCACTAACACCCCCTTTGGCTACAAAAAAGACCCGGAGAACAAGAATAGATGGCTTGTAGACGGGCCAGCGGCAGAGGTGGTACAGCGGATATTTCAGATGTGTGTCAGCGGCCTGGGGCCTACACAAATTGCCAAGCGGCTGAAAGCTGACGGCGTGATGACCCCCAGCGAGTATCTGCACAGTGTTGGCGTAAAGTGCCCCGCCAATCCTCCCGCATTCCCGCATAATTGGTGTTCCGCAACTGTTGCGGACATTCTGGACAGGCAGGAGTACACCGGGGACACGGTGAACTTCCGTTCTTTCAGGCAGTCTTTCAAACTGAAGAAGCGGTTGGACAAGCCCCAGGAGGAATGGAAAATCTTCCCCAACACCCACCCGGCCATCATTGATAGAGAAACCTTTGTTCTTGTCCAGAACCTCCGCCAGCACCGCCGCAGGCCCACACGGACAGGCATTGTGAGTATGTTCTCCGGGTTGCTCTACTGCGCCGACTGCGGGAGCAAGCTGGGATACAGCGCCACCAACAACTACAAGCGGGAGCAAGCGTTTTTCTTCTGTTCTGCCTACCGCAGTAATTCCGATGTTTGCTCCGCCCACTACATCCGTGAAAAAGTCATTGAGGAGCTGGTGTTGGAGGGGTTACAACGGTTGTTGTGGTACATCCAAGTCTATGAAAAGCGGTTTGCCCAAGAACAGATGGAGCGGTTCGGCCTACAAGAGAAAAAGGAACTGACCGCCAGGAGCCGGGAACTGGACAAGGCCAAACAGCGGGTAGCGGAGATAGACCAGCTTATTCAGAAAAGCTATGAGGACATGGCCAAGGGCTTGCTGTCCGAGGAACGTTTCGCCACGCTGACGGTATCGCTGGAAACTGAACAGCGGCAGTTGAAAGCAGATATTCCAGAGTTGGAGGCCAGTTTGAACGCCACCGCCGACAAAGCCGATGATTTGCAGAAATTCATCCAGCGGGCCAGACAGGTAACCCGGCTGACGGAGTTGACGCCTGAAATCGTCCATGAGTTCATCGACAAAATTGTGGTGTCTAAACCCGACAAGCTGAACGGCAAACGGCACCAGCGGGTAGACATCCACTACAATACCATTGGTCTATGGTGCGTCCCTTCCCCGGAAGAAATGGAGAAGCTGTACCAGGAACATCTTGCAGACCAGCGGAAAAGGACGGCGTAGCCACAACTACACCGTCCAAATAGATAGAATTCCTTTACAGGTTAGCCGAAGGCCGACACTTCTTTACGGAGTGTCGGCCTTGGGCGCCTCTCCGTTTTGGACGGTGTACCGTCCGGATTCATTTCAGGGTTCGGATGGGCTTCACCCGCTGTTACGCGGGGCTGTGCCGGCGGTTATCCTCCGGACGGAACAACAGAGTGAGGCACCACAGGGCGGCCAGACCCACGATGGTGTAGATGATGCGGGCCAGCCAAGTGCCGGAGCCGCCGCTGATAAATGCCACCAGGTCAAAATTCAGCAGCCCGATGAGCCCCCAGTTCAGCCCGCCAATAATGGACAGGGCCAGGGCGATCTTGTCCAGAAACATGGTGCAAACCTCCTTTGCGTCCCTGCCCGCGCTGCGGGAAGGGACGATTTTTTGTCACAAAGGTAGTTTGCGCCGGGAAAAGTCCGCTATGCTGGAAAATTTGCGCTTTTTTAAAAATTATTCCGCAGTGACAGTGCGATTGGTGGGGATAATGCAGACGTAGCTTTTGCCCACGCCCAGGGCCAGGGGGGAGCCATCTTCCTGGAAATAGCGCAGTTGCTGGTTGGCGTCGCCCTTCTGCCAGGTGATGGGGGCCATCTTTCCTCCGCAGGCGAACCAGCCGCTGCCAGAGGACAGATCCACGGTGATCCGGCCCTTGTCGTCTACCACGTTGCAGGTGGTTTGGAGCACCAGCAGGTTGGTGACCGTCACCTGGGTGTTGTCGTTGCCGTCAATGTAGGGCTGGCCGTACTCCTCCACCGCGTACTGCCCGGTGGCCGCGTCATAGCGGAACACGCCGGATTTGTAGTTGGAGAAGGGGACGGTGACGGTGACGGCGTTCTGGCTGCCGGTAGGGGTGCCGTCCTCGGCAAAGGTCATCTCGTACCGGTAGCCCTCGGTGTGGGCGGTCTTGTCCTCCTTAGTGAGCATGGCCGCGATGGTCTCGCCGGAGGTGAGCAGGGAGTGCTCCACAGCGTAGTGGTGGCCGGCGATGCGATCCCGATCCCGCCAGAACGTCCCGTTCCCGCTGAAGCGGCCGTTGACCCCGTCCACGGTGAACAGGCCCAGCCGGCTCTTAGTCTCATAGAACTCGGGGCTGGCGCCGGCGTGTATGTATACCGCGTCATGGCCCTGGGCCAGCTCCCAGTAGTATTGCCGGGCGGAGCGGACGGAGCCAATGAGCCCCACCCGCTCGGGGTGCTGGTACACCGCCAGCATCCGGGTGATGCCGCCCTCGGCCAGCACCTCGTAAATGATATCCGCCTGGCTGTTCCCCTGCTGGGGCAGGGCGGCCTTCAGGTTGTTCAGCATAATAGCTACCGGGCGGGTGCCGGAGAGATCCTCCTCACAGGGCAGGCCGGTGAGAGGCTCCCGGATGGGCTCCGGGGTGGGTTCCGGGGTGGGCTCCGGGGTGGCGGTGGCCTCCGGGGTGACCGTGGGCTCGGTCGTAGGTTCGCCGGTAGGTTCGCCGGTGGTGTCGCCGCAGGCGGACAGGAACAGGAGCAACAGGGCGGAAAACAGACAGATCATGCGCTTCATGAAAGTCCCTCCTCAGGCTCAGCGCCCAACCATAGCGGGTTGACGCAGGCGTTTCCATTATTGTACCAAATTTGTCGAAGGTTGTAAATGAGAGATTGTAGGAAAAGTCAAATTATTCGGAGAAGATGGCAGTGGAAGGTGGGGAAACGCTCTTGCCATTCGTGCCGGGGTTTGCTATAATATCGGCAAACGCCGTGCAGGCACGGCGATCCCCGGGTCATGTCAACCGCCCCAGAGCGGTGGGCGGGGAAGTACGATTTTTTGGAAAAGGAGTTGTGACGCTGCGCTATGGACGCTTCTGTGCCCATATTCCGGCAGACGCTGGGCCCTCTGGGGCTGGACGTGCCCCCCATGGGGGAGACCCCTTTTGAGGAGCTGGCCTCAGCCTTCCGTCAACGCCTCACCCCTGGGACGGGGCCCGTACACATCGCGGGCATGACCACCATGGCCGAGTGCCGCGCCGCCCTGGCGGCGGTTCGGGAGGCGGGCTGTCCTGCCCCCTGGGTGAGCTGGGTGTGCGACGAGGACGGAGAATCGCCCACCCGTGTGCATATGCTGGCCGCCCTGTTTGTGGCGGAGGGAATGGGGGCCGCCGCCTTCGGCCTGGACTGCCCGGAGGAGTGCGCCCAGGAACGTTTGAAGGAGCTGGCCCAGTATGCCCGCGTCCCGCTGTTTTGGGCGGGGGCGGACGGCCTTGTGCCCTTTCCCTACACCCCCAGCCGCCGGGATCCAGACGTCATCCCCTGTGCCACCAGCACCGCCCCCTGCTTCGTCACCCGCACCATCGACGTGGGGGAGGAGCTGGAGTGCGGCCCGGATCTGCTGGAGGACATCATCGCTGCCGAGGACGATCCGGTGGGGGCGGTGAAGATTGTGCTTCAGGAGCCAGACGATGTGGATGTCTTTGCCCAGCAGCAGTATGCGGTACGGGAGGCCCTGTGCCTGTGTTCCGACGTGCCGGAGCTGCTGGAGGGAGCGCTGCGGGTGTACCAGGGCCGGGCCTTCTATGACGGCACCGGCGGGCTGGAGCGGCCAGAGTTGGATCGGCTGAGCCGCCTGTACGGGCTGATTGTGCTGTAGGAGGTCGGAACACGTGGTTTTGAGCATCGACGAGGTAAACAACATTCTGGATGAGATCTACGACGAGTTCCCGGAGACGCTGTTCCAGGAGCTCAACGGCGGCGTGCTGCTGCTGGAGGAGGCCGTGCCCGACCCGGACGCGGGGGAAGACGTCTACATCATGGGTGAGTACTGCGTGGACGAGCTGGGCCGGTACATCAACATTTACTATGGCTCCTTTGCCGCCCTGCTCTTTGACGAGCCCCGCCAGGTGTGGGAGGAGGAGCTGCGCACCACCCTGCGCCATGAGCTGACCCATCATGTGGAGGGGCTGGCGGGGGAGCGGAGCTTGGAGTACAAGGACTCTGCCCAGCTGGATGCCCTGCGCCATGGGGAGGATTGGCCGCCGGAGGGCGAATAACAGATTAGAAAGGGAGAAAACGGTATGGAAACCATTCAGTACACCCCCCGAGGGGTTTGTTCCAGAAAGATGGAGATTGATGTGGAAGACGGCGTGATCCAGGCCGTCCGGGTGCTGGGGGGCTGCTCCGGCAACCTCCAAGGGCTCTCCGCTCTGCTGAAGGGTATGGCGGTGGATGAGGCCGTGGCCCGGATGGAGGGCATCCGCTGTGGCATGAAGCCCACCTCCTGCCCGGATCAGCTGGCCCAGGCGCTGAAGTCCGCCCGATAAGAGCCCGCCTTAAGGACGGGTTCCTACCTTATATATTGGAAAGGAATGTGTGAGTATGATTTTTGCCTGCGCCAACGCTGTACCCTGTCCCTGCAAGTACCCCACCCCCATCGAGACGGCCCTGAAGTGGATGGCAGATCACGATCTGGCCAGTATGGAGGCCGGCACCTATGAGCTCCAGGGGCAGGATCTGTATATCATGATCCAGGACTTCACCACTCAGCCCGCCGAAGTTCGCCGCCCGGAGCGGCACAACGACTATCTGGACATCCAGTACATTGTCTCCGGGGTGGAGCGGATGGGCTATGTGCCCTATACGGGGAAGGAGACGGTGGACGAGGATCCGGAGGGGAAGGATGTGACCTTCTACAAGGATCTGGAGGGGGAGACCTTTGTGGACGTGACCCCGGGAAGCTACTGCATTTTCTTCTCCAACGATATCCACCGCCCTGGCTGCGCTGCCGGAAAGCCCTGCGCTGTGCGCAAGGCTGTGGTGAAGCTGAAGCAGAGCCTGCTGTGAGATTGGAACAAGGCCGTCCGGCATCGCCGGGCGGCCTTGTTGTCTGCCGGGGCACTGGAAGGGGGATCCTCCGCTGGAAAATAGTTTGGCTTGCGCCAGAGACCTAAAAAAGTTACAATTTTGTCATAACTTCCGGGCAGTGGCCGGGGGAGACAACCATAAGGAGTGAACCGAGATGAAGTTTGGGAAAGCGGCGGCAGGACTGGCACTGGGACTGGCACTGGCTCTGCCTCTGGCCCAGCCCGCCCGGGCCCAGGATGTGCTGTCGGTGGGCGGACAGAATCTGTGGAGCCAGGCCTCCGCCCGGCTGGTGGGGGGCGGCACCACCTACGTCTCCCTGCGGACGGTGGCGGGGCTGCTGGCTCCGGAGGCCCAGGTGTCCTGGGAGAATGGCACGGCTTGGGTGCGGGGGGAGGGGGTGACCCTCTCGGTTCGCCCCGGGGATCAATGGATGACGGTGAACGACCGGGCGTTATACATACCCCACGGGGTGCTGCTGGAAAACGGGCGGACGCTGGTGCCTGTCCGGGTGCTGGCGGCAGCCCTGGGCGGCACGGTGGACTGGAGCCAGGAGCAGGGCGTGACCCTGACCCCGGGCAGCGGGCAGGCGGCGGCCCCGGCCTATACGGCGGATGAGCTATACTGGCTGTCCCGGATCATCTCGGCGGAGAGCCGGGGGGAGCCGCTGCTGGGCAAGATCGCGGTGGGCACGGTGGTGCTGAACCGGGTGGCCAGCGGGGAGTTCCCCGACACCATCTATGACGTGATTTTTGATACCAAGTGGGGCGTCCAGTTCCAGCCAGTGGCAAACGGCTCCGTTTATGACGACCCAACCCCGGAGAGCGTGCTGGCGGCCAAGCTGGTGCTGGAAGGGGCCAGAGCCGCCGGAAACAGCCTGTATTTTTTGGCGCCGGATTTGACGAATAACCACTGGATTATGGAGAACAGGGAATTTGTGGTAACCATTGGATGTCATTGGTTTTACCTCTGAGAATCCATATAATGGAAATTATATGGGTGTTAAATGGATAAAACTATATAATTAGCACAATAGCCGAACCTCTAAATATAGGAGGTTCGGCTATTTTGACTACACAAAAAGGTTGCAAAACGGTTTTAAATCAGTTACAATATGGTTACAATTTGAGAGCAAATTGTAACAAGGAGAGATTTCATGAAAAAACGAGCAGTCAGTTCCTTGCTGGCCTCCCTCGCTGTCGTGAGCTTTATCCTGCCTGCACTGGCCGCGGACGCCCCTGAACTTGAGGAGACGCCCCCCGCCAGTGTTGAGGAGACTGTTGAATGGGCGCCCTTCCAGGTGGACGGCGAGCTCCGGCAGTCTGTGGAGTACGAGAACCGCAATGGCGTCACCTATGTCACCGTGAGCTCCTTCGTGTCCATGCTGGATCCGGAGGCCATGGTGGAGGAGGAGAATGGCGTCGTGACCGTCAACGCCGCCCGGGTCTTCCAGGTGGAGGACGGGTCGGGGAACACCGCCACTGTGGTGGAGGAGACCCTGAACCTGACGGTGCAGGCCGGTGCCTCGTATATTGTGGCCAACGGCCGCTATCTCTATGCAAAGGACGACCTCATCCTGCTGGACAATTCTGTGGCCGCTCCCGTTCGGCTGTTGGCGCGGGTGTTCAACCTGGATGTGGGCTATAACGGAGAAGCCGGCACCGTAGTGCTCAACCACATCGGGGAAGGGGCCTACCTTCTCCCCGGCGACAGCTATTACAATGGCGACACCCTCTACTGGTTGTCCCGCATCATCAACGCGGAGAGTGGCAACCAGGTTCTCGAGGGCAAGATTGCGGTGGGCAACGTGGTGATGAACCGGGTGAACAGCCCCAAATTCCCCGACAACATCTACGATGTGCTGTACCAGAAGAACCAGTTCAGTCCGGCCAGCAGCGGCTCCCTGAAGCGCACGCCCAATGAGGAGTCCGTGATCGCGGCCAAGCTGGTGCTGGACGGGGCAGAGGTGGTACCCACCGCCCTGTTCTTCAGCCGTGCGGGCCTGCCCTGCTACGCGTCCCGCAACCGTCCCTATGTGACGACAATCGGAGCTCACGCGTTTTACGCCTGAGAAGCAAGGAACAAAGCACGGCGGCCTTCGGGCTGCCGTGCTGTTTTATGCCGCCGCCGCTGTGGGGTCGGGTGCTGTCCACCTCCCGCCCGCCGGCCCTTTTAGGCACAAAACACCCCCGCAGGCCAATGGCCTGCGGGGGTTCAGCTTTTTGCTTCTGGGAGGTTATCGCTCCCCGGCCTTCACCGCCGCGGCGGCCTCCTGCTGGATGTCCTCAAAGTTGGACAGCATGGGCTCCACGTCCCTGCCCCGGAGCTTGCGATCCACGTAGTTTTTGGTGATGGCGATGACCACCGGGGACAGCGCCAGCACGCCCACCAAGTTGGGCAGCATCATCATGCCGTTGAGGGTGTCGGCGATGTCCCAGGCCAAGTTTTCCCCCATTACCGCGCCGCCGAAGGTGGCCAGCACAAAGACTACCTGATACACCTTTGTAATTTTTTCCCCGAATAAAAACTCGCAGGCTTTGCTGCCGTAGTGGCTCCAGCCCAGGCAGGTGGAGAAGGCAAACAGCATGACGGATACTGCCACAAAGGCGGCCCCGACAAAGCCGAAGTGCATGGAGAACACAGTGCCCACCAGGTTGGCGCCGCTCAGCTCTACGCCATTGTAGGCCGCCATGGTGACGCCGGTTTCCAGATCCACCAGCCCGGAGGACAGCACGGAGAAGGCGGTGAGGGTGCACACGATGATGGTGTCGGCAAACACCTCGAAGATGCCCCACATACCCTGGCGTACCGGCTCCTTCACGTTGGAGCTGGAGTTGGCCATGACGGAGGAGCCAAGGCCCGCCTCGTTAGAGAACACCCCCCGCTTCATGCCCTGCTCGATGGCCAGCTTCATCACGGTGCCCGCGGCGCCGCCGGCGGCGGCCTCCAGGGAGAAGGCGCGGCTGAAGATGGCCTTGAACACCGGGCCGATCATGGAGATGTTGAGGCAGAAGATGGCGATGGAGCCGGCGATATACAGAATAACCATGAAGGGCACGATCTTCTCGGTGACGGAGGCGATGCGCTTCAGGCCCCCCAGGATCACCAGGCCGGACAGGATGACGATGACAAGGCCGGTGACCCAGGTGGGGACGCTGAACACCGACTTCATATTGCCGGAGATGGAGTTGATCTGGGTCATGTTGCCGATGCCGAAGGAGGCCAGGAAGCACAGTACGGAGAACAGCACCGCCAGCACCATGCCCAGGCCCTTGCAGCCCTTTTTGGAGCCCAGGCCGTCCCGGAGGTAGTACATGGCCCCGCCGGACCACTCCCCGACAGAGTTTCTCCGGCGGTAGAAGATGCCCAGCACGTTTTCCGCGTAGCTGGTCATCATCCCGAAGAAGGCGATAAGCCACATCCAGAACACGGCCCCGGGACCGCCCGTGATGATGGCCCCCGCCACCCCTACGATGTTGCCCGTGCCCACGGTGGCCGCCAGGGCGGTGCACAGGGACTGGAACTGGGAGATGGATCGATCTTCGGTGTGGGCGGACACGTCCTTGTGGAAAATGGAGCCGATAGTTTGTTTCATCCAGTGGCTGAAGTGGCTGATCTGGAAGAATTTCGTGCGGCAGGTCATGAACACGCCCACAAAGGCCAGCAGGATCAGGGCGGGCCAGCCCCAGACGATGTTGTTCACCGCTGAGTTGATCTTGGCGATAGTCTCAAGCATTAACGGTTCCCCTCTTTTCTCGTGTTTCCTCAGCAGTATATAATAAAATGGGTCAAAATACAAGAAAAAGATGAAAGTTACCCCTTTAAAAGCTGATTCAAAGTGGCATTCACCGCCTGGGGGTTGGCTTTCCCTTTCAGCTCCCGCATCACCTGGCCCACCAGGAAGCCGAAGGCCTTGTCCTTGCCGCCCTTGTAGTCGGCCACAGACTGGGGATTGGCCCGTAGCACCTTAGCGCAGATCTCCCGTACAAGGCCGTCGTCGTTGACCTGCTCCAGACCGTGCTCCTTGACGTAGGCGTCCACATCTCCATCCGAGTCGAAAACGGCCTCGAACACCTTGACGGCGGTGTTGCGGTTCAGCTTGCCCTCCGACACCAGGGCGATGATCCGGGCCAGGGTGGGGGCGGTGAGCCTCATGTCCCGAGGTTCCAGCCCACGGGCGGACAGCGCCCCCAGCACCTCCCCCATGATCCAGTTGGCCCCCTGCTTGGGGGGCACGCCCAGCGCCACCAGCTCCTCAAAAAACGCCGCCAGCGCCCGATCCGACGTGATCATCCGACAGTCGTACTCGGGCAGGCCATAGTCCGCCTGATACCGCTCCCGCTTGGCCTGGGCCAGCTCGGGCAGCCCTGCCCGCAGCCCGTCCAGGTATTCCTCCGACAGCTCGATGGGGGGAATGTCCGGCTCGGGGAAGTACCGGTAGTCCTGGGAGTCCTCCTTGGAGCGCATGGCATAGCTGGCGTCCTTGTTCTCATCCCAGCGGCGGGTCTCCTGGATCACTCGCCCGCCCTCCTCAATACACTCCACCTGCCGGCGTGCCTCGTAGTCGATGGCCCGGGCGATGGCCTTGAAGGAGCTGAGGTTTTTCATCTCCGTGCGGGTGCCCAGCTCTGAGCTGCCCAGGGGCCGCACCGACAGGTTTACGTCGCACCGCAGGGAGCCCTCCTGCATCTTGCAGTCGGACACTCCCAGGTATTGCAGCGTCTCCTTCAGCTGTTCCAGATAGGCGATCACCTCATCCGCCGTCCGGAAATCAGGCTCGGTGACGATCTCGATGAGGGGCACTCCACAGCGGTTGTAGTCCGCCCGGGTCTGGTCGATCCAGGGGTCGTGCATTAGCTTGCCCGCGTCCTCCTCCATGTGGAGCTCGTGGATGCGGACGGTTTTCTCCCCCGCTTTGGTGCGGATGGGGACAGCCCCGTCCCGGGCAATAGGCAGGTAGAGCTGGGAGATCTGGTACGCCTTGGGCAGGTCGGGATAGAAATAGTTTTTCCGGTCGAACTTGCCGTACCGGGTGATGGAGCAGTTCAGGGCCAGCCCCGCCTTGACGGCGAACTCCAGCACCCGCCTGTTCAGCACCGGCAGTGTTCCCGGCATCCCGGTGCACACCGGGCAGCAGTGGGTATTGGGTGCGCCGCCGAACTGGGTGGTGCAGCCGCAGAAGATCTTGGTTTTGGTGGCCAGCTCCACGTGGGTCTCCAGGCCGATGACAGTCTCCCAGGTCATGCCTGCTCCCCTCCTTTCGGTGTGCGCTTGTGCCAGTCCGTCTCCAGTTGGAAGGCGTGGGCGGCGTTGAGGATGGCCCCCTCCCCGAAGTGGGGCCCGATGAGCTGGGCCCCGATGGGCAGGCGGTTGGTGTCAAACCCGCAGGGCATGGACAGCGCCGGCAGCCCCGCCAGGTTCACCGACACGGTGTAAATGTCGCTCAGGTACATCTTCAGCGGGTCGGACAGGCTCGCCCCCAGCCTGGGGGCGGTGGTGGGGGCCACCGGGGTCAAAAGCAGATCGCACTGCTGAAACGCCCCGTCAAAAGCGGCCTTGATCACCGCCTTGGCCTGTAACGCTTTTTTATAGTAGGCGTCGTAATACCCGGAGGACAGCACGAAGGTGCCCAGCAGGATCCGCCGCTTCACCTCCGCCCCGAAGCCCTGGGTGCGGGTTTTACAGTACAGGTCAGTCAGCCCGTCGTATTCCTCCGCCCGCCAGCCGTATTTCACCCCGTCGAACCGGGACAGGTTGGAGGACGCCTCGGCGCAGGCGATGATATAGTAGGCGGGCACAGCGTATTCCAGTACGGGGAAGGACAGCTCCACGATCTCCGCTCCCCGGCCCTTCAGCACCTCCGCCGCAGACAGTACAGCGGCCCGCACCTCCCCGTCCAGCCCGTCCCCGAAGCAGTCGGCAGGCAGGCCGATCCGCATACCCCGGATATCCCCTGTCAGCCCTGCCAACAGGCGGCCGTAGTCCACCCGGGGCCCGGAGCCGCTCCAGTCATCGTGTAGTCCGGGCAGGCTGGTGGCGTCGTGGGGATCGTGGCCCATGAGCACGTCCAGCACGGCGGCGCAGTCCGCCGCGTCCCGGCACAAAGGCCCGATCTGATCCAGCGACGAGGCGTAGGCGATGAGCCCGTACCGGCTGACGGTGCCGTAGGTGGGCTTGATCCCGGTGACGCCGCAGAAGGAGGCGGGTTGGCGGATGGATCCGCCGGTGTCCGAGCCGATGGCGTACCAGCCCAGACCTGCCGCCACCGCCGCCGCCGCGCCTCCGGAGGAGCCGCCGGGGGCCCGATTCAAGTCCCAGGGATTGCGCACCGGGCCGTAGAAGGAGGTCTCCGAGGTAGAGCCCATGGCGAACTCGTCCATGTTTAGCTTGCCCAGGGACACCGCCCCGGCCTGGGCCAGCCGTTCCACCGCCATGGCGTCATAGGGGGGCGCGAAGTCGCCTAAAATTTTGGACGCGCAGGAGGTCTTCACCCCCCGGGTGCAAAGGTTGTCCTTGAGGGCCATGGGCACGCCGTACAGGGGGCTTTGGGCGTTCTTCACCCCGGCCTGTAGTTGTTCGGCCCGCTCCAGCGCCCGCTCCCCGGTGACGGTGATAAAGGCGTTCAGCGCCCCGTCCCGGGCGGCCACCGCGTCCAGCGCCGTCTGGGTGGCCTCCACAATGGAGACCTGGCCCCGCCTGATGACTCTGCCCAATTCCAGGGCGGTTAGTTCTCTCAATTCCATATGCCGCCTCCTATTCCACCGTCTTGGGCACCAGGAACGCCTCGCCGTCCGGGGCGGGGGAGCCGGCCAGCAGTTCGGCCCGATCCTGTGAGGGGATCACCTCGTCCTCCCGCAGCACGTTCTTCACCGGGAACACGTGGCTCATGGGCTCCACCCCCTGGGTGTCCAGCCGCTCCAGCACGTCCATATAGGCCAGGATCCGCTCCAGCTCGGCGGTCATGGCCTGCCGCTCCCCCTCCTGCACCTCCAGCCGGGACAGCCCGGCGAGATAGTCTACCAGTTCCGCTGTAATGTTCATGACAATCGCCCTCTCCTCTCTTACGGTTCCAGCCGCGTCCGATCCCGGGGGAACAGGGACGCGTACCGGATGTTGTCCAGTCCGCACAACTGCATAGTCAGCCGTTCCAGCCCGATGCCCAGCCCGCCGTGGGGCGGCATTCCGTGCTTGTGGATCATCAGGTAGCTCTCAAAGTCCGCCGGATCCATCCCCCGGGCCTCCATCTTGGCCACCTGGGCAGCGTAGTCGTGCACCCGCTGGCCCCCGGTGGTCACCTCCAGCCCCCGGAACAGCAGGTCGAAGGACAAGGTATATTTGGGATCGTCCGGGTCGTCCATGGCGTAGAAGGGCCGCTTTTTGGAGGGGTAGTGGGTGACGAACACGAAGTCGCTGCCGTACTCCTCCCTGGCGTACCGCCCGATGTGGGCCTCCTCCTCCGGCTCCAGGTCGTAGGGATCCCGGATCCGGTAGCCGTACCGCTCCGCCGCCAGCCGTTTGGCCTCGTCGAACCGCAGGCAGGGGATGCGGTCAACCTCCGGCAGATCCAGCCCCAGCAGGGCCAGCTCTGGGGCGTACGCCCGGGCCAGCAGATCCATGGCGTGGCGGAGATAGCCTGCCTCCATCTCCATGATATCATAAAAGGAGCGGAGATACCCCATCTCTAAGTCCAGCCCGGTGTATTCGTTGAGGTGCCGGGGGGTGGCGTGTTTTTCCGCCCGAAACACGGGGCCGATCTCAAACACCCGCTCATACACCCCCACCATGGTCTGCTTATAGAACTGGGGGGACTGGGCCAGGTATGCCTTTTTGCCGAAGTAGTCCAGCCGGAAGATGTTGGAGCCCCCCTCCGCCCCGGCATGGACGATCTTGGGCGTGTGGATCTCGGTGAAGCCCTCCCCGGTGAGGTAGTCCCGGAAGGCCCGGGCCAGCCCCTCCTGGAGTTTGAACACCGCCCGGGCCCGCTCATGGCGCAGCACGGCGGGGCGCAGGGCCAGCCCGGTGTCCAGGTGGAGCCCCATCCGCCGTTTGGACAGGGGTACGGGCATGGGGGCAGCGGGCAGGGACAGCACGGTGAGGGTGTCCGCGGCGATCTCAAAGCCACCGGGGGCCCGGGGCTCGGCCCGGAGGGAACCGGACAGCTCCACGCAGCACTCCTCGCACAGCCCGTCCGGGAGCAGATCCGGGGGGCACACGCATTGAACCATCCCCCGGGCCAGCCGCAGGGTGAGGAAGGCCACTCCCCCCATGTCCCGCAGGGCGTGGATTGCGCCGTGGACGGCGACGGGCCGATTATTCAGCCCGCCCCCCGCGAGATCTTGCCAGACAGTCGGTTGTTTGCTTGCGCCAGTGACGAACTTCATAATCATTCACTCCTCATAGATAAAATAAAATCCCGGACTGTACAAACGTACAGTCCGGGACGGAATCAACAAATGAATCCGCGGTACCACCCGCGTTGCCCCTCCAGCAAGGGGCCTCTCTCGAGCCCCGGTAACGTAGGGAGGACGGACGGCCCTACGCCCCCAACCGGGGGTTCGAACCGTCGGCTCGGAAGTGTTGCGCCATCTCGTCTTTCCGGGGCGGGCTTTCAGTCGGTGGCCCGCGTTCTCTGTCGGACGCCGTGAGGGGCGGTCTTCGTCAATGCCTTTGGATATTGGTTTGTTGATTTCATAATACGCCCTATTGTTCCCCGTGTCAACCGGGGATTCTCCAAAAATTCCTGTAGCCCGATGGGAAAAAATATGGTACAATACCCAAAGAACCTATACACAGGAGGGATAACCCCATGGCAAATTGGGAAGAATTGGAGCGCCGCTGTCTGGGCTGCCAGAAGTGCGCCCTGGCGGATACCCGCACCCATGTGGTGTTCGGCAAGGGTCCCCGGGATGCGAAGATCCTGTTCATCGGGGAGGGCCCCGGGGAGAACGAGGATCTTCAGGGAGAGCCTTTTGTGGGCCGGGGCGGTCAGCTTTTGGACGAGATGCTGGGCCTGGTGGGGCTCAGCCGAAATAAGAACTTTTACATCACCAACATCGTCAAGTGCCGTCCGCCCAAGAATCGGGATCCGCTGAACACCGAGCAGGACGCCTGTATCGGCTACCTCTGGGAGCAGATGGAGCTGATCCGCCCGAAGATTGTGGTGTGCCTGGGCCGGATTGCCGCCATGCGGCTCATCAAGCCGGACTACCGCATCACCAAAGAGCACGGCCAGTGGGTGGAGAAGGACGGGGTGCTTTACACCGCTATCTACCACCCCGCCGCTCTGCTGCGGGATCCCACCAAGAAGCCGGACACCTTCGCGGACTTGCGAGAGATCCGGGCGAAGATCCGGGAGCTGTGCCCGGAGGCTTACACCTGATCGTCTGGCCCTAAAAGGTTCATTACCGAGATCTCAAAGGCTGTCCGCTCCACCTGCTCCCCGTCGATGAGCTTGTGGTACTGGCGGCTTTGCAGCCGCCCCTCCAGCCGGAGCTTATCCCCTACGTCCAACCCGCCGCAGTGGACGGCCAGGGAGCCCCAGGCGATGCAGGGTAAGTAGTCCGCCCGGCCATAGGGCCGGTTGACGGCCAGCAGCAGATCGCAGATCTCCCGGCCCAGGGGAGTGCGCCGGGCCACCGGTTTCCGGCACAGCGCCCCGGCCAGGGTTAGGCGGTTCTCCCCCTCCTCCACCGGGGCGGGGCGGGCGGATCGCACCAGCACGGTGATCACCAGCTTGCTGCCCTGGCCGGAGCGGTTGTTGTAGGAGCGTACCTCCCCCTCCGCCTCAATCCACCGGCCCTGGGCCCACAGTGCTGGGTCAGGGTTAGCGGTGATCAGGTTGAGCACATCGTCCACCCCGGACAGCCGGGGCACCCGCAGGGGCGACACATAGTAGTCCACCCCGTGGTTCTGATGGGAGAGGGCGGGCGGGGCCGCCGCCTGCCCCCGTAGCAGGATTTTGTTTTCCCCTCTGAATTCATCCATTGGTATCACGCTCCGTTGTCATGTGTTGGCCTGTTCACTATATGCCCGAGGTACGCCAAGTATGCCCATTGACAAATGGGGTGGGGGGCGTATAAAATAGAGGGGATCGGGGAGCCCGGGCGCTCCCCCGCGAACCAGGCCGAAGGAGGGCTGAAGATGGAATTGGAGCTGACACGCAAGCAGCTGCGCCGGCTGCTGGATTTGGTATACATCGGGAACTGGATTCTCAATTCCACCCGGGGCGAGGATCGATTTAAGGACTATGACGAGGTGGAGAGCTTGCTCTTTGCCCGGGCCGCCCAGGAGGGGATGCCCTCTCTGGCGGAGACCTATCAGGGCGAGGTGATCCCCTCCCGGGCCTTTGCCGAGGGGGGCATACACGAGGCCATAATGGAATATGAGAATAACGTGTTCTTTGAGATTCTGGCGGAGGATCTGGCCCGCCGGGACATGGACGACGTGCCCATCGACGAGAGCAACTACGACGAGCTGGCCCAACGCATCGACGCCTACATCGACGAGTTTGAGGCCCACGGCACCGACAACATCACCGTGGACTGCTGAGCTTGCGCCCCATTGGAAGGATTGGAACTATTGATGAAAAAACTGAGCTTGCTGCTGGCCGTGTTGCTGTGCGGAATGTTGGCGGCCTGTCAGGCCACTGCTCCGCGGGAGACGGCCGCTCCGTCCCCCGCGGCCACGGAGACGCCCGTTCCTACGGAGCCAGACCCCACAGCGGAGCCAACTCAGCCCGCAATAGAGGATCGACCCGCGGTGCTATACATCGGTACCAAGGCCGGCGGCTTCCAGGAGTACCTCATGGAGCATGAGGGGGAGCTGACGCCGGAGAAGCTGATCCAGGGAATTGGGGATCTCACCGGCTGGGATCTGACTCTGGCCGAGCCGGTGACGGACGGCAAGGGAGGGATGAGCGTATGCCTGGCCAACAGCTCGTCACTGTTCCAGGGACCGCCGGATCCCCAGAAGGACGAGTTCCATATGTATAGCGCGGAGCAGCTGGCGGAGACCATTCTGGATAGCATCCAGAAGACGCTCCAGAACTACTATGTCCTTGCTCCAGGTGACCCGGACAATCTGGATATCTGGTACTACATGGAGGGTGAAAAACCCCTGGAGCTGCCGGAGCTGGGTCTGTCCTGGCCGCTGGAGGAGCCCTACCAGTGGGCGTCCGTCCAGCGGGGCTGAGCCGGAAACTGCCGCAGGGTGCGGAGGAAGCATAGTGTCTCCTCCAATGGTGGGGGAGAGCTGCGGCAGGGCTGCACGCAGTGTAGCGAAAAAACTGTTTCGACAGGGTAAAGCGGGCGGGGACAGGCGATCCTCGCCCGCTTTTTGTGTGCTTGCGTCGGTAGAGCCTGCCCGCATTCAAGTGGGCCAGTCATGTGGGGCTGGGCTACCCTCCGCCGGGATCCGGTGGATACACAGGGCAAAACGATCCTGCCCGGCGCTGAACAGCAGGCTGTACTGAGGGGCGTAGGCCTGGAGGGACGCATGGTATATCCGAGCGTCCAGCAGCCTGACCTCCTCCACTCGGTAGGCGTCGGAGTCCAGCCCGAAGTGGGCCGCGGCCCGCTGGATCAGGCTTTGGGCGATCTCCCGGATGGCGAAGCGGACGATCTCGTTGACGGCGTAGAACTCCATGCCGAACATGAGTCCCGCTGCCTGGAGCAGGGAATCCTCCCCGATCACCAGGACGAAGCGCAGCCCCCGGCCGTCCTCGGCCCGGCAGGCCAGTTCGCAGTACCGGGTGTCCCGGATCAGGGCGTCCTGGGTATACCGGCCCAGATAGCGAACCGGGAGGCCCAGGATCTCCTGAAGGGGCTGGACAATCACCGCCTGGATGACGGAACGCTCGTCCTCGTCCTGGGGCGGGCGGAGCAGGGCGGCGTGTTCGCCGGTGATGGCCCGATCCTCAATCATAATGTGACCGGTGAGCCAGCCGATGCATACGCCGATAAAATGCTGCACCGCCTCGGTGGAAAAATTGGAGGCGTAGAGCTCCCGCTCCAGCGCGGGCAGGGTCTCCCGCCGCATTCTGTCGTGAAGGCGTTTGTGAACCAGATATCCGGGATAGCCGATCTCCCGCATATAGGCCTCCTCCTCCGCAAAGTGCTTGACGGCGTAAGCCTTGAAATATTTAATGCCCTCCACACAGGCAAACCTGTCCTCGTGGCGCTCCACGTAGAGCTCCATGATCTTTTCCACGATGGAAAACAGCCTGCGGTGGGCCTGATCCACAATCTCGACGCCGATATTAAACCGATCCTGCCATTGGATCTGCTGCATATTAAGCTCATTCCTTCCTGACGGCAGATAGAACAGCCGGCGGGCAGGGAATCCGGACGGGGCTTGTCTTGTGCCCGAGGAGGCGTATGGCCCTCGAAACCCGCCGGCAACACCATTCTATGCCCCGGCGCCGGAAAGGTTCGGGGCAAAATCAGCCGCCCCCACTTGTTTCCCCCCGGTGGATGTGGTATAATTTTCTTTCCAGCATAAAATAGAGGCGAAAGCCTGATGAAATAAGGAGTGCGGCTATGAAAATCGTAATTTTGGCCGGGGGACTCAGCCCCGAGCGCAATGTGTCCCTGTCCAGTGGCTGCAAGGTGTGTGCCGCCCTGCGGGAGCGAGGGCATGAGGCGGCCCTGGTTGATATGTACCTGGGTACGGCGGGGGAGCCCGCGGCCCTCTTTGATGCACCCATCCCGGAGGAGCTCACCCGGATCGGGCGGCAGGCCCCGGATCTGGCGGCGGTGCGGGCCGCCCGGAGGTCCGGGGGAGCCGGCCAGTTCGGCCCCGGGGTGCTGGAACTGTGCCGCCTGGCGGACGTGGTGTTCCTGGGCCTCCACGGGGCCTGCGGGGAGGACGGCCGGGTGCAGGCGGCCTTTGACCTGCTGGGCATCCCTTACACCGGGGCGGGCCACCTGGGCAGCGCCATCGCCATGGACAAGGATCTCACCAAGCGCATGGTGGCGCCGCTGGGCGTCCAGACCCCCAGGTGGGAGCTGATCCGGTACACAGCGGAGGATATCCCCGCTTTGACAACCCGTCTGGAGCTGCCCTGCGTGGTGAAGCCGGTGGCCTCCGGCTCGTCCATCGGGGTGTCCATCGTCCGGGAGCGGGAGGAACTGCCCGCCGCCCTGGAGGACGGCCTGTCCTGCGGCGGCGTGTGCGTCATCGAGCAGTACATCGCCGGCCGGGAGATCCAGGTGGGCATTTTGGAGGAGCGGGCCCTGCCGTCCATTGAGATCATCCCCAAGGAGGGCTTTTACGACTATGAGAACAAGTACCAGCCCGGGGCGGCGGAGGAGATCTGCCCCGCCCCCATCCCGGAGGAGTGGGAGAAGCGCCTGGGCGAGGCGGCGCTCACCGTGTTCCACGCCCTGGGCCTGTCGGTGTACTCTCGGGCGGACTTCATTGTCACCGAGGACGGTACCCCCTGGTTTTTGGAGATCAACACCCTACCGGGGATGACCCCCACCAGCCTGCTGCCCCAGGAGGCGGCTGCGGTGGGCATCGGCTACGGCGAGCTGTGCGAGCGGATCATCAACGCATCCCTGAAGGCCCGAGAGGCCGGAAACTGACGGATTGGGAGAGGGAGCGGCCCTGCCGCCCCTTCCGGGAGAGAGGAGCGCCATCATGGAGAAGCTGACACTGAAACAGCTACTGGAGGCGGTGAACGGCACCCTGCTGGGGGACTTTGCCGATCTGGACGCCGGGGCGGCGGACGTATGCACCGACAGCCGGAGCATCACCCCAGGATGCCTGTTTATCCCCCTGGAGGGGGAGCGGTTTGACGGCCATTCCTTCATCAACTCCGCCCTGGAGGCGGGGGCGGCGGGCTGCCTCACCGCCCGGGAGCGGGAGAGCTACCTGCCCGGGAAGTTCTACATCAAGGTGCGCTCCACCCAGCGCGCCCTGTGGGAGCTGGCCCGGTATTACAAGGGGTTGTTCCCCATCCCCTTCATCGCCATCACCGGCTCGGTGGGCAAAACCACCACCAAGGACATGGTGGCCGCGGTCTTGGGGGCAAAATTCCGCGTCCACAAGACGGAGGGGAACTTTAACAACGACATCGGCGTGCCCCTCACCCTGCTGAAGCTGGGGCAGGGGCATGAGGTGTGCGTGGTGGAGCTGGGCATGGATCACGCCGGGGAGATCGACAACCTGGCCCGGCTGGTGGAGCCGGACATGGCCCTCGTCACCAACATCGGGGACGCCCACATCGAGAACCTGGGCAGCCGGGAGAACATTTTCAAGGCCAAGTGCGAGATCTTCCCCCATCTGAAGAAGGGCGGGCTGGCCGTCCTCAACGGGGACGATCCCCTGCTGGCCACCCTCCGGGGGACGCTGGCTCAGCGCACTGTGTTCGTGGGGAGCGGCGAGGGGCTGGACTACACCGCCCGGGATCTGTCCACCGACGGCACCGGGCACCTGAGCTGCCGGATCAAGACGCCTAAAAGCCAGTTTGAGGCCGATATCCCCGCCCTGGGCAACCACATGATCTACCCCACCCTCATGGCCGCCGCCGTGGGGGAGGCCATGGGCATGGCCCCCGACGAGATCGTCCGGGGGATCGGGGCCTTCCTGCCCACCAAGATGCGGATGAATATTGTCCGCTGCAAGGGGGACATTGTGATCTTGAACGATGCTTACAACGCCAACCCCCAGTCCATGCGGGCGGCTGCGGCGGTCTTAGGCGATGCGGGCCAGAAGCGCCGGAAGGTGGCCGTTGTCGGGGACATGAAGGAGCTGGGCCCCGGCGGGGAGCAGTTCCACCGGGCGGTGGGGGGCTGCTTTGCCCAGTCCGGAGCGGATCGGCTCATCGCCATCGGAGATCTGGCCCGGTTCATGGCGGAGGGCGCCCGGGACGCTGGACTGGGGCAGGCGGATTACTTCCCCACGGTGGGGGAGGCGAAGAATGCCCTGCTCCGGGAGCTGCGGGCGGGAACCACTATCTTGGTAAAGGCATCCCGCTCCATGCAGTTTGAAAAAATTGTGGATCTGTTGTTGGCAAATGTGCCGGAATGAGGAGTAAAAAATAACCCATGATTGACATACAGCTGACCGGCCTCGTCAAGGAGTTCGAGGTCGGCAAACGGATACTGGACGGCTTCTCCCTCCAGATCGACCAGGGGGAGCGGGTGGGCCTGCTGGGCCGGAACGGCGCGGGCAAGACCACCATCTTCCGCATGATGACCGGGCAGGTGGATCCGGATGAGGGCACGGTGTCCATCGCCCCGGGCAAGCGGTTGGGGCTCATCTCCCAGATCCCGGTGTATCCCGAGGGCTACACCGTCCGGGATGTGCTGGACACCGCCTTCGCCCCCCTCCATGCCATGGAGGCGGAGCTGGCGGATCTGGCCGCGAAAATGGCCGACGGGGACGACCCCGGGGTGCTGGCCCGGTACGACAAGCTCACCGCCGCCTTCGAGGCCGGGGGCGGCTACGACACCGAGACCCGGCTCAATAAGGTCTGCAACGGCCTGGGCATCGGGGACGGGATGCGCTCCCGCCCTTTTGACGCGCTGTCCGGCGGAGAAAAGACCCGGATCAACCTGGCCCGCCTGATCCTGGAGGACACCGATATCCTCCTGCTGGACGAGCCCACCAACCACCTGGATCTGAACGCCACCGAGTGGCTGGAAAGCTACCTGGAGCGGTTCAAGGGCACGGTGCTGGCCATCTCCCACGACCGCTGGTTTCTGGACAAGGTAGTCAAGCGGGTGGCGGAGATCCAGGACGGCAGGGCGGAGCTGTACTCCGGCAACTACTCCTTTTACGTGGAGGAGAAGGAGCGCCGCTATCAGGAGCGGCTGAAGCAGTACGAAAAGGAGCAGGCCAAGATCGCCCAGCTGGAGGCCGCGGCGGAGCAGATGCGCCTGTGGGCCTTCAAGGGCAACGACAAGCAGTACCGCCGGGCCATCAACATGGAGCGGCGGATTGAGCGAATGCGCACCACGGACAAGCCCACCCGCGAGCGAAAGCTGGCCACCCGCTTCGGTGAGCGGGAGTTCCACGGCGACGAGGCCCTGGTGGTGACGGAGCTGAAGAAGTCTTTCGGGGCGCGCACCCTGTTTGACCACATCAACCTGGAGGTGGCGGGAGGCGAGCGGATCGCCCTCTTAGGCGACAACGGCACCGGCAAGTCCACCTTTATCAAGCTGATCATGGGGGAGGAGGCCCCGGACTCCGGTTCCATCTACCTGGGGCCGTCCATCCGGATCGGCTACCTGCCCCAGATCATCCACTTCGACCGGCCCGACCGCAACCTGGTGGACACCATGCTCTACGCCCAGAACTGCTCCACCCAGGAGGCCCGGGATCGGCTGGCGGCCTTCAAATTCCGGGGGGAGGACGTGTTTAAGCAGGTATCCGCCCTGTCCGGCGGGGAGCAGTCGAGGCTGCGTCTGTGTATGCTGATGGATAGCCGGATCAATCTGCTGATTCTGGACGAGCCCACCAACCACCTGGACATCGACTCCCGGGAGTGGATCGAGGAGGCGGTGGAGGAGTACGGCGGCAATCTGCTGTTCGTCTCCCACGACCGGTATTTTATTGAGAAGTTTGCCACCCGGGTGTGGATGCTGGAAAACGGGCAGATCACCGACTTCCATGGCACCTATGGCGAGTTCCGCGCCTTCCGGGAGCGACAGGATCAGCTGAAGAACGCCAAAGCCCCCGCGGTGGAATCGGAGAAACCCAAGGAGGACAAGCCCCGCCGGGCGGGCGGCACCAAGGAGCTGGAAAAGCAGGTGCGGGCCGCCGAGCGGGCGGTGGAAAAGGCGGAGGTGCGTTTGGACGAGCTGGCTCAGGAGGCGGAGGAGGCCGCGTCGGACTATTTAAAGCTCCAGGACGTGTATGCGGAGCGGGAGCGGCTGGAAGACGAGCTGGCCCATCTCTACGGGGAGTGGGAGCGGCTGGCGGCGGAATTAGAGGACGCAAGGGGGTCGTAAGAAGATGAAAGAGTATGCCAGCTATCGGGGTAGGAGCCGGGGCCGGGGGTGGCTGACGGCGTTGCTGGTGCTGGTGATTCTCGGCTTGCTGGCCTTCGGGGCGCTGGAGGTCTATATCGGCCTTCACAGCCGGGACAGGATGGCGGGCGATCCCCAGGTCATGGTGATCTTCGGCTGCCAGATGCGGAAGGACGGCCCATCCATTTTGCTCCGGGATCGGCTGGACACGGCGCTGGACTATCTGGAGGATCACCCGGATATGAAAATCGTGGTTACTGGCGGCAAGGGGGACGACGAGCACATCTCCGAAGCCCAGGGGATGTACGACTACCTCACCGCCCGCGGGGTAGACGGGGCGCAGATCTTCATGGAGGACAAGTCCCGGAACACCTGGCAGAATATCAACAACACCTTTGCCCTCATGGAGCGGGAGGGGTGGGATCTGACCGATGATGTGCTGCTGGTGTCCAGCGGGTTCCATCTGGCCCGCATCGAGATGCTCTGGGATCGGGTGCGCACCGGCATTTTGTGGGATGAGGTATACAGCGATCAGTATATTTCTACCCTGGCCGCGCCGGTGAGCCACGCCCCCTCCCGGGTGCAGATGTTCTTCCGGGAGCCGCTGGCGCTGGTGAAATCGTTCTTGTTTGACAGGTGAAGAATGCGTAGGGGAGGGAGATCCCATAGACGAGCAATTGAAGGCTATTGAGCTGCGTTATCAGGAACTGGAGGCCCGCCTGGCCGCCAATGAGACCTATGGCGACCCCGAGCTGGTGTCCCGGCTCAATCGGGAGCAGAAGGAGCTGGAGCCGCTGGTGACGGCGTACCGGGCGCTGTGCCGCGCCCAGAGCGACCTGATAGATGCGGAGGAGCTGCGCTCCGACCCTGAGATGAAGGAGCTGGCCCAGCAGGAGATCGCCCAGGCAAAAGCGGATATGGATCGGCTGGAGCATGAGATCAAGGTGCTCCTTCTCCCCAAAGACCCCAACGACGGCAAAAACGTGATCCTGGAGATTCGGGCGGGCGTAGGCGGCGAGGAATCCGCCCTGTTCGCCCACTCCCTCACCCGGATGTATACCATGTACGCGGAAAAGCGGGGCTGGCGGGTGGAGGTCAACTCCGCCAGCGAGACGGAGCTGGGCGGGGTGAAGGAGATCTCGTTCACCATCGAGGGGGACGGGGCCTGGTCAAGGCTCAAGTTTGAGAGCGGTGTCCACCGGGTACAGCGGGTGCCCGAGACCGAGTCCGGTGGGCGTGTCCACACCTCCACCGTGACGGTGGCGGTGCTGCCCGAGATGGAGACGGTGGACGTGCAGATCAATCCCGCCGACGTGGAGATGCAGGTGTTCCGCGCCTCCGGGGCAGGGGGCCAACACATCAACAAGACCTCCTCCGCCGTGCGGCTCATCCACAAACCAACAGGGACGGTGGTGGAGTGCCAGCAAGAGCGCTCCCAGTTCCAGAACCGGGAGAAGGCCATGCGGCTGCTGGCCTCCATCCTCTATGACCGGGAGCAGGAGCGCATTGAATCGGAGTACGGCGAGAACCGCCGCAGCCAGGTGGGCAGCGGGATGCGCAACGAGCGGATTCGCACCTATAATTTTCCCCAGGGGCGGCTCACCGACCACCGGGTGGGGCTGACACTGTATAAGCTGGACGCGGTGATGGACGGCGATCTGGACGAGATCATCGACGCCCTGACGACCGCCCGGCAAGCAGAACAACTTACTTTTTCTTGAGAGAAAAAGTAAGCAAAAGGGTCTAAGACCCGCGAGCTTGAAGCCGTTACCAACGTATCTGAGACCGTGTCGTATTGCGTCGGCAACGGGACACACTGTTGAAATGGGAAAGAGCATTTTAAGACTATGTATACTCATGTTATCTTTGATTTGGACGGCACCCTGCTGAACACCATTGACGATCTGGCGGACGCGGGCAACCACATATGCACCGCCCACGGCTGGCCCGTCCACACGGTGGACGAGTTCAAGCACATGGTGGGCAACGGCATTCCCAAGCTGGTGGAGCGGTTCGCTCCCACCGGGACAGACGGGGAGATACTGACCGGGGCGCTGGCGGAGTTCTCGGCCTACTACGACGCCCACAAGGAGGACAAGACCGCTCCCTACCCCGGCGTGCCCGAGCTTTTGGCGGCGCTGAAGGGGCAGGGGGTGCGTATGGCGGTGCTGTCCAACAAGGCCAACGCCCTGGCGGAGCCGGTGGTGGAGCACTATTTCCCGGGAATGTTTGACGCGGTGCAGGGGGCCCTGCCCAACGCGCCGGTGAAGCCGGATCCCACCCTGCTGCGCTCCCTCATGGAGCGGTTGGGGGCGAGGCCGGAGACCACCCTCTTTGTGGGGGACAGTAACGTGGATGTGCTCACCGGGAAGAACGGCAGTCTCACGGTGGCGGGGGTGCTGTGGGGTTTCCGGGATCGGGCGGAGCTGGAGGGGGCCGGGGCGGACTGGATCGTCCACGCCCCGGAGCAGCTGACCGCCATCGTCGCGGGGACGGCGCGGCTGGATGCCGGACAGGCGGCCCTTGCCGCCGCCCTGCTGCGGGCGGGCAGGCTGGTGGCCCTGCCCACCGAGACGGTGTACGGCCTGGCCGCCGACGCCACCCAGGAGAAGGCCGTTCAGGCCAATTACGACGCCAAGGGCCGCCCCGAGACCAAGCCGCTGAATGTGCTGGTGGATGGTATGGCTATGGTGGAAACGGTGTGCCGGGATATTCCGGCGGACGCCTACAAGCTGGCGGAGGCCTTCTGGCCCGGACCGCTGACCTTGATTCTGTGGGGGAACGGCGCCCTGCCCTCCATCGTTCCCGCCGGGGGGGACACCCAGGGGGTGCGTTGCCCCGACCACCCGGCCACGCTGGCGGTGATCCGGGCGCTGGGCAGGCCGCTGGCCTGCCCCTCCGCCAACCGGTCGGGACAGTCCAGCCCCAAGTCGGCGGACGACGTGCTGGCCCAGCTGGGCGGGAAGATCGACGCCGTGTTGGACGGCGGGCCCTGCGCGGTGGGGGTGGAGTCCACCATCCTGGATCTCACCGTGACGCCCTACCGGATTCTACGGCAGGGCGGGCTGGCCCGGGCGGAGCTCGAGGCCCTGCTGGGCCCGGAAAAACTTGACAATACTTGAAGGGATTCAAAGACGCAACATGAACATAGAGGTAATCAATCAAACCGCCATTGTGCGGGAGCCGGGGGTGCTCATCACCGACGGCCCCTCCGCCATGGATCTGCTGGCCACGGTGCGCTATGAGACGGGCTGCTCCGCCATGGTGCTCCGCAAGGAGCAGATCGACGAGCCCTTTTTCCGTCTGTCCACCGGGCTGGCGGGGGAGGTGCTGCAAAAATTTGTCAACTACCAGATGAAGCTGGCCATTGTGGGGGACTTCTCGGGCTATACCAGCAAGCCCCTTCGGGATTTCATTCGGGAGAGCAACGAGGGCCGCCACATCTGCTTCCAGCCCGACGAGGAGTCGGCCCTGACTTGGCTGGGGCGGGCGCAGGCATGATAGTCATCGGTATCACCGGCCCCACCGGGGCGGGCAAGACCACGGTGCTCAACGTGCTCCGGGACATGGGCGGGGCGGTGGCGGACTGCGACGCGGTGTACCACGACTTGCTGCGCGCCAGCGCCCCCCTGCGGGAGGAACTTCGGGCCCGGTTCGGAAAATCCATTTTTGATGAAACTGGGGACTTGCGCCGGAAGGAACTTGGTGCTATTGTATTTGGGGATCCGGACGCGCTGGCGGATCTGAACGCCATCACCCACCGGCACATCGTGGCGGAGCTGCGTCGTCTCATCGCCCGGGGATCGGCGGAGGGCCGCCCCGCCATCGCCCTGGACGCCGTCGCCCTGCTGGAGAGCGGGGCGGGGGCGCTGTGCGATACCACCGTGGCGGTCACCGCCTCGGAGGAGCTGCGGGTGGGCCGGATCATGGCCAGGGAGGGCATTTCCGAGGACTACGCCCGGGCGCGGATCACGGCCCAGAAGCCGTCCGCCTGGTTCGAGGAGCGCTGCACCCACACCCTGCGCAACGACGGGGACAGGGAGGCGCTGGAGGCCAGTGCCCGGGCACTATTTCAGTCAATTCTTTGCAAGGAGGATTCATAACATGGAAGAAAAGGAAAAGACAACCGGGCAGCAGCTGCGGGAGGCGCTGCTGAACCAGAAGAAAAACGGCTGGGATGTGGTGGACGAGGCCACCGAAAAGGCGGCCTTTGACTACTGCGAGGGCTACAAGACCTTCCTGGACAAGGGCAAGACCGAGCGGGACTGCGTGGACTACGCCGTGGAGCTGGCCGAGGCCGCGGGCTTTGTCCCCTTCGAGCGGGGCATGGAGCTCCAGCCCGGGATGAAGGTCTACCGGGTGAACCGGGGCCGGGCCGTCAACCTGGCCGTCATGGGCTCCGCGCCGCTGGATCAGGGCGTGTCCATCAGCGCCTCCCACATCGACAGCCCCCGGCTGGATCTGAAGCCCACCCCCTTGTATGAGGACAGCGAGCTGGCCTTCCTGAAAACCCATTACTACGGCGGCATCCGCAAGTACCAGTGGGTGACCATCCCCCTGGAGCTGCGGGGCGTGGTGGCCATGAAGGACGGCTCCATCGTCCACGTGTCCGTGGGCTCCCACCCCGGAGACCCCCTGTTCACCATCGACGATCTGCTGCCCCACCTGGGGGCGGAGCAGTCCAAAAAGCCCCTGGGGGAGGCCATCCCTGCCGAGTCGCTGAACATCCTGGTGGGCAGCCGCCCCCTGAAGGACGACGACGGCAAGGATCGGGTGAAGCTGGCGGTGATGAAGCTGCTTTACGACCACTACGGCATCCGGGAGCCGGACTTCATCTCCGCCGAGATCGAGGCCGTCCCCGCCTTCAACGCCGTGGACATCGGCTTCGACCGCACCCTCATCGGGGCCTACGGCCAGGACGACCGGGTGTGCGGCTACGCGGGGCTGAAGGCCCTGCTGGATCTGGAGGGCGTGCCGGTGCGTACCGCCGTGTGCGTGCTGGCAGACAAGGAGGAGATCGGCTCCGAGGGCGTCAGCGGGATGCAGTCCGCCTTTTTTGAGACCTTTATCGGCGACCTGTGCGCCAGCCAGAAGGTGCCCCTGCGGGTGTGCCTGGAGAAGTCCTTCTGCCTGTCCACCGACGTGACGGCGGCCTTTGATCCCAACTTTGCCGACGTGTATGAGAAGAACAATTCCGCCCGGGTGAACTATGGCGTGGGCCTGTGCAAGTACACCGGCTCCCGGGGCAAGGGCGGCGCCTCCGACGCCGGGGCGGAGGCGGTGGCCTATATCCGACGCCTGCTGGACGACCGGGGTGTGCTGTGGCAGATGGCGGAGCTGGGCGCGGCGGACAAGGGGGGCGGCGGCACCGTGGCCTGCTATATGGCCAACCGCAACATCGACACCCTGGACGCCGGCGTGCCCGTGCTGAGTATGCACTCTCCCTTTGAGGTCACCTCCAAGCTGGACTGCTATATGACCTACGCCGCCTGCAAGGCGATCTACGAGGGCTGACCTACTTTTTCTCGAGAGAAAAAGTAGGCAAAAGGGTCTTAGACCCGCGAGCTTGAAGCTCGCTGACGTCCCGGCCGGTAACCATATCCCATGGAGCCCGGCGACGAAGGCTGTGTATAAATAAAACCCCCCTTTTGCGGAAAAGCTATCCGGAAAAGGGGGCGTTTTATTATGACCGAGGAAACAAAGCCGGCGGAGCAGGGGGACGGCGGGGAGGACAGCAGCCAGCAGCAGATTGTGGACATGGGCTCCGGCGTTGTCAAGACGGAGGACGGCCTGATCCACACCCTCACCATTGTGGGCCAGATCGAGGGCCACCAGGAGGCCCCCGACGGGGCCAAGACCACCAAGTACGAGCACGTGCTGCCCCTGCTGGCCACCCTGGAGGAGAGCCGCGAGGCGGGCGGACTGCTGATCCTGCTGAACACCATGGGGGGCGACATCGAGGCGGGGCTGGCCATCGCGGAGATGATCGCCGGTATGTCCAAGCCTACGGTGTCCCTGGTTTTAGGCGGCGGGCACTCCATCGGGGTGCCCCTGGCGGTGGCGGCCAAGGAGTCCTTCATCGTCCCCTCCGGGGCCATGACCATTCACCCCGTGCGGCTCAACGGGCTGGTGATCGGGGTGAGCCAGACCTTCCACTATTTTGAACGGATTCAGGATCGGATCTGCGCCTTTGTCACCCGGAACAGCCGGATCAGCCGAGAGGACTTTGAGCACCTGATGCTGAACACCGGGGAGATGGCCGCCGACGTGGGCAGCGTGATCTACGGCGAGGAGGCGGTGGAGATGGGGCTCATCGACCATTTGGGCGGGTTGTCCGACGCGCTGGCCTGCCTCCACGCCCGGATGCGGGCGGTGAAAAAAGGGGCGGAGGAATAGCGTCCCCCGGTGGGCGATTTGACCCGGCGGATGAGGCGGAGGGAGGGTTCCCTCCGCCTTTCCTGTTGGGTGGAACAGGTGAACTTGTCGAAAAAATCGGTTTTTTCCGGGAATGAAATTGACAAGCGGGGCCGTGTCATGTAAAATGATCAGAGAAACTATTATCGGCCCGATCCGACGCAAGCCCCAAGGGGGGCCACAGGCCAGAGGAGACGGACCCCCAAGGGCGTGTGCTGATCATGAGAAAAGAAAAGATATCCTCCGCAGTGATCCGGCGGCTGCCCCGGTATTATCGGCATCTGGACGATCTCTACCGGGGGGGAACGGTGCGCATCTCCTCCAGCGCCCTGGCCAAGTCCATGGGCCTCACTGCCTCCCAAATCCGGCAGGATCTGTCCTGCTTCGGCGGCTTCGGCCAGCAGGGATACGGTTACAATGTGGAGCGCCTGCGGGGCGAGGTGGCGGAGATTCTGGGTATGAATCGGAATCACACCATTGTCATCCTGGGGGCGGGCAACCTGGGCCGCGCTCTGATTGAAAACTTCCCCTTTGCCGCCAACGGCTTCCGCCTGGTGGCGGCTTTCGACGTGAACCCGGAGCTGGTGGGCGCCCCGCTGGGCGGCGTGCCCGTGCTCCACATGGACGAGCTGGAGGACTTTTTGGCGGACTGCTCCGCCAGCGTGGGGGTGCTGACCGTGCCCGCCCGGGTGGCGGTGGAATCCGCCCAGCGGCTGGCCGCCTGCGGCGTGGCGGGGATCTGGAACTTCACCAACATGGAGCTGCCTGAGTCGGAGCTGTCCGGCGTGCGGGTTGAGAACGTCCACTTTGCCGACAGCCTGCTGACGCTGAGCTATATGATATCTGAGGAGCCTGTATGAAGAAAAAACTGCTGGCCGGATTGCTGGCCCTGGGGCTGCTGGCGGGCTGCGCCACCGTGGCCTGGGCGGGGAGCGGGGCGGATCCGCTCATCTCGCTGAGCTACTTAAACGGGACCTGGCTGACCGATTT
Organism: Bacillota bacterium; assembly: GCA_021768085.1. Classification (GTDB taxonomy): domain Bacteria; phylum Bacillota; class Clostridia; order Oscillospirales; family Oscillospiraceae; genus Enterenecus. Next base: position 31,605 of record JAETOJ010000024.1, read on the forward strand.
GAGGGCCTCTATCACCCAATGGGTCACCCAGGACACCCAGGGCATCTACAACGACGCCGTGGACAAGGCGGGGCAGGGTTCCGCCCCGTCGGACGGCTGGACGGTGTCCAGCGGCTTTCAGGCCGGAACGGGGCGGTACGGCGCCGCCGTGCGCCTGTCCGCCGGATCCGGGCTGATCTGGAGGTCGGGGAGCGGGTATGTGACCTCCGGTGTGCTGGTGGACGCCACCGCCGGGGTGGAGTTGCCCCCCGGCGCGGCCCTGACTGCCGGGCACCGCTGTCTGGCGGCGGAGGAGACGGAGGTGGTGGTGGCCTCCCAGTCCGCCGATTGGCTGGCGGAGGGCCGCTGGCGGATGGGCACCGGGCAGGTTCCCCTGTCCTTCACCGACGTGACCATGGATCAGTGGTACTATGAGGACGTGCGCTTCGTGGTGGACAACGGCCTATTCCAGGGGGTGGGCAATGGACGCTTCAACCCCGGCGGCACCATGGAGCGAGGCATGATGACCACGGTGCTCCACCGGCTGGCGGGAGAGCCCTCCGTGAGCGGTTCTCAGGTGTTCGCCGACGTGCCGGCGGGGGAGTGGTACGCCCCCGGAACCGCCTGGTGCGCCCAGAGGAAGATTGTGGAGGGCGTGGGCGGCGGACGCTTCAACCCCCACGGGAAGGTCACCCGGGAGCAGATCGCCGTGATGCTCTACAAATACGCAGCGCAGACGGGGCATAACGCCTGGGAGCGGGGGGATCTGTCTGCCTTCCCGGACGCGGGGAGCGTGTCCTCCTGGGCGAGGGACGCCATGTCCTGGGCGGTGGGGACGAAGATCCTTAACGGCAGCGGCGGAAGGCTGCTGCCGGGGGACAGCGCCACCAGGGCCCAGGTGGCTGCCATGCTGCACCGTTTCCAGGGCTGGCTGGACAGGCAATGAGAGACAAGGGGCCGGATCATCCGGCCCCTTTTTCCGCGCCCAGGGGTTGAAAGAGCCGGGAAATGCTGGTATAATCAGTAAAACGTTTGTTTGGATTGGAGGGGGCCGCCATGGAGCCGGAGGCTGGGCAGACAGGGCGCAACCGGGTGGAGGGCACGGTGACCGCCGTGCTGTTCCGCAATGAGGAGAACGGCTATACGGTGCTGAAGCTGGACAGCGGAGACAGGGGCGAGATCACGGCGGTGGGCTGTATGCCCGGGGCCGCCCCCGGCGAGGTGCTGGAGCTGGAGGGCTCCTGGGGCCGCCACCCCAGCTATGGGGAGCAGTTCAAGGCGGAGACGGTGAGCCGCCGGATGCCTGTGGGGGAGAAGGCGGTGTTCGAGTACCTGGCCTCCGGGGCGGTGAAGGGGATCCGGGCGGGGCTGGCCCGGCAGATCGTGGATCACTTCGGGGAGGAGACGCTGGAGATCATCGAGAACGACCCGGATCGGTTGTGCGAGATCCGGGGGGTGTCCCCCAAGCGGGCCCGGGCCATCGGAGAGGACTTCAGGCAGAAGATGGGGATGCGCCGGCTGGCGGAGTTCCTGTCGGAGCACAGGCTGCCCCTGTCCGCCGCTATGCCGCTATATAAGCGGTTTGGGGACTACGCCGTGGACGTGGTGCACGACAATCCCTACTTGCTGGCAGACCGGGCGCTGGAGATCCCTTTCTCCCAGGTGGACGCCCTGGCCATTGAGCTGGGGGTGGCGGGGGACGACCCCCAGCGGGTGGAGTCCGCCCTAATTTTTGAACTGGATCACAACGCGGACAACGGTCACGTGTTTTTGCCGGAGCAGAAGCTTTTAAACGCCACCGCTGCCCTCATTGGGGTGGAGGGGGATTGCTTGACCGCCGGTCTGGACGCCCTCATCGAGCGGGGCGAGGTGGTGCGGGAAGACATCGCGGGGGTGACGGCCTGCTACCCGGCGGGGCTGTACGCCGCGGAGTGCTACGTGGCCATGCGCTTGGGCGAGATGTGCGGCGCAGAGATTGCGCCCCCCAAGGGGCTGGGCAGGCTCATCGACAAGATCCAGCGGGAGCAGGGGATCACCTACGCCCAGCAGCAGCGCACGGCGGTGGAGCTGGCGGCCTCCCGGCAGGTAATGCTGCTGACAGGCGGGCCGGGGACGGGCAAAACCACCTCCCTGCGGGGAGTGTTGGCCCTGTTTGAGACGCTGGGGCTGGAGACGGCCCTGGCCGCCCCCACGGGCCGGGCCGCCAAACGCATGGGGGAGACCTGCGGGGTGGACGCGGTGACCATCCATCGGCTGCTGGAGACGAAGCTGGATCCCTACACCGGACAGCTGGCCTTTACCAAGAACCAGGACGACCCCCTGGAGGTGGACGCGGTCATCGTGGACGAGACGTCCATGGTAGATGTGTCCCTCATGGCGGCGCTGCTGGCGGCGCTGCGGGGGGACTGCCGGCTGGTGCTGGTGGGGGATCCGGATCAGCTGCCCTCGGTGGGGCCGGGGAATGTGCTGGATCACCTGATCCGCTCCGGAGTGGTGCCAGCGGTAGCGCTGACCGAGATCTTCCGGCAGGCCCGGGAAAGCGCCATCGTCATGAACGCCCACGGGGTGAACCGGGGGACGGCCCCCCAGCTGACCAATAAAGCCGGGGATTTCTTTTACATGGGCCGGCGGGATGCGGCCCGGACGGTGGACACCATCGTGGAGCTGTGCCAGACCCGCCTGCCCCAGAACATGGGCATACCCGCCGAGCAGATTCAGGTGCTCACCCCCACTCGGAAGCGGGGGGCGGGGACGGCGGCGCTGAACCGGGCCCTCCAGGAGGCGCTGAACCCCGCCGCGGACGGCAAGGGGGAGCGGGCCTTCGGCCCCTTCATCTTCCGGGAGGGGGATCGGGTGATGCAGGTCAAGAACAACTACGATCTGTTCTGGGAGGATCCTGCCACCGGGGCCAAGGATTTAGGCGTGTTTAACGGGGACATCGGCACCATCCTGGAGGTGGACGCCGGGGGGATCACCGTGTCTTTCGACGGACGGCTGGTGGCCTATCCGCCGGAGCTGTTAGGGGAGCTGGAGCCCGCCTATGCCGTCACCGTCCACAAGGCCCAGGGCAGCGAGTACCGGGCGGTAATTCTGGCGCTGAGCGATGTGCCGCCCTCCCTGCTGGCCCGGGGGGTGCTTTACACCGCCATCACCCGGGCCCGGGAGCTGTTTATTCTGGTGGGCAGCGGGGAGCTGATGGCCCAGATGGTGGCCAATGACCGGCAGACCCGGCGGTATTCCGCCCTGCGCACCCGGTTGCTGCGAGAGACGGGACGGGAGGCTTGATTGACATGAAGGAACGGGAACAGAACATACAGGCGTGGTTCAAAATGTGGTTGGAGGGGTCGGAGCAAGGGATAGAGGACATCTTCTCCCCGGACGCGGTCTATGTGGAGAGCTGGGGGCCGGAGTACCACGGACTGGAAAAAATCCGCCACTGGTTCCGGGAGTGGAACACCCGGGGAACTGTCCTGCGGTGGGATATCCGCCAGTTTTTCCATAAGGATGACCAGACGGTGGTGGAGTGGCGGTTCCAAAACCGCATGGATGACGGCCGAGTGGAGGCCTTTGAGGGTATGAGCCTCATTCGCTGGACGGCGGAGGGACGGATCCGCTTTTTGAAAGAGTTCGGCTGCAACGAGAACCGCTATGACCCCTATGAGGACGGCCCGGAGCCGAGGTTCCAGGGGGGAGATCCCCGCTGGTTTTGACATTCGCGGTCTGTGGGGAATGATTCTCAGGCCGGGATGTGGTAGAATCTCCCCAAAGGAGGGAGCAGCGTGGATCAGATCAAAGTGGGGAAGTTCATCGCCGCCCTGCGGCATGAGCGGGGGCTCACCCAGGAGGCTTTGGGGCAAAAGCTGGGCGTGACCAATAAAACCGTCTCCCGATGGGAGACGGGCAGCTATATGCCCGACATCGAGCTGCTGATCCCCTTGGGGGAGCTGCTGGGCGTCAGCGTCAACGAGCTGCTGGCCGGGGAGCGCTTGAGCGACGAGCAGCTCCGGAAGCGGGCGGATGAGAACCTGGTGGAGGCGGTGCGGGAGAGCAGCTTTGACCTCAAGGAGCGGACGGAGTTTTTCAAAAAGAAGTGGCTGCGGGACAATGTGTGGCTGATCGTAGTCAGTATCTTGGCTGGAGCCGTCGTGTCCGTGAGGCTCTCTTTTGATCAACTGTGGGTGCTGATCTCGCCCTTCTGGCTCGTGGTATTTTGCTGGCTGCGAAACCGTATGATGGCCTATGTGGAGGGCCGAGTGTACGGAGATCCGAAGCCCTCCGGTGAACAAAAGTGACAGGAGCCCCTCCGCGTAGCGGAGGGGCTCCTGTCATAGGTGCAGAACCGTTTGTAATACATCAGGGGAAAGGCTGCCGGCTTAGCCGTTCAGCTTCACGACCACCTTGTCGCCGATGATCCGCACGCTGCCGTCCCGGGGGTAGCAGGGCATGGCCTGTACCTCCTCCGTGGCGGCCAGGGTGGTGGCAGTCTCGCTGTCACCGGTAAAGACCGGGCCGGTAAAGCCGGTGTAGTAGCGCAGGAAGTGGCGGTAGGTGAAGTAGGTGCGCAGGTCGCCCAGGTTGAAGATGCCCACCAGGCGGGCCGAGTCCAGCTCCGGCGTGGGGTCGAGACCAGCCTCCCGGACGGTGCTGCCCACCAGCACCACGGCCATCTCCGGCTGGTAGCCCTCGCAGGACTCCACCCGCTCCAGCAGCCGATTGGAGTAGGCCTCGCACTGTCGCATGGCCATATCCGCCTTCAGATAGGCGTTGTTGTCGGTGACGGCGTAGGAATAGCCCGTCAGGGCCAGGGTCAGCAGAAGCACCCAGCTGGCGGCCGCGTGGAACAGCCGCCCGTTCCCCTCCGCTAAAAGGGGGGCGGCGTACTCCGCCAGGGCGATGGGGGCGATGAGAATATAGACCAGCCCGTAGAGCATATGGATGTGGACATAGCCGTTGGGCACCATGACATAGATCAGCGCCCCCGCCAGGGGATAGACCGCCGCCAGCGCCAGGGCCAGCACCGTCCGGGTTGGGCCCAGTTTCCGCCGCACCAGCACCAGCGCACCCAGAACGGCGGAGCACAGCCCGGTGAGCAGGAAGGCGTACTTCAAAAAGCCGAAGTGGCAGTTCCAGTCATTTTTCAGGAAGAAGTAGAAGTATTTGCGGTAGGCGGCCCAGATCAGCTTGGGAAGCTCCGTGAGGGACAGCTTGCCCATGTCGGAGATGCCCTCGTAATCGGTCAGGCCGGTGTTCCGGGTGGTGAGCTTGACAATGATCATGTAGGCGATCAGCGCCGCCGCCAGGGTGCCCGCCAGCCGCAGTCCCCGAAGGAACAGCTCCTTAAAGGAGCGCTCGCCGTCCAGCGCCTCCAGCAGCAGGGCCCCCACCATCAGCACCGCCGCCACCGGGAGGTAGCTCTGGTAGATACCCATGGACAGGGTGAGGGCCACGACGCCCAGGGCGCTGCCCCACCAGCCCCAGTGCACCGCGGCATAGGCCGCGGCGGCGGCCAGCATCATGCTGAAGAAGTAGGCGTCCGCCGAGAACATATAGCCGAAGGTGGCGGTGGAGGCGGGGAAGGTGGCGATGAGTGCCGAGGTGAGGACGCAGCCCAAGGGACGGCGTATGCGCAGCAGGGCCACGGTGAAGCAGGCGATCCCGGCTATGCACAGCACGCTGAGCACCCCGATGAGCCAGGGGATGCTGAAGTTCCCGTCCAGCCGCAGGATGGGAGGCAGCAGCCAGCGGCCGGAGGCGGTGCCGTAGTCGGCGTAAAACATCTGGTTCAGGTCGTCGTGGTTGGTGAACTTGTTGGTGAACATATACATATGGGTCACGAAGCCCATCACCAGCGCGGAGCAGAAGGTGACGCGGATATAGTGGGGCACCCGGGCCCACAGCTCCCCCAGGAGAGTACCGGGATCCTTCAGTGCCCCGGCGGAAAACAGCTTGCCCTTCATCCCTCAGACCTCCCTTCCGCGGGGCTGCCGCAGGTCTTAGCCACCAGGTAGCGGGGCCGTGCCTTCACCTCGATGAACAGCTCGGCGATGTAGTAGCCGATGATGCCCAGGCTGATCATCAGGATGCTGCCGATGAGCAGCAGCAGGATGATCACCGTGGTGAACCCATCGGCGGCGTGGCCCAGGGCCCATCGGATCAGGGTCTGGACGCCCAGCACCAGGGACAGGATCAGGGTGAGCACCCCCAGCACCGTGACGATCTGCATGGGGGCGGAGGAGTAGGACGCGATGTTGGAGAAGGCGTACCGGAACAGGGACAGGGTGGACCAGTGGGAGGAGCCCTCCACCCGGTCGGCCACGCTGAACTCCACGTTGATGGAGCGAAACCCCACCCAGCCCGTCAGGGCCCGGAAAAAGGTCTTGCGCTCCCCCAGGCCCAGCAGAGCGTCCACCACCCGGCGGTCCATGAGCTTGAAGTCGGAGGAGCTGGCCATGTCGATGCGGACGGCCTTGCTCATCATACGGTAGAAGGTGTTGGCGGCGAAGGTGTGCAGGCCGGACTCCTTCCCCCGGTCGGCCTTGACGCCGTTGACCACTTCCCAGCCTTGCTGCCAGAGGGCGTACATCTCGGGCAGCTTCTCCGGTGGATGCTGGAGGTCGCAGTCGATGACCGCGCAGCACTCGCCTCGGGCGGCCTCCAGGCCGGCGAAAATGGCCGCCTCCTTGCCAAAGTTGCGGGAAAAGCTGACGCCCCGCACGCAGCCGTCAGACTGGGCGGCCAGGCCGATCTCCTCCCAGGTGCGGTCGGCGGAGCCGTCGTCCACAAAGATCAACTCGTAGGGGATGCCCGCCTCCCGTAGGATGCTCCCAACCCGCCCGGCGGCCAGGTCGATGAGCTTTTCCTCGTTGTAGGCCGGAATGACCACGGACAGCATAGGCTACGCCCCCTTCTTTCTCTTGAATACCAACAGCCCGGTGAGGTAGTTCACAACAACTACAACAACCGCCACCAGCAGTTTGGCCGCCAGCTTGTCCACGTGGAGCAGATCCACCAGCAGCATCAGCAGCACCGTCTCCAGCCCCAGGGAGAACAGCCGGGACAGGACGAACTCCCCGGCCTCCCGCCAGCCCCGGCGGGAGGTGGAACGGTAGACCCATTTGCCGTTGGCGAAGTAGGAGAAGGCCACCGCCGCCACCCAGGCGATGATGTTACTGACGGCGTAGTGAAGGCTGAGGCCCTCGGTGAGCAGGGCGTAGATCACATAATTGATGAGGGTCGTCATAACGCCTACCACCAGGTAGGCGAGCTGCTCTCGGTGTGCGGCAAGAAGGCCGCGGATTTTTTCTGTCATGGGCATCCTCCGGTCGTGTTTCCGTGTTGAGCCGCGGGGCGGCCCCGGGATGTAAACAATGAAACTCGAACGGGCTAACTATACCATAAATAGGAGAAAGTTTCAATACCCCCGGGGAAGTTCACCGGCGGCGGGGCGGCGGGGGCGGCGGGGGGCGGGGCGAAATACCCCTTGACAAGGGCCCTGACCCCACGGTATAATAGCCTTTAAGCAAAAGGCGTGGATGGGAAGAAGATGCGGCCCGTCCCCCATCAGAGAGCCGGCGGCTGGTGCGAGCCGGCGGGGGAAGCCGCGTGGATACTGGCCCCGGAGCCGCCAATCTGAACACGCAAGTAGGATTGGACGGGTGATCCCGTTACAGATCGCGGCCTTGCTGGAGGCCAGGAGCGCGCATCGGGCGACTGTGCGCGGAAGTAGGGTGGTACCGCGTGATAGGATGCTATTACGCCCCTGACAAGCTGTCGGGGGCGTTTTGTGATCCCCCGCATATCCAAAAGGAGGAAAACCCCATGAACCTGAAGCCCGGATACCAGAAGTACATCCCTTTCACCCCCCAGCCCATCGAAAACCGCACTTGGCCGGACAAGACCATCACCCAGGCCCCGGTGTGGTGCTCGGTGGATCTGCGGGACGGCAACCAGGCCCTCATCGACCCCATGAACCTGGAGGAAAAGCTGGAGTACTTCCACACCCTGGTGGATATTGGCGTGAAGGAGATTGAGATCGGCTTTCCCTCCGCCTCCGAGACGGAGTATGAGATCTGCCGGGAACTCATCGAGGGGGGGCATATCCCCGACGACGTGACCATCCAGGTGCTGGTGCAGGCCCGGGAGCACCTGATCCGCAAGACCTTTGAGGCCATCCAGGGCGCGAAAAACGTGATCCTGCACTTTTACAACTCCACCTCTACCCTCCAGCGGAAGGTGGTATTTCACATGGACTGCGCGGGCATTACGAAGATCGCCACGGACGCCGCCGACCTGATCTACGAGATGGCCCAGCCGGTGATTGCCCAGGGGACAAACCTGCGCTTCCAATACTCCCCGGAATCCTTTATGGGCACCGAGATGGACTACGCCGTGGACATCTGCGGGGCGGTGCTGGATCATCTCCACGCCACGGCGGACAACAAGGTGATCCTCAACCTGCCCACCACGGTGGAGAACTGTATGCCCAACCAGTTGGCGGATATGCTGGAGTACTTCATCCGGAAGCTGCCGGGGCGGGAGCGGGCCATCATCTCCCTCCACCCCCACAACGACCGGGGCACCGGCGTAGCCACCACCGAGCTGGGCCTGCTGGCGGGGGCTGAGCGGGTGGAGGCCACTCTGTTCGGCAACGGCGAGCGCACCGGCAACGTGGACATGGTGACGCTGGCCATGAATCTGTATACGCAGGGCGTTAACCCCAAGCTGGACTTCCACGACATCAACAAGGTGCGAGAGATGTACGAGCGGTGCACCAAGATGAAGGTGGGGGAGCGGCAGCCCTACGCCGGCGAGCTGGTGTTCACCGCCTTCTCCGGCAGCCACCAGGACGCCATCAACAAGGGCATCCACTATATGAACGAGAGCGGCACCGATCTGTGGGAGGTGCCCTACCTGCCCATCGACCCCGCCGACGTGGGGCGGCAGTATGAGCCCATCATCCGGATCAACTCCCAGTCCGGCAAGGGTGGGGCTGCGTTCGTGATGATGCAGAACTTTGGTTACGATTTGCCCAAGGCCATGCACGCCGAGTTCGGGGCCGTTGTTCAGAAAGAGTCCGACCGGGTGGGCAAGGAGCTGAAGCCGGAGCAGATCTTTGAGCTGTTTGATCGGGAGTACCTGTCCGTCCCCAAGACCTACCAGCTGGAGCGCCACTCCTTCCGGGAGGACGCCCGCCATGGAGACGCCAGCCGGGTGGCTTTTGTGGGCCAGGTGGGCTACAAGGGCCACACCATGGACGCCTACGGCCAGGGCAACGGCCCCATCGACGCCTTCTTTAACGCCCTCCACGACCTCCCCGAGGGGCACATCGAGGGCTACCAATTTGTGGACTACAAGGAGCACGCCATCTCCTCCGGCTCGGACACCCAGGCGGTGTGCTATATCCACCTGAAGGCCCCGGACGGCCGGGATGTGTTCGGCGTGGGCAAGAGCCACAACATCAACCGGGCGTCCCTGCGGGCCATCCTGTGCGCCATCAACCGTTCCTTGCTGGGCGGATAAATTTTAGAAAGTGAGGGCTCTTTTATGAAAAAGGCGGCCTTTATCGGAGTTGGGAATATGGGCGGAGCGCTGGCCCGGGCGGCCTGTCGGGCGGTTGGCCCGGATCAGGTGGTGCTGTTCAACCGCACGCCGGAGAAAGCCCAGGCCCTGGCGGCGGAGCTGGGCTGCGAAGTGGTGGACAGCGCCGCCGACGCGGCCTGGGCGGCGGAGTACCTTTTTCTCGGGGTAAAGCCCAACGGGATGCCGTCCCTGCTGGAGGAGCTTGGGCCTCAGCTCCGGGATCGGCACCGGGTGGGGGAGGACAAGGTGGCGGTGTCCATGGCGGCGGGGCTGACCATCAAGGATCTGCGGCCCCACCTGGCGGGGGCGGGATACTACGTGCCCATTGTGCGCCTCATGCCCAACGCCTGCGTGACCGTGGGCAAGGGCATGACGGCCCTGTGCGCCGGGGAGGCGGTGGGGGAGGAGTGCGTCCGAGGGGTGGAGGAGATCCTGTCCGCCTCCGGGACGGTGGAGCGTATTCCCGAGGGGCTGATGGATCAGTTTTCTGCCATTGTCGGGTGCGGCCCCGCCTTTGTCTACCCCTATATCGAGGGGCTGGCGGATGGCGGGGTGATGGCCGGCCTGCCCCGGGACAGGGCGGTGGAGTACGCCGCCCGGATGGTGCTGGGAGCGGCGGCCATGGTGCTGGAGAGCGGCAAGCACCCCGGCCAGCTCAAAGACGAGGTGTGCTCCCCCGGGGGTTCCACCATCGCCGGGGTGGCGGAGCTGGAGCGACACGGGCTGCGCGCCGCCGCTATGGACGCAGTGCTGGCCTCCTGGCGGAGAAGCGCAGAACTGGGCAAATAAAAAACAATCCCCCCTGCCTGCGGGCAGGGGGGATTGTTTCAGCCTGTCGAAAAGCGGCCTGGCTGGGAAATGTCCAGGCAGGCCGCAGAGCATAAAAGATACGTACGGGCGGAAAACAGCAGGAAAGGAAGACGAGCTGGCCATATTGCTTTCC
>JAETOJ010000025.1 GCA_021768085.1 Bacillota bacterium
CGGAGAAGATAGACGGCAAGCGGCATCAGCGGGTGGACATCTACTACAGCACCATCGGTCTTTGGACAGCGCCGGAGCCGGAAACGCTGGAACGGGAATATATGGCCTACTATCAGGCCATGCGGAAGCGCAAGAAAAGGACGGCATAGCCGTCCCACATAGAGAGATTTCTTTACAGGTAGCCCGAAGGGTGGCACTTCTTTACGAAGTGCCACCCTTTTGTGCGGGATTTTTGTGCTAAATCAGCAAAAAAAGGAAAAGAATAATTTCAAGGCATTTCAAAATTTTGGGGCCGCAAAATAAAAGTAACGTGCCGGAGATGCAAATTCCCCGGATTTGGAAGTTTTTAGAAGCACACATGACTCGAACTCTCCAGCATTCAAAAAAAATTTGCCGTCCACAGTCTGCCGATCACCCAGGCCGCTCCGTGGGCAGTTTTTCATGATCCAACCTGTTCAGATTGGTGCTTATGCTTCGTTTGCCTCTGGTTCCTTGTAGTAATTTTATTGATGCCTTTCAGCTACACTTGCGTTGCAATCAGCGAAAAGGAGAATGACACATGGCCACCGCTAAGAACCTCTGCGCTCAAATCAGCCTCGACCTTCATCAGAAAATTTCTGATGCCAGGGAGGCGGCGGAACGGCAGACCGAGTAGACCAGCCCGGAGCCGTAGGAGCCGCCCCAGGAGGAGGCCCAGCCGATGGGACGCCCCCCCTGGCCCCCCCGGAAGCCCTACAAAGTGCGTACGACCTGCTCTACATCAAAAGCATTGACCGGTCGGGGCGAAATTACACGGAAATCCAAAATCAGTGGAGGGTATTACCGCCGTGAAAGCCAAGGTCATGAAATTCGGAGCGGGGCGAAAGCCTGTGCCGGAGGCGGAGCCATCCGCGTCGTGCGGTGCTCGGTGTCCTGCCTGAAACTTTTCATAAAATTTTGACTTTTCCCCGTGTGGGCGCTATATTTGTTTTCAAGTGACTATGTTACAACATAGCGACAAGTCATATCGAGGAAGTGAAGGTACGCGGGAATGAAAAAGAAAGATCTGCACGGACAGGAGAATGTGAGTACACGGGACAAGGTTCTGTATGCCGCCGCTACGCTCTTTTGGGAAAAGGCTATGAGAAGGCGGCCATAGTGGAAATTGCCGCCCGGGCCGGGGTCAACCGGGGGTCTGTCCTTTTTGCCATTAAGAGCAAAGAAAATCTCTTGCGTACTCTGGTTTCCTATGTGCTCGAAAGCACCTTTTCCTCCAGCACATTGCTTGTAGGGGAAACAGACAACCCTGTTTTAAGCTATGCCGTCGAATCGGCCTTACAGCTCTACATGGCCGAGAGCCGGGAGGAAGTGCGGGAGCTGGCCGCTGTGGCCTACACCCTGCCGACCCCTTCCGATCTGATCTACCGCAAGACGGCCAAATGGCTGTCGGAGCTGTTCAAGCCCTACAACCCCGATTGGGAGGAGCGGGACTTCTACGAGCGGGAGATCGCTTCCGGCAGTATCATGCGGGCCCAGCTGGACGAGATCCTCGTCCTTTACCGGGAGCTGACGGAGGACGAACAGGGACAGCTTGACCTTTCCCGTGTCCTGACGCTGCAAGAGGCGCTGGACGGGGTCAACGCCCCCGCCCCGGCGGCGGGCCGCGCTGACCGTAGAGGAAACCGCGATCCTGGAAGCCGTCGGTCCTGAAAGCACTGGATTCACTATAAACACATCTGTGGACAAAACTATCCAGATCTCCGGAAAAGTAACGGGGCCGCGCAGCGGTATAAATTTGTTCAGAGGTACGCTGAATATCGAATCAGGCGCAGTGATCACAGGCGGCCTATATTGGGATAGACGTGTCCGGCGGAGCAATCAACCTGAACGGCGGGGTCATTACAGGCGGCTCGATCATCTCGCAAGGCAGTTCCGCTTCCCAAGCATAACGGGAGGCAAACCGCTCCGCGAGCTGCTGGGGACTGTCGAGGGAAAACCATGCGCCTGCTATGCCAGCAGCGGCAGCACCGTCACCCTGACGGTCACGCCGGAAGCCCTGCGGCTACCAAAAAGGAGCTGCACTTCACCGACGCGGACAAGGCCAGCGGCTATGCGCTGGACGCCCTGCACTGGGCCGTGGAGAAGGGCGTCATGGGTGGCTATGGCAACGGTCAGTTAGCACCCCAGGGGCTGGCGACACAGGCGCAGGTGGCGCAGATGCTGAAAAACTTTTGGGGTAAATAGCGGCCAATACAACGGGGCGGTGAGACGATCTAAATGTCTCACCGCCCGTCTTTTTTAATGCGGAACTTCAAGGAGGAACCAGCTACGAGCAAACAATTCAGCGTCTGATCTCAGCAAAGGTAACATTGTCACAGAAGGGTCTGGGGGCTTTGGGTATAATAAGGCCATCCAAATAAAGAAAAGGAGACCAACACTATGTCTGTTATCAATATCGGTCAAGCCAATTTTTCATCGGAGGTTCTGAACGCCGACCGCCCCGTCCTGCTGGACTTCTGGGCACCCTGGTGCGGCCCCTGCCGCATGGTGGGGCCCATCCTGGAGGATATCGCGGCGGAGCGCCCCGACATCAAGGTGTGCAAGGTGAACGTGGACGAGCAGCCGGAGCTGGCGGTTCAGTACGGCGTCACCAGCATCCCCACCCTGATGGTGGTGAGGGATGGCCAGGTGGTGAACCAGTCCATGGGCGCCCGGCCGAAAAGCCAGATCCTGGCCCTGCTGTGAGGGGGCATCGCCATGGGATTCTTTGATTTTTTGAGAGGGCCCGACATTAACCAGGGCGTCAGCGAATACGGCGCCACCCCCGGCGCGGTGCTGCTGGACGTGCGCACCCCCCAGGAGTACCGGGAGGGCCACATCCCCAACAGCGTCAACGTGCCGCTGCAAACCCTGGGCGGGGCGGAATCCGTCCCCGCGGGGAAGGACGCGCCCCTGTTCGTCTACTGCCACAGCGGCGCCCGGAGCCGTCAGGCGGTGGGGCTGCTGGAGCGGATGGGCTATATTAACGCAAAAAATATCGGCGGCATCGCCGCCTACAAAGGAAAGGTGGAGCGCTGACATGAAGGTTGTGATCATCGGCGGCGTGGCGGGGGGCGCCACGGCGGCGGCAAGGCTGCGCCGGCTGGACGAAGGGGCGAAGATCGTGGTGTTCGAGCGGTCTGGCTACATCTCCTACGCCAACTGCGGCCTGCCCTACTATATCGGCGGGGCCATTGAGGATCCAGAGGAGCTGACCCTCCAGACCCCGGAGAGCTTCTACGCCCGCTTCCGGGTGGAGATGCGGGTGCGCCATGAGGTGACGGCCATCCATCCGGATCGCAAGACGGTATCCGTCAAAAACCTGGAGACCGGGGCGGAGTTTGAGGAATCCTACGACAAGCTGATCCTCTCCCCCGGCGCGAAGCCCACCCGGCCTCCCATCCCCGGCATCGATTTGGAGCGGATCTTCACCCTGCGCACGGTGGAGGACACCTTCCGCCTCAAGGCATATATCGACGTCAACCGCCCCAAATCCGCGGTGCTGGTGGGCGGCGGCTTCATCGGCCTGGAGCTGGCGGAAAACCTGCGGGAGCTGGGGCTGGAGGTCACCATTGTGGAGCAGCTCAATCAGCTCATGAGCCCCTTCGATCCGGACATGGCGGCCTTCCTCCACGGCGAGGCCCGCAGGCACGGGGTAAAGCTGGCCCTGGGCCGGGCCGTGGCGGGCTTTGAGGAGCGGGAAGGCGGTGTGAAGGTGCTGCTGAAGGACGCGCCGTCCCTCCACGCCGACCTGGTGGCGCTGGCCATCGGCGTCACCCCGGACACCGCCCTGGCCAAGGAGGCGGGGCTGGAGCTGGGCCTGCGGGGTAGCATCGTAGTCAACGACCGGATGGAGACCTCCCTGCCGGACATCTACGCCGTGGGGGACGCGGTGCAAGTGAAGCACGGGGTCACCGGACAGGATACGCTCATCGCCCTGGCGGGCCCCGCCAACAAGCAGGGCCGCATTGCCGCGGACAACATCTGCGGCGGGGACAGCCGGTATTCCGGCAGCCAGGGCAGCTCGGTGATCAAGGTGTTCGACATGACCGGGGCGGCCACCGGCCTCAATGAGACCGCCGCCAAGCGGGCGGGGCTGGACGTGGACACGGTGCTACTCTCCCCCATGAGCCACGCGGGCTACTACCCCGGCGGCAAGGTGATGACCATGAAGGTCGTCTTTGAGAAGGGCACCTACCGCCTGCTGGGGGCCCAGATCGTGGGCTACGAGGGGGTGGATAAGCGGATCGACGTGCTGGCCACCGCCCTGCGGGCCGGGCTGACCGCCATCCAGCTCAAGGATCTGGATCTGGCCTACGCGCCGCCCTACTCCTCTGCCAAGGATCCGGTGAACATGGCGGGTTTCCTGGTGGACAACCTGGCCCGAGGCTTCGTCAGACAGTTCCACTTGACGGAGCTGGCCACCCTGCCCCGGGACGGCAGCGTGACCCTGCTGGATGTGCGCACCCCCCAGGAATACGCCCAGGGCCGGGTGGAGGGCTTTTGCAATATCCCGGTGGATGAGCTGCGGGAGCGGCTGGGCGAGCTGGGTCAGGGCAAGCCGGTGTATGTGATCTGCCAGAGCGGCCTGCGCAGCTATATTGCCTGCCGGATTCTGGCGGCGCGCGGCTTTGAATGCTACAACTTCTCCGGTGGCTTCCGGTTCTACGACGCGGTGGTAAACGACCGACGCCTCATTGAATCGGCCACGGCCTGCGGGATGGATCGATGAGCAAACCCCCTCCCCGCTTCCAACCGGAGGCGGGGAGGGGGTTTCTTACGCCTGGCCCAGGGCCCTCAGCTTTTTGATGTCCAGCAGCTCCACCGTCCCCCGGGACAGCCTGACCATCCCCTCACCCTGGAGGTAGCGCAGCATCCGGGTCACCACCTCCCGGTGGGTGCCCAGGTGGTTGGCGATGGCCTCATGGGTGATGGCCAGCCGGGTGCCACCCTCGATGGCGGACTCGTCCAGCAGGAAGCCGGCCACCCGCCGATCCATGCTGTTCCACATGACCTGCTCCAGCAGCCACATGACCTCGGAGAACCGGGCGGCCATGATCTCATTGGTGTAGTTGGACAGGGGGGCGGATTCCGCCATAATCTGCTGGTAGACCTCCGTGGGGATCACTTGTAGCTCCGTGTCCCGCTCCGCCTGGATGGTGACATCGAACTGGACGCTGCGCAGCATACAGGAGGCGGAAAACAGACAGATGTCCCGGTCAAACAGCCGGTAGATGGTGATCTCCCTGCCCCCGTCTGACAGGATATAGGCCCGGAGCCGGCCGGACTCCACCAACAACAGCCCCGCGCAGTCCGCACTGCCGTTGTGGATCACTGTGCCCGCCTGGATCCGGCGGGGGATCAGGCTGTCCAGGATGCGGCCCCGCTGGGCGTCTGTCAGTTGATCCCAGATGGGAAACCAGTCCCGCATATTCACCGGCCACCACCCCCTTTTTTCTTGAGTTCCATTATGCCGTCCGCCCTTCCTTCCTGGCAACAGCATACCCTCTTGCAAGCGAAAAGTCAAGCCGCGGAGGCAAAGCCGCCGCAGGCCCTTCCCCTTGACAGCGTTTGTAGGAAATGCTATACTTCGGCGTAGAGAATGCCCTCATTTTTTGAGACCGCTCCAATCCGCTCAAAAGATGAGCGGCTGTTTTTCGCCTGTGCCCACCTCCCGCTCGGTGGGCATGGCCTGGAAGGACATTTGAGAAAGGTGTGTATCAGATGAAAAAAGCTCTGTCCCTTGTGTTGTCTCTGGCGCTGTTCTGCTCACTGGCCGTCCCCGCGGCCTATGCCGCGGAGCCCCCGGTGATCGGGCTGAAGGAAAAGTACACCTTGGTGGGCGGTCAGCAGGTGCTCCAGACCCACTCCGGCATCGAGTACGTAGAGGAGTCTTACTACGCCGCCCCCGTGGTGGTGGACCTGGACGGGGACGGCAAGCTGGAGGTCGTCACCACCGCCTACTCCCTGACCGTGGCGGACGCCGCCACCGGCAAGGTGAAGTGGCAGGTCAACGCCGGTAAGGATCGCTCCACTCCCTATGCCCGCTATGACCAGGGCGGGAATGCGGCGGATGGAAAGGTGTATACCACCCCCATCGTCAAAGATCTGGACGGGGACGGCAAGCTGGAGGTGGCCGTGGCCTATGCCAACGGCACCATCTCCGTGCTGAACAATCAGGGCTACTTCCTGTCCGGCTGGCCTAAGAGCACCGGAGGCGCTGTCTGGGCGCTGACGGCGGCCGATGTGGACGGGGACGGCAGGCAGGAGATCATCGCCGGCCTGGGTGTGGCCCACTCCGTCAGCCTATACGTCTACGGCTGTGACGGCAATCTGAAACCCGGCTGGCCCAAGGCGGAGGTGGGTGGGGCCCTGCCCTACTCCTATATGGACGGCATTTACGCCAACGGCATCGCTACCGGCGACTTGGACGGCGACGGCCTGCCCGAGATCATCATGCCCACTGATAACTTCTTCGTCAACGCCTTCAATGGCGACGGCACCCCGGTGATGGCCGGCGGCAGCTTCCAGAACAGCCAACAGGATCAGTTCAGCTTCGGCGGCCGGATCCCCTGGGGCGCTGTGGGCTTCTATGAGGACTACAGCCGGGAATTGAAGCGGGACAACGGCGGCTGGGGCATGGGTCTGACCTATGAATCCCTGGAGCAGAAGGGCCGCACAGGCACCTATGGCCCGTCCATGACCGCCTCCGTCGCCCGCTACGTGGACGTGGACGGAGACGGCAAGTCCGAGGTGGTGGTGTCTGCCCTGATGGCGGATCGCACCGTCTATTTCCAAAACCCCGGCAACCGGAACCCCTTCACCGTCCGAGACACCAAGTATGCCACCGTTTACATCTTGAATCAGGATCGCACCCGGTTCAGCGGCTGGGAGACTATCCCCACCAACCTCACCAACCCCAACTTGGGCGCGCCCCTGAACCAGAGTGCCAACAGCGTCAGCGGCGGTGTGCAGCTGGTACCCCTGGTGGCCGACATCAACGGCGACGGGGCGAACGAGATCCTGTTCAACTCCTTCGACGGCAAAATCCACTGCTACTCCCTGCGGGATAGCAGCCGGGAGCTGGAGGGTTGGCCCTATGTCCTGCCCGGCACCAACGGCTCGGTGTATGAGATCGCTGGCGAGCCGGTGGCCGCCGACCTCAACGGTGACGGGAAGAAGGAGGTCGTTTTCGCCTCCTGGACCTCCAACGCCGCCGGCACCAGAGCCGGGATGGATGGCTCCCTCTATGTGCTGGATGGCAGCGGCAAGCTGATCACTAAGCACAAGCTCCACCCCTCCATCTATGAGTATGACGCAGTCAAGACGGACAACGGCTCCTATGCCGCCCCCACCGTGACCGATATCGACGGCGACGGCAGGCCAGAGATTCTGGTGAACACCCTGCACTACGGCGTGTGCGCTTACGACGTCAACCCCGGTCAAACTACCCAGGAGCCCCAGCGGGTCAACCCCAACGTGCAGCGGGTGGTGGTGAATGGGAACGAGGCCCGAGCCTTCAACCTTTACACCTATATGCTCAACGGTGAGAACTATGTGGCAGTGCGGGATCTGGCCTGGTTCATGACCGACGTGCTGTGGGATCAGAAGGGGATTTTCGACGTATCCTGGAACGGTTCCATCAATCTGGTCACCGGCAAGCGGTACGCCCCCTATCCCAATCACAACAACGGCGTGGAATGTCAGCTGCGTTTTGTGGGCCCACAACCCTATCGCATGGGCACCGCCCCGGTGCTGGTGAACGGGGCGCAGAAGGGGATCCGGTACTTCATGATCACCGACGCCAACGGCGGCGACACCAGCTATTACAGACTGCGTGACCTGGCCGAGGCTATGGGCACCTTCACAGTGGGCTGGAACGGGGACACTCGGACGGCTACCATCACCACAAAGTAACCCCTCATTTTCCTCAAAACAAACCCCGGGCGGAGCTGTGGCTCCGTCCGGGGTGATTTTGTTCCGCGCCTGAAAATCCATGAGTTCTGGCCCGTCGCGTGGGGCATACTATGTGGGAAAAGGAGCGTGATTGTATGATTGAGCCAGACACCATAAAACTGCTGCGAGAATGTGACGCGGGGATCAAGATGGGGGTGGCCTCCATCGACGACGTGCTGGAATATGCCCGCTCGGACAAACTGCGGCGGCGGCTGGCCGACTGTAAATCGGAGCACGAAAAGCTTCAGCGGGAGACAGAGCATCTGCTGGACGAGTACCATGACGCCGGGAAAAACCCCAATCCCGTGGCAAAGGGGATGTCGTGGATCAAAACCAATGCCAAGCTGGCCATGGACGATTCCGACGCCACCATCGCGGAGCTGATGACGGACGGTTGCAACATGGGCGTGAAATCCCTGAACCAATATCTGAACCAATACCAGGCCGCCGACGAGGTGTCCAAGGACATCGCAAAGCGGCTGATCCACCTGGAGGAAGATCTGACGGAGGATATCCGCGCGTTCCTGTAAGCGCCGCCGGTCCCATAGATAGAACAAGCCCCCTCCCGCCAATTCGGGTTGAACTGGCAGAAGGGGGCTTTGCTGCGCAGACGGCCCGCCCAGCCGCTCTGGATCGTCAACCTCCCGCGGCCTCTTTGTACCGCGTCCCCCAGTTCTCCATGGCGTCCAGCACGGGCTTCAGGCTGTGCCCCAGCTCCGTCAGGGTATACTCCACCCTGGGGGGCACCTCCGGGTACACTGCCCGGCTCAGCAACCCGCTGTCCTCCATCTGCCGGAGCTGGGCGGTGAGCACCTTCTGGCTCACGCCGCCGATGGACTTTTTCAGCTCTCCGAACCGCTTTGTCCCCGTCAGTAGATCCCGGAGTATGAGTACCTTCCATTTGTCGCTGATGAGGGTCAGCGTAGTTTCCACCGGGCAAGCGGGCAAAGTCTTTGTATCCATGGCGGCAGCCTCCTTTTGCTCCATTGTACCCCATCCTTCCACCCAGGGCAAGGTAATCGCCTTGCCCCTGGCGATTTGTCGCTGAGAAGGGGGGAGGACTCAGTCCAGCCAGCCCTCCCGGGCCCGAACGCCGAACTTATCCGCCAGCAGGCGCAGCTGCTCATCGGTGATGGTGTTTAGCCGGGGCAGGTGGGCGATCTTCAGGTAGATCTCCGCCGCCTTCTCCGCCGTCTCGATGAGGCCGAAGGCCTCGTCCAGATCCCGGCCCACGCCGTAGAT
The DNA here is from genome assembly GCA_021768085.1 of Bacillota bacterium. Lineage (GTDB taxonomy): Bacteria > Bacillota > Clostridia > Oscillospirales > Oscillospiraceae > Enterenecus. The sequence goes on from JAETOJ010000025.1 coordinate 9,217, forward strand.
GCCGTGCTGGGCCCACACCACCAGCCGGGCGGTTTTCATCTGCTCCGCCGTAGCCTGGCCGATCTCGTTGGTGCCGCACAGCATCCAGGGCAGCACGTTCACCCCCTCCGGAAACACGGCCACGCACTCGCTGCACATCTGCCACAGGGTGCGGGTGAAGGCGCGGCTGTCCAGGTCGTGGACGTAGGTCATGGCCAGCAGATGGTTGGGGTGGCAGTGCATCACCACCCGGTTGGCGGGATCCACGCTGAGCCGGGCTGCGTGGCTCATCATGTGGGCGGGGAACTCGCTGGTGACGCTGCCGCCATTGGAAAATCCCCAGAGGAGTTGGGCGGTTCTGCCCCCGTCCAGCAGCTTCACCAGCCCCAGGCTGTCCGCCGGGTCGTACTGTACGTTTCTGAAATACTTGCCCGTGCCGGTGACCAGGACATAGGCCCCGTCCAGCGCTGGGGCCTCAAAGCCGGTGGGAATGTCCCGGATGGGCGCGTGCAGATCCACATAGTCCGCCACCTGATCCTCGTTCAGCAGGACGCTGACGTTACCGCCGTTGCGCTCGTCCCAGCCGTGGGCGTACATGGTGGAGATGGTGCGGATCAGCTCCGTCAGGAAGGGGGCGCTGATGATATCTTTCATGTTCCTCGTCCTTTCACGGCGCTGGCTGGTGTTGTCAGCTCTGCTTCTCCCGATCTCGGGCGATAAGCAGCTTGACTGCCTCGATCCCCACCCGGATGGCGGAATCGGTGTCCTCGTCCCGGGTCTGATCCAGACCGGCGGCGTTGCGCTCCTGGTTCCAGATCACGTGGAAGGCGGAGCCGCACCGCACCCCCCGGTGGGCGGCCACGGTGAACAGCGCGGCGCTCTCCATCTCGGAGGCCAGCACCCCCAGCCGCTTCCATGCCTCCCATTTGTTTTGCAGTTCGTAGGACACTGGCATCACCTGGGGGGAGTGCTGCCCGTAGAAGGAGTCCTTGCACTGTACCACCCCGGCGTGCCACCGGCGGCCCGATGCCTTGGCGGCGTCCACCAGGGCGGTGAGCACCTCGTAGTCTGGCACTGCGGGGAACTCGATGGGGGCGTACTCCCGGCTGGTGCCCTCCATGCGGACGGCCCCGGTGGCGACAACAATATCGCCGCTGGACACATCCAGCTTGATGCCGCCGCAGGTGCCCACCCGGATGAAGGTGTCCGCCCCAATGTTGGTCAGCTCCTCCATGGCGATGGCGGCGGACGGCCCCCCGATGCCGGTGGATGTGACGCTCACTTTCTCCCCCAGGAGGGTGCCAGTATAGGTGACATACTCCCGGTTGGTGGTGATGTGGGCGGGGTTGTCGAAGTATTGGGCGATCTTTTCGCACCGCCCCGGATCGCCGGGGAGGATGCAGTACCGCCCCACGTCCCCAGCCTTGCAGTTGATGTGGAATTGACGCTCCGACGGGATCATGGCCGCACCTCTTTTCCTTGATTTAGCTCCATTATACCGCCAAACCGGGGAAAATGCAAGGCTCAGCCGTCCAGCAGGGGCTCCAGTCCCTGAGCAATGGGCTCCGCCCCCCGCACCAGGGGGCCGTGGTATTCGTAGAGGGCGTAGGAGGTCTCCATCCACACCCACCTGCCCTGTACCACCTTTTGGCCCTGGTAGAGGCCCACCGTCTCACCGGGACCCATGGCCCACAGCAGGCCCAGCACACCGCAGGAGAACATGGCGCCCGTCAGACAGAACCCGCACAGCCACGTCACCGGGCCCTTCACGCGGCCCAGCCAGCGTCTGGCGTAAACCACCGTCAAAATCCCCGTAGACAGTCCCGACAGGCCCAGCAGGACGGCCAGTCCCTCCTGCGCCCAGGTGCGCCATGCCAGCCCGTACCGTCCCAGCACCGCCGAACCGCCGAACAGCACCGCCGCCAGCGCCAGCATGGTAAAGAACAGGGCGAGCAGCCCCCGCCGCCGCTGGGGCTCCAGCTTGTCCAATGTGACAACGCACACCCCGGCCAGCACCAGCAGCGGCCCCCACAGCAACAGGATCCGGATCAGCACCCCCATCGCCGGGGACAACAGCAATTCCTCCATACTCACATCTTCTCCGGTCACTGGGTGTCCGCAGTGAGCGTCAGTCCCTCCGCCCCATCCCGGGCGGTGACGTACCACTGCTGTCCTTCCGGAGGGGCCTTCTCCACGGTGAATCGGGCCAACTCCCGCTGTTCGGAGCCGTCGAAGGGTGCGTCGTATACCGTCAGCGTCACCGGGTACGTCCCCGCCTGTAAGCTGAAAGTTTCTCCCCGCTTTAAGGGGCTGCCGTCGGCGTTCTGGGCGCCCCCGGACTGATCCAGAAATTCCGCCGTTACCGCTGCGATCACCGCGTTGGAGTCGTTGACAAACACCAGATCGGTATCGGTGTCGCCGCCATGATCCTGGCGGCAGCCGAACAAGGTGAACAGCATCGCGAATCCGATTAAGGCAAGGGTTGAAAAGCGTTTCATTGTATATTCTCCTCTCTAAATTGGGCGATAGGGATCGTCCCCGTGGTGGGGCCAGTCATGCGGTCTTTTTATTCTGCTATCAGCCCTCTCCCTCCTTCTTGTCATCCTCCGGGACAAACTCCAAAATGTCTCCCGGCTGGCAGTCCAGGGCCTTGCAGATGGCCTCCAGGGTGGAAAAGCGCACCGCCTTGGCCTTGTTGTTCTTCAAAATGGACAGGTTAGCCATGGTGACGTCCACCCGCTGGGACAGCTCCCCCAGGGACATCTTTCGCTTGGCCATCATCACGTCCAGGTTGACGATAATTGCCATACGCCCCGCCCCCTAAATCGTCAGGTCGTTTTCCGCCTTCAGCTCAGCGGCCTGCCGGAACAGGGCGGACATCACCAAAAACAGCAGCCCACCCATGAGGAAGATGGGGACGAACAGGGCATTGTAGGTCAGCAGTGGTGCGATGCTCCGATAGTACGCGAACCCCCAAATAAGCCGCACCAGCGCCGCCCCGGAGATCCCAAAGCAGCAGATGGCGGCCCGCTTCATGCTTTTGGCGTTGCCCATAGCAAAGGGGCTCCCCTTTAGAATGGTGTCCAGCACCCGCTTGCCCTGCCAGAGGATGACGGCGGTGCATACGCCGCAGGACAGCAAAAACAGGGACAGCACCGGCCAATACAGGTCGTCCGCCGTCAAGGCCAGCATCCAGATAACAGGATTCCAACTGTGAATGGTGAAGCCCAGCCAAAACCCCACGCTCTCCCCGGTCATGAGCCGCTCCATGGTCTGTCCGTCCCACCGGTTCTCCGTCAGCATGGCCGCAAGGGTGGGTACAAAGAACAGCATGATGATGTTGCACACAAAAACCACAAGGATCATGACCCGCAACACCCGGGCCAGCTTCTGCACGGAAGTTCGTTCCATGACAACCACCTCTTGCCCCAGAGCATACCACGGCTTATATCGTTTGTCAAGTATTTTTTATTGTTTTTCAATAAATGGTGGTGGCATAGTCTGGGCGAAAAGCGCCCCCTGCGGATGGTTCCACAGGGGGCGCCGACCTTATTCATCCCAGGGGTCATAGTCATAGGTTCCCGGCTGGGTGGGCAGATCCCAGTCTGGGGCAGGCAAGGCCGCCTGCCTGGGCCTGCGCCGGAACAGGGCTGCCACGCCCCTCCGGTTTAGGACGGGGGCTGCAATGGCGACAAGGATCAGCACCACCACCGCCGCCCCTTCCCCCTCCTCGGGCACGAAGGACAGGATCTGGCTGATAGCGTTAAAAGCGATATGGCCCAGGATGGAGGGCAGGATGGACTGGGCCCGCAGATCCAGGAGGGCGAAGAAGGCCCCCAGCACAAAGGCGTAGGCAAACCAGACCGGGTGCCTGTGGCACACCCCGAAGGCGGCGGAGGACAGCACCGCCGCCAGCCACCCGGGCATCACCCGGCTCAGGCGGTTCAGCATCAGCCCCCGGAAGATGAGCTCCTCCACCACCGGGGCCACCACCGCCACCGCCAGCACCCCGGTGAGGGTGCCGCTGTCAATGCCGGCGGAGGCCTCGTTGTAGCTCTCCAGCCACGCTTCCGGCAGCAGGGCCAGCGCCCCGCCCACAATCAGGTAAAGCGCCGGGGCCAGGGCCGCCCCCGTCAGCAGGATGGGGCCGTCCACCCCCCGGAGCCACAGCGCCTCCGCCATGGGCTTGCGGCGGACGCGGTAAACGGCGATGACAATCGCGATGGTCAGCAGGCCGGAGATCATGGTATAGGTCACGGCATTGGCCATGAGCTGGTCATACAGCCCCTCCACATCGCCCCCCAGGGCGGCCAGTACGCCGATATAAATCGACTCCGGCAGCATGATGGCCACCTGCATCCCGACGAACAATGCCAGGTAGCACACACACTTGCCCAGGGCAGCCAGCACCGGCATGGCCCGGGCAACTCGCTGGTCTCTCACAGCCCGATCCCCCCCAGCACCCTTCCGATGGAGTCGTGGATCACCAGATCCGCCTGCCCGTCATAGGGGGTGGGATCCCGGTTGATGAGGGCCAGCTTGTTCCCCCGGTAGTAGTTGATGAGGCCCGCCGCCGGGTACACCACCAGGGAGGTGCCCCCCACGATGAGCACGTCCGCCCGGCTGATGGCCAGCACTGCGCCCTCGATGGTATCCTGATCCAGCCCCTCCTCGTAGAGCACCACGTCGGGCTTCACCAGCCCGCCGCACACGGGGCACCGAGGCACGCCCTGGCCATCGGCGATAAAGTCCACGCCGTAGAAGGCGCGGCACTTGGTGCAGTAGTTCCGGTGGACGGAGCCGTGGAGCTCATACACCGTCTGGCTGCCCGCCGCCTGGTGGAGGCCGTCGATGTTCTGGGTCACCACCGCCTTCAGCTTGCCCGCCTGCTCCAGCTCCGCCAGCTTCTTATGGGCGGCGTTGGGCTTGGCGTCCAAGCACAGCATCTTGTCCCGGTAGAAACGGTAGAAGTCCTCCGTCCGGGTCTCGAAGTAGGTGTGGCTGAGGATGGTCTCTGGCGGCTGGTCGTACTTCTGATTGTAGAGGCCATCCACGCTGCGAAAGTCCGGGATGCCGCTTTCGGTGGACACGCCCGCCCCGCCGAAAAAGACGATGTTGTCGCTGTCCGCAATCCATTGCTGTAGCTGTTCTTGAGGAGTCATGGGCCCTCCCTCCTTTTGAGGGGATTATATCATAGTCGGGGGAAAAAGAAAAGCCCCGGGGCAGGCAAAAAGTCCCCCGCCCGGGGTGGGCGGGGGACTTTGTTCGCACAGCTCAGCCGCCGAACCGGGCCAGCAGGAAGCCGGCCGCAATGGCGGAGCCGATGACGCCGGCCACGTTGGGGCCCATGGCGTGCATCAGCAGGAAGTTGTTGGGGTTGGACTCCCGACCCACGTCCTGGGACACCCGGGCCGCCATGGGGACGGCGGACACGCCGGCGGAGCCGATCAGCGGATTGATCTTGCCGCCGGACAGCTTATACATGATCTTGCCCATCAGCAGACCGCCAATGGTGGAGAACATGAAGGCGATGACGCCCAGGCCCACGATCATCAGGGTCTGGAGGGACAGGAACCGGGCGGCCACGGTGGTGGCGCCCACGCTGATGCCCAGAAACAGGGTGACAATGTTCATCAGGGCGTTCTGGGCGGTGTCGGACAGGCGCTCGGTGACACCCGTCTCACGCAGCAGGTTGCCGAACATCAGGCAGCCGATGAGGGGGGCGGTGGACGGAATGAGCAGGATGACAAACACGGACACCACGATGGGGAAGATGATCTTCTCCACCTTGGACACGTTCCGGGCCTGCTCCATCTTTACCTTCCGCTCCTTCTCCGTGGTCAGCGCCCGCATGAGGGGCTTCTGGATCATGGGGATCAGGGCCATATAGGAGTAGGCGGCGATGGCGATGGGGCCCAGGAAGGCCGGGGCCAATTTCGTGGTCAGGTAGATGGCCGTGGGCCCGTCCGCGCCGCCGATGATGCCGATGGAGGCGGCCACGTTGCCGGCAAAGCCCAGCAGGCACGCGCCGAAGAAGGCGAAGAACACGCCTAACTGCGCCGCCGCGCCCATCAGCATGGAGGACGGCCGGGCGATCATGGGGCCAAAGTCAGTCATGGCGCCCACGCCCATGAAGATCAGGCAGGGATACACACCCGCCTTTACGCCGATATACAGGATATCCAGCAGGCCGCCCAGATGAATGATGTCGGTGAAGGACAGGCTTCCTTTCAGCTTGCCCGCCAGCTCGTTGGCGGCGTTCTGGTCGCACGTGGCGTACAGGGCCAGGAAGTCATTGGTGACGTCTGCCCCGGCCTGCTGCTCGAAGTAGTCCTCGATCTGCTCCGTGGTGTGGCCGCTGGCCCGGGCTACGATATAATAGTTCATCTCCATCTCGTCATAGGCCCGCTCCTCCGCCGTATTGTAGAGGGCGTAGTCGTTGACGGGGTCATAGGCGCACTCATACACATAGGCATCCCACATCCCCATGTGGTACAGCCCCGCGCCGGGGATGTTGGTCAGCAGCACGCCGAAGGCGATACCAACCAGCAGCAGCGGCTCGAACTTCTTGCCGATGCCCAGGTAGAGCAGCACGCAGGCGATGGCGATCATGATCAGGTTTTTCCAGCCGCCCGCCGCGAAGAACCCGGCAAAGCCGGACTCGGTGGCCAGCTTGGACAGGGTTTCCAAGATATTCATAGAAGCCCCTCCTTACGCCAGGATGATCAGCGGCGAACCGGTCTCCACATGGCTGCCCTTCTGCACCACCACCTGGGCGACAGTGCCGTCCTTGGGGGCGAGAATCTCGTTTTCCATCTTCATGGCCTCCAACACCACCAGCAGCTGGCCCTCCTTGACGGCGGCGCCCTGAGCCACCTCCACCCGGAGAATGGTGCCGGGCATGGGGGACTCCACAGGCTCGCCCGCGGCGGTGACGGCGGGGGCCGCCGGCGCAGCGGCGGGGGCGGGGGCAGCGGCAGGGGCCGCGGCGGCAACAGGGGCGGCCGGGGCGGCGGGGGCGGGGGCATAGGCCTCGTACTCGTCGGTCAGCATAGCCTTTCCGGCGTCCACCTCCACCTCGTAGGTGCGGCCGTTCAGGGTCACTTTATATTTCATTTCACTTGACCTCCTTAATGGACTTGAAGCGCAGCTCGTTCAGCGGCTTGCCCATCTGGTCGGCCACAATCGCCATGATCATGGCGGCCTCCTTGTCGGGCACGTCGAACAGCTTGACCTCGCCGGCGGAGCCGGGGGCCGGGGGCGCGGAAGGCGCGGCCGGGGCCGCCGGAGCCGGAGCCGGGGCCGCAGGCGCCTTGACATCGGCCTTCTTGCCGGAGCTCGCCATGGCCTTGCCCATGATCATGATCACGCACATCAGCAGCACCAGCCCGAAAAACACCACAGCGTAGCCCAGCACGGCGGTAATGCCGGCGTCGCCCACGTTCAGCCTGCCGGCGGTAAGCGCGAGAGTATTCATACGGCTCCCTCCTTACGCCTCGGTGATGGTGTAGGTGGCCACGTTCTCCTCCTTGGCCTTGCGGTCTTTGAAGAACTTCTCGGCCTGATCGGGGAAGCAGATGTAGCTCATCACATCCTCCTCGGAGCGGCACAGGTCGCCCAGGGCCTCCTTAGCGGCCTTGAACTCCTCGCCGGTGCGCTTGGAGTCCTCGATCCGGCAGTCCACGGGCTTGCCGCCCTCGCCCAGGATCTTGGTCTCCAGCTCGGGGCTGACGGGGGCAGGGGCGATGCCGTACTCACCCTTGAAGTAGTTCTTGATCTCCTTGGAGATCTGCTTGTACCGCTCACCCATGAGCACGTTGGTGACGGCCTGGTTGCCCACCATCTGGGACAGCGGGGTCACCAGCGGGGGATAGCCCAGGTCGGCCCGGACGCTGGGGATCTCGGCCAGGGCAGCGTCGAACTTGTCCATGGCGTTCAGATCCTTCAGGTTGGCGATCATGTTGGACAGCATCCCGCCAGGCACCTTGTATACCAGGGCCTGGGAGTCGGTGGCCATGCTCTTGGGGTTGATGAGGCCGGAGTCCACATACTTCTGCTTGATGGGCTTAAAGTAGTCGTTGACCTTGTTGATCACGTCCTCGTTCAGCCCGGTGTCCACGCCGTACTGCTGGAGGGCGTAGAACAAGGTCTCGGTAGCGGCCTGGCTGGTGCCGTTGGAGAAGCAGGAGGTGGCGGTGTCGATGATATCCACCCCGGACTGGACGGCGGCCAGCAGGGTCATATAGGCCATGCCGGTGGTGCAGTGGGTGTGGAGGATGATGGGCATATCGCCGATGGCGTCCTTGATGCCCTTGATGAGGCCCTCGGCCTCGTTGGGGCTCATGGTGCCCGCCATGTCCTTCAGGCAGATGGTGTCAAAGCCCATCTCCTTCAGCTCCTTGCACATCTCCACGTACTTGGCCACGGTGTGCACCGGGCTCTGGGTGTAGGAGATGCAGCCGGAGGCCACGGTGTTCTTGGTGGCGTACTTCTTGGTGGCCTCCAGGGCGGTGGTGATGTTGCGGAAATCGTTGAGGGCGTCGAAGATGCGGATCACGTCGATGCCGTTCTTGATGGACAGCTCCACGAACTTCTCCACCACGTCGTCGTGGTAGTGCTTGTAGCCCAGCAGGTTCTGGCCCCGGAGCAGCATCTGGAGCCGGGTATTGGGCATATTCTTGCGGATGTTGCGCAGCCGCTCCCAGGGATCCTCCCCCAGGTAGCGCAGGCAGGAGTCGAAGGTGGCGCCGCCCCAGCACTCCACCGAGTAGTAGCCGGCCTTGTCCATGGTGGACAGGATGTCGGCGTAGTCGGAGTAGGGCAGGCGGGTGGCCATCAGGGACTGGTTTGCGTCACGGAGCACGGTCTCCGTGAACTGAACCTGTTTCTTCAAATTGGATACACCTCCGAAAAATTGTTCGGTATCAAAACGGCGGCCCGACCGGCCATGCCGACCGGGCCGCTGCCGGGGAATATGGGAAGAATTACAGCTTCGGGCCAGCCTCGACAAGGGCCTTGCCGGCGTCGTTGCCGGTGTACTTCACGAAGTTCTTTACGAAGCGGCCGGCCAGATCCTTGGCCTTGGTGTCCCACTCGCTGGGATCGGCGTAGGTGTCCCGGGGATCCAGGATGGCGGGATCCACGCCGGGCAGGGCGGTGGGCACCGCCAGGTTGAAGTAGGGGATGGTTTTGGTCTCGGCCTTCAGGATGGAGCCGTCCAGGATGGCGTCGATGATGCCGCGGGTGTCCTTAATGGAGATGCGCTTGCCGGTGCCGTTCCAGCCGGTGTTCACCAGGTAGGCCTTGGCGCCGGACTTCTCCATCTTCTTCACCAGCTCCTCGCCGTACTTGGTGGGGTGCAGCTCCAGGAAGGCCTGGCCGAAGCAGGCGGAGAAGGTGGGGGTGGGCTCGGTGATGCCCCGCTCGGTGCCCGCCAGCTTGGAGGTGAAGCCGGACAGGAAGTAATACTGGGTCTGCTCCGGGGTGAGGATGGACACCGGGGGCAACACGCCGAAGGCGTCGGCGGACAGGAAGATCACGTTCTTGGCGTCGGGGCCGGAGGACGTGGGGTGCACGTTCTTCACGATCTTCTCGATGTGGTCGATGGGGTAGGACACGCGGGTGTTCTCGGTGACGGACTTGTCGTTGAAGTCGATCTTGCCCTCGGCGTCCACGGTGACGTTCTCCAGCAGGGCGTTGCGCTTGATGGCGTTGTAGATGTCGGGCTCGGAGTCCTTGTCCAGGTTGATGACCTTGGCGTAACAGCCACCCTCGAAGTTGAACACGCCGTTGTCGTCCCAGCCGTGCTCGTCGTCGCCGATGAGCAGGCGCTTGGGGTCGGTGGACAGGGTGGTCTTGCCGGTGCCGGACAGGCCGAAGAACAGGGCGGTGTTCTCGCCGTTCATGTCGGTGTTGGCGGAGCAGTGCATGGAGGCCATGCCCTTCAGGGGGAGGAAGTAGTTCATCATGGAGAACAGGCCCTTCTTCATCTCGCCGCCGTACCAGGTGTTGAGGATGACCTGCTCACGGGAGGTGATGTTGAAGATGGCGGCGGTCTCAGAGTTGAGGCCCAGCTCCTTGAAGTTCTCCACCTTGGCCTTGGCAGCGTTGTAGGAAATGAAGTCGGGCTTGAAGTTCTTCAGCTCCTCCTCGGTGGGCTGGATAAACATATTCTTCACGAAGTGGGCCTGCCAGGCCACCTCCATGATGAAGCGCACGGCCATGCGGGAGTCGGGGTTGGTGCCGCAGAACACGTCCATCACGTACAGCTTCTTGTTGGACAGTTCCTTGACGGCCAGGGCCTTGCAGGCCTCCCACGCCTCCTGGCTGGCGGGCTTGTTGTCATTCTTGAACTCGTCGGAGGTCCACCAAACGGTGTCCTTGGAGTTCTCGTCCATCACGATGAATTTGTCCTTGGGAGAGCGGCCGGTGTAGATGCCAGTCATGACGTTGACGGCGCCCAGCTCGGTGAGCTGGCCCTTCTCATAGCCCTCCAGAGTGGGGTCCATTTCAGCCTCAAAGAGCTGCTCATAGCTGGGGTTGTATATGACTTCCTTGATACCGGTGATGCCGTACTGCTCCAGACCATAGGTTTCCATAGACGTTTCCTCCTCAAAAAAATTGGTGTATTCTCTCAGCGCCCGGGTCCGAAACCGGAGACAGACGCGGGCTGGCGGTTAACGCAGGAGATAATCATCTCCCACCAAGTACGCAGTATAGCACAGATTTCCCTGCATTTCCATGACTATTTCTGCCACTATGTTAAATTTTACACAAAATCAGCGTTTTCACCAACGCTCAAAAAAAGAGCGGGGGAAATTTGGCACAATGACGAAGTCGTTCGGTGCTCACCGGGCAAAAAAAGAAAGCCCCCCGCGTCCCGAAAGGAGAAGCGGGGGGCCTGGGGTTGCCCTTGTTACTCGGCGGAAATGGCGCCCATGGGGCAGGTGCCCTCGCAAGCGCCGCAGTCGATGCAGGCGCCGGCGTCGACGACCATGTGATCATCGCCCATGGAGATCGCGCCCACGGGGCAGGAGCTCTCGCAAGCGCCGCAGGAGACGCAAGTATCGTTGATAACGCGTGCCATGTAACATACACCTCCAAATGCAGAATATGTTTGAACCGTCCTCTATTGTACCACATCGCCGGAAAATTGCAAGTTGAAATTTTTGCTCAGGAAACAGGTATAATTCCCGTTGAAAATTCCCATCCTCTCCAAAGAAAGACAGGAGATAAAGACAGGAGCTGGGGCAAAATGGAACGACTGGGATTCTTTCAGCGTTTGCGAGGTTTTTTTATGATGGATTGGGAAAAGAAGCAGCCTCCCCGGGACGCGACCGGCCGGCCGGCCGGCGATCCCCAGGCCCTGTGCCGGGAGGATCGAACCCGGGCCCGGGAAGGGGCGGAGACCCGCCTCACCGACCGGTTCTCCCGGGATCTCACCCGGCTGGCGGCCATGGGGGCGCTGGATCCCCTGGTGGGCCGGGAGCGGGAGGTGGGCCGGGTGATCCAGATCCTGGCCCGCCGCACCAAGAACAACCCCGCCCTCATCGGCGAGCCGGGGGTGGGCAAGACAGCGGTGGCGGAGGGACTGGCCCTGCGGATGGCCTCCGGGGCGGTGCCCGAGCCCCTGCGGGGCAAGCGCCTGCTGAGCCTGGATCTGGTGTCCATGGTGGCGGGCACCAAGTACCGCGGCGAGTTCGAGGAGCGGGTGAACCAGGTGCTGGCGGAGGTGCGCCGGGCCAGGAACGTGATCCTGTTCCTGGACGAGCTCCACAACATCGTGGGGGCGGGCTCCGCCGAGGGGGCCATCGACGCGGCCAACATCCTCAAGCCCGCCCTGAGCCGGGGGGAGATCCAGGTTGTCGGCGCCACTACCCTGGAGGAGTACCGGAAGTATATCGAGAAGGACGCCGCCCTGGAGCGGCGCTTCCAGCCGGTGAAGGTGGACGAGCCCACCCCGGAGCAGGCCAAGGCCATCCTCCGGGGGCTGCGCCGCCGGTATGAGGAGCACCACGGCCTGACCATCTCCGACGGGGCCATCGACGCGGCGGTGGAGCTGTCCCAGCGGTATCTGCCCGACCGCTTCCTGCCGGACAAGGCCATCGACCTCATCGACGAGGGGGCGGCCCGGCTGCGGATGGAGGAGAAGGTGCCGGTGAGCCTCCAGGCGCTGGCCGACCGGGCGGATCGGGCGGCCCGGGAGAAGGCCCAGGCCATCGCCATGCAGGACTTCGAGCGGGCGGCCATGCTCCGGGACGCGGAGGCGGACTTCCGCCGGGAGCTGGATCGGAAGCAGACCCGCCCTTCGTCGGGAACGGCCCGGGAGCTTGGCCGGGAGGACGTGGCGGCGGTGCTGTCCCAGTGGACGGGCATCCCCCTGGAGTCCATCACCAAGGGGGAGGCCAAGCGCCTGCTGGAGCTGGAGGGGGAGCTGCACCGCCGGGTGGTGGGGCAGGATCGGGCGGTGTCCGCCGTGGCCGCCGCCATCCGCCGGGGACGGGTGGGGCTGAAGGAGCCCAACCGGCCCATCGGGGTGTTCCTCTTTCTGGGCCCCACCGGGGTGGGCAAGACGGAGCTGTGCCGCGCCCTGGCCGCCGCCCTCTTTGGCAGCGAGGAGGCCCTGATCCGCTTTGATATGTCGGAGTATATGGAGAAGCACGCCGCCTCCCGGCTGGTGGGATCCCCCCCGGGCTATGTGGGCCACGAGGAGGGGGGCCAGCTCACCGAGCAGGTGCGCCGCCGCCCCTGGTCGGTGGTGCTGTTCGACGAGATCGAGAAGGCCCACGACGATATGCAGAACATCCTCCTCCAGGTGATGGAGGACGGCCAGCTCACCGACGGCCAGGGCCGGAAGGCGGACTTCCGGAACACGGTGGTGGTGATGACCTCCAACGTGGGGGCCCGGAAGATCGTCAGCAAGGCGCCCCCTCTGGGCTTTGCCGGGGGCAGCTCCAACGACCGCCGCCGGGAGGAGGTCATGGCGGAGCTGAAGGGCCGGTTCAAGCCGGAGTTCCTCAACCGGCTGGACGAGGTGATCCTGTTCGACCGGCTGGAGCGCCGGGATCTGGAGCGCATCGCCCTGCGGATGCTGGGGGGCGTGCGGGAGCGGCTGTCCGGCCTGGGGGTGGATCTGGACGCCCGGTGGGAGGCGGTCACCCTGCTGGCCGACCCGGGGACGGAGACGGAGCAGGGGGCCCGGCCCATCCGCCGGGCCGTCCGCCGCCGGGTGGAGGAGCCCGCCGCCGATCTGCTCCTCTCCCAGCAGCTCACGGCGGGGGACACCCTGTGTCTGGCCGTGGAGCGGGAGGACATCGTGCTCCGGGCGGAGAAGCGTCAGGTCTGACAAACAAACCGCGCGAGGGACGCCTTGTCCCTTGCGCGGTTTTTCTGCGTCTGCCGGGGTGAGGCGCAAAGCGGAGCCCCGGGCCGGTCTGTCACAGCCCTTTTTTATCCTCGGTGGCGGGGTTGTTCAGCAGCGTTCCGTCCTCGCCGAAGCGGGAGCCGTGGCAGGGGCAGTCCCAGGAGCGCTCCGCGGCGTTGTAGCGCAGGGCGCAGCCCAGGTGGGGGCAGCGGGGGGCGGTGGGCCGCAGCAGGTTCAGGGCGGCCTCCCAGCCGTTGACCGCCAACTGGGGCCGCAGGGCGCTGCGGCTGGGCGAGAACAGCTCTGTATAGGGGGTTTCCTTCCCACACACCAGATCCGCCAGCACCCCGGCGGCGGCCATGGCAGAGGTGGTGCCCCACTTGTTGAAGCCGGTGGCCACGTACAGATCCGGCGTGCGGGCCCCATACCGCCCCACGTAGGGCGCGCCGTCCAGGGTCATGCAGTCCTGGGCGGCCCAGCGGGCGGTCTCCCGGGCCTGGGGGTAATGGCGGCGGGCGAACGCCTCCAGCTCCCGCCAGCCGCCTCCGGGCTTCCCCGTGCGGTGGCCCCCGCCGCCCAGCAGGAGCAGGCCCTCTGTGTTCCGGAAGGTGAGCCCCGTTTCTGCCTCGTCCACATACATACCGCCCAAGTCCGGGGCGTCCTTTAGGGCCAGCAGATAGGAGCGGTGCTGGTACAGTTTGAGAAAGTACCCGCCGTGCTTGTTGAGGATGGGGAAGTGGGTGGCGATGATCACCTTCTTCGCCGCGATTGTCCCCCGGCTGGTAACCGCCCGCCCCGGCGCCAGCTCCAGCACCTTGGTGTCCTCAAAAATCCGCAGGGGCCTGGCGATGGCGGTGGCAAATTGCAGGGGGTGGAACCGGGCCTGCCGGGGCACGCACACCGCCCCCGCCACCGGGAAGGGCAGGGGCGTCTCGTCCACCAGGCGGGCGGCAAGGCCCAGCCTGTCCAAGGCGGCCAGCTCCCGCTCCAGCTTGTCCCGGCTGTCCGTGGAGTAGACAAAATTGTCCTCCTCCACAAAGCCGCAGTCCATGGTTTGGCACAGGGCCCGGTAGTCCTCCAGCGCCGTCCGGTTGGCCTCCAGATAGAGGCGGGCCCGCTCCTCCCCGAACTGGCGGATCAGCTTATGGTAGATCAGGCCGTGCTGGACGGTGAGCTTGGCCGTCATGCCCTTTGTGGTGCTGCCGCAGATCCGATCCGCCTCCACCAGGGCGTAGTCCACCCCCGCCTGAGCCAGCCGATGGGCGCACAGCAGCCCCGCCAGTCCGCCCCCCACGATGAGCACGTCGGTGCGCAGATCTCCCTCCAGCGGACAGAACCGGGGCAGCTGGGCGGTCTTTGCCCAGATAGAATCCATTTGGATCACCTCACGGAGTTAACGTGCCCCAAAACAGAGCCGTCTATCCCCGCTGCGGCGTTGCCCCGCCTGTTCAGGCTTTTTTGCGCCTGCGGGCGCTTAGCGGTCTGACTTCCCCATCTCTCCCAGCAGGGTCAGATACTGAGCGCCCTGGGCGATGAAGGCCTGAGCGTCGAACGCGCTGTTTTGGATGGCCGCCTGGACGATGATGCCGTCCGACACCAGCAGGAGCAGCCAAGTGAGAAAGTCCGCGGACAAGTGGGTGCGCTGGGCAATTTTTTCACTGATGAGCCGCTGGAATTCCCCGTAGCGGCGCACCAGCTTTTCCCGCAGAACCTCGTCCCCCGCCTGGGCCTCGCATAAAAGGTGCATCCGCAGCCCCGCCGAGGCGACGTCCCGCTCCACCACGTACTTCACCAGCCGCTGGAGGGAGGTGTCCTTTTCCTTGTTCTCCGTCCAGCGGATGAAGTCGTCCCACTGCTGGCTCAGGTAGCGGTCGGCCAGCTCGAACAGGATCTCGCCTTTGGTCTTGTAGTGGTAATACAGCGTCCCCTTAGACACGCCGGACTGTCTGGCGATGTCCGCCAGGGAGATATCCGCCCAGGTTCCGGTCTCCAGCAGAATCTGAGCCGCGTTCAATACCGCTGACTTTACGTCGTCTTTTCTCGGTGCCGCCATAAAAGCCTCCCCATCCCCCATCAATAATGGGTTTATTATATCATCTGCGCCCGGGCCTGTCCACCGGGCGCGTTTCTTTTGGTCCTTTTGTGAGAATGTGGGTTGACAAACACAGGTCTGTTGGATATAATTTTGACAAACAGAGTAAGCCGGTCGGCCGACTTACTATATATGAGAAGGGAAGCATCGGCATGGATCTGCGCAAAACGAACAAGAAGCTGGCCAAGCGGTTTGGCGGCGCGGTGCGCGCCGCCCTGTCGGATGGGTGCGTGGTACTGACGGGACAGCTGCCCACCTGGGCCGAGGTGGTGGAGGCCTGCCAGCTGGCAGCGACAAAATACGGCAACCTCCATGTGGTAAACGATATTGTCTGCGACGAGGCGGCGCCCCAAAAAATGCGCCTGCCGTCTCTCCGAGACAGCGCGTTGGAAGGGCGGCGGCCCGACGTGCTCATCATCGGCGGCGGCATCTCCGGCGCGTCCATCGCCCGGGAGCTGTCCAAGTGGAAGCTGGACATCCTGCTGGTGGAGAAGGAGGCCGACCTGGCCCTCCAGGCGTCAGGAAGGAACGACGGGGAGGTGCACCCGGGGGTGGATCTGTCTAAGGGCTCCCTGAAGCACCACTACATCCGGAAGGGCAACGCCATGTACGACCAGGTGTGCCGGGAGCTGGACGTGCCCTTCCACCGGGTGGGGCAGTACGTCTGCTTCGACAAGGGCTGGCTGAAGCCCTTCATTGCCCTGTACTGCCTCTGGCGCAGAACCCATGACGGTATTGAGGATACCCGGGTTATCTCCGGCGCGGAGCTGAAGCGGCGGGAGCCCAACCTGAATCAGGACTTCAAATTCGCGGTGTCAAACCCCTCCTCCGGCTGCGTGTGCCCCTACGGGCTGACCATCGCCTATGGGGAAAACGCGGTGCAGAACGGCGCCCAGGTGTGGCTGAACACGGCGGTGCTGTCCATGGAGGTGAAGGACGGCGAAATCAAGAGCGTACATACCAACCGGGGGACAATCTATCCGACGCTGGTGATCAACGCCGCCGGGGTGTTCGCCGAGGACGTGGCCCGGATGGCGGGGGATCGCTTCTTCTCCATCCATCCCCGCCGGGGCACCAACTCCATTCTGGATCAGAAGGCCGGGGCACGATTTTCCTCCATCGCCTCCATCATGGAGCTGGCCCGCTCCCGGGGGCATTCCAAAGGGGGCGGCATCCTGCACACCGCCCACGGCAACCTGCTGGTGGGCCCCGACGCGGTGGAGACTTTTGAAAAGGAGAACACGGCCACCCGCCCCCAGAGCATCGACACCGTATTCGCCAAGCAGGAAAAGACCATGCCCACCCTAAGCAAGGGGGACATCATTACCTACTTCACCGGCGTGCGGGCCCCCACCTTTGAGGAGGATTTCATCATCGAGAAGGGGCGGAAAACCCATAATATCATCCACTGCGCGGGCATCCAGTCCCCCGGCCTGACCACCGCCCCGGCGGTGGCGCTGGACGTGGAGAAGATGGCGGTGGAGGAGCTGCGGAAAAAGAAATCTGTGGCCCCCAACGAGGGCTATTCCCCCATCCGCCGCGGCGTGCCTGTGCTGCGGGAGCTGCCGGACGAGGAGCGGGCGGAGCTAATCCGCAAAAACCCGGACTATGGGGTCATTGTGTGCCGCTGCGAGGAGGTCAGCCGCGGCGAGATCCTGGACGCCCTGCGCGCTCCCATCTGCGTGCCCACGGTGGACGGGGTGAAGAAGCGGGTGCGGCCAGGGATGGGCCGGTGCCAGGGGGGGTTCTGTTCGCCGCTGGTGGCAAAGATCATCGCGGAGTTTTTGAACGTCCCGCTGGACGAGGTGAAAAAATCCGCCCCGGAGGCCAACATCACCTTCGGGCGGACAAAGTGAGGGGGGAGCAGCCATGCGTGAATACGATACCGTCGTGATCGGCGGCGGCCCCGCCGGACTGGCGGCGGCGCTGTCCGCCCGGGAAAACGGCGCGAAAACCCTGCTCATCGAGCGGGAGGCCCGCTTAGGCGGCATTTTGAAGCAGTGCATCCACGACGGCTTTGGCCTGGTGCGCTTCCAGGAGAAGCTCACCGGCCCGGAGTACGCCCAGCGGTTCATCGATCAGGTGGAGCGGGGGGAGATCGACACGTCCACCCTCACCTTCGTCACCCGGCTGGAGCGGACGCAGGCGGGCTTTGCCGTCACGGTGGTGAACCGGGCGGGGGTGGAGACCATCCTGACCCGCACCCTGGTGCTGGCCACCGGCTGCCGGGAGCGGACGGCCAAGCAGGTGAGCATACACGGCACCCGCCCCGCCGGTGTGTTCACCGCCGGCACCGCCCAGCACTTCACCAACTTGCTGGGTCAGCTTCCCACCAAGCGGTGCGTCATTCTGGGCAGTGGGGACATCGGCCTCATTATGGCCCGCCGCCTCACCCTGGAGGGGGCCAAAGTGCTGGGAGTGTACGAGGTCAAGCCCACCCCCTCCGGGCTGACCCGGAACATCCACCAGTGCCTGCGGGACTACGATATCCCCCTGCACCTGTCCCACACGGTGACCCGGGTGTTGGGGGAGGATCGGCTGACGGCGGTGGAGGTGGCCCAGGTGGACGAGCGGATGCGGCCCATCCCCGGCACCGAGGAGATTGTGGAGTGTGACGGGCTGATCCTGTCGGTGGGCCTCATCCCGGAGAACGAGCTGGCCCAGTCCCTGGGGGTGGAGCTGGATCCCAAAACCAAGGGGCCGGTGTGCAATGGCCAGCTCATGACCAGCGTGGACGGGGTGTTCTCCTGCGGCAACGCCCTGCACGTCAACGACCTGGTGGACTACGTGTCCGAGAGCGGGGAGCTGGCCGGACACGCCGCCGCCTGCTATGCCCCCGCCCCCCGGCGGGAGGTGGCGCTGCGCGCCTCCCCGGCGCTGCTCTACGCCGTCCCCCAGCGGCTGGATCTGAACCGGGACAACAGCAAGACCACCCTGTACTTCCGGAGCCGGGAGGTGCTGGATCGCTGCGTCCTGCGGCTGCGGGTGGACGGGCGGGAGGTATTTTCCAAGCGTTACCCCTTCCTGCGTCCGCCGGAGATGGAGCGGCTGGACATGGATTTCTCTCAATTTGAGCTGAGCGAGCACTCCAAAATAGAGCTGGATATCGAGGTGACGGGTCATGAGTGAGCTGGTTTGCATCGTATGCCCCCGGGGCTGCACCCTCCGGGTGGAGGAGGAGGGCGAGACCCTTCAGGTGACGGGCAACGGCTGTAAACGGGGGGCGGACTTTGCCCGGTCGGAGCTGACCGCCCCTATGCGCACCCTGTGCACCACGGTGCGCACCGCCTTTCCGGACGTACCGGTGCTGCCGGTGCGGCTGTCGGCGGAGATCCCCAAGGGGCAGATTTTCCCCGTGATGGAGGCCATCAACGCCGTGACGGTGGATCAGCCTGTGGACATGGGCGGCGTGATCCTGAATAATGTGCTGGGGCTGGGCGTGGATCTGGTGGCCGCCAGCGGCCTGCTCCGGCCGGCGGACGGATAGGGGGCGGCGTATGAAAACACCGCTGATCCTCACCTTCGACGTGGGCACCCAGAGCACCCGGTGCCTGCTGGTGCGGCCGGACGGCAGCTTCGCGGATCTCTGCCAGGTCAAGCACGATCCGCCCTACCACTCCCGGAACCCGGGCTGGGCGGAGCAGGATCCGGACTTCTACTACCAGCGGATCTGCGAGACGGGGCGGGCCGTCTGCCAGCGCAGCGAGGGGCTGCTGGGGGACATCGTCGCCGTGGCCCTCACCACCATCCGGGACACGGTGCTGTGCCTGGATGGAGATAACAGGCCCCTGCGGGACGCCATTTTATGGCTGGACAAACGGCGGGCGCAGTTCAACGACCCGATCCCCCTCTATAATAAGCTGCTGTTCCGGGCGGTGGGTATGTCCGGCGCGGTGGAAAACATCTACCGCGCCTCCGCCTGCAACTGGATCGCCCAGCGCCAGCCGGAGCTGTGGGCGCGGACGGCGAAGTACGTCATGCTTCCCACCTACTTAAACTACAAGATGACCGGGGTGCTGGCCGACTGCGCGGCCAACATGATCGGCCATATGCCCTTCGACTACAAAAGGCGGCGCTGGCAGGGCCCCTCCGCCCTCACCCGGTGCGTCTACAACATCCCCCAGGAAAAGCTGTGTGAGCTGACCCCCTCCGGCCAGGTCATCGGGCGGGTCACCCGGGAGTTCTCCGCCGACTCCGGCGTGCCGGAGGGCCTGCCCCTCATCGCCACCGGCTCGGACAAAGGCTGCGAGACCCTGGGCCTGTCCGTCATCCAGCCCCGCAAGGCGGCCATCTCCCTGGGCACCACCGCCACCATCCAGCTGGCCCTGGAGCGCTACGTGGAGCCCCAGCCCTTTATGCCCGCCTACCCGGCGGTGTCCAACCACCTGTATAACCCCGAGATCGAGCTATATCGGGGCTTCTGGCTGGTGTCCTGGTTCCTGCGGGAGTTCTGTGCCAAGGACTTGGCCCAGGCGAAGGAGCTGGGCTGCTCGCCGGAGGAGCTGCTGGATCGGTACATCGCGGACATACCGCCGGGGTGCGGGGGCCTGCTGCTCCAGCCCTACTGGACGCCGGGAATCACCACACCCGCCGCCCGGGGGGCCATCGTGGGCCTCACCGACCACCACACCCGCTACCATCTCTACCGGGCCATTTTAGAGGGCATCGCCTTCGAGCTCTACGACTCGCTGAAACGCATGGAGAAGCGGGCCGGGATCCGGGTGGAGGAGATCTACGTGGGCGGGGGCGGCGCCCGCAGCAATGTGGCCTGCCAAATCCTGTCCGATCTATTTGGCCTGCCCGTCAAGCGCACCCAGACCCATGAGGTCAGCGCCGTGGGGGCGGCCATGGCCGCCTTCCTGGCCCAGGGGATTTTTCACGATTACGACGAGGCCATCCGCAGCATGGTTCATGAGGGGGACGCATTCCACCCCGACCCCGACCGACACAAACTTTATGCGCAGCTGTACCGCGGCGTCTATGCCCGGTTGTATCCCCGGCTGGAGCCGCTGTACCGCAGAATTTCTGAGATTACGAAAAGGAGCGATGTGCTGTGAGCAGCAAACCTTACAAGGGCTTTCGGCCCAACTGGCTGGAGACCCCCGCACCGGAGGGGAGCTACCGCTCCATTTTCCGCTGGGGCGACCCGAAGTTCTTCAAGCACCCCAAGGAGTCCCTCTACAAGCTGATGAAGGAGTCGTTTAAAATGACGGACGACGACTTCCGGGACTACACCGACGACATCGGCTTCGATCCGGTGGATCTGTCGGACTATCCTTCCAAGATCGCCCCAAAACACGTGGCAGCGCTGAAGGAGATCGTGGGGGAGGATTTTGTCACCACCGAGGACTACCCCCGGCTGGCGGTGGCCTACGGCTGCACCGGCTACGACCTGCTGCGGCTGCGCCACAAGCAGATCGAGAACGTCCCCGACGTGGTGGTGTACCCGGACACAGCGGAGCAGGTGGAGCGACTGGTGGACTATGCCGTCCGGCACAAGATCCCCCTGTACGTCTACGGCGGGGGCAGCAGCGTCACCCGGGGGGTGGAGTGTGTGAAGGGCGGCATCTCCCTGGATATGCGCAAGCGGTTCAACAAGGTGCTCAGCTTCAATGAGACGGATCAGACCGTCACCGTCCAGGCGGGCATCTCTGGGCCGGATCTGGAGAAAGCCCTCCAAGACGCGCCCAACCGCTTCGGGGCCAAGCGGGCCTACACCTGCGGCCACTTCCCACAGTCCTTTGAGTACAGCAGCGTGGGCGGCTGGGTGGTGACCCGGGGCGCTGGGCAGAACAGCACCTATTATGGCACCATTGAGGACATCGTGCTGGCCCAGAAGTACGCCACCCCCATCGGCCGGATCGTCACCAGCCCCTATCCCCGGGAGGCCACCGGCCCCAGCATGAAGCAGATCATGCTGGGTTCCGAGGGCGCCTTCGGCGTGCTCACCGAGGTGACCCTAAAGGTGTGCCGCTGGATGCCGGAAAATCGAAAGCGGTTCTCCTATATGTTTAAAAACTGGGACATCGCTATGAAGGCCGCCCGGGAGATGATGCAGTGTGAGTGCGGGCATTCCTCCGTGTTCCGCCTGTCCGACCCGGAGGAGACCCACCTGATGCTCCGGCTCTACAACGTGGACGACACACCCCTGGCCCCGCTGCTGGACAAATTCGGCTACAAGGACATGGAGCGGTGTATGTTCCTGGGCTTCACTGACGGGGAAAAGGGCTTCTCCAAAAATGTGGCCAAAAACATCGGCCGCATCGCCCGCCGCTACGGGGCCATGCCCATGACGGGCTACGTCACCCGGAGCTGGGAGAAGGGCCGCTTCAACGACCCCTATCTCCGGGACACCCTGATGGATTTTAGCGTCATCACCGACACCCTGGAGTGCACTGTGAACTGGTCCAACATGGCCCAGGTACACCGGGACGTGCGGGCAGTATGCCACGCCCTACCCAACACAGTGGTCACCACCCATATGTCCCACTGCTACCCCCAGGGGGCCAATCTATACTTCATATTCATCACCAAAATGAACGATGCGGCCGAGTTCAAGCGCTACCACACCACCATTCTGGACGCCATCCAGCGCTCTGGGGCAGCCATCAGTCACCACCACGGCATTGGCAAGATGTTTGCCCCCTGGCTGGAGGGCTATCTGGGCGAAAAGGAGTACGGCGCAGTGAAGGTACTGAAGCACTATTTCGACCCCGATGGCATGATGAACCCCGGCGGCACCCTGGGTCTGGATCTGCCCCAGGAGGAGAAAAAATTTCTGAACACCCGCAAGGACTACCGCTGAGCTACTCTGCCATAGCGCTGCGTACTGTGCCCCAAAAAGGCATCGGGCAGAAAGGATCGCCTTTCTGCCCGATGCCTTTTGAAGTATTCCAGCTATTGTGTTTTGTGAATCATCATGCTGACTTCCCGTGCGGCAGCAGTCCGCAGGATGGTTCCAACCGCGAGCCCAGCGCAGCGGGTCGCGGGTGGAAGCGAAGAAATTCCCGCCAGAGTGCAGTTTTCGGCGAAGCCGGAAAGGTCACGGTGGCGGGAATTTCTGAGCTGGCAAAGGTGGCAAAACTTGATACAAATGCACACCCTGACCGCAGGGGGGTGCAAAACCTCAAGGGGGGTGCATAGCACTGTGGAGACTACGACAAATACTTTTTCTTTATCTTTTCAGCGGTGTATTCCAGCTCTGGGTACACAAATGCTTTGTCAATGCCAATACTCTCCAATTCGTTGAGAATACAGGACTTGTGCTTTGACTCAATAATGATACTGCAAAACTGATGTTCTAAACTTTCTGGGTCAATTTTTTGTATTTCATCTACAATTGAGAAGCGCCGCTCAAATGAAACTGCACTATCTTCCGTATAAATGGCAAAGCCATCGGCATCTACTCGTTTTGCTATAGGCTTCTCATAACTCGAAAAGAGACGTTGCATTGACTGATATGTAACTGTAAAATTGCGCATAGCTACATTATCATTGTGCTTTGGTTTATAAAAATCTGGAGGTGTGTAGATTGGATATACTGAGTCAAGCGACTCCCGAGTAGAAACTTCTAATATACGTTGTCTGTTTTCTTCTGTATCTTCCATGCCCACCATCGCCTCATTGAGGCCGTAATGTTTTTGATAATAACATATCTTCCCCAGATGATCAAACAATTCATTGGGGTATATCAAAAATATGGCTGATTGGTTTTTAATTCGCTGATTCCAATACTTTGGTTTAGCAAATAGTAGCCGATAATCTTTGGCTAAGTACAGCTTACTTATGTATTCGTATGCCGATACTCTTGTTCCTTGAAGGAAATCTTCGATTGTAAAATTTTCTATAGAATATGGGACATAGCTACTGCTAATGGCCTCAACAATTTTGTTATTGCTATAGGAAAGAAAAGCGTTGCAGCAAGTCACTCTTGCATTTATGGCGCTATTCTTTTCACACGCAAAATAAAGTGCGATTAGTGGATTCGTTGTAAAGTCCAAAAGGCGAGTTGGCAGTCCATAATGTTGCATTTTTGCCAATAACTCAAAATTAGAATGTAAATCTTGAAAAGATTCCGGTCTCAGGGTCATAAACTCATTAACCATTTCATGCTCTGTTGAATCATCGCGAAAATCAGACCTGGCAATACTTGGTATCAAGTCCCATCTATAATCTGACATCCCCCGGAAAACCATTGTGTCTGAACTTAGTCTGTCAGATTTCTGAGAAGTAAGACATTTAACAACGTCTAAATACTCAGAAATACTGCTAATTGAAAATGTGAAATGCTGGTAATTCGGAAGGCGATCTGCATCTGGTACAACGAAATGCGAAGGAAAACCGCACGATAAAGCCTCACCGATTATTAACTTCAAATCAGGTTCCATTTTATGCCTCCACAAACCGGATTTTCTTTGAAGTTTGTGCTTTCTTTGTCAAAGTATATCAAAATATATGCAATCTGTCCAGCCATTTACTATATCAGAAGATTTTGTACCAGCGCAACAAATCGCTGCGCCCTTCCTTCTCCAACCACTCCACCGCAAAGCGGAGCCATTCTTCTGGCGTGGGGATTTCCCCAGCGTGTGGTATCTGCTCCCACGATGCCCGTTTCTCCGGGTCAGGGTCATTCATTCCTTGTTCAATGCGGGCTGCGATGGTGGCCCGCATTTCTTCTACGGTGATATTCCGCTCCTTGGCCCAGAGTTCAAAAAGTGTTTTAGGTTCTTCCATGATGACCTCCTGTTTCAATCAGTATCCCCAAGCCGGGGCCAATAAAACGCTATGACCTTTTTGGGACTTTTGCTATCTACCTATCGTGCCTATTATAGCACCATTTTGGGGATTATAATAGTTACAGATAGGCAGGTGATGGTGTGGACGCACAGGGTCGAATCAAAGACATGATGGTGGAGCGCGGCTGGACGGAATACCGGCTGGCAAAGGAATCGGGCCTGTCCCACTCCACCGTTACAAATATGTTCAAGAGGAACAACGCTCCCACGCTGCCGACCTTGGAGGCGGTGTGTACGGCCTTCGGTATTACTTTGGCACAATTTTTCGCTGAAGGGAATCCTCTGGAGCTGACCAATGAGCAGCAGACGCTGTTCGCCAAATGGACCTCTCTGTCGGACAGGCAGAGAAACCTTCTGCTGGAGCTTATGGACACAATGTAAAACCCGTTGATCCCATTTTACGGAATCAACGGGTTTTATCTATGTCAGCCCTCTATCTCCGTGCCGTTCTGGAAGGTGAACACCAGCCGCCCATCGTGGTAGGCCGTGGCTTTCTCAATCACCGCCAGCCAAAGGCCCTCGTCAAATTCGGTGACGGTTTCAGTATACTCGGAAAGTTCAAACATAAACCCGCCGATGAAGTCCGCCTGTGCCAGCCGCTGGACCTTTTCTTTCTGGAGTGCGTCCAGCTTGGTCTTCGCCGCATCGTACCGGGCCACATAGCCATTATAGCGTTCGGTGTACTCCTCTTGGCTCTGGGCGCTTCGGGCGTTCTCCCGGATACACCGCTGGGTCAGTTCCGTCACCACCTCGATTTCCCGGAGCAATTCGTCCAGTTCCGCATCAAGGGCGGAGCAGTTGGTGAGGTGGTCTTGCATGACCCTGCAATCCTCCAGCAGAGCCTTTTTGCCATCCAGCAGTTGATTGAATGCCGCCAGAAACCGGGCCTTGATGTCCTCCTCCCTCAGATGGGGCGTCCGGCATTTCCGCTCCCCGGCGAACTTCTCATTGCATTGCCAGATGGTGCGGCGGTACTTGCTGTTGGAGTGCCAGACCTTGGAGCCGTAAAAGCTGCCGCAGTCACCGCAGACAATGCGGGAGGCGAAGATACTGTTGCCGCTGTAGCGGTGGCCCAGCCCCTTCCGGCGCGCGAACTCGGCCTGCACCTTGTCAAACTCCTCCGGGTCGATGATGGGCTGGTGGCTCTGCTCGATGTAATATTGCGGAACCTCACCCTCGTTGATCTTCATTTTCTTGTCCAGGAAGTCGATGGTGAATTTCTTTTGCAGGAGCGCCGCCCCTTTGTACTTCTCATTCGTCAGAATGGAGGCCACCGTAGTCGTTCCCCATTTCGACTTCCCAGCCGGAGTGGGGATGCCGTCAGCGGTCAGGGTCTTGGCGATGAGGTAGGGTGTTTTCCCCGCCATGAAAAGGGCAAAGATGCGGCGGACGATTTTTGCCTCCTCCTCGACCACGACCGGAATGTCATCCGGCCCCTTTTCATAGCCAAGGAACTGCTTATATGGGAGGCTGACCTTTCCATCCGCAAATCGCTTGCGCTGGCCCCAGGTGACATTCTCTGAAATGGAGCGGCTCTCCTCCTGGGCCAGCGAGGACATGATGGTCAGCAGCAGTTCGCCCTTGGAGTCGAAGGTCCAGATGTTTTCTTTCTCAAAGTAGACCTCGATGTGGTTCTCTTTCAGCTTGCGGATGGTGGAAAGGCTGTCCACCGTGTTCCGGGCAAAGCGGCTCACCGACTTGGTGACGATGAGGTCTATCTTCCCGGCGAGGGCATCGGAGATCATCTGGTTGAATCCATCCCGGTGGCGTGTGTTGGTCGCCGAAATGCCCTCGTCCGTGTAAACTGACACAAATTCCCATTCAGGGTTGTTTTGGATGTACCGGGTATAATAGTCGATTTGCGCCTCGTAACTGGTGAACTGCTCATCGCTGTCGGTGGAGACACGGGCATACCCCGCCACCCGGCGTTTCCCAGCCGCCACCACAGGAATCTGGCTGTGCAGATTGATGGTGGCCGGAATGACAGTTACTGCTCTTGCTGCTGGCATGATCTCATCGCCCGTCCTTTCTTCGCAAATTCTCTGGCGGCGGCTTTCATCTCCGGGGTCCAGCTTTCCGCTCTGGAACGGTCTGCCCATCGTTTAACGGTTTGTGTGCCGTCCTTGAACAGAAATACCAGAGTATTGTTCCCCTCGGCTCGGATAGCCGTTATTTTATCGTGGAGGACCTTTGCGTCAAAGGCATCCAGCCCCAGCACCTCCGCCGCCGCTTTTTCAAGCGTCCCCTCCGGTATCTGCTTGGAGGAACAAGCCGCTTTGCCGTAGATGTTGAAGGTGCTGCAAATCCACACTGGGCCGATGCGGGTCACTTTTCGCCGGTAGCCCTTGCCGCAGGTCCCGCAGACGATCATCGAAGTGAAGGGATACTTGGCGGGGCCACGCTTGGTCTTGTTGTGCTTGGCGGACCGCCGTGCCATCTCATCTTGCACCGCTTGGTAGTCCTCCATGCTGACGATGGCCTCATGTGTGTTCTCCGCATGGTACATGGGCAGCTCACCACGGTTGGGCAGCGTCTTTTTTGTGATGTGGTTCTCCCGAAACGTAGTCTGGAGGAGCAGGTTCCCGGTGTAGGAGTAGTTCCCCAGCACCTTCCGAACGCTGGAGCGGCACCAGGCATGGCCGTTGCGGGAGGTCTTGCCTTGGGCATTCAGCTTTTTCATGATGGCTTCGACACCCATGCCGGAGAGGTAATCGGCGAAGATGCTCCGCACGATCTCGGCCTCCTCCGGCTTGACGATGTAAACGCCATCCTCGTAGCGATAGCCCAGCACCTGCCCCGACCAGGGCTTGCCGTCCTCGAAGTTTTTTCTGATACGCCACTTCTGATTTTCGCTGGCAGAAAGGCTCTCCTCCTGGGCGTAGGATGCCAGAATGGTCAGCATCAGCTCACCGTCCGCGCTCATGGAGTGGATGTTCTGTTCCTCAAAATAGACATCCACTCCCATCGATTTCAACTCCCGGACGGTCTGGAGCAGCACCACCGTGTTCCTGGCGAACCGTGAGATCGACTTCGTGATGATGAGGTCGATGTTCCCGGCGCGGCACTCGGCCAGCAGCCGCTGGAAGTTCTCCCGGTTTTCCTTCGTGCCGGTCAGGGCCTCGTCAGCGTACACCCCGCAGTAGAGCCAGCCGGGGTGGTTCTGGATGAGGCCGCTGTAGTAGCTGACCTGGGCCGAGAGAGAGTGGAGCATGGCGTCCTTGCCGGAGGACACTCTGGCGTAGGCCGCGACCTTTTTGGCCTTGGGCTGGGCGGGGATATTCGGCCCTATCCGTTGAATGGTTCTTTCCAAAAAATCGCCTCCTTTCGGGTCACATATTCGCTCTAAACCGCCTATTTATCAAGCGTTTGAGCGAAAAATGCTATCCAAAGACAGGCCGTACTTTTTGGTCATAATTGTATCAATTTCGGAGTAGTCTTTCTCCGAAATGATGCCCCGCCGAAGCATGGTAGCGGCAAGGCTCATGGCTACTCTGTAGGCGACAAGGCGGTCGAAAAATTCCATTATTCCACCCCCTTCCGCCGGGCGTCATCGTAGCAGCGCCGGGAGCAGTATTTCCGATTTTGATTCCCATAGCTTTCAAAAGGCTGGCCGCAGTGGGCGCAGACCATGTGATAAAAAGCTCTGCGCTTGACCCTCTCCGGGTGGGAGTTCCACCAAGCCACGCGGCACTTGTCTGAGCAGAACTTCTTCTCCTTCCGATGGGGCGGCTGCTCCACAGCGGCCCCACATTGGAGGCACCTCTTTCCGGCGGGGGTCTGACTTCTCCGACACACAGATTTGACTGTATTTAGCGAGTACCCTGTAATGGCGGCGATGCGTTTGTAGCCCAGCCCCTGCCGCCGGTATTCCATAATTTCGATTGATTTATCCGTAGCCATAACACATACCTCCTACACAGGTAGGCCACGGGAAATGCAAAACGGGACGGTCCAGAGGGCAAAAAAATATGGCCCACCAGGGAAAAACTCCCCGGTGGGCTTGAACTGTAGGTTAAAATATTGACCGCTGGTTAAATTTTCTGTGCGTAGTCCAGGGAAATCCAGCCAGCGCCGGACTTCAGCCTGCCCCAGCTCTTGGCGGAGCCAGGGCCGTCCTTAACCTCGGTGATGGTGAACACGCCAACCCCGGTGAACTTCCCGGTGGCGGCGGTGTCCGTTCCGGGGCCGCTGCGGATGCGCAGATCGGGGATGGATACCTTCACGGTGAACGGAACGGCGGCGGGAGCCGGAGCAGCTCCGCCAGCGGCGGCGAGGATGGCCTTGAGGATGGTGACGATTTTCTCCCCATAGCCCGCGCCAGTGGCCCAGCCCTTGCCCTGGGGATTCTCTTTCTGGCCCAGCCACTCCACCACTTCTGCACAGCCCCGCACCACATACTTGAACCGAGGGTCGATGCACTCACCCTTCAGAGGCTCGGTGGAAGCGTAGGCTTTGAGGTGCTGCACCTGCGCCCGGATGCCAAGCTGGGGTGTGGAGAAGGAATTACCCTTCATGCCGTTAGCGGTGACGCCCATGCCGCAGAAGTTGTTCTGGTCCAGCGTGACGGCGGAGCCAGCGAAGCCGAAGTTCCCGGTCTCCAGACAGGACTGCGCAAAGGCGATGTCGCCCCGCACACCCTCTGCCGCTCCCTCGGACAGATAGAGCGGCACCATGTCCAGAACGCTCTGAGCCACAGCCGGGTTCTTGGCCTTGAGGTAGGTCTGCATCTGTTCCGCCGTAGCTACCGCCACGCCCATGATCTTGGTGCCAGACACACCGCTGGGAGCAGTAGAGCCACCCATTGCGGCTTTGACCGCTGCCCGGAAGGTGGACATTGTGTAGGGTAGACCGAGCTGTGTCCAAAGATGCTCCGGGTCGCCGTGGTTGGAGGCGATGCCCCTGGCACAGCCCTCTTTATGGGAAATGACCACGCCATCCGCCAGTGGGTCCAGACCGTACTTCTCACAGAGCATGGCAAACAGCTCCACCGCTGCCTGGTAGGTGCGCTGGGCCACGGCCTTGGCGGTCGCAGTGTCGGAGCAGGTGAAGTTGGCTCCGCCCGTGTACTTGATGCAGGCCGGTTCGCACATCTCAACCCCGATGTGGGTGTTGTTGCCGCTGCCCTTGGAACCAGAGCCGCAGTGCCAGCCCCGGTGGTCCCAGGGGAGCGTCTGGTATACGGTGCCATCGTTGCCATCAATGAAGCCATGGACGCAGGCACTGCTATAGGACGCGCTATTCCAGTTCTTCACGAACACAGAGGCGGAGGGCTGGGGACAGCCCACAGAATGGAGCATGAGGCCCTTGACCGTGATTTTCCGGCCAGCGGTGTAGCAGGGGTTCTTGGTGAGGATGGATTCAACCAGTTTCATTATTCGTCACCGCCTTTCTCCGTCCGGTCGTGGAGCTGCTCCAGCACGTCCTTCAGCTTCTGGGGGACGGGCAGGCCCAGGTGGGCGGCGTTCTCCACCAGGGACACACCCTCGTTGGACAGGTAGAAGAAGATGATGGCGGTACGGAGAACGCTGCCGGTGCCGATGACCTGCACATCGAGGATGTTTGCCACCCCCACCAGGAAGAAGATCAGCACCTTCCGGCAGATGCCCCGGAAACCCACCTCGCTGGACAGCTTCTTGTCGTTGATAGCGCACATGACCCCGGTGACGTAGTCCACCACGGCGAACACCACCAAGGCGATGAGCAGGCCGTCACAGCCGCCCAGGAAGTAGCCCAGCCAGCCGCCCACGGCGGCGAATACCATCTGCATCGTGTTCCAGAATTCCTTCATTGAGATTCCCTCCATTTCTGAAAATTGGTATAATAAAAGGCCATCCGCCAAACGGCGGACAGCCCTTCATCCGTTATTCGGTTGTCTTGGCCTTGATGTAGGCCGGAAGGCCATCGCTGACGATCATGGGGAGCCATGCACCATCGGTGGCATAGTCGAAGTTAGTGTTCAGTGTGATCTTCGCCAGCTTGACCCGGTTGCTGGTGTCCTGCCCCAGAATGTAAAGGGACTGCTCATCCTGAGAAAAGCCCAGCCAGCCGAATTGGGTGATAGTCCCCAGCACCGAGGTCGTGTCGAGATACCCAAAGGACCCGGCCTCCAGAGTACGGGAGAACACGATGCCGGTACCTACGAAAACGAGAAAGATGCCCTTGCCCCACAGGTAGGCGGCAGCGTCCACGAACACCTTTGCGCTGGCTGGAAGTGGGAGGTCTGGCTTGATGCTCCCCACCTTGGCCTCGGTGATGGAAGCCCAGGGGAAAGAGTTGACATCAAAGGTTGCCAGCAGCTTTGAATCTCCCACAACATTGAGCGGACAGATCGAACTTCTGGCGGTGATAGTTCCAGAATAGGACCGGCTGCTCACCGCAAAATGCCCCGAAGGGGTCGAGTAAATCGTGTAGGTCCTGCTGCTGCTCGTTGTGGCGGTAATGGACACGATCTCGCCTCGATTTTTTTCGAGGTAGGAAAATCGCTGGTTCTTAAACACACTCGAATCCATGCTTATCGAGGTGCTGATCAGTGATGCCTCTGTGTTTCCATCCACCCATGTGAGGGCGCCAGGTGTAGAATTGCCATAAGTGTTATACCTTGAGCCAATGGCGCAATAGTAGGTTTCCACACCCGCCACCATTCTTGAAACTACATAAGGCACATACTGCGTTGGGTCAAATGTGGGGCAATAATAGTAAGAAGAAGTTGAGGTTTCTTTTTTGATCGTTGTAAAGGGCGGTTCTACTTTGAGAGAATCTTCATCGCCAGAGAACTCCGCACCAAAGGCCAGAAATTTGCCCGCAAAAGAATACTCTTTCGGGATATTATTGTCATTTCCACTATCAAGAAACTGCGCAAGATAAAGTTTAGCCTTATTACCAGAGTGGTGTGGGATGATGGACAGCGCAATTGGTTTCGCATTACTGGGCGCAATCAAATCCGCAAAGTAGGTGCTGGTACTGGTCACAGGGATAGCCTTGATTGGCCCGTTTCCTTCGAGGTCAATCCCAAATAGTTTTCGAGCGGAAAAGGAATACACCCACAGCCTGCCGTTATAGACCGCGCCATTGCTGATCTGCGAAGGAACCTCGCCGCTGGAAAGCAACGTGAATTTGTCACCGCTGGGCATCAGCTTTCCGAGGGTCTGCACCAGTTCCGGGTAGTCGGCTTCATTGACAAAACTGCCATCACACTTGAGCCAATCATCTCCTGCATTGGCGCTGGGCATGAATTGGATGGTGCCAACGGGAACGGTCTGGTTCTCCGCCTGCTTGATGATCTCCTCCCGAAGTTCCTGCACCCCATCCTCCAAATTGGCGATGCTGGTCTCGGTATCGGTGAACAGGTCCTTCAGCACATCGATCTCGCCCACCACATCGCGGGCGGTGAACACGCAGGTGCCGTCCGTCACCCGGTCGCCCACCTCGGCGATGCCAGCGTACTCCACCGGCTCCATAGCAGCGGTCACACCGGCGGTGGTGCAGTAGAGCGTCACCCAGCCGGGGGCGTTTTTGCAGGTCACGAAGTCGCCCTTGAAGTATTCGGTGGACCGCTGGAGGGTGCTGGCCCCGCCGCTGCCGGAGGCCCCGGTGATCTTCTCGAAGGTCGGCACCAGATTGGTGATGCCTGTCCGGGTCACACCGAAGGTGGCCAGTTCCAGGTCGTAGGCGGTGTTGTTGTAGTTCACATCCTCGTCCCCGGTCAGGTCGGTCAGCATCGAGGCCGTCTCCGTCAGGAGCTGGATCGGCTCGTCCGCGTTGGA
Source organism: Bacillota bacterium (assembly GCA_021768085.1). Lineage (GTDB taxonomy): Bacteria > Bacillota > Clostridia > Oscillospirales > Oscillospiraceae > Enterenecus. Next base: position 41,209 of record JAETOJ010000025.1, read on the forward strand.
CAAGTCCATGTGGATGTAGAGCCGCCCCTGGAGGGTGCCGGAACCGCTGTTGAGGATGACGCCCACCTCGCAGTCGTACACCTCGAAGAACCGTCCCTTGATCATGCCGAAGCCCTGGGATACATGGAGGACGTTGCCTCTGGCGTAGGTGACATTGCAGCCCTTGAAGATGCCGTTGGTGCCGATGACCGTCTGCTGGATGATGGCATCGTCCAGCGGGGTCACGCTGCCGCCGCGATAGGTTTTCAAAACGATGTTGTTAGCCATTGC
>JAETOJ010000066.1 GCA_021768085.1 Bacillota bacterium
ACGATAGGCCCTTACTATTCCGCCGCCGTGCGGCATGACTTTGGGTAATGCGTCTCACCGTGAGACGCATTTTTGGAGGGAAATCAATGCCCGAACACACGATCACAACCGATTGCGTCTGGAGAAACTGGCTGGGCGGAACGATAGACGGCCTGCCCTTTGCCGCAAAGATCTGCGATGTCAATTCCCCGGACGGCATCGACAACGGGCGCGTCCTCAAGCTGTTTCTGTATGCGGAGGACGGTGAACAGGAACTCGCCGCCTACGAACGCGGCTGGTCGATTTACCCAACCGGCGAACATGAAGCCAGCATGGATGCGCTGCTTGCCTTTTGTGCAAAACTCCCACCAGCCGATGACTGGCACATCCGGGCAGGCGAAGAAAACCCAACCTTGTGTTAGAAAATGCGTCTCACGGTGAGACGTATTTTTTAGCAAATATTTTAACAGGAGGACTCTAAATGGCAAATGAAAACAGCAAAACCCCGACCCAGGCACAGCCTCAAATGATCCCGCTGTCCAAAATCCATGAACTCCCCGGCGTGTTCAACCCGAAGCCCCAGGACAAGACGCTGGGCAGCATGGTACTGAGCATCGAGAGCAACGGCGTCAAGGAGGCTGTCATCCTGCGCCAGCGGGACGATGGCGAGTACCAGCTCTTGCACGGCGACCGCCGCCGCAGGGCCAGCGAACTGGCGAAGAAGCAGGACATCCCCGCCCACGTCTATGAGATGACCATGCAGGAGGCCATCGCCTACCGCAAGGCGGTGAAGAACAACCCCAACGCCCCCATCCCCGGCAAGCTCCTTGATCCCAGCACCGATATGGACAAGGCCAAGGAGGGTGAGAAGCCCGCCGCCCTCGGCGAGAAGCCCAAGGAGGACGAGGCCCCTGCCGCCCCCGGCGAGAAGGCCAAGGGTGACGAGAAACCCGCCACTCCCGGCGACAAGGCCAAGGAGGACGAGAAGCCCGCCGCCCCCGGCGACAAGGCCAAGGGTGACGAGAAGCCCGCCGCCCTCGGCGAGAAGCCCAAGGAGGACGAGGCCCCTGCCGCCCCCGGCGACAAGGCCAAGGGTGACGAGAAGCCCGCCGCCCCCGGCGACAAGGCCAAGGGTGATGAGGCCCCTGCCACCCCCGGCGATAAGGCCAAGGGTGATGAGAAGCCCGCCGCTCCCGGCGATAAGGCCAAGGGTGACGAGAAGCCCGCCACCCCCGGAAATAAGGCCAAGGGTGACGAGAAGCCCGCCGCCCTCGGTGATAAGGCCAAGGGTGACGAGGCCCCCGCCACTCCCGGCGACAAGGCCAAGGGTGACGAGGCCCCTGCCGTCTCCGGCGATAAGGCCAAGGGTGATGGGAAGCCCGCCGCTCCCGGCGACAAGGCCAAGGGTGACGAGGCTCCTGCCGCTCCCGGCGAGAAGCCCAAGCAGGACGAAGCTCCCGCCGTTGACAAGCACACACCCACCGTTGCCGAGCTGGAAGCACAGGCCAAGTCTGGCCAGCCCATTCTGCTGACCGACCTTGCCAACGCTGAGAGAGCGGAGCGCGAGGCGAAGAAAAGCGGCGCGACGCAGACGGAAGCCCCCAGCGGGAACAAAGCTGACCAGTCCGGCCAGGGCAAAGAGGAAAGCGAGGCCCTGACCACCGCCAAAGAGGGGCCGTCCGGCACTTCCATCACGCAGATTTTTGACAAGCGCCTCGCACCCCCGGATGAGGCGTCCCGGAAATCCCTGCCCAAGCCGAAAGAGGGCGAGTCCTACTTTATCACCCTTCATCCGGCCTATTTGGAGAAATCCGTTTTCAATAATTTCTCCGTGGACACCGAGAGCGAGAATTTCAAGGAGCTTTTGAAATCCGTGGAGCTGGTAGGCATCAAAGACCCGGTGCTGGCGAGGTTTAACCCGGAGGGCAGGCTGGAAATCCTGTCCGGCCAGCGCCGCCACATCGCCGCCACCATGCTCAATCAGGCTGTCCCCACCATCATCCAGAAGATTGACGATGCGGACGCCAAGATCATCGTTGCTGACGGCAACCTGCACCGGGACAAAATTTCCAGCTATGACCTGTCTCGCGCCCTGCGGATGAAGATGGAGGGCATGAAGCAGAAAGCGGGCCGCCGCAAGAGGGGCTACTCGGCCAATGAGCTGCAAAGCGATGCGAAGCTGGCACAGGAGATGGGCATGACCGTTTCCAAGCTCAACCGGCTGATCCGTATGTCTGAGGCGGTCAAGGGCGTGTGCGACCTGGTTGACGATGGCAAGCTCACCATTTCCGTTGCGGCGGAAATGTCCGCGCTGAAGCCCAAGACCCAGGAGTCCGTGCTGCACCTGCTTGACCTGGGCTATAAGGCCACCAATGAGCGCATCTCCCGCATGAAGAAAGCCGAGGGCGGCGGGCAGAAGCTGGACGAGATGGCTCTGCGGAGCATTTTGGATGATAAGGACATCGCGCCCAAGCAGCAGGAGGCCCCCGCCGCCCCCACTCCCGGCGCGGCCCAGGAAACTCCCGGAGCGGCTGTCGGCCAGCCGCCCATCCCCGCCTCTCCCGACGTTCCCGCTACCCCGGAACCCCCTGCCGCCCCGAATGTTCCCGCCGCTGGGGATGTTCCCCCGTGGGAGGAGCCGGGAAAAGGCCCCGCCTCGGAGCCGGAGGCCGGACAGCCTGCCCCCGGCACCCCCGCCCCTGGCGCTACCGCATCGGATAAGGAGGACGATCCGCTGAAAGGGCCGCAGGAGCGCCCCGAAGTCACCAAGGTGATTTTGACCGGCGACCGCCTCCGCAAGTATTTCCCCGATGTGTCCATGACCCCCCGCGAGATCGAGGAAAGCGTGTACTCCGCGCTGGAGGAACGCCGCCAGCGCCAGCTCAAAGAGCAGCAGAAAGCCACCATCTTCAAAAGGGGCGGGCCGACCCGGTGAGAATTGCCCCGCCGGACAGTCAAGCCCTCCCGCGAACGTGCGCCCAAAGGGGCGCTTTTTTTGTGCCCGGAAGCAGGTGACAGCGCATAGCTGACAAATATTACCACGCCGTTTCCTGCTCCGGGGGCAAGGACTCGACGGCTATGCTCCTGCTCATGTTGGAGGCCGGGATGCCCATTGACTGCGTGATCGCGGCGGACACAGGGATGGAATTTCCCGAAATGTACCGCCATTGGGACAAAATCGACCAGGTACTCTATCAGGAGCGCGGCATCCACCTGACGATCCTGCGGCACCCGAAAGGTTTTGAGTGGCTTATGTTCGACCAGCCGAAAGTCAAGCCGTCTACGCTGGAAAA
>JAETOJ010000067.1 GCA_021768085.1 Bacillota bacterium
TCGAAAGGCGGAGAGAAGAATGTTGACGATGGGAGTAGATATCGGGTCAACGGCGTGCAAGTGCATCATCATGGAGGATGGACAGGAGATCAAAGCACGCGCGGTGGTACCGTTAGGGACGGGGACGCAGGGGTCCAGGACGGTGTTCGAGGCGGCGCTGACAAAAGCGGGGAAAACGCGGGAGGAGATCGAACGGATCCTGGTGACGGGATATGGACGGTTCACGTTCGAGGCGGCGGACAGCCAGAAGAGCGAGATCACGTGCCATGCCACGGGGGTCCATTACCTGCTGCCCACAGCCCGAACCGTGGTCGACATTGGCGGGCAGGATGTAAAGGCACTCCGCCTGAGTGAGGATGGCCTTCTGGATAACTTCGTGATGAACGACAAATGCGCGGCAGGGACCGGCCGCTTTCTGGACGTGATGGCCGGTGTGCTGGATGTGAAGACGGAGGAGCTGGGGGAGCTGTCATCGCAAGCCCGGTCGGAAGTGAGCATCAGCAACACATGCACGGTATTTGCCGAGTCGGAGGTCATCTCACAGCTTTCGAACAATGTACCGCTGCCGGATCTGGTGGCGGGGATTCACGCGTCGGTGGCAAAGCGAGTGGCGGCGCTGGTATTCCGGAATGGGCTGGTGAAGGATGTGGCGATGAGCGGCGGGGTGGCGCTGAACAGCGGAGTTGTTCGGGCGCTGAGCCGGGAGCTCAAGAGCGAGATTCTGGTCCACGAGGACTGCCAGCTGGCCGGGGCCATCGGGGCCGCGATTCTGGCATACCGGGAGGCAAAACGAGTCTCCTGAGCAAGTGAGAAGCAAGCAAGAAGAAAAAGAAGAGGAGTGATCGAAATGGCAGAACACACCGCGCCGGCGGCGAAGCCGAAGAAGCCGCTGCCCAAGTCCCGCCAGATGATGAACGAGCAGACGGCGAAGTGCTATGCCGACGCCTGGGCGGCGAAGAAGCGTGGAGAGCCGGTGGGCTGGTCCACCGCCATCTTCCCCCAGGAGATCTGCGAGACATTTGGCGTACCGGTCCTGTACCCGGAGAACAACTGCGCCTCCGTATCCGCCAAGCACATGGGGGACCAGTTCATCTCCCACTCGGAGGGAGAGCTGGGCTATCCCATCAATATCTGCTCCTATGCCCGTCTGAACCTGGGGATCGCGGATACCTTCGACGATCCCAACTATGACTATGAGCCCAAGCTGCCCCGGCCGGACTTCCTGCTGCTGGCCAACAACAGCTGCACCCAGCTGATGAAGTGGTATGAGAACCTGGCTCGGAAGCTGAACATCCCCATCTTCTTTGTGGACTGTCTCTTCAACTACTATGAGGAGGACCCGGCCCCCCACAAGATCAAGTACGTACGCAGCCAGATCGAAAACTATATCAAGGATATGGAGAAGTTCCTGGGGCGGAAGTTCGACTGGGATAAGTTCCTGGAGGTGCAGAAGCGCTCCCAGATCAACTGCCACCTCTTTGACGAGATCGTGGCGCTGAACCAGCGCAAGCCCGCGCCCATGAGCGGCTTCGACCTCTTCAACTACATGGCGGCCCTGGTACTGTGCCGGGGCAAGGAGTCCACCACGGCCATCTTCGAGCAGCTCAAGGCGGAGGTTCTGGAGCACATCGCCAACGATACCAGCACCTTCCCCGCGGAGGAGAAGTACCGCGTCCACTGGGAGGGCATCGCCTGCTGGCCGAACCTGGGATACAACCTGAAGACGCTGAAAAACTACAATGTCAACGCGGTGATGAACGGGTATGTCACTGCGTGGGATGTGCTGTACGAGCCCGGGGATTTGGATGGCATGGCCCGGGCATACCAGATCTCCTCCACCAACAGCCTGTCCACCCCCTCCATCATGGGCAAGCGCGCCCAGAGCATCAAGGACTTCGGCTGTGACGGGATGCTCTGCCACGTGAACCGGAGCTGCAAGCTGATGACCTTCCACATCTTCACAGGCCGGGATATGATCGAGGAGCAGGCGGGTGTGCCGGTTGCGAACTTCGACGGGGACCAGTCGGATACGCGGGTGTTCTCCGAGGCACAGTTCGAGACCCGCCTCCAGGGCCTGGTGGAGATCATGGATGAGAGAAAGAAGAAGGGGGCGGCGGAATAATGTCGGAGATCAAGGCGATACTGGAAGAGCTGGCGGAGGTATCCGGGAATCCCCGGAAGCAGATGGAGAAATATCTGTCGGCGGGGAAGAAGGTCGTGGGCTGCTTCCCTGTGTACACGCCGGAGGAGCTGGTGCACGCCGGGGGTATGATCCCCATGGGCCTGTGGGGCGGACAGATCACGCCGTCTGTGGCGGGAAAGTATAACCCGATCTTCACATGCTCCATCATGCGCTCCTGTATGGAATACGGGATGACGGGGGTGTACGAGGGCCTGACGTGCGCGGTGATGCCGATGCTGTGCGACACGTTCCGCGGCATGAGCGCGGCGTGGCGGTCCGGCGTGAAGGACATCCCGCTGGTGTCGTTCATCCACCCGCAGAACCGGACGGACTCCGATGCATTTTCGTTCCTGGTGGAGGAGTACCGGGCGGCGGCGAAGAAGCTGGAGGAAGTGACGGGATGCACCATTACGGAGGAGTCTCTGGCGCAGAGCATCGAGGTGTATAACGAGCACTCGGCGACGATGATGGCGTTTGCGAAGGCGGCCAACGACCACCTGGACGTGATCACGCCGGTGGCGCGGCACGCGGTGTTCAAGAGCGCGCTGTTCATGGAGAAGGGGGAGCACACGGAGAAGGTGAAGGAGCTCCTCTCGGCTCTGGAGGGGCTGCCGAAGTATGAGCACAAGGGGAAGAAAGTGATCCTGACGGGGATCACGGCGGAGCCCGACGAGTTTTTGGAGCTGTTCACGGAGTGCGGGATTGCGGTGGTCGGGGACGATCTGGCGCAGGAGTCCCGGCTGTACCGGACGGCGATCCCGAAGCGTGGAACGGCGCTGGAGGATCTGGCGGGGCAGTGGTTTGAGCGGAAGGGATGCTCGATGGTGCATGAGGTGGAGAGCACACGGGGCTCCATGCTGGTGGAGATGGCGCAGGCCGCGGGGGCCCAGGGGATCGTGGTGTGCCTGATGCGCTTCTGCGATGTGGAGGAGTACGACTATCCCATGATCGCACAGTCCGCCAAAGAGGCCGGCCTGCGCTGCCTCTGCCTGGAGATCGACCAGAGCACCCAGAACAACGAGCAGTCCCACACCAAGATCCAGAGCTTCGCTGAGATGGC
>JAETOJ010000068.1 GCA_021768085.1 Bacillota bacterium
CCCAGCGGATGGCGGAACGGCTTCCTTGGCTGCGGCACTGCGTCAGGGAGATCACGGCAACGAACATCGGGGCGCAGCACAGCCTCCTGGGGCTGCTGCGCTCCGATGCGCCGCCCGTTGAACTCCTGCCGCCGACTGCGGTAAAAGGACAGCAGAAAAAGAAAAAAGTACTGGAACGATAGCTGTGAAGCGTGTTCATAGAAACACGTTTTGCAGCTCTTTTATTACATGGAGGTGAACCATGCAATACTATCCCATCGATGAGGCCCTGGCCCGCAGGGCAAAGAACATGATCAGCTTCTCCGACTACGTGGAGGGCAGCGCCACAGCGGAATACCGCCGTGCTGTGGATGAGGCCGCCCGTCTCGCGGAGCAGCAGAAGCGGAAGGTAGATCCCATCCACCATGACCGGATCGACCAACTGCTGGACACCTACGCCCGCAGGCTGGCGGAGAATATCAACCAAAGCAATGCTATCACCGCCCGTGTGCCCTCCATCCTGATCGCGGGGGGCAGTAACTTCCCTGTCCGTCAAAAGGAAAAACAGAATCGGGCCGCGGACGCCAACATGGCGGAGTGGCGGCAGATCCAGGGCCTGCTGGACAAGATCCGCGGCACAGGCAGGGGCGGCATCAGCGCCGATGACCCGGAGGCTGTGCAGAAGCTGAAGTCCAAGCTGGCTGGGCTGGAGCGGGAGCAGGAAAAAATGAAAGCGGTCAACGCCTATTACCGAAAGCACAAGACCCTGGAGGGCTGCCCTGAGCTGTCCGCCGAGGAGGTGGAGAAGTTAAAGGCTGGCATGGCTCGAAGCTGGAGGGCAGATCTCAAGCCCTATGAGAGTTACGCCTTGACGAATAATAATGCGGTGATCCGCCAGACCAAGAAACGGATCGAGGAGCTGTCCGCAAAAGCGGAAACAGAATATGAGGGCTGGGCCTTCGAGGGCGGCGAGGTGCGGATGAACCGGGAGAGCAACCGGCTGCAGGTGTTCTTCCATGAGAAGCCTGACCGGGATACCTGCTCCACCATGCGGCACAACGGCTTCAAGTGGGCGCCCAGCGTGGGCGCGTGGCAGAGGCAGCTCACCGACAACGCCATCTACGCCGCCAAGCACCTGGACTGTCTCCGGCCCCTGCCTGTGGAGCAGCCTGTGCCGGAGCAGGCGGGATCTGTGCAGGAACCAGCCCAGAACGTCGTTGCCGGGTGGGGTTTTTACATCATCGCTGATTTGAAAACCTGGGCGGACAACGCTGCGGAACGCAGTGAACTGGAGCATTTCCCCTCTTTTGAAGCAGCCAAGGCCCGGTTTGATGAACTGCGGAGTGCCCCCTACAACAGCGAGGCCGTAGAACCCGGCCCGGACGGACAGCCTCCCGCCCGCCTGACCCTGGGCCTGGAGAGTGCGGACGGCATGAGCGCCACCGACATCCTCCATGTGCGTCAGGGAGAGAACTACCTCGTCACCGACTTCACCCGGTCGGAACGGCTCCGGGACGATCCCATGGTCATGGATATCCTCTCCCGTGTCTCCCGCAAGATAGGCTTTGACCGGGTGCGGGTATGGGAGCAGGCGGACGGTGGCCGGCAACTGCTGTCCGTGGTTCCCTTTGCGGAGTGGGAAAATCCCTATTTCCCCGCCGCCACACCGGGCAGGATCGCCGCCCAATACTGTACTCTACTGCATGAGTGCTACCCGTTTCCCACGGATGACGAGGCCCACAGAGGGCAGATCGCGGAGATCGTCAAGTTCCTCCAGAAAGAGGGGAAGCGCGGCGCGGATCAGATGGCGCTGGCTGTTGCCGGATTCGGCGCCACATTTTCCGACAATGTCGCTGTTCAGAAACAGGCGGAGGCTCTTATAAAGGAGCTGGCCCGATATGACGCGCCGGGGCTGGATGAGGCGCGGCAGCGGAAGCCAAAGCAAAAAAAGTCCCAGGAGCGGTAGGCCAAGGGCAGGCAGGGTGTTATGTATTGACACCCTGCCCTGTCCACATATCGGGGTATTTATTTGACAAGGGTGTCTCCGTGGACACCCAGCAGGAGGTGAAAATACCATGGAACGACAGACCAGTGCCCGTTTTTTTCGCAAGCCAATCCAAATCTCAGATTTGCAGGATGATACCCCCATCATCAAACCGGCTCCATTTCAGATCGTGCGGGAAATCATCCTGTCGGAAGCGCAATACCGCCGCTTTCAAGCAAACCTGCTGGCCAATGCGCCGTTTATTGCCGCACATACCGATCTCACCGGATATGACGAGAGGACTGGTTTTCGCTGCCTGTTGGTTACCAGCCGAAAAAGGCAAGATGGTATTCTGGTAGACAGTGAGGGATATGACTACGCCCGCTATGCGGCGTTTGTGTCAGATAAGAGGCTGTTGGACCGGCAAGGTGTTGTCCGGGACAACCTGGATCTAAGGGAACGGGAGCGGTGATGGTTTCCCCTTCAAGAGAGCGGGCTCCGCCCGTCAATTCCAATCACCCTACCGCTTGGAAGGTCGCCCCGCCAACGGCGGGGCCGAGGCCATCGCCGCCCCTGGCGGCGATGGCGCAAGCATAGCGCAAATGTACATTTTGCGCGCTTGCAGGGGGAAAGGACTCGTTGGCCATGCTGCTGCTATTACTGGAAAAAAGAATGCCATTGGATGAAGTGATTTTTTACAACTCGCAAATGGAATTTCAGGCAATCTATGATATCCGGGACCGCATCAAGCCGGTCCTGGAGCAGCGGGGCATCCGGTTCACTGAGGTGAAGCCGGGTGTCCCGTTTTTATATAATATGCTGGACAGGCCGGTCAACTCCAAGAAGAACGGCTTCCACCTGGGCTACGGTTGGTGCGGCGGCCCCTGCCGCTGGGGGACCAAGCTCAAGACCCGCTCCCTGGACGGTGTGGCCTTGGACGCGGACATCCACTATGTGGGCATTGCTGCGGATGAGATGGCACGGCTGGAGAAGCTGGAGGCCCCCAAGTATTCACCCCTGGCCGAAGCGGGGATGACGGAGGCGGACTGTCTGGTGTACTGCTATGAGCGGGGATTTTTCTGGGAGGAAAACGGTATCCGGCTGTATGACATCCTGGACAGGGTGTCCTGCTGGTGCTGCAAAAACAAGAATCGGAAGGAACTGAAAGCCATCTATCAATATCTCCCACAGTATTGGGAGCGGCTAAAGGAGCTGCAGGCCCAGATCCCCATGCCCATGAAGCCCTACAGCCGGAGGGGTGTCCCTTATGGCAATGTGTTCGATTTGGAAAAAGTATTTGAGCAGGAGATCCAGGCAGAGAAAGACGGCAGCGCCCAAAAGGGAAAAAGGAGGCGGCATGAGCAGAGCAGATAAGCATGGCCGGCATCACGTCCACATCGAACTGACGCCGGCACAGTACCAGCGGCTGGTGGCCCAGGCCAAGCAGTGCGGCCTCTCCCGAAGGGCCTACCTTGTCCGGCTGATTGAAGGGGCTCCCGTCCGCACCCGCCCCTCCCAGGAGATCAAGGAACTGCGGACGGAGATCCACCACATTGGAAACAACATAAACCAGATTGCCCGCAGCGTCAACGCCGGCATCGCCAGGGCCGAGGACGCCAAGCGGGGCCTGTTCCTGCTGGATCAGGTCTATGAGCTGATGTACCAGATTGCAAAAAAGTAATGGCTGTCACGAAGATCCTGGCCCGGAAGGGCCGCTTGGACGTAGGTATCAACTACGTCCTCAACGGGGACAAGACCGAGGAGCGCGTCCTCACCGCCCATCTGAACTGCGACCCTGGCCGGGAGTGCCGCCAGATGCTGGACACCAAGAGGGCCTATGGCAAGGAGGAAGGGGTGATGTACTACCACATCATCCAGTCCTTTAAACCGGGGGAAGTCACGCCGGAGCAGGCACTGGAAATCGCCACAGAATTTGCGAAAGAGCATCTGCCGGGGTATGAGACGGTGATCGGAGTCCATGTGGACAAGGAGCATATCCACGCCCACCTGGTTTTCAATTCCGTCAACGCAGACACCGGCGAGAAGTACCACAGCAACGCCCAGAGCTACTACCAGCAGATCCGGGCGACCTCGGACCGGCTGTGCCAGGAGCATGGGCTGTCGGTCATCATGGAGGGCAGCGACCGCAAAGCGGTCAGCTATATCGAATGGCTCCGCCAGTCCAAAGGGCATCCCACCTTCCGCACCATGCTGGAGGCGGATCTGCGGATGGCCATCCAAGATGCCAATGACCTGGGCCACTTCTTCATGCTCATGGAACACAAGGGCTGGGAGATCAGCTACGGCAATCGCTTGGGTTTCCGGCTGCGGGGCCAGGACAAATTCATGATACCAGGCCGGAAGAATCCCCTGTTCACCGAGGAAGGGATCATGGCGGCCATCCAGAGCGGCCTGGAGGATATCGAAGCCGGACGCAGACCCGCCGTCATTTACCGGCAGCAGTACAAGCCCTTCAAAAAATATCCGAAATATACCGGAATTATGGCGTTATATGTCCACTACCTCTACGTCCTGGGCAAGATCGGCCAGCAGCAGTATCCGCCCCGGATGACGCCCCAGCTCCGGCAGGAGGTGATGAAATCCGAGCGATACCGGGAGCAATTTGACTTCCTCCGGGAGAACGATATCGCCACCCAGGGGGACATGGCCGCATTCCAGGCCCGCACAGAGGACACGCTGGCCAATCTGATGAAGCAGCGGACGATCCTCAACGTGCGGAAAAAGAAGCGGAAAAAGCTGTATGACGCTCTGGCGGATGTGGCCGCCCTGGCCCCAGCCAAACAGCTCTACGAGGACGGCCGGTCCGGCATGGAGGCGGAGTACGCCCGGTACGTGGAGGCGGTGGCTGTGCTGGAGCAGTGCGCCATTCCCAGAGAACGGCTCTCTAACGAAAAGGCGGAAATTTATGAGCAGATTGCCCAGATCAACCGTGACATTCGGGCGGAACGGAAAAAGCTGGCCCTCTGCCGGGAGATCCAGAGCAGGCTGCCCCAGATAGAGCATGACATTGACAAAATCGAAGAACGTGAAAGCGAGGTGAAGCACGATGAACATAGGAGGCGGTGAGGCCGCTGACCAGATGGTACGCATGATGCTCTCCGGCACGGAGGTGGCGGTGCGGCTGTCTGGTTCGGCCCTGAAGAATCTGCTGGCGCTGACCATGGCGCTGGCACACAACCGCAAGACCCTCTCCGGCAAGGTCAACATGGGCAAGATGCTGAAGGAGACGCGGGATCTGCGGCGGTTCCCCATGACGCCCCAGCAGTACAAGCAGTTTCAAAAGCTGGCGAAAAAGCACAAGCTGTTGTTCTCGGTGATC
>JAETOJ010000069.1 GCA_021768085.1 Bacillota bacterium
GGGCGATTTTCAAAAGCTGGTCGATGTTGTTGCCGGTGCGCCGCAGTTCCCAAATCAACTGCGGCACATCAGCGGGCGGGGCCTCCTTCACCTCCGCACCGTTGAGAATACGGCGGGAGAAACCCTCGCGGGAAAAGCCGGATTTCCGGGCTTTCTTGGTGAGGGTGTCCAACTCACCCCTGGTAAAGCGGATTTTCATTTCAAGCGTTCTTTTCAAAAATACCATCCTTTCTCAATGTGGGTCTAAATGCGGGGTCATAGGGGCGGCAAGCCCCTGTCAAGCTGAATTGTGGCCCCACAATTCGTTGCTTGTTAAGACAATACCGCCCTCTGCGCCTGCGGCGCGGGAGAACGGTCGGGGTAGGTTCAAGCCCGGTCGGATTCCCCCCTGGCGGGGCGGGCCGCAAGCCAATACTCCCGCTTGGCCTGCATATATTCGTTATAGGCGAGCTGGCGGTTGATGCGGTCAAGCCACGCCCACTCCGCTGGGGAAACACGGCGGGCGGGTTTGGGAGGGGGCCTGTTCTGCGGCGGTTTACCCTGCATGGAAAAAGCACCTCCTTTTTTCAGCGGGTGACGGCAAAACGCCGTCATGGTCGGTTGAGGTCAAAAATAATGACGGCAGAATGCCGTCACGAAAAGCTGTCCAGGAAGTCCATGATGGTATCGTCCATCCCATCGTCGCCCTCCGGCTCCGCCAGCACAGGCTGAACAGGGACTTGGCGAAGGGCGGCGGCGAGTTCTTCCCGGATAATACTGCGGAACTCGTCTTTCATCAGACTGATACGCTCCGCCTGATTGATGATGGCTACCATAGTCCTGTTCAGGGACACCGCATGAAGCCCTTGCAGGTATTCCCACGCTTGTCTGTCCTCCGGGTGGTCAAGGTCAAAGCGGAGGGTCATCTTTTTACGTTGCATGGACACCGCCGCCCTTGCGAAGCGCCATCTCGCACAGGTACTCGTAGCCCTTGGCCGTGGCGCAAATATCATCGTAGATGGTCACGCGGTCGGCGTCATACTCCCCAAAGTTGCGGATCAGGCAGCTCCCGCCGCCCAGCACATGGAGGCGCATAAGGGCCGGGTTGTACTCACGCTCCCGCAGGATGCGGAAAATCTCACGCACATACCCAGCGGCGGTTTCCCGGATGGTGTTCAAGTAGTCCTCCTGGATGTCCGCCGTTCCAAACCGCAGCACACGGTTGATGATGGAGTCATCCACTGTGGCGTGGTGGGTTCGCATGACGTTCTCCCGGACGGCCAGCATACATTGGTGGGTGCCGTACTTCTCCGTAAACATTCGGCCTGCGGCGGGCCTGCGGTCGTTGATGAACATGATGTTCATGGTGCCGTTGCCAATGTCGCACAGCATATTCACGCCCTGGAAGTCCCTGATCTGGCTTGCCACCGCCGCGAAGCCCTGGGGGAACACATCGGCCCCGGCGATCTCCACCCGGTAGACCTTTCCCCGGAACGTAAAGCGCACCTCCCGGCTCCGCATAAGGTAGGCTTTGAAGTCCTCCCGCTGCTGGCTCACCCAGGTCAGGGGCAGGCCCACGGCGAGGCGCACCGTGGCGTCGGTCAGCCCATGCACGTTCAGCTCACGGGCGATAGCCGCCAGGGTCAGGATATAATAGTCGTCGTCCCCGGTCTTGTCGGCGGTGAACTCCTTGTGGCCCGCCCCGATCAGGTAGTACCGCCCGCCGTACACCAGCAGTTCGTCCTTGAACACCGGCTCCACGCCATGGGCGGTCAGCCCTGCCGGAAAACAGCAGTTTGCGGTCTTGATATTGCCGTAGCCATTGTCGATGCCGATGATCTTCATGCCCTGATAGTCCTTCACCGGCTCCATTCCTCCTTTCTCTGTACCAGCCCCAGCTTCCGCTGAAGCAGGTCGTTCACGTCCTTGCCATAGGGCGGCGGTCTGTCCTGTACCGTGTACTTGTCCCCCAGGCCCTCCATGATGCCCGCCGCCGCGTCCCGGCCCACCTCGTCGTTATCCAGATGGAGATAGAGCGTGTTGGTGCCGGGGTGGTCTTGGAGGTACTGGCTGAGAGCGAGAGGGATGACAAACTCCTGTTTCCGTTTGAACACCCCGCCCAGGGAGAGAAGCGCGTCCTGCCGCCAGTCCCGGCCATTCATTTTCAGCAGAGTAGCGTAGCTCAACAGGTCGATGGCCGATTCAAACAGGTGGACGCCGGGGGCGCTGGGGTTCTCCGCGATACAAAACGAATATCGCTTGTCGCTGCCGGTGGCCTCGCCCTTGAAGTCCCCCACGGTGCCGCGCAGGGCGGCGTACCGGGGCTGGCCTTTCGGGTCACGGCCCACGAACACGCAGTTGTGATAGGGCAGGCTTTCGTACAAGCGCCCGGTCTGGATGCAGTAGTCGATCACGTCATAGTCGATGCCCCGCCCGTGGAGATAACTGACGGCGTGGGTGGCGCACCGGCTGGGCTGGGGCAGGGACAGCACCCTGGGTTCCTGCTTTTTGGGCTGGGCCTGGGGCGCACGGGGCAAGGGGGAGAAGTTCTGGCCCACCAGGGCCTCCACCGCCTGGGTAAAGGAAAAACCCTGGACTTTGATAAGATAGTCCAGGGCCGTCTTGCCGCCGATGCCGCGGGAAAACCAATTCCATTTGCCGTTGCTGATTTTCAGGCTGTCATGCTCACGGGTGCAGTAGGTGTTGCCGCTGACGTGTACCAGCTCATGGGGGTCGTACCGTTGGAGGTAGGTCAGCAGGTCAAGCTCCTTGGCCTGGGTGATCTGTTCCGGCGTGACGTAGCCCATCTACCGTCCCTCCCG
>JAETOJ010000003.1 GCA_021768085.1 Bacillota bacterium
TCCGGCGCTGTCCAAAGACCGATGGTGCTGTAGTAGATGTCCACCCGCTGATGCCGCTTGCCGTCTATCTTCTCCGGCTTGGATACCACGATCTTGTCAATGAACTCGTGGACGATTTCAGGTGTCAACTCCGTCAGCCGGGTCACCTGTCTGGCCCGCTGGATGAACTTCTGCAAATCATTGTCTTTGTCGGCGGTAGCGTTCAAGCTGTCCTCCAACGCTGGAATATCCGCTTTTAACTGCCGCTGCTCATTTTCCAGTGATACCGTCAGCGTGGCAAAACGTTCCTCGGACAGCAGGCCCTTGGTCATGTCTTCGTAGCTTTTCTGGATAAGCTGGTCAATCTCTGCCACCCGCCGCTTGGCATTGTCCAACTCCCGGCGCTTGGCGGTCAGTTCTTTCTTCTCTTGCAGACCGAACCGCTCCATCTGCTCCTGGGCAAACCGCTTTTCATAGACCTGGATGTACCACAATAGCCGCTGCAAACCCTCCAACACTAACTGCTCCACAACACTTTCCCGGATATAGTGCGCGGAGCATACACTGGAATTCTTACGGTAGCTGGAGCAGAAGAAAAATGCTCCTTCTCGCTTATAGTTGTTGGTGCTGCTGTAATACAGTTTCTCCCCACAGTCAGCGCAGTAGAGAAACCCAGAGAACATACTCACGATGCCGGTACGGTCTGGTCTGCGGCGGTGTTGACGAAGGTTTTGGACAAGGGCAAAGGTTTCCCGGTCAATGATGGCGGGGTGGGTGTCGGAAAACACTTTCCAATCCTCCTGCGGCCTGTCCAACTGCTTTTTCAGCTTGAAAGACTGGCGGCAGGTACGGAAATTCACAGTATCACCCACATACTCCTGCCTGTCCAGAATACCCGCCACCGTGCCGGAACTCCAGTTACAAGGGTAGGCGGGAGGCTTTGTAGAGCAATTTACACCCACACTTTGAAAATACTCACTGGGAGTCATCACGCCCTCAGAGCGCAGTTTCTTGGCGATTTGAGTAGGCCCCAGGCCGCTGATCGACAACTGGAAGATTTGCCGCACCACCTTTGCCGCCGACTCGTCCACGATCCACTTGTTCTTGTCCTCCGGGGCTTTTTTATAACCGTAGGGGGCGCTGGTGGTCAGGGGTATCCCGGCGTTGCCACGGCTCTGCATAACACGGCGTACCTTATCGCTCGTATTTTTCGCGTGCCATTCATTGAACAAATCCTGCATGGGCACAATGTCGCTTACTCCGTTGGCGGTGTCAATGTTGTCCATGATGGCAATATAGCGGATATTCAGCCGGACAAAATCTTCTTCCAGAAGCTGGCCTACCACAAGACGGTTGCGGCCCAGCCGGGAGTGATCTTTTACAACGAGATTTGCCACGAGCCCCTGCTCGGCCAGTTCCATGATCTCCATGAAAGCCGGCCTTGCGAACGTAACCCCTGAGTAACCGTCATCAAACATGAATCGGGGATTTGGCAGGTGGTTGTCTGCGGCGAATTTCTCCAAAATAGCTTTTTGATTCTGGATGCTGCCTGAGATACCCTCTTTTTCGTCATCACGGGACAATCTGGCATAGAGGACAGTGATTCTCTGTCCATTTGGCTGCTTTTTCTTCAAAATGGGCTCCTTTCCGCAGCCGAGTGTGATATGAATTGCAAGGTGTTATTATTATACCACACCCGTCGCAAAACTTCAACACTTTAACGTGCGATATTTCGATTGAGGATGCGGATTACTTTCTTCTCCATGGGTTCAGCGGTGTCACCGCTGAAATGGGCGTTGACGGTGTAGATGGTGCCGCCGACCTCCCTCTCAAAGCTGATAGGCAGACTGTATTGATGTTCTTTCAGCCAGTTCAGCCGTTCCTCATGGGACAGACCGGCAAGAAAAACCGCCGTTTCATCTATCCGCTCCATCACTTCATCGTAAATTTTCGCTTCCTGCTCAGTCAATTCCAACTTGATAATATTCATCTGCTTATCGCTCCTCTCGTTCTCTCCTGTCCTATCTGGCGGTGCTGTTCCTCGTTGGTGTAAACCATGTCCATTGTGTCTTGAATTTTGGCGGAGCGTTCCTCAACGCCTGTATTCAGCTTCAATTTCTTTCGACAAGCAAAAATTTGAGCGGTTATAGCCTGTTTTTCGCCCCGTAACCGCTCTTTTTCAGCGGGTGACGCTCTGCGTATCTTATTTTGTAGCTTTGTCCGCTGGTCGGTCAGCGTGTCCAATTCACTTTGAATGGTTTCACGGGCTGAAAGAAGATCGTCCAGCGTTTCAATGCGGTTTTTCGCCAGATAATCCACCTGGGCGGTGATCGTGTCCAGCTTTCGCAGTTCCTCTTTCATAAACGGGCTGGTGGGCTGATAGGTCGTGCCTTTTGGCAAAATACCAAGTTGGTACTCCCAATAGAGGAATAGGCGGTAAATGTGGGAAGTCCGTTGGAACGGCACATAGACCCGCAGTTCCTCCGGCAGCTCCGGAGCAAAGTTGACGGTGGGGCGCTTGTTGCCAAAGCTGGCCCGTGTGCCCAGGCTACGCCTGATGTTCTCCGGCGTCCACCGCTCATCCAGGGTGTCCAGACGGGTGAAGTGTTGGTACTGCGGTAGGCGTATCCTCCAGTGTTTCCCTGTGAAGTCGGTGAGATAGCCCTTGCGCCGGAGATACTTCTCCATCATCTCCACGGTTCGGCTACCGTTTACCGCTTCCCGCACATCCGCCCGGTAGATGTTGTAGCGGGTGGGCTTGCCGTTTTGTTCGTCCAGCCAGACGGGGCGGCTGGGGGCCTTGCGGCCATGCTCAATGACGGACAGACCGTATTCCCGGCAGAGCCGGTCTGAGGTATCCCGGAGGCGCTGCTGCTCGGCCTTGGAGTAGTTATACTTTTTGCCGTCCCGGAACGAAACAGAATTGAAGCAGAAATGATTGTGCAGGTGGCCTTTGTCCAGGTGGGTGGTGACGATGATCTGGAACTTGTCGCCCCACATCTCCTGTGCCAGCTTCACGCCGACTTCATGGCACCGCTCCGGGGTGACTTCTCCCGGCTTGAAGCTCTGATAGCCATGCCAGGCGATGTAGTTGTCCTCTTTGCCGTACCGCTGTTTGGTCAAGATCATTTGCCGCAAAGCCGTTTGCTTCAGGCAGTTGATGGCGGTGACAAAGGAGCCGTCCTCGGTTTTCTGCGGGTTCTGGATGTACGAAAACACATTGAAGAAATCTTCGGTGCCCCTGGGGACAGTTTTCTCCGGGTTCTCCACGTAGGCGATCAGGTCGCTGAGACTGCCTTTGATGTGCCATAGGCTGGTGGTCGCCATCACGCCACCCCCTGCAACAGCAGGACGAGCCGTTCAACCCGAGAACATTCTTCTGCTATCTCCGGGCAGTAGACCGCCAGCCGTTCCAGCTTGTCATGGACTTCATATAGGGCGTCCAGCAGCTCCCAAAACTCGGGCGGCTGCTTGGGGCGGGGTTGTCGGCCCAAGCAAATCTGCCGGAAGTATTCGGATTGGGTCAGGCCGCACAGGGCGGCGTCATGTTCCAGCTTGGCCTTTTCTTCTTCGGTCAGTCTGATTTTCAGCCGTACTTTTTCATCGTTGGTGCTCAAAATAATTCCTCCATTCTATCAAATTTCCACCGTGGGAGGGGGTATTCAGGGGTCTCCCCTGGAAATGGATTTTGCCCCATGGGGGGCGAAATCCGATGCTCGCTATCCCCGTGGACAGGGCAGCAGCGGGTAACGGCGTTCTGCCGCCACGCAGAATTTTCCTCCTACCCCCTACTACAACTTTTAGTGCCCAAAACGGAACTTTTTTCTTGAGCCATTTTCAAAAATTTTGTTTCCCTCGGGCAAATAAAGAAACCGGCTACATACACAACCGCACCAGCAGGATGCCCTCACCCCGCTGGTGTTCGTTTTGGTTTGTGTATGTAACCGGCTTTATCTGTATCAATCAGATCAGCCTATTCAGTTGGCACTCCCATGAGGGAGTATTGTAGGATACCACATGGGAAAGCGGTTTGTCAATTACAAATTGGCGGATTTTATAGATTGCTCTGGAAAAATGCAGCCTCCTATGGTATCCTGTAAAAAAGCAACTGGGGGAACACCGCCATGACAGATACACAACGCCGCGCCGCCGCGAAACAGTTTGCCGCCGACTGGCAGGGCAAGGGCTACGAGAAAGGCCACAGTCAGACCTTTTGGCTGTCCCTGCTGCAAAAGGTCTACGGGGTGGAGGAGCCGGACAAGTTCATCACCTTTGAAGATCAAATCATGCTGGATCACACCAGCTTCATCGACGGCTTTATCCCATCCACCCATGTCCTGATCGAACAGAAAAGCCTGGGGAAAGAGCTGAACAAGCCCATCAAGCAGTCGGATGGTTCCCTTCTGTCCCCGTTCCAGCAGGCCAAACGCTACGCCGCCGAGCTGCCCTACTCCCAGCGGCCCCGGTGGATCGTGACCTGCAACTTTGCCGAGTTCTACGTCTACGATATGGAACGGCCCACCGGCGACCCGGAGGTCATCAAGCTGTGCGACCTGGAAAAGGAATACTACCGCCTGCAATTCCTGGTGGATACCGGGGACACCAACATCAAGAAAGAGATGGAAGTCTCTCTGCAAGCGGGCGAGATCGTGGGCGTCCTCTATGACGCCCTACTGAAGCAGTACAAAGACCCGGAGGCCGAGGACACGCTGAAAAGCCTGAACGCCCTGTGCGTCCGGCTGGTGTTCTGTCTGTACGCCGAGGACGCCGGCATCTTCGGCAGCAAGAGTATGTTCCACGACTATCTCCGGGACATTCCCGCCAGCGGCGTCCGCAAGGCGCTGGTGGAGCTGTTCCGCACCCTGGACCAGAAGCCGGAGCAACGGGACAAGTATCTGGCGGATGACAACCCGGCGCTGGCAGCGTTCCCCTACGTCAACGGCGGGCTGTTCAGCGACGAAAACATTGAAATCCCGCCCTTTACCGAGGAACTGAAAACCCTGCTGCTGGAAAAGGCCAGCGAGGACTTCAACTGGTCGGCCATCAGCCCCACCATCTTCGGGGCGGTGTTTGAGAGCACCTTGAACCCGGAGACCCGGCGCTCCGGCGGGATGCACTACACCAGCATTGAGAACATCCACAAGGTCATTGACCCGCTGTTCTTGGACGGCCTGCGCTCCGAGCTGGAGGAAATCAAGGAAATTGCCGTGGACAAGACCCGCAAGGCCAGACTGAGCGCCTTTCAAAGCAAGCTGGCGGGGCTGACTTTCCTTGACCCTGCCTGTGGTTCCGGCAACTTCCTGACGGAGACCTACCTGTCCCTGCGGAAGCTGGAAAACGAAGTCTTGCGGTGCTCCACCGATCAAATCAGCATGGATTTGGACGGCATTATCCAGGTGTCTATCGGCCAGTTCTATGGCATTGAGATCAATGACTTCGCCGTGACCGTAGCAAAGACCGCCCTGTGGATCGCGGAGAGCCAGATGATGAAGGAGACCGAGGACGTGGTGCATATGTCCCTGGACTTCCTGCCGCTGAAATCCTACGCCAATATCACCGAGGGCAACGCCCTGCGGCTGGATTGGGAGAGCGTGGTGCCGAAAGCTAAGCTGAACTATATCATGGGCAATCCGCCGTTTGTGGGCGCTCAATATATGAACAAAGCGCAGAAAGCTGACTTAATGAGCACTTTCTGCGGAAACAAGAAAGCTGGGGTTTTGGATTTTGTAGCCGGTTGGTATTATAGAGC
Source organism: Bacillota bacterium (assembly GCA_021768085.1). Lineage (GTDB taxonomy): Bacteria > Bacillota > Clostridia > Oscillospirales > Oscillospiraceae > Enterenecus. The sequence goes on from JAETOJ010000003.1 coordinate 5,729, forward strand.
GTCCGAATTAATGGCCAATTCATCTATACGAACAGCTTTTGTATCCACAAATTCTATCACACAAGGTGAGCAGGTATCTGCCCTATGGAAACAGCTCTATGAAAGATTCAATATTCACATTGATTTTGCCCATCGCACTTTTAGGTGGGATAGTGAAGCCAGCATAAAGGCCCATGTGCATTGCGTGATTATAGGATTTAGTGTGGCTGAAAGTAGTACAGTAAAGCGAATTTTTACTGCCGAAAGATACCAAGAAGCACAGAATATTAATCCATATCTTATGGATGCTCCTACGATTTTTATAGAAAGTCGAAAAAAGCCGCTCTGTGATGTTCCAGCTATTACTAAAGGATGCCAGCCAACCGATGGAGGCAACCTAATCATTGAAGCTTCAGATATTGAAGAATTTTTGAAAAAAGAGCCAAATGCCAAACAATATATTAAAAAATTGGTTGGGGCAAGGGAATTTATAAACAATCAAGACAGATGGTGCTTGTGGCTTGTTGGCATAAGCCCAGCGGAATTGCGGAAAATGCCGCTGGTCATGCAACGAGTAGAAAAAGTCCGTGAAATGAGACTAAACAGTTCTGATGCAGGGACAAGGAAACTTGCTGAAACACCGACACTTTTCCGTGAAACATATAATCCAAAGTCGTTTATTATCGTCCCAAGTGCTTCTTCTGAGCGAAGAAAGTATATTCCTCTTGGATTCTTGGGAGAAGATACGATTTCAACAAACCTAAATCTGATTATCCCAGATGCAACAATATATCATTTTGGTATTTTAACCTCTAACGTACACATGGCTTGGATGCGAGCGGTATGCGGCCGCCTGAAAAGCGATTACCGTTACTCCAAAGATATTGTCTACAACAACTTTCCCTGGCCCACCCCCACCGACGCACAGAAAGCCAAAATTGAGCAGACCGCCCAGGCCATTCTGGACGCCCGGGCGCTGTACCCGGACGCCAGCCTTGCCGACCTCTACGACGAGATCGCCATGCCCCCGGAGCTGCGGAAGGCCCACCAGCAGAACGACCGGGCCGTCATGCAGGCGTATGGGTTCGATGTGGCGACGACTACTGAAACAAGCTGCGTGGCGGAGCTGATGCGGATGTATCAGAGGTTGACAGAACAAAATTAGGAGAGAATATGGATATACCAAAACTTTATAAATACCGATATTTCAATGAAAAATTGGTTTCAAGGGATGGGTTTCCAGACGGAGAACAAATACCTCAATGGCACCAGGTTTTGTATGATGGCATAATAATTCCTGCCGCTCCAGAGACATTCAATGACCCATATGACTGTGATTTTTTGCTTGAAGATGGCTTTTTGAACAGCAGTGCAGCAAGGAGTATGTTAATAGAGTTGCTCGCGGAACGCTGCGCCATTACGTCAGAAGAAAAAATTTCTATTCGCAATAGCGATAACTTAGAAAAAACGTTAAAAGAAGTTCTCTGGAAACACTTCAGGGCAAGAAGTCGCGGTTTGACAAAAAAACTAATGGAAACATCAATTAGCACTATACAAAGAGTAAAAGAATTACTCCGTGTTGCCTGTTTTTCTGAAATCAACGATTCTATTCTTATGTGGAGCCACTATGCGGACAATCATAAGGGCTTTTGTATCGAATACGATTTAAGTGATTGGGATTGTAGCGATCACTTAAAGCCTGTGCAGTATGTAAATGAACGGCACTATATCCGAAGCAATTTTGCTGATAATCTCTCTCCAAATGCTGGAAGAGAGATTATGGATGCAGCTTTATTTAAGTCGGCTGAATGGAGTTATGAAAAAGAATGGCGACTTGTAATGTCAGCTGTGGAAATTATAAAACCCAAATTCAAAGGTACAATTCCTGCCCTTTTCCTTGAAGATTTTATTACCGCTGTATATATAGGCACAAAAGCAGAGGAGAAGTATTGTGCGAAAATTTGTGAACATTATCGTAAAACCGATGTAAAAGTGTATCGAATGCAAATGCAAACAGATTGCTATAAGTTGCGACCAGTGCAAATACAGTGAGAGGATATGCCAATGCGTATTGGAAAAGCACGGGAAATTACTCCCGATATGGAGAGATTGATTACCCTTATCCGAAACAAAGAAATAATACTATGGGCGGGGTCTGGCCTGTCTTTATATGCTGGCTACCCTTCTGGAACTACATTTTGTGATATTATTTACAACGCTGCGAAGTCAGAAAGTGATAAAGCAATTCTGGCAAAGCACAAGTCGGTACTTATGAATATTGCTGAGGAATTTGAACAACTTTACTCAAGAGACGAACTGATTGGTTTGGTATCAGAATATTTTGATAAGGCCCCAAGCGTCAACCCACACGCCCACTATCTTTGTACGCAAATACCGCAGATTGATACTATTATTACTACGAACTATGATCGTTTGTTCGAGCATGTGTATGGGGATAAACTTTGCACTGTGGTAGGTACTCAATACAAAGCCCCTGATAAAAAGCCAGTTACTTTGTATAAAATACATGGTGATTCTTCTGACAGTGCGTCGGTTGTCCTTACAAGCAAAGATTATGCAAAATTTTATGAGGGCTTAAACTCTTTAATATGGAACAAGCTGAAAGTTATATTGGCAGAACATTCTGTATTGTTTATTGGGTACTCACTTGAAGATAAGAATATCGAGGACATATTTGAAAAGGTACTGTCTCAAGTCGATACATCCAAGTCAGAATTCTTTATTGTTGTTCCAACATTGGCAGAGCATAAACTTCGCCATTTCAACACCATTTGCAAAACAACGCATATACCCATTGATGGGGAGGAACTGTTGTCACTTGTTGAAAAAAGCATTAGAGAAAACATAGTTTTTGATGCGATAGATAAGAAAATCAGTATCGATGAAGCCCAAACAGTCGCCTATAGACATGGTGTTCAACCGATATGGCGTTCAAGTCCAAGTGGTGAGAAAACGAGAATTGAAATTGACGATTATATTGTAAATCCGTTTGGGTCTTTAATCTCCCAAGGAATGACGATTACTTCGTCTGCGGAAACTTATAGCCAGATGGAACACTTTATTGAGGACTGTGACTGTCATGAAATGATTTTGCCGCCGGAATGCTTAACTTTATTTGAAAATGTGAATGGGATCAATATTCCCAAGAATATTACTGCGAATGAAAATGGGGAAAGTGTTGTCAAGATTGAAAAGCCTGAGCAAATTGATGAAGTCATTCTAACTGTTGAAAATCATGATGTATATAGAGATTCTATTGTGCTTCGCTCTTTCTGGGGAAGTAAACGAAGACGAATGGTCGTTCAACTACCTACTATAAACATTTCCTTACTATTTGAAGGTACCTCTGTAAATATTAACCTTTCATTTTCTGATGAACGCTCTGCCAAAGAGACATTGGATGATATTACTCTTATTGACTTGTGGCATAAGGGCAATACGTTGGTATTTTCTAAAATATTAGGGAATGAGATGGTGGCAATTCTTAAAATGCCGCCCATCGAAGATAAACCTGTCCTTGAAATATTATCGAATTATGTAAATAAGAATACAAAAGTTTACGGTCAAATTTTGAAACTTGAAAATTACCTTGAAACAGAATTTTTATTGCCGAAAAATCTTACTTATGCCGATAAATATGCTATAACAAAAGTATTATCAGCTTTTGAGCCTGTGGAAGTTGAAGATACCCGTTGGAACTTAGATTTACAATTGAACTGTGATAAACAATTATATGAAGCACTAAAAACCCCGTCCAACTATCCAATGAAAATGACCGAAGAAATCGAAGAAAGTATCCACTTGTTTGGTCACGAGTATATTATTAGAGAGCAACAGTTCAGCATTCTTCGACCAGTTATAGGAAACACAGATCAAGTTAGAGATACCCTTTTGTCTGAGGAAAAAGCCATTGCAAAAATAGTAAGTTCTACTGGAAGACTTATGTTACGGTGCAAAATGGAACAAGAATAGTCATATTTTCTTATGGAGTAAATACCGAGCCGGTGAGAATTAATTCATTCTCACCGGCTCGGTTGACATCAAGCGTAGATCAGTTCATTATAAATGATTTTCTCTGCCCGGTTTCGGATATTGTTCATTAGCCTTACCCACTCCATCTGATCCTCGGCTTTGAGCTGCTCTGTAATGCCCTCCTGCTCCGCCAGTTGCTTGACCAACTGAAAAAACATGGCTTCCGCCTGAGCGTCAATTTCAGACAGGTGACCGTCCAATTTACCGCTAAGCAACAGAGCGGTGTAGATAGGTTTCCGATGCGTTTTCAGGTAGTGTTTCCGTCGTTGGCCCCAGATACCAACAGAAATGTTTTCAGGTGGGAGTAAATCAGGCAGGAAATAATCGCCATCCTGATGATAGGTTCCGCCCATTTGTTCAAAAAATGCCTTTTCCATGATGTAGTCCCCCGATATATTGAATTTCCTTGCAATTCAATCACTCTCGGCTGACATGACAAAAATTTTGGGAGGAACTTCCTTACGAAGTTCCTCCCAAGTGCGGGATTTTTGCTTACATCTCGTTTGTCAACGAGACTTGGTGACCCAGCGGGGACTCGAACCCCGGACCTTCGCCTTAAAAGGGCGTTGCTCTACCAACTGAGCTACTGGGTCAAATTCAATTTTGCGCCCCCACAAAGCCGTCTATCGGCCTTACGGGAAGCGGAACCAAGTGGACTTTCCCTAAACGGGGTCGTCTGGCCGCCGCAACCTGGAGAACAGAGGGACAATGGAATGGAGTGCGGGACACCCGCTGGACGTCCCACACGGAACGGACTTTGCCCTAACGGGCCCCCGGGCCGCCGCCCTTCAGGTGGCCTGGGGACAGAAGGGACAAGGGAGCGGAGAGTAGGATACCCGCAGGGTACAACACATGGAACGGCTTTGCCCTAACGGGGCCCCCGCAAAGCCGCCCTTTAGACTTTGTGGGGAAGCGAAGAAATTTCCTGTCCGGCGCAGCTTTCCGCCGCCCTTCAGGCGGGAAGCGGAGCGGTAAGGGGAATTTCTGAGCTGGCTGGGATGGCTGGACTCGAACCAGCGAATGCGGGAGTCAAAGTCCCGTGCCTTACCACTTGGCTACACCCCAATATAGAAGTGAGGCAAGGGCCGGAGCGGACGCTCCGGCCCTCAGCCACGGTATGGGGTGGGTAATGGGGCTCGAACCCACGACACCCGGAACCACAATCCGGTGCTCTGCCAGCTGAGCTATACCCACCATATGCAATTTAGAAGCTACCCAAACGAACCCCTGAAAGGCCAGCAAGCGGGGTTATGCCGGGAAAGGGCGACTTTGCCCAATGGGGCCCCCGCAAAGCCACCCTCCAGGCTTTGTGGGGAAGAGAGAAAGGAATGGAGCGGAATTTCTTCCGACGCCTTGGCACGCCTGAAGGGACTCGAACCCCTGGCCCACTGCTTAGAAGGCAGTTGCTCTATCCACCTGAGCTACAGGCGCGTATCAAAAGAGAAGACGGGGCAGGGAAACGGAACCAAGCGGACTTTGCGCCCAAACGGGGCCCCCGCAAAGCCGCCCTTCAGGCTTTGTGGGGAAAGGAGGAAGGAATGGAGCGGGTGGAGTCCTCGCCGAAGGCGGGGACGGAACGGAGCGGAATTTCTTCCGACGTGGAGCGGGTGATGGGAATCGAACCCACGCGACCAGCTTGGAAGGCTGGGATTCTACCATTGAACTACACCCGCACAAAGGGCGCATCCACAAATGTCAGCCTGGATATGATAGCATAAACCCCATCCGTTGTCAATCCCCTCACACAAAAAACCCGGAAAAAGGCCCGCGCAGCCGCCGCCGCGCGGGCCCATGCTCACAGGCGCAGAATGGGCAGCCCCTCCGGATCCTCCCCCGCCAGGGGCAGGGTCACCGTGGCCTTGAACAGATCCCCGTCTATGCTGATCTCAAATTTCCCGTGCTGGAGCTCCGTCAGCGACTGGGCGATGGACAGCCCCAGTCCGCTGCCCGAGGCGTTGCGGGACTCGTCCCCCCGGACAAACCGCTCCATCAGCCGCTCCGCCGGGATATCCAGCGGATCCCGGGAGATGTTCTTCACCGACAGCACCGCCCGGCCCCCGTTCTCCCGCAGCTCCACGTACACCCGGGTGCCCGGCAGGGCGTATTTGGCGCAGTTGGTCAGCAGGTTGTCCAGCACCCGCCACAGGTGCCGGCCGTCCGCCTCCACCCAGACGGCCTCCTCCGGCAGGGTGCGCACCACCGTCAGCCCCTGGGCCTCTAAGCGCTCGCCGCACTCCGCCAGGGCCTGATCCGCCAGCTGCTTGAAGTCCAGCCGCTCCCAGTTCACCGTCAGGTTGCCCGTGGACGCCTTGGACGCCTCCACCAGATCCTCCGTCAGCTTCTTCAGCCGCTGGCTCTTGCGATCCAGCACCTCGATATACTCCCGGGCCTTGGGATCCTGTATGTCCACCTTTTTCAGCAGATCCACGTAGTTGATGATGGAGGTCAGCGGCGTTTTCAGATCATGGGACACGTTGGTGATGAGCTCCGCCTTGAAGTGCTCGCTACGCATCCGCTCGTCCACCGCCGTGGAGATGGCGTGGCCCAGGTTGTTCAGCTCGTCGGCATGGCCCCTCAAGTCCGGCAGCATCCGCTGGGTGTCGATCTGGTAGCCGGGATTGCCGCCGATGATCTCCTGGGTGCCGCGGCGGATCTTCTTCCACTGGTAGGCCCAGGTACACAGGTAGGCCGCCGCCAGGAGAGTTCCCAGCAGCCACGGCCCGGCGGCCCACCGGATGGTAGCCAATGTGAAGATCGGGTATGCCATACAGCCTATCACCGCCTTCCAGATCAGGGGAACGGCCTGAACGGCCCGTCCCAATGCCCCGGCCAACCGCCACAGCGTATGCCAGCACCACGCGCAGACTGCCCACGTCCAGGTGTTGCGCAGCAGGGTGTGGGCCTTGGCCCGGGCGCACACCGTCACCAGCGCCGCCAGGCCCATGGCCGCCGCCGCGGCCACCCCAAATCCCACGCCGATGAGCTGCATAAACATGGGGAAGTCCCCGTAGGCATCGGCCACAATGACAATGCCCAGCGCCACCGCCCCCACGCCGCCCAGCAGCAGCAGGGTCAGCAGCACATCCCCGGGCATCCGGTGGAACCAGTTGAGGTAGACCCCCTCCACCCCCCGCTTGCGGCCCGCGCCGCAGCACAGGTACACCGTCAGCAGCACCCCCAGCGTGCCCAGCATGATGGTGGCGGCCAGATATCCCTCCCGGGCGGCCTGCCACTCGGCCAGCTTGTCGGCGGCCCGCTTGTACTGATCGTCCACCCGGAGGGCTTCGTCCACCCAGAAGATAAGGCTTGCGTTGGTCTCCTCCCGCTCCGCGGCGGCCTCCGGGGTGAGCGTCCAGGTCAGGCTCTCCGGCTCGAAGATGTAGCCAAACTCGTTGGCCTCCAGGCAGGCCCGGATGGTGGGGTAGTAGATGTAACGCTCCCCGTCCGCTTCCACCACCCGCAGCGCATAGGTATCGCCGTTCTCGTCGGCCAGGATCTGATCTCCCCCAATGGCAACGGGGTCGCCGCCGCTGTCCACCAGTTGGGCGGACACACCCTCCTCTTTCGCCTTTCGGGCGGCATCCACCCAGATGGGCAGCAGGTCGCGCCAGTCGGAGTGATAGCGCACGCCGGCGTAGTCCTTGGCGTTGACGCTGCTGGCCGGGTGCTCCTCGTTATAATATTCCCAGCCGGTACTGATGCTCTGGGTTTTGCCTGTTCCCCGGCGGAATTCCACCCCGTAGTCGGTGTCCACCTTGGTGCTGTCCTCCTGGGTATTGCCGTAGATCACCTTGCCGTCCTTGTCCAGCAGCTGCCAGCGCAGGTTGGTGGCCCCGGCGTCAAACTCCGCCTCATACCGCTCAATGGCCCGCCGCTCCGACAGATCCAGCCCCTCCCCCGCCGCCTGTTTGTCCTTCAGATCCACCAGATAACGCACCATAAAATAGTCCTGCCGCACCAGATATTTCTGGGTATAGCCGCTGCTCTCGTCATAGAAGTAGGCATCGCCCCACAGCGCGTCGAAGTTGGCCATCTGGTACCAGGACATGATTGCGGTGGCGGTGAACGCCGCCACCGCCGCCATGAAGGCCAGGGCCTTCATGGCCATATTTTCCCGCCATTTCATGACATTTTCTCCATTTTGTACCCCAGCCCCCACACCACCTTGAGATACCGGGGATTGGCGGGGTCGATTTCGATTTTCTCCCGCAGGTGCCGGATGTGGACGGCCACGGTGTTCTCGCTGCCCAGGGCGGGGTCGTTCCACACCTGCTCGTAGATCTGGGCGGTGGAGTACACCCGGCCCAGGTTCTTCATCAGCAGCCGCAGGATGTTGTACTCAATGGGGGTGAGGCTCACCGGCTCGCCGTCCACCGTCACCGCCTTGGCCTCGTCGTCCATGACGATGGTGCCGTTGCGCAGGGCGCCGTCCTCCGTCTCCGCCGCGGCCTTGCCCCCCAGGGTGGTGTACCGCCGCAGCTGGCTTTTCACCCGGGCCAGCACCTCGATGGGGTTGAAGGGCTTGGTGATATAGTCGTCCGCGCCGATGTTCAGCCCCAGCACCTTGTCGGTGTCCTCGCTCTTGGCGGTGAGCAGGATGATGGGAATGTTGCCCTCCTCCCGCAGCTTAGCGGTGGCCCGGATCCCGTCCAGCCTGGGCATCATCACGTCCATGAGGATGAGGTCGATATTCTCCGTGCGCACCGCGGCGATGGCCTCCTCCCCGTTGTAGGCCGACACCGTGCGGTAGCCCTCGCTGGTGAGGTAGATCTCCAGCGCCGAGACGATGTCCTTATCGTCATCGCAGATCAGAACCGTATACATCAGCAGTCCCCCCTATTACAACTACTATACTATTATCATACTATCAGGCCGCCCATTAAGCCGCAAGGGGGAAAATCCTTAAATTCCGTTTAAGAAGGATAAAACCGCTCCGGACGGATCCGGGACGGTTCTATCTCGCTTCTCAGTCATACCACCCGATCTCGCTCAAGATGCCCATGTTGGGGTAGCGGGCGTGGAGCACACCGTCGGGAAAGGCGGCGTCCAGAAAACGGCTGACGGCCCCCAGGGCAGGCTCTCCCTCCCGGCGGCGCTCCATGCGCCCCAGGGCGGCGGCGGTGACAACGGTGCTGAACATCAGAAAGGCAGCGGCGCCCATGGCGATCCGCCGGCCCCGCTCCCGGGGGATGCGGCCCACAAATCGGCACAGCGCGGGACAGACCGTCCGCACCCACAGCACCGCCGCCGCGCCCCAGAACAGGCAAAACACCAGGTTCACCCGCCCGTTCAGGTTCAGCGGCAGATGCCGGTAGTCCCAGAAGCAGGCCCCGAACAGCACCTCCTGGATCAGGGAGCATATGTACTCGTACACGCCGCCCAACACCGTTCCCGTCAGGAAGATCTGGGCGTTGGAGCGCTGATCCATCCGGTGGAACACCAGGGTGAGCAGCACCGCCCCGGCCCCCCAGACAATGCTGAACTGGCCGTAGAGCAGGCTGCTGCGGCTGGTCAGCTCCCCCCGGGTCACCAGCCAGAATACCACCTCCACCAGATCCCCCACCACCCCAGCGATGAGGAACAGCCAGAACACCCAATAAAGGGTTAGGGGACCGTGTCCGGTATTCAGCGCGTTCTCCTTTTCACGCTGTTGGGCGATTTCTCTGATCATGTTATCCCTCCTTGGCACGGGGCGGTCACTTTATATTATCAGCATAGCATAAGCCCAGTTGAAAAATGCGAAAGGAAATCTAAAAGTTTTTTTAAGTTTGCGACAGCAAGGCCCGCGCCCCAGCGGGCGCGGGCCTTTACCAAAACGGGCCCCTGCAAAGCCGTCCTTCAGGCTTTGCGGGAAAAGGAGGGGCAAGGGAGCGGACGCAGCTTTCGCCGAAGGCGGAATCTGCGCTGAGCGGACTTTGCCCCGACGTCAACCCGGAGGCCAGGTCATATCCCGGCCCGCCAGCACGTGGAAGTGCAGATGAGGCACGGACTGGCCCGCCTGCTCGCCGCAGTTGGACACCACCCGGAAGTCGGTGACGCCCAGCTCCTTCGTCACCTTGGCGATGACCTCGAAGCAGTGGGCGGCGATGGCGGAATTATCCGCCGTAATGGCCCCGCAGGACGCGATGTGGGTTTTAGGAATCACCAGAAAGTGGACGGGGGCCTGGGGATCGATGTCGTAAAAGGCCAGGCATTGATCATCCTCATAGACCTTTTTAGAGGGAATTTCCCCCTTGACAATTTTGCAGAACAGGCAGTCGGACATAGTGGATCCTCCTTTACTGTTGGGGTACGACGGCGAAGAACTCCAGATCGCCGTCGCTGTTGTTGATGAGGGAATGGGCCTGCCCCTTGGGGCAGTAGTGGCAGTCCCCGGCCTTCAGCGGCTCCTCGCCGCCCTCCACCTTCACCTTCCCCGTGCCGGACAGGATATAGATGATCTCGCTGCTGGTCTCGTGGGCGTGGTAGCCGATGGACGAGCCGGGAGGCAGGATGCCGTGGAGGATGCGGTTCAGGCCGTCCACGTGCATCTGGGCGCGGATCTCACCCTCGCCGTCCAGGAAGTGGGGGATGGTCTCCACATCCATCTTGGAAAAGTCGATGAGCATGATGGTTCTCCTCTCAAAGGGGTTTGAATTGGTTGGCGGCGGGGTCGTAGGCGTACCCCGCCCCGGACAGCTTCTCCGCCAGCTCCGCCTCGCTCACATCCAGCCCGCCGCACAGGGCGGACAGGCTGGGGTACTCGTCCCGGAGCTTGGTGTTCACATAGCTGAGCAGGATATAAGGATCCTGGGGGAGCATGAGGATTCCTCCTTGTTAAAGCTTCATCTCATGAAAAATGCCATACCAATAGACTTGATTTCGAGTGATTGCCTTGGCCTCAGATGACACGTGCTCACCCTGTTTTCTTCTCTGATACAAGTCGAACATAACTTCGCAGTTGTGCTTATCCAATGACCTTATCCCCTGAATTTGAGATGAATCTGTATGATTTCTGGCTTTGGAAATATGCACCTTGTCGTCCTGCCCAGACACATAAAACCACAATCCACTGCCCTTAAAGGGAATCGTTTGAACGTCCCTTGGCTTCTGGCCGAAGCTGTTAACTATGGCCTCCCAAAGCATCTTATACCCCCAACTTCATGGCCACCACGTTGTCCACCATAGCCAGCGCGTTGTCCAGCATGAGCACGTCCTTGCCGCCGCCCATGGCAGAGTCCGGCTTGCCACCGCCGGAGCCACCCGCGATGGCGCACACCTGCTTGATGATGTCCCCGGCCTTGACGCCCTTCTTCACCGCCTCCTTGCCGCAGGCGCACAGGAAGGTGATCTTGTCGTCGTTGACCGCCGCCAGCACCGCCACCACGTTGGCGTCCTTCTCCCGGAGCAGGTCGCCCATCTGGCGCAGCCGCTGGCCGTCCGCCTCGGGCACGGTGGCGGTGAGCACCTTCAGCTCGCCCACCTCGTGGGCGCCGAACAAGATCCGGTCGGTCTCCCCGGCGGCCTCCTTGGCCTTGAACTTCTCCACCATCTGGTGCAGGTTCCGGATCTCGCCCATGACGGCCTCCGCCTTCTCCCGCAGCTCCCCGGGCTTGGCCTTGAGCACCGCCGCCGCCTGGTTGATGCGCTCCTGCACCTCGCCGTAGAAGGCCAGGGTCTCCCGGCCGGTGGTGGCCTCGATGCGGCGCACGCCGGAAGCCACGGAGAACTCACTCTTGATGCGGAAGGCCCCCACCATGGCGGTATTGCTGAGGTGGGTGCCGCCGCAGAACTCCACGGAGTACCCATCCCCCATGTCCACCACCCGGACGGTGTCGCCGTACTTCTCGCCAAACAGGGCGATGGCGCCCTTTTTCTTGGCCTCCTCAATGGGCAGCACCTGGGTATCCACCGGGTAGCCCGCCAGGATGGCATCGTTGACGATCCGGCCCACCTGGGCCACCTGCTCCGGGGTCATGGCCTCGAAGTGGGTGAAGTCGAAGCGCAGCCGGTCGGGCTCCACCAGGGATCCGGCCTGGTGGACGTGATCCCCCAGCACCTCCCGCAGGGCCTTGTCCAGCAGGTGGGTGGCGGTGTGGGCCCGCTTGACGGCGGCCCGGCGCTCCATGTCAATGGCGGCGGTCACCGTATCGCCCACCTTGAGCACGCCTTCAGTCATTTTGCCGTAGTGCATATATTTGCCGCCCTTGTTCTTCTGCACGTCGGTGACCTCGAAGCTCACCTTGTCGGCAAAGATCACACCATGGTCGGCCACCTGACCGCCCATCTCGGCGTAAAACGGGGTCCTGTCCAGCACCACAATGCCCTCCACGCCGGGCATCAGCTCCTCGGCCAGCTCGTTCTCCACCACCAGGGCCACCACTTTGGCGTCCTCAATGGCGGTGTGCTCATAGCCGTCAAACTCCGTCTCGGGCACGTCCTTGCCGAACTCCACCCCGGCCCAGCCCAGGTCACCCAGGGCCTCCCGGGCCTTCCGGGCCCGCTGGCGCTGCTCGTCCATCAGCTTGTGGAACTCCGCCTCGTCCAGCTCCAGGCCCTGCTCCTGCGCCATCTCCAGGGTCAGATCCATGGGGAAGCCGTAGGTGTCGTACAGCTTGAAGGCATCCGCGCCAGAGAAGGTCTTTTCCCCCTTCTCCTTGTGGCCCGCCAGCATCTCGTTGAAGATCTTGAGGCCGCCGTCGATGGTCTTGGCGAAGTTCTCCTCCTCCACCCGGATCACCTTGGTGATATAGTCCTGCCGCTCCCGCAGCTCGGGGTAGTGGCCCTCGTTCTCGTGGATGACGGTGTCGCACACCTGGTACAGGAAGGGCTCGTTGACGCCTAAGAGTTTGCCGTGGCGGGCGGCCCGGCGCAGCAGGCGGCGCAGCACGTAGCCCCGGCCCTCGTTGGAGGGCAGCACGCCGTCGCAGATCATGAACACGGCGGAGCGGATGTGGTCGGTGATGACCCGCAGGGACACGTCCTTCTCCCTGGATTCGCCGTAGTGGGCATGGGTGATTTCGGACACCTTGTTGGTGATGTTCATGACGGTGTCCACGTCAAACAGGGAGCCCACCCCCTGGCACACGCAGGCCAGGCGCTCCAGGCCCATGCCGGTGTCGATGTTCTTCTGCTTCAGCTCGGTATAGTGGTTGTTCCCGTCGTTGTCGAACTGAGAGAACACCACGTTCCACACCTCGATATAGCGGTCGCAGTCGCAACCCACGGTGCAGCCGGGCTTGCCGCAGCCGTACTGCTCGCCCCGGTCGTAGTAGATCTCGGAGCAGGGGCCGCAGGGGCCGGAGCCGTGCTCCCAGAAGTTGTCCTCCTTGCCGAACTTGAAGATCCGGTCGGCGGGTATGCCGATCTCCTCGTTCCAGATGCGGAAGGCCTCGTCGTCGGCGGGCGTCGTCTCATTCCCCGCGAACACAGAGGGGTACAGGCGGCTGGGATCCAACCCCACCCACTCCTTGGATGTGAGAAACTCCCAAGCCCAGTGGATGGCATCCTTCTTGAAGTAGTCGCCGAAGGAGAAATTGCCCAGCATCTCGAAGTAGGTGCCGTGGCGGTCGGTGTGGCCGATGTTCTCGATGTCGCCGGTGCGGATGCACTTCTGGCAGGTGGTGACCCGGTGGCGGGGGGGCTCCTGCTCGCCGGTGAAGAAGGGCTTCATGGGGGCCATGCCGGAGTTGATGAGCAGCAGGGACGCATCGTTCTGGGGAATGAGCGAGAAGCTGGGCAGGCGCAGGTGGCCTTTCGTCTCGAAGAACCGCAGGAACATCTCCCGCAGCTCGTTCAGGCCGTAGGGTTTGGGATCGTACATGGGAATTACCTCCATCTATGTTGATTTGTCTGATCACGGATAAAAAAGAAAACGCCCCTGCCAAGCTCAGGGGTGAGCCACACGCCCACGGTACCACCCTGATTTCCTTCTGGCAAGGACACTCAATCGCCCGGTAACGGGGGCGGCCGTCCCGGTCGTCCCGGGGGCGCTCGGGAGTGGCTTGTCCGGCGGCACACGCGAGGGCTTGCACTGTCCCCTCTCGCTTGGGCGCGGCGGGCCGGACTTGGTTCCGTCATTGCCCAATTATTTTATCATATTTTTTGCCGTTGTCAACGGGAAAATCGTGAAAAAGGGGCCCCGCACCGTGCGCAGGGCCCCTTTGCGTTTACTCGAAGCTATCCAAAACTGCCTGGACCTCCGGCCAGAGACGCTCCGGGTCTTCCAGCTCACCATCGACGCTGACCTCATACATATTCCCATCCTTGATGAAGAAGCTGATGCAAGTGCTGTAGTTCTCACCCCCCACCATCGTGCGGTCAATGGTAAAGGACTCCGCCACGCAGCCGTTGGGCATCTGGTAGTTATCCAGCCGCTCCATCACGGCGTCGGGGCCGCCTCCGTACAAAGGTCCCACCTTCTCTGGATCCTGACCCCAGTGCTCTGTCAGAACTCGCAGCCAGATTTCGATGCGGCCATCGGGTGACTTGCTTACCACATCGCTGCCCCAGATATTTTGCTTCTCATCGTGGTAGAGCATCACAGTGTAGCCGCCCTCCCAGTCCTGCGCCCATGTGCAGGGAATGTTTTCCCCCAGATAAGAACGCACCTCGTCAAAGCTGGAAAACTCTCTGTCCACGCGGCCTTTTGGGTTCTCTTTCCCCGCCTTCCGGAACCCATCACCAAACCGGCTCAAGGGATAGGTCGCCAGCTTGCCCGTGACCGTATAGCCGTCAAACCTCCCCTTTCCGTCGATGTTGGGTGTCAGGCGGGGCGATAGGATACCGCCCAGGGCCGCAAACGCCGTCCCCGCCAGCGCCAGACACATCGCCGCCGCAATCAGCGCCGTCCTCAATGGCCGGAACCGCTTCCCCTTTACAGGCTCCCGCCTCTGCTGTTCCATCAAATTTTTCATAATACGCTCCTTTCCCGCCCCGGAAAAGCGCAGCCCGTCCAGCGCCTCCCGGTAGTCCTGTTCAAGTCGTCCCATAGCGCTCTCCCTCCAGCATGGTTTTCAGCTTTTTCCGCCCCCGGCTCAGGTGGGCGGACACCGCCGCCCCGCTGCGCCCCGTCAGGGCCGCGATCTCATCAATTGAATACCCCTCGTAATAAAACAGGTAAATCGCCTCCCGGTAGTGCTCCGGCAGGGCCATCACCGCCTCCAGCACCTCCGACCGGGGCGGCTCCGGGGCCGCCGTCTCCGCCGCCGCCTCCAGGGGCACCGCCCTGCGCCGGAAGGCGCGCAGCTCGTCCTTGCAGGCGTTCACCGTGGCGCGGATCACCCACGCCTTCTCGTGTTCGGGGCTGTGGAAGGCCCGCTCCGCCGTCAGCAGCTTCAGCAGCACCGTCTGGCAGATGTCCTCCCCGTCCTGGGTGGACTTGAGGTAGGTGTAGCTCAGCCGCAGGATCAGGTCGGAGTAGGTATTCACCAGCCGCTCCGCCTCCCGCGGGTCGATCTCTCTCATGGGTATCTCTCCTTCAAAGGCGCCTTCACTGACAATACGATTGAGGGGGACGGATCCTGACAGGGCGGGCGGATTTTTTCCGCCTGGGATTAACAAACCCGGAACATCCGCCGATAATATTTATATAAGGTATAAGTTGGAAAGGAGGGGCAGGCATGGAGCTGCGAAGCACACGGGAGATGCGCCGGAACGAACAGATTGCCAGGACGACAGCGAAAAAGGCGGAGGCGTCCGCCCCGGCCCGGAAGGCCCCCGCCCAGCCCGCCGCGGACAAGGTCACCCTGTCCCGGCAGGCGGTGAGCTACCTGGAGGAGCAGAACCGCCGGATGTGGCAGTACCAGCAGGAGCGGGAGCAGCGGCGGCAGTCCCGCCTGGACAGCGAGCTCTCCGCCCTGGACACGGCCAAAAGCCGTCTGAAGCGGATGGAGGATGAGCTGGACATCCTGAACAAATGCCAGAAGATCGCCGCGTCCATCATGAAGGGCAACCGGGTGCCCCTGGAGGATCTGCGCTATCTGATGGAGCACGATCAGGCGGGCTACAAGCTGGCCATGGCCATGCGGCGGCACAATCCCGACCCGGAGGACGAGGAGAGCGTGCTGGACGACGAGGACAGGAACGGCGCGGTGGAGGGCTCCGGCGGCGGGGAGGCGTTCCCCGGGCTGTCCGTTCCGGCTCCAGGCGGCGGAACCCCGGATACAGGCATGGTGGAATGAGCTAAAACCCCCGTCCGGCAGATGCCGGACGGGGGTTTTGCTTTACACAATTGCCAGCTCGCCGTCCACCGCGTCCACGGTGAGGGTGGACTCGGGTGCAACCTCCCCGGCGATGATCTTCCGGCCCACCAGGTTCTCCACCGTGTGCTGGAGATACCGGCGCAGGGGCCGGGCCCCATACATGGGGTCGTAGGCGGCGTCCAGAATCAGGGACTTGGCCCCGTCTGTCAGCTCCACCTTCAGCCGCTTGTCCTCCAGCCGGCGGTTCAGCCCCGCCAGCAGCAGGTCGATGATGTGGTAAATGTTTTCCCTTGTCAGCGGCTTATAGAACACGATCTCGTCCAGCCGGTTCAGGAACTCCGGCCGGAAGGAGCGCTTCAGCAGCTCGTCCACCTGGGCCCGGGCCTCGCTGGACACCTCGCCGTCCGCCCCGATCCCGTCCAGCAGGAACTGGCTGCCCAGGTTGGAGGTCAGGATGATGACGGTGTTCTTAAAGTCCACCGTCCGGCCTTGACTGTCGGTAATCCGGCCGTCGTCCAAAACCTGGAGTAATACGTTGAACACGTCCGGGTGGGCCTTCTCCACCTCGTCAAAGAGGATCACGGAGTAGGGGTGGCGACGCACCGCCTCGGTGAGCTGGCCGCCCTCCTCATAGCCCACGTACCCCGGAGGGGCCCCGATGAGCCGGGAGACGGAAAACTTCTCCATATACTCGCTCATGTCGATACGCACCAGGTTTTTCTCGCTGTCGAACAAGGCCTCGCTGAGGGCCTTGGCCAGCTCGGTCTTGCCCACGCCGGTGGGGCCCAGGAACAGGAAGGAGCCGATGGGCTTATCCGGGTCGGCGATGCCGGCGCGGGAGCGCAGGATGGCCTCGCTCACCAGCCGGACGGCCTCCTCCTGGCCCACCACCCGCTGGTGCAGGATGTCCTCCAGGTGGAGCAGCTTCTCACGCTCGCCCTCCATCAGCTTGGACACCGGGATGCCCGTCCAACGCTCCACAATGCGGGCGATCTCCTCCTCCGTCACCTTGTCCCGGAGCAGGTTGTCCTCCTTGGACTGGGCGGCGTAGCCCTCCTGCTCCTCCAGCTGCTTTTTCAGCTCGGGGATGGTGCCGTACTGGAGCTGGGCGGCCTTTTCCAGGTCGTACTCCCGCTGGGCCTTTTCCAAATCGGCGTTGGCCTGCTCCAAGTCCTCGCGGAGCTTCTGCACTTTGCCGATGGCGTTTTTCTCGTTCTCCCATTTGGCCTTGCCCGCGTTGAACTGATCCCGCAGCTCCGCCAGCTCCTTTTGGATGTCCGCCAGCCGGGACTGGGACAGCTGGTCGTCCTCCTTTTTCAGCGCCGCCTCCTCGATCTCGCACTGGATGATCTTCCGGGAGATCACGTCCAGCTCGGTGGGCATGGAGTCCATCTCGGTGCGGATCAGGGCGCAGGCCTCGTCAATCAGGTCAATGGCCTTGTCAGGCAGAAAGCGGTCGGTGATATAGCGGTTGGACAGGGTGGCGGCGGCCACGATGGCCCCGTCGGTGATCTTCACCCCGTGGAACACCTCGTACCGCTCCTTCAACCCCCGCAGGATGGCCACCGCGTCCTCCACCGTGGGCTCGGACACCATGACGGGCTGGAAGCGGCGCTCCAGGGCGGCGTCCTTCTCGATATACTGCCGGTACTCGTTCAGCGTGGTGGCCCCAATGCAGTGCAGCTCCCCACGGGCCAGCATGGGCTTGAGCAGGTTGCCCGCGTCCATGGCCCCCTCGCTCTTTCCCGCCCCCACGATGGTGTGCAGCTCGTCAATGAACAGGATGATCCGGCCTTCGGACTGCTTCACCTCGTTGAGCACGGCCTTCAGCCGCTCCTCAAACTCGCCGCGGTACTTGGCCCCGGCAATCAGGGCCCCCATGTCCAGGGCGAAAATGGTCTTGTCCTTCAGCCCGGCGGGCACGTCGCCCTTCACGATGCGCTGGGCCAGCCCCTCGGCGATGGCGGTCTTGCCCACACCTGGCTCGCCGATGAGGACGGGATTATTCTTGCTCTTGCGGGACAGGATGCGGATGACATTCCGGATCTCGTCGTCCCGGCCGATGACCGGATCCAGCTTGTTCTGCCTGGCCCGCTCCACCAGGTCGGAGCCGTACTTCTTCAGCGCCTCATACGTCTCCTCCGGGTTGTCGCTGGTGACCCGCTGGTTCCCCCGCAGGGCGGCCAGGGCCTGCATGACCTTCTCCTTATCCACGTTGTAGGTGCGGAACAGCTCCTTCAGATTCTGCTCCGCCGTGTCAATCAGGGCCAGCAGGATGTGCTCCACCGAGACAAATTCATCCTTCATGCTCCCCGCGATGGTCACCGCCTGGTTCAGCGCCTTGTCCACCCCAGGGGCGATGTAGACCTTGTCCGCCTCCCGGCCCGGGCCGGACACCTTGGGCAGAATCTCTACCTCATGCCGCGCGGCAGCCCGGAAGGACTCGATGGTCAGCCCCATGTGGGTGAGCAGCTGGGGGATGAAGCCCCCGTCCTGCTCCACCAGGGCCAGGAGGAGGTGGGGCTGCTCAATCTGCTGGTTGCCGTGCTGGGTGGCGATGTTCTGGGCGCTCTGAATGGCCTCCAGGGATTTCTGGGTAAATTGGTTCATATTCATGGAAATTCACTCCTTTTCCGGGGATCGCGGGCTGTGTTCACACCACATCTGCTTGTATTGCGGATTTGTAGGGGAGGGGCAGGCCCCTCCCCTACAAATGGCGGCCCACGCTCCATTCTGTAGTTTCATCCTGTAGTATACCCCGCCCGCCGGAGATTTCATGAACTGGGTGTAAACAATTAGCACTCTCAACGCCAGAGTGCTAATCCCTTTGTCCTTGACATCGGGCGGTTGATCTGATACTATCAATACAATTCTACACAGAGAGGGGGCGCGTTCCATGGGCTGGACAAACGGCGTGATTTTGGAATTTTTTGGCTGCACCCTTGCCGTCCAGGGGATTGGTGCGCCCTTTTTCAGGAGCTGAACAGCTCCGTGCAAAGAGGTTGCGCCGATCCTGTTCTGTATTTTTCAGAAAGGACGGCGTATTTTTATGCCTAAAAACGGAAGAAATCTCAACTTATCCCGGCAGAAGCGGTCTCTCCTGCTGCTGGAGTGGGCCACCGGCTTCCGTCCGGCGGGCAGCGTGTGGGTGCTGCTGCTGGGCCTGCGGGGCTTCTCCTTGGTGGAGATCGGACTGGTGGAAAGCCTGTTCCATGTGGTAAGCCTGTGCGGCGAGCTGCCCTCCGGCCTGCTGGCCGACCTGCTGGGCCGAAAGCGCACCCTTCTGCTCAGCCAAACCATGTTTGCCCTGTGCGCCCTGCTGATGGCGGCCTCCAACGGTATGGCCGGGGTGTGCGTCGCCATGGCGGCCACCGCCCTGGCCTATAACCTCCAGTCCGGCACCCGGGAGGCCATCACCTACGAATCCATGCTCCAGGCGGGGCGGGAGGAGGGCTACCTGCGCTTCTCCTCCCTGCAAAACGGCCTGTTCCGGCTCAGCGACGGCGGGGCCATGCTGCTGGCGGGGGCCACAGTGCTGCTGGGCTGGCGGGCGGCCTACCTGCTGGACGCCGCCGTGGCCGCCCTGGGTCTGTGCGGGGCGCTGGCCCTGACGGAGCCGGAGCGCCCCCGGGCTGAGCACCACGTCTCGTCCTTCCCCGCCGCCCTGGCGGAGGTGTTCCGGGCGGCCTGGGCCGTGCTGAGCCTGGACAAAACCGCGCGGCGGATCATGGCCCTCAACGCCCTGGTGGGGGCGGGGGCCACCCTTACCCGGTTCTTTCTCCAGCAGCGGGTGGGGGAGGCCGTCCCCCTCCCCGCCCTGCTGGGCCCGGCGCTGTTTGTGCTGGGGCTGGGCGGAGCGCTGGCGGGACTGATCACCGGAGCGCTGGATCGGCTGCCCTACGGGAAGGTGGTGCTGCTCACCGGAGCTGGGGTGACTGCCTGCGTCCTGCTGGCCCGGGGACGAGCGCTGCCCCTGCTGCTGCTGGCGGGGCTGCTGGCCGGCCTGCTGGACGATGCCCTCCAACTGGTGAGCGACAAGCGGCTCAACGCCCGCTTCCCCTCCTCCGCCCGGGCCACCCTGGTATCGGTGTCGTCCATGGTGTTCAGCCTGACCATGATCCCTCTGTCCCCTTTGTTCGGCTGGCTGTTTTCTTAATACAAAGCGCCGCCGGGAGTCTCTCTCCCGACGGCGCTTTGTGTGTTCTTTAATCCCTTAGCACTCCCGAGTCCGCCATGGACACCATATCGTCGTCGGCGAAAATGCAGTGATCCACCAGCTCGATCCCCGCCTCCCAGAGCACCCGCCTCAACCGCAGGGTGGTGTCCAAATCCTCCGGCGACCAGAGGGCCACCCCAGACACGTGGTTGTGGGCCAGCACCACCCGGCTGGCGTTGCAGTTCAACGCCGTTTCCAGCACCTTCCGGGTGGTAATCTGCACCGAGTCCGCAATGCCCTCCCCCAATTTTTTGGTGACGATCAGCTTACTCTTGCCATCCAGGCACACCAGGTAGGCCAGCTCATTGCGCTGGCCAAAGAACAGCGGGAGCAATAGATCCCGAAGCTGCCAGGAGCTGAGGTACTGCTCACCCACTCTGCTGCTGTCCGCCAAATACCGGGCCGCCACTGCCGGGATCAGCCGGATGAACACCGCCGTGCTATAACCCACCCCGTCCACCTGCATGAGCTGCTCATGGGTGGCGTGGAACACCCCCGCCAGCGAGCCAAAGTGATCCATCAGCCGGTGGGCCAGAGGATTCACGTCCCCCTGGGGAATGGCGTAGAACAGCAGCAGCTCCAGCACCCGGTGATCCGGCAGACCGGCCAGCCCATTGGCCAGAAACTCATCCTTCACCCGTTTCCGGTGTCCGGTGTGTATGCCGGACGGCTTCTTCTCTCCGGCCACTGCCGGTCACCCCCGGGGCCCGTATTGTGCCAGATAGTCCTCCATCCGGCCCAGCATGGCGTCGTCGATGTATACCTTACCGTCCACCGCCTTGTTGTGGAGGCAGTCCATGACGTCCCGGATGGTGACGATGGGATAGACCTGAATGCCGTAGTCCTGCCGCAGCTCGTCCAGGGTGGTGCAGTCCCGGGTGCCCCGCTCCATCCGATCCACGCTGACGAACAGGGCGGCGAAGGTCACGTCCGCCACCGACTTGAACAGCTCAATAGTCTCCCGCACAGCGGTGCCCGCGGTCACCACGTCCTCGATGATGGCAATCCGGTCGCCGGTCTGGGGCTTGTAGCCCACCATAGCCCCGCCCTCGCCGTGATCCTTGGCCTCCTTGCGGTTGAAGCAGTAGGGCAGATCCCGGCCATAGCCCCGGTACAGGGAGGACGCGGCGGCCACCGCCAGCGGGATGCCCTTGTAGGCGGGGCCGAACAGGGCGTCGATGCCCTGGGGCATATGCTCCTGGATGCAGGCGGCGTAGTAGTCGCCTAAACGGGCGGCCTGGGCGCCAGTCTTGTAGTTGCCGGTGTTGACGAAATAGGGGGTTTTGCGCCCTGACTTGGTGGTGAAGTCCCCGAAGGTGAGCACGCCGGAGCGCACCATAAAGTGGATGAATTCCTCCCGATAGGTCATGCGGATCTCTCCCTTTCTGTAGTTGCGGCATATTGGGAAAAATTATATCATCTTTTCCTGGCGGAGGCAAGGGCATTCATCCACCGGGCCGGCGGTACTCCCTGGGCAGGACGCCGAATACCCCCTTAAACGCCGCCGAGAACCGGCTGGGGCTGTCGTAGCCCACGGCCTCGGCGATCTCAGCCACGCTCCGATCCGTCTCCCGGAGGAGCTTGGCGGCCTGCTCCATGCGGTGGCCCTTGATATGGGCCGCCAGGGAGGTACCATAGGCCGCCTTAAAGGCCGCCTTTAACGTAGTCGGGTTGATGTGGTACTGCCGGGACAGCTCCTCGATGGTAAAGCGCCGATCCATGTGCCGGAGGAGTTCCTCATGGATCTCCCGAACAAGCTCCATCTGTCCCGGCGGAGCGTCCGCCGGAGCGTCCCCGCACGGGCCGCACTGCTCCGGGCAGGTGATCTCCATCACCCGCTCCATCATCTGGTGGAGCAGGCGGCTGCACTCCGTGTCCGCCGCCCGGTAGTAGACCTCCTTGCCCACCCGGCGGCTGACGATAAGACCGCTGTTTTTTAGCGGCCGGAGGTGATGGGATATGGCGGGACTGGACATCCTCATCATAGCGGACAAATTGACCACGCACTCCTCACAGTGGCACAGCAGCCAGAAGATCCGCAGCCGCGTGGTGTCGTCCAGCTGCTTGAACACGTCCGCCACCGCCTCAAAGCGTCCCACGCAGTCCAGTTGCTCCTGAAGCCGGTGGGCGTCCCGCCCCTCGCCGTGGCGGTGGGGCAGTTTGATCTCCTCCATGGCCCGCGCTCCTCTCTGTTCGCCCAAACGGAAATTCTTTTCGCCCATTCGGCAGGGAATGGGCCGGGAGCATTGACTTGCGCCCCTGTTCGCATTATACTACGGCCATAACCATTAAGCAAGCGTTTAATAGTTATAAGGAAATATTCTGGGAGGATCGCCGGTATGAAAAAGACTTACAAAATCGAAGTGGACTGCGCCAACTGCGCCAACAAGATGGAGGAGGCCGCCCGGAGCACCCCCGGCGTCCAGGGGGCCACTGTGAATTTCATGACCCAGAAGCTCATCGTGGAGTTCGCCGAGGGGCAGGAGCCCAAGGCCGTGATGGCGGCCGTCCTGTCCGCCTGCAAACGGGTGGAGCCGGACTGCGAGATCTTCCTGTAAGGAGGAACCCTTCCCATGCAAGAACTGATCCTCAACAGCCTGCTGGCCGCGGTGGTGCTGCTGGCCCTGGTTCTACGGTGCTATGTGGGCACGCGGCCGGACAGCGGCATGACCCAAAAGCAGAAAACCATGCTGACCCGCATCCTTGCCTCCTCCGCCCTGCTGCTGGCCCTTCAGCTTGTCCCGGCAGCGGTCTTCGCCCGGCTGGACGGGGCGCTGTTTTCCGGCGCGGGGCGCTGGATCCGGTTCGCCCTGTACCTGGCCGACTACTTCCTCATCGGCTACGACATCCTGCGCAAGGCCGTCCGGGGCGTCCTCAACCGGCAGGTGTTCGACGAGAACTTCCTCATGGCGGTGGCCACAGTGGGGGCCATGGCCCTGGCCATCTACGAGAACGGCGACTATCTGGAGGCCATCGCCGTCATGCTGTTCTACCAGATCGGCGAGTGGTTCCAAAGCTACGCCGTGGGCCGGAGCCGCCGGAACATCAGCGAGCTGATGGATATCCGTCCCGACTACGCCAACGTGGAGCGGGACGGCCGGCTGGAGCGGGTGGATCCTGACGAGGTGGAGGTGGGCACCGTCATCGTCGTCCAGCCCGGGGAGAAGGTGCCCATCGACGGCGTGGTGACAGAGGGCAGCGCCAGCCTGAACACCAGCGCCCTCACCGGCGAGAGCCTGCCCCGGGAGGTGAACCCAGGGGACGAGGTGATCAGCGGCTGCGTCAACATGACCGGCGTGCTGAAGATCCAAACCACCCGGGAATTTGGGGAGTCCACCGTGTCCAAAATCCTGGATCTGGTGGAGAACGCCAGCTCTCGCAAGTCCAAATCGGAGGACTTTATCTCCAAGTTCGCCCGGATCTACACCCCCGCCGTCTGCTACAGCGCCCTGGCCCTGGCTGTCCTGCCCCCCCTGGCGCGGGCGCTGGCCCTGGGCCTGTCCCCGGACTGGGGCACCTGGCTGTACCGGGCCCTCACCTTCCTGGTGATCAGCTGCCCCTGTGCCCTGGTGATCAGCATCCCCCTCAGCTTCTTCGCCGGCATCGGCGGGGCCAGCCGGGAGGGCGTGCTGGTGAAGGGCTCCAACTACCTGGAGCTGCTGTCTCAGACCCGGACGGTGGTGTTCGACAAGACGGGCACCCTGACCCAGGGGGTCTTTGAGGTGAACGGCGTCCACCACAGCCCGCTGGAGGAGGAGAAGCTCCTGGAGTACGCCGCCCTGGCAGAGAGCGCCTCCTCCCACCCCATCAGCAAGAGCCTCCAGCGGGCCTACGGCAAGGAGCTGGATCGCAGCCGGGTCACCGGCATCGAGGAGATCAGCGGCAACGGTGTCATCGCCAACGTGGACGGCGTGGCGGTGGCCGCCGGCAACAACAAGCTAATGCAGCGGCTGGGGGTTCCCCACATCGACTGCCACCAGACCGGCACCATCATCCACGTGGCCCTGGACGGCAAGTACGCCGGGCACATCGTCATCTCCGACCGGGTGAAGCCCCAGGCCAAGGCGGCCCTGTCCGCCCTGAAGCGGGCGGGCGTGTCCAAGACGGTGATGCTCACCGGCGACAGCCGGAGGGTGGCGGAGCAGGTGGCGGCGGAGCTGGGGGTGGATCAGGTGTGCGCCGAGCTGCTGCCAGCGGACAAGGTGGCCAAGGTGGAGGAGCTGCTGGCGTCCCAGACGGGCAAGGCCAGGCTGGCCTTTGTGGGGGACGGCATCAACGACGCTCCGGTGCTGTCCCGGGCGGACATCGGCGTGGCCATGGGGGCCATGGGCTCGGACGCGGCCATTGAGGCGGCGGACATCGTCCTCATGGACGACGACCCCATGAAGATCGTCAAGGCCATCAAGATCTCCCGGAAGTGCCTGGGCATCGTCTATCAGAACATCGTGCTGGCCCTGGGGGTGAAGGCCGTCTGCCTGATTTTGGGGGCGGTGGGCGTGGGCAATATGTACCTGGCCATTTTCGCCGACGTGGGCGTGATGATTCTGGCGGTGCTCAACGCTATTCGGTGCCTGTTTGTCCGGAAGCTGTGATGGGGCGGAGGAAACCGCGCCTATTTTGAAAGGCCGCCCGGGGTGGGAACGCCCCGGGCGGCGGTTTCATCAATCGCCGCTTGAAGTCGAAATTTGGCAGTGGAATCAAGAACAATTCCAGTTTTGGAGGGAGAACTATGGCATTTCAGCTGATTTCCGTGGCGATCCTGCTTGCTTTTTACGGCTGTTATTTTGTAAAAATGCTTCGCCAGAAAAAACGGGGAATACAGACCAACCAGCTTGGAAAGGGCAAAGTCGGTTTTGTAAAATTCGTGGAGCTTGCAGTGAGAGCTGCGGCCCTTCTTGTTTTCGCGGCGGGGCTGATCAGTATCTTGATCGGGACAAGTCATAGTCCTGTCCTTGTCCGAGTGATCGGCGCGGTGATGAACGTTGCGGGAACCATCGTATTTATTTCCGCGGTGCGGACGATGGGTGACAGCTGGCGGGCGGGAGTTTCCACAACCGATCAAACGGAGCTTGTAACAAGCGGCATTTATCAATTTAGCCGCAACCCCGCTTTTTTAGGCTTTGATCTTTTGTATATTGGCACATTATTGATGTTTTTCAACTGGATTTTGTGCGCTCTGACCATTTTTGCCGTAATCATGTACCACGTGCAGATCGTCAAGGTCGAGGAGCATTTTTTGCTTGCCGCATTTGGAGACGAGTATCTGCAATATCAGAAAAAGGTCTGCCGTTATCTTGGCCGAAAAGGATAAATACCGGCTGCCCCCTTGCAATCTCTTGACATTTCCTATATAATGTTTTGACCTGAGAAAAACCACCCAAGGGAGTGTTCACATTGAAATACGATTTTGCCGCCATCGAGCCCAAATGGCAAAAGCGCTGGGAGGAGGCCAAGGTGTACGCCGCCGAGGACAACAGCGCCAAGCCCAAGTTCTACGGTCTGGTGGAGTTCCCCTACCCCTCCGGCCAGGGGCTCCATGTTGGCCATCCCCGGCCCTACACCGCCATGGATATCGTCACCCGGAAAAAGCGGATGGACGGCTGCAACGTGCTGTTCCCCATCGGCTTCGATGCCTTCGGCCTGCCCACGGAGAACTACGCCATCAAGAACCACATCCACCCCGCCAAGGTGACGAAGGACAACATCGCCAACTTCACCAGCCAGCTGAAAATGCTGGGCTTCGGCTTCGACTGGGACCGGGTGGTGGACACCACCGACCCCAGCTACTACAAGTGGACCCAGTGGATCTTCCTCCAGCTCTATAAGAAGGGGCTGGCCTACAAGGCCACCATGCCGGTGAACTGGTGCACCTCCTGCAAGTGCGTGCTGGCCAACGAGGAAGTGGTGGAGGGCGTGTGCGAGCGGTGCGGCTCCCCCGTCATCCGCAAGGAAAAGTCCCAGTGGATGCTGAAGATCACCGAGTATGCCCAGCGGCTCATTGACGACCTGGACGATCTGGACTTCATCGAGCGGGTGAAGATCCAGCAGCGCAACTGGATCGGCCGCTCCACCGGCGCGGAGGTCACCTTCAAGTCCACCGCCGGGGACGATATCGTGGTGTTCACCACCCGGCCCGACACCCTGTTCGGGGCCACCTATATGGTGCTGTCCCCGGAGCATGAGCTGGTGCGGAGCTGGCTGGAGGCAGGCAGGCTCAGTAATGCCGACGAGGTCAAAGCGTATCAGAAGGCCGCCGCCTCCAAATCCGACCTGGAGCGCACCGAGCTGAACAAGGAAAAGACTGGCGTGTGCCTGGACGGCGTGCGAGGGATCAACCCCGTCAACGGCCGGGAGATTCCCATTTTCATCTCCGACTACGTGCTGTCCACCTACGGCACCGGGGCCATCATGGCCGTCCCCGCCCACGACGACCGGGACTGGGAGTTTGCGAAAAAGTTCGGCTGTGAGATCATCGAGGTGGTGTCCGGCGGGGAGGACGTGCAGAAGGCCGCCTTCACCGCCAAGGACGACACCGGGATCATGGTCAACTCCGACTTCCTCAACGGCCTGACCGTGAAGGACGCCATTCCCGTCATCACCAAATGGCTGGAGGAGAAGGGCATCGGCACTGCCAAGGTGAACTACAAGCTCCGAGACTGGGTGTTCTCCCGCCAGCGGTACTGGGGCGAGCCCATCCCCATGGTGTACTGTGAGAAATGCGGCTGGCAGCCCCTGCCCGAGGATCAGCTGCCCCTGCTGCTCCCCGAGGTGGAGAGCTACGAGCCCACCGACGACGGCGAGAGCCCCCTGTCCAAGATGACCGACTGGGTCAAAACCACCTGCCCCTGCTGCGGCGGCCCCGCTAAGCGGGAGACGGACACCATGCCCCAGTGGGCGGGCTCCAGCTGGTACTTCCTGCGCTATATGGACCCCCACAACGACAAGGCCCTGGCCTCCAAGGAGGCGCTGGACTACTGGTCCCCGGTGGACTGGTACAACGGCGGCATGGAGCACACCACGCTGCATCTGCTCTACTCCCGGTTCTGGCACAAGTTCCTGTACGACATCGGCGTAGTGCCCACCAAGGAGCCCTATCAGAAGCGCACCAGCCACGGCATGATTCTGGGCGAGGGCGGCGAGAAGATGTCCAAGTCCCGGGGCAACGTGGTCAACCCCAATGACATCGTGGCTGCCTATGGCGCGGACACCCTGCGGCTGTATATCATGTTCATCGGCGACTTTGAGCAGGCCGCCGTGTGGTCGGACAACGCGGTGAAGGGCTGCAAGCGGTTCCTGGACAAGGTGTGGAACCTGGCGGAGAGCTGCACCGACAGCCTGGACTACACCAAGGAGAACGAGGCGGGCATTCACAAGTGCATCAAGAAGGTGGCGGACGACATCGAGTCCATGAAGTTCAATACCGCCATCGCCGCCATGATGACGCTTGTCGGCGATTTTCAGAAGAATGGCTGCTCCCGGGGGGACATGAAGACCCTGATCACCCTGCTGTCCCCCTTCGCCCCCCACATCGCCGAAGAGCTGTGGGAGATGCTGGGCGGCACAGGCTTCGTGTGCCAGCAGCCCTGGCCCACCTATGATGAGAGCAAGACGGTGGCGGACACCGTCCAGATGGCGGTGCAGGTGAACGGCAAACTGCGCGCCAACATCGTGGTCCCCGCCGACGCCGACAACGACGCCATCGTGGCCGCCGCCCAGGCCGACCCCAAGGTACAGAAGTTCACCGAGGGCATGGCCCTGGTCAAGACGATTGTGGTGCCCAAGCGGCTGGTGAACCTGATTGTGAAGCCAAACTGAGGAGCGGTGAGCCCATCGACAGCGGGTGGGGGAACCATTTCCAAAAAAACCCCATATTTTGCGGTTGACAAGAAGGACTTTTTCACATATAATAGTCCTGTTAAAGCCATCGCCAATGGCCCTTAAAGCGTCCTGGAATTAACCGGACGCCTCGGAGGGAGGGAAATCATAGATGTCCGAAGTTCATGTCCGCGAGGGCGAGTCTCTGGAGAACGCGCTGAAGCGTTTCAAGCGTTCCTGCGCCAAGTCCGGCGTGCTGGCTGAGGTGCGTAAGCGCGAGTTTTACGACAGCCCCAGCGTCAAGCGCCGCAAAAAGAGCGAGGCGGCCCGCAAGAACCGCAAGAAGTTCTACTAAGACGGCGAAAACAGCGTTCCGTGAAAGCGGAACGCTGTTTTTCTGAGAAGCGCGAAGAAGCGCAGCAATTCAAAGGAGGGGTCGTCATGGCCCAGCTCACCAAAGCCGCCATCATCGACGCCTTTGTCCGTCTGCTTCAGCAGACGCCCATGGATCAGATCACGGTACAGGCCGTCACGGCGGAGTGCGGCATCAGCCGCAACACCTTTTATTACCACTACAGCGATATCTATGCCCTGCTAAAGGCCATGCTCCGGCGGGACATGGACGAGTTGCAGCGCCAACGTCAGCCGGGGGAGCACGCCAGCGAGGGCCTACGGCGGCTCATCGGCTACATCTCCGCCCGGCAAAGGATGTTCCTTCACATCTACGGCGCTGTGGGCCATGCCGCCATGGAGGACTACCTGCTGGAGGCCTCCGGAGAGCTGTTTATGGCCTATCTGCGGGACTCGGCGAAGGGCCTATCCCCGTCGGAGGAGGATCTGGATTTCATCTGCCGCTCCTTCCAGTTCATGCTCATCGGCATCCTGCTCAGCTGGGTGCGCCACGGGATGAAGGGGGATCTGGCCGACCTGCTGGAGCGGGCGGAGCGCCTGTTCTTCCACGGCACCCGGCGGCTTTTGGAGGAAAACAGCCCTACTTTTTCTTGAAAGAAAAAGTAGGCAAAAAGAACTTTATGCCCGCTTCCAACCGTGCGGGTGGATTTAACATATCCGCCCGTTACGGGGCGGGGCGCTGGGCGGAAACGGAATAAGGCGGGAGGATGTTCGGCGTCCTCCCGCCTTTTCTTTACCAGAGCACGAACCCGATGACAAGCAGCACAGCGACAATCCCCCGGATGATGTGGTGGGAGAGGCGGACGTTTCCCGCATACCTCCCGTTGGCATAGGCCGCGGCGCAGATCAGCAGACAGCCCACGCCGGCAGTGGAGGCGTCCGACACGTTGACGCTCAAGGTCAGATGAAAGATGGCCGCAAGGATCACGCAGAGGCCGCCGCAGGCCATAGCAATGGCAAAGCCCCGGGTGGCGGGATCGTCTGAGTTGAACCGAGTGGCCGCCGCGATGAGATGTAACAGTCCGAACAAAATAGCCAACACGCTGACCGCCATGTGCATTGCAATTCCCCCTCACAGTTTTTTCATGAGCTGGGCAGTGAACTTCAGCATCAGCCGCTTGGTGCCCACCCCGTCGAAGGCGATCTCCAGCAGGGTGTCGCCCCCCACCTTCTGGGTGGAGGTCACCATACCCCGTCCAAACGCCTTGTGCTCCAGCATATCCCCCTTCTGGTACTCCGGCAGGCCCGCCCCGGGGGCGGACACCGCTGACTGGAAGGCGGGCCGGGCCGGAGCCCTCTGAGGCCGCCCCGGCGTATAGGTGCTCCGCCGCTCCCCAGCCCCGTAGGCGCCGCCACCCTGGCGGTAGGGCTCCCGGTAGGTGGACACACGGGGCGTCTGGTCGAACTCGTCCCAGTCCCCGCCTGTGGGGGTGGGATCTAAGTAGGAGCGCCCCGACTGCTCCAGCAGCTCGGCCGGGATCTCCCCGGCGAACCGGGAGGGCCGGTTGGTGCTGGTGCGGCCAAACAGCATCCGCTGGCCGGCGCAGGTGAGGTACAGCCGCTCCTTGGCCCTTGTCAGGGCCACGTAGCACAGCCGCCGCTCCTCCTCCATCTCCTCCGCCTCCCCGATGGCCCGCAGGCCGGGGAAAATGCCCTCCTCCATACCAACCACGAACACCGTGGGGAACTCCAGCCCTTTGGCGGAGTGCATGGTCATCATCACCACCGCGTCCTCGTTGGGGTCGTGGCTGTCCAGGTCGGTATACAGGGCGATCTCGTCCAGGAAGCCCGCCAGGGAGGGCTCCCCGCCGGCGTTCTCCAGGTAGCTGTTGATGGAGGTGAGCAGCTCCCTCACGTTCTCCAGCCGGGAGCGGCTCTCAATATCGTTTTTGGTCTGGAGCATGGCAGCGTAGCCCGTCCGGGCCACCACTTCCTCATAGAAGTTGGGCAGATCCATGGTCTGGGACAGCTCCGTCAGCTCCTCCATCATGGCGGTGAACTGGCCCAGCTTGTTGGCCGCCTTTTGCAGCTCCGGATAGTCCCCGGGATGGGCGATCACCTCCCACAGGGACAGCCCCCGATCCGCCGCGATAACCCGGGCTTTTTCCACGGTGGTGGGGCCGATACCCCGGGGCGGGTTGTTGATGATCCGGGTGAGCCGCAGATCGTCGGCGTGATTGTGGACGGCGCACAGGTAGGCCAGCATATCCTTGACCTCCGCCCGGTCGAAGAACCGGGTGCCGCCGATGACCTTGTAGGGGATGCCGCCCCGCTTGAAAGCCACCTCCAACTGGTTGGACTGGGCGTTCATCCGGTAAAGGACGGCGTGGGTGTTCCACTTGATCCCGTCCCGGAAGTCCTCCATCAGCCGGTCGGCCACGAAGCGGGCCTCGTCGTTCTCGTTCATGGCAGTGTAGAGGTGCACCTTCTCCCCCTCCGCCCCCGCCGTCCACAGCTCCTTGCCCTTGCGGCCAACGTTGTGGCGGATGACGGCGTTGGCCGCGTCCAGGATGTTCTTGGTGGAGCGGTAGTTCTGCTCCAGCCGGATGGTGCGGCAGCCCTGGTACTGCTCCTCGAAGGACAGGATATTCTCGATGGTGGCCCCACGGAAGCGGTAGATGGACTGGTCGTCGTCCCCCACCACGCAGATGTTCTCCCGACCCCCCGCCAGCAGGGAGGACAGCAGATATTGCAGATTGTTGGTGTCCTGGTACTCGTCAATGAGAACGTAGCGGAATTTTTTCTGATAATATTCCAAAACGTCGTCATGTTGCTGGAACAGCCGGACGGTGTGGAGGATGATGTCGTCAAAGTCCAGCGCCCCCGCCTCCCACAGGCGCTTTTCGTAAGCGGCGTAGAGCCTGGCGATCTTGGTCAGCCGGAAGTCGCCGGACTGCTCGGCATCCTCCAAAAAGTCCTCGGACAGCCGCAGCTTGTCCTTGGCAGCGGAGATGGTGCCCAGCACAGAGCGGGGGGGGAACTGCTTGTCGTCGAAACCCAGCTCCTTGATACAGTCCTTCATCACCCGAATGGAGTCATCGGTGTCGTAGATGGTGAAGGAGGAGGGGAAACCCAGCTTCTCAATGTCCCGGCGGAGGATGCGCACGCAGGCGGAGTGGAAGGTGGACGCCCACACGTCCCGGGCGGAGGCCCCCAACATCTTCTCCAGCCGATCCTTCAGCTCCCCGGCGGCCTTGTTGGTGAAGGTGATGGCGATGATGCTCCAGGGGGCGGCGGGCTCCAGGGCGCACAGGCGGTCGGCCTGGAGGCGCTTTTCCTTGTCAGGGCTTGCGGCATAGGCACGGAGGAAGTCCAGGTCGTCCTGCGTCACCCATCCGGGCACGTCGTCCGAGTCGGAGCCCCGGCCGTAGCGGATCAGGTTGGCCACCCGGTGGATCAGCACGGTGGTCTTGCCCGAGCCCGCCCCCGCCAGCAGCAGCAGCGGCCCCTCGGTGGCCAGTACTGCGCGGCGCTGCTCGGGGTTAAGGTTTTGATAGTTTAAGCCGATGACCTCCCGGCGGAGGCGGCAGAATTCCAGCTCCTGATCTGGCGTCAGCATTCCAATCCATCCTTTATATCAAGTGGAGACATTATATCAGACCGCGGGGAAAAAGTACAGAGATGTTCTGTTGCCAGCAGGAGGCCGGCGTGATAAAATGTGGGAGCACGACAACCGTATGGGGGGATTGGCCATGGAGCAGATATCGCTGGTTATCATGACACGGGAACTCTGTCATCAGCTGTATCAAGGTTGGGAAAACGATCCGGCCATCTATCTGGATATGGGCCTGTTCTCGCCCTACCGCTACAGCAAGGATGCGGTAGACCGGTATTTTGACGCAAAGCAGACGCCGGATCGCGTCCTCTTTGCCATTTTAAAAGACGGCGCGCCGGTGGGAGAGCTGCACCTAAAACGGATCGACCGGCAAAAAAAGGAGTGTACCCTCAGCGTCCATATGCAGAACGACGGAGTAAAGGGCCGGGGCTATGGAACGCAGGCGGAGCGGCTGGCCCTTCGGTACGCCTTTGACGTTTTGGGCCTGGAGGCGGTCAACGCGGACACCGTGGTCAAAAACACCCGCAGCCAGCACATCCTGGAGAAGCTGGGCTTTCAGCATATCAGGGACGAGGGGGAGTTTCGATATTACCGCTATCAGCGGTGAGCAGAAAGAACGCCGGGGCACCAGGCCCCGGCGTTCTTTCTGATCCAATCACACCTCCATGATCACAGGCAGGATCATGGGGTTCCGTTTGGTTTTCTTGTAAAGGTAGTTGGACAGGGTGCCCTTCATCTCCGATTTGATGGTGGCCCAGTCCCGGATGCGCCGATCCTGGCAGCGATCCAGGGCGTCCACCGCCACCTGCCGCAGCTCCTCCATCAGCTCCTCCGACTCCTTGACGTACACGAAGCCCCGGGTGATGATGTCCGGCCCGGAGATCACCGAGCCGTCCTCTCCGGACATGGACACCACCACCACGATCATGCCGTCCTGGGCCAGGTGCTGCCGATCCCGGAGCACCACCGCCCCCACGTCGCCCACGCCGTAGCCGTCCACAAACACCTTCCCCGCAGGCACCGTGCCGTTGAGCTTGACGCTGTCCCGGGTGAGCTCGATGACCCGGCCCACGTCGCTGATGACGATATTGCGGGGATCCATGCCCATCACGTCCCGGGCCAGCTTGGCGTGGGTTTTCAGGTGCCGCTGCTCCCCGTGGACGGGGATGAAGAAGCGGGGCCGCACCAGGGCGTGCATGATCTTCAGCTCGTCCTGGCAGGCGTGGCCGGACACGTGGAGGGGCAGCTCCCGCTCGTTGACCACCTCCGCCTCCCGGCGGTACAGCTCGTTGATCACGTTGCCCACTGAGTCCTCGTTGCCGGGGATGGCGGAGGCGGAGAGGATCACCCGGTCGCCGGGCTGAATGTCCACCTGGCGGTGGGTGTTGAAGGCCATCCGGGTGAGGGCGGACATGGTTTCGCCCTGGCTGCCGGTGCTGATGATGCACACCTTGTTCTTGGGCAGGGTCTTGATCTGGGCCAGATCCACCACCGTCCCGGCGGGTATGTTCATATAGCCCAGCTCGGTGGACACCTTCATGGCGTTCTCCATGCTCCGCCCGGTGACGGCCACCTTCCGGCCGTACTTGGCCGCCACGTCAATGATCTGCTGGATCCGGTCGATGTTGGAGGCGAAGGTGGTGACGATGATCCGCTCCTCGCAGCCCCGGAACAGGGCCTCGAAGGAGGCGCCCACCGAGCGTTCGCTCTTGGTGAAGCCGGGGCGCTCCACGTTGGTGGAGTCGCACAGCAGGGCCAGCACCCCCTCGTTGCCCAGCTCGCCCAGCCGGGTCAGGTCGGCCATGCCGCCCTGGATGGGGGTGGGGTCGATCTTGAAGTCGCCGGTGTGGACGCACACGCCGATTGGGGTGCGGATGGCGAAGGCCACCGCGTCGGCGATGGAGTGGTTGATGTGGATGAACTCCACGGAAAATTTGCCCGCCTTGACGGTCTCCCCCGCCTCGCAGGTGATGAGCTTCACCTTGTCGGTGAGCCGGTGCTCGTCCAGCTTCAGCTTGATGAGCCCCGCGGACATCCGGGTGGCGTAGATGGGGGCGTTTACGTCCCGCATCAGGTAGGGGATGGCGCCGATGTGATCCTCGTGGCCGTGGGTGATGAAGATGGCCCGAATCCGATCCCGGTTCTGGATCAGGTAGGTAAAGTCAGGGATCACCACGTCGATACCGTACATATCGTTGTCCGGAAAGCCCATGCCCACATCCACCACGATCAGGTCGCCGCCGTACTCGTAGACGGTGAGGTTCTTGCCGATCTCGTTGAGACCGCCCAGAGAAATGATTTTCAGTTTTTCTGCCATAATAACTCCTTTATAATTTGAGTAAAATTTTTTTGCGCAAGACACGGAGGGCGGATCAAGCTGTCCGCCCTGCCGTCCCTATGTAGATGGCGGAGGGAGCTGGGCATGACAAAAGTCCGACGCGAGCCTGCCGCGCCCGGCCCGCGCGGGCGGCGGACAGCCCCCGGTTCGCCCCCACCCGGCCCTGTCTCGCCGGGATGGGGCGTCCGGGCCGTCCGGCCCCGCGCCCTGTGCCCATCCGCTCTGCCTATCAAACACCGCTGCCGCCAGCGGTTTACGCCTCGTCGGCACAAGCTGCGCTCATCCGCTCCGCTGTGCCTCCTCTCCCCACAAAGCCTGAAGGGCGGCTTTGCGGGGGCCCCATAAGGGCAAAGTCCGCTCGACTCCGTTTCCTTGCTTCTCCCCTACCCACAAAAGTAAAGGGCGCTTTTGCGGAGCCCCATTGGCTGGAGAGGAACCGTTTCCGGCAGTATACCACACCCCGGGGGAAAAGTACAGCTTTTTTTGTCGAACGGCAGCCCAATTCGGCGGGCCGTATCGGCGGCGCCTTTGGGCAAATTATCCTCCCCGTTTCAAAAAATGTAAAATGTGCTTGACACAGAATGTAAAGCGTGCTATACTCCAATCGTAAAGCGAACTTTACATCACTTCCATCAAGGGGGAGTTCATCATGGCGCACACAACCTGCGCCGTCAGGAGGGATGACATGGAAAACCGCATCGCCGCCCTGCGCAAGGAGCGGCGGATTTCCCAGGCGGAGCTGGCGGAGGCGGTGGCCGTCACCCGGCAGACCATCATCTCGCTGGAGAGCGGACGGTACAACGCCTCCCTCCTGCTGGCCCACAAGATCGCCCAGTATTTCAATACCACCATTGAGGACATTTTTCTGTTTGAGGAGGAAACGTCATGAAGCGCAGCTGTAATTTTAACATAAACCCCGCCTTTGCCGTCGGCGTCATCCTGCTGTGGATCGGCATTTTCGTCCGCAGCGTGCTGGAGCTGGGCGGCCCTATGGGCGCCGCGGCCCATTTCCTGTGCGGCGCGGGGTGCGGGCTGGCCTTCATCGGCCTGCTGTACGGCTCCCCCAAGACCCGGCCTCTGTTTGACAGGTTCCACGCCTTCAAGCTGCGGCTCCTGGGGCGGGACGCCGCCAAATGAGGAGGAAACGCCATGCTGATGCGGATGTTTGACACGTCGGACTACGACCGCTCCCTGCGCCGCCGCCGTCTGATGGCTTTTGGCCTGCTGGCGGTGGGGATCACGGGCCTCCTGTGCTATATCTTCCTTATTCACAACAGCGAAGTGCTGTCCGACTATGCCCGGGGCTTCTATCTGGGCGCGGCCAGCGGTATGACCATCGGCGCGGTGGTTCTCCTGGTTCGGATGCAGTACCTGCTCACCCACCCGGAGGCCCGGAAAAAGACCAAGATCCAGGAGCAGGATGAGCGGGAGAAGGCCATCATCAACCAGGCCTTCCAGTTCGCCGGGATGTTCACCTTTTTCGCCGCCGTGGCCTCCATGTTCGTGCTGGTGGCGGTGAGCAAGACGGCGGCCCTGGCGGTGTTCGGCGTCATCGTGGTGTATGCCGTCAGTTGGCCGCTGGCCAGCCTGTACCTGTCCAAAAAGCTGTGAGCGCCCGGTATCTGACGCTGAACATCACCCCCGAGCTGGCGGGGCTGGAGGTGAACACCCTCCTGCGCCGCACCCTGGGGCTGTCGGGCACGGTGCTGCGCCGAGTGAAGTGGCTGGAGGACGGCATCACCCTGGACGGGGCGCGGGTAAACGTCCGCGTCCGGGCGCGGGAGGGGCAGACGCTGGCGGTTCGCTTAACCGACCCCATCCCCCCCGCCGAACCAGTTCCCACAGAGGGTCCGCTGGATATCGTCTATGAGGACGCCGACCTGGTGGTGCTGAACAAGGCCCCCGGGGTGCTGGTGCACCCCAGCCACGGCCACTTTGACGATACGCTGGGTAATTTTTTGATGTATCATTACAAACAGACCGGGGAGGCGGCCGGCTTTCACCCCGTCCACCGGCTGGACAAGGGCACCTCCGGCCTGCTGGTGGTGGCCAAGCACCCCCACGCCCAGGAGAGGCTGAAGAACCAGCTCCACACCGGGGACTTCCGGCGCGTGTATCTGGCGGTGTGCGACGGGGCGCCTCCCGCCCCTTCTGACACTGTGGACGCCCCCATCGGGCGGGCGGAGGGTTCCCTCACCCGGCGGGCGGTGCGCCCGGACGGACAACCCGCCCGCACTCATTATCAGGTGGTGGGCCGCCTGGGCCCCCGGACGCTGGTGGAGCTGGAGCTGGACACCGGCCGCACCCACCAGATCCGGGTGCACATGGCCCACATCGGTTGCCCCCTCACCGGGGACTTCCTGTACGGGGCGGAAAACCGGGCGCTGATCAGCCGCCCCGCCCTCCACTCCGCGGCGCTGGAGCTGACCCACCCCATCACCGGGAAGCGGCTGCGCTTTGCCGCCCCCCTGCCCGCCGACCTGGCGGCGCTGATTCCGAAGGAGAATATGTGATGAAAAAATTACAGCTTGTAAGCCTCACCGTGCTGGGCCTGTCGGTGATCCTGTGGACGGCGGGGCGGATGTTCTTCCCCCTGCCGGACTGGGCGGTGCGGGGAAACGGCGTTGTCATGCTGATCGCCATGGCCCTGCTGGTGTTTTCCAGCGTCCGGCTCAGGCTGAAAAATTCATGAAAAAGGCCGGAGCCCTGTTGACAGCGCCTCGCCGCGCGCCTATCATAAGTTCCACCACAACGGAGAAAGGAAGAATCCCCATGGCAAAAAACGACCGCTTCCAAGTCATCCAGACGGAGGGCAACGGCCTCACCGCCCCCCAGCGCGTCATACTGCTGGACACCGCCACCGGCGTACAGTACCTGTTCGCCTCGTCCGGCAACGCGGGCGGGCTGTGCCCCCTGATCGACCGGGACGGCAAGCCCATGACCTGGGACACGTAAAGGGAAAAGCCTTTCCCCTTTTCTGGAAGGGGGAAGGCTTTTTCATTTCCTCCTGTGACATCCCCTGCCAAACCGCGTCTTTATGGGTGAAGGGCCTTTCGAGGAGTTGATACCATGGACGACAACGAGATCATCGCGCGGTTCCTCGCCCGGGACGAGGACGCCATCCAGGCCGCCCAGCGGCAGTACGGCGCCTACTGCGCCGCCATCGCCAACGGCATTTTGAACGACCCCGGCGCGGCGGAGGAGTGCGTCAATGACACCTGGCTGAAGTGCTGGCAGTCCATCCCGCCCCAGCGCCCCCGGTCGCTGAGGGGCTACGCGGGGCGGATCGTCCGCAACCTGGCGCTCAGCGTCCGGCGGGCGGACAACGCCCAGAAGCGGGGCGGCGGACAGGTGCAGCTGGCCCTGGACGAGCTCAGCGAGGTGGTGTCCGGCGGCGAGACCCCGGAGGGCGCGCTGGATCGGCAGGCGTTCCGGGCGGCGCTGGACGGCTTTCTGGCGGACTTGCCGGAACGCAGCCGGAGCCTGTTTCTGCGCCGCTACTGGTATCTGGACAGCGTGGAGCAGCTGGCCAGGCGGTTCCACATGAGCAAAACCCAGGTGACCACCACGCTCCACCGGCTGCGGGTGAAGCTGCGCGCCCATCTTGAACAGGAGGGATTTGAAGTATGAAGAACCACGAGCTTTTGGATCTGCTGGGCGAGGTAAACGAGGACTATGTGCTGGAGGCGGGGAACAACGTGGTAAAACCCCGGTTCCGCTGGAAAACCATCGCGGCCTGCGCCGCCTGTGCCGCGCTGGTGCTGGGAGCCTACCCGGTGTACAGGGCTGTCAACCCGCCGCTCCACGAGTATACGGTGCTGGAGGGCGGCGGTATGACTACCCTGGACGATGTGAAAGCCCCAGCGGGTGGGGAATCCGACCCCAACACCATTCCCGGCGGGGCCTATGTAGGCGGCGACAAGGGGGAAACGGGCATTGACGGCTCCGAATACGCCGTCCCCGGCCAGGACGCCCCCGGCCAGGAAAAGGCCGCAGCCCAGTATGATGCTCTCATGAAAAACGGCGGCATCAACGCGGCGGCCCCCAATCCGGACTGGTACGGCGGAGCCTGGATCGACAACAGCTTTTACCCGGAGGCCAAGCTGGCGGTGTCCATCGTGAACGGCTTCCGCACCAGCGAGCTGGAGGCGCAGATCGAGGAGTGGTGCGGCGGTGAGGTGGTGTTCCAGGATGTCAAATATGCTCTGACCTATTTGTATGCGCTTCAGGACTCGGTTGTGGACGTCTTTACCGGCGGCAGTGACGGGCTGAACTGCGGCGTCGGCGTGGACGTGATGGCCAACTGCCTGGGAGTGGATCTGTACAGCAACGGGCAGACCATCCCCGACAGCATCCTGGCACAGCTGGCCAAGCTGGATCCGGCGGGGGACGCCATCCGGGTGCGGCTGTTCACCGGCAAACTGGACACCTTGACAGACGATATGGTGAAGGGCCCCGCCCCGGCCCCCGTTGACCCGGAGACCCGGGCCACCCCCGCCGTCACCGAGGACGGCGAGCCGCTCTACCACGGGGAGGACGCGCCCATTGCCGGCGGCGCCACCCAGTCCCAGAACGGGACGCAGAAGTGCGGCGAGACGGAGGAGGGCAAACCGGCCCATTATGACCTGCTCCCCCTGGACAAATAAATTTTCCTTCCCTTTTTGGGAAAAAGCGGTTATAATACGGTCAGCCGGAGCATTCCCCCGGCTGACCGTATTTTTTACCACGAGGTGACCCATATGGCCCGCGACGATATGCACCGCCCCACCATGAAGATCTCCTACAACGCCCCGGTGGCCCTCACCTTCGCCCTGATCTCCCTGCTGGCGCTGGTGGCCAACTACTTCACCAACGGCTGGGTGAACGCCAACCTGTGCTCCGTCTACCGCTGCTCCCTGCTGGCCGACCCCCTGGGCTTCTTCCGCTTCTTCGGCCACGTGCTGGGCCACAGCGGCTACGCCCACTACATCGGCAACATGGTGCTCATTCTGGTGCTGGGCCCCAACCTGGAGGATCGGTTCGGCAGTTGGAACGTGCTGTGGGCCATCCTGTTCACCGCCCTGGTGTCCGGGCTGGTGCAGTTCATCTTCTTCCCCGGCACCGCCCTGCTGGGGGCATCGGGCATCGTGTTCATGATGATCCTGCTGTCCTCCTTCGGCGGGGTGAAGAACGGCACCATCCCCACCACCCTGATTTTAGTGGCCATTTTCTATCTGGGCGGCGAGCTGTGGGACGCCATCTTCGTCCGGGACAACATCTCCCAGCTCACCCATATCATCGGCGGGCTGTGCGGCACTGTGCTGGGCTTTGCCCTGTCGGGCAAGCGGTGAGTGCTCCCTTCCAACTGCAAAAACGGCGTCCCCATCCGCCTTGGACGGGGACGCCGTTTTTTACACGTTATGCTCGGGGCACGGCCGCCCCGGAGGTGTAGGTCAGGGACAGGGATTGTCGGTCTTTGATCTCCATCTTGGGCACGGTGTCCAGCTCGCCCTGCCATTCATCGTGCAGCCGCAGGGATTCCGCAGCATATCCATTGCGTGATCCTCTCGTCTATTTTGCCTCGAACACCAGCACGCTCCGAGGGCCAATGGCGAAGGCGTTCCCATTTTGGGGATAGACCCCCTGCTCCTCTTGCCAGGTGCTCACCGCCAGTCGCCAGGACATGGAGGCCGGCAGCTGGGGCAGCTCCGCCCGCAGCTCCTCCCAGTAGGCGTTGGACGCCACGTACACCAGCTGGGGGCCGCTCTCCCGCTCCCAGCCGGCGAACAGCACCCCCACGTATCGATCCTCGGGGCCAAAGCTGCCCTGACCGGGCGCCACACCGTGGAAGCTCACGTCCGGGAAACCGCAGGCCCCATTGCTCACATTGGCCCGGAGTACCCGGTGCTCCTTCCGGAACCGAATCAGATAGCGGAAAAACTGGTACAGCCCCTGGTTTTTCTCCAGCAGGCGCCAGTCCAGCCAAGAGGTGAGGTTGTCTTGACAGTAGGCGTTGTTGTTGCCATACTGGGTGTTGCCGAACTCGTCCCCCGCCAGGAACATGGGAGTGCCCCGGGAGCACATCAGCAGGGTGACGGCGTTTCGGATCATCCGCTGGCGCAGGGCGTTCACCCCGGGATTTTCCGTCTCGCCCTCCGCGCCGCAGTTCCAGCTGTTGTTGTCGTTGGATCCGTCAGTGTTGTTCCAGCCGTTGCGCTGGTTGTGCTTCTCGTTGTAGGCGAACAGGTCGTGGAGGGTGAAGCCGTCGTGGCAGGTGAGGAAATTGATGGAGGCGTTGCGGCGGGCCTGGGTGTCGTACAGATCCATGGAACCGGCCATGCGCAGGGCGGCGGCCTGGGCCAGCCCCCCGTCCCCCTTGATATACCGGCGCATATCGTCCCGGTAGCGGCCATTCCACTCCGCCCAGCGGTTCCAGGCGGGGAAGGAGCCCACCTGGTACAGCCCCCCCGCGTCCCACGCCTCGGCGATGAGCTTTACGTCCCCCAAAATAGGGTCGAAGGCCATGGCCTGGAGCAGGGGCGGGGACATCATGGGTGCGCCGTGCTCGTCCCGGCCCAGGATGGAAGCCAGATCAAACCGGAAGCCATCCACCCGGTAGGTGGTCACCCAGTAGCGCAGGCAGTCCAGAATCATCTGGTGCACCACGGGGTGGTTGCAGTTCAGAGTGTTGCCGCAGCCGGAGAAATTGTAGTAGTACCCCTCCGGGGTGAGCAGATAGTAAATGTTGTTGTCAAAGCCCTTGAAGGAGAAGAAGGGCCCCATCTCGTTGCCCTCGGCGGTGTGATTGAACACCACGTCCAGGTAGACCTCGATACCTTTCTGCTTGCAGGCCTGGATGAGCCGCTTCAGCTCGTTCCCCTCTCGGTTGTACTCGGTGGAGGCGGTATAGCTGGTGTTGGGGGCAAAGAAGCTCACCGTGTTGTAGCCCCAGTAGTTGTAAAGCTTCTGCCCGTCCACCTCCCGGTAGTCCAGCATCTCGTCAAACTCGAAGATGGGCATCAGCTCGATGGCATTCACCCCCAGCTCCTCCAGGTAGGGCAGCTTTTCCATCAGCCCCTCGAAGGTGCCAGGGCAGCGCACATTGGAGGAGTCGTCCATGGTAAAGCCCCGGACATGGAGCTCGTAGATGATGAGATCTTCCATGGGGATGAGAGGGTTGCGGGTGCTGCCCCAGTCGAAGTCGTCCTTCACCACCCGGGCCTTGTAGTGCTGACCGTGGGGCTGGGTTTTACCCCAGGCGCTCTGGCCGGTGACCGCCTTGGCATAGGGATCCAGCAGATAGCGGCTCTTGTCAAAGACGAGGCCCTTTTGGGGCTCATAGGGACCGTCCACCCGGTAGGCGTACTCGAACTCCTGGATGTTCAGCTTGAACACGATCATGGAGTACACGTTGCCGATCCGGTAGTGCTCTGGGAAGGGCAGCACGGCGTAGGGCTCGTCCTGCTCCCGGTGGAACAGCAGCAGCTCCACTGAGGTGGCCCCCCGGGAGTGGACGGTGAAGTTCACGCCGCCGGGGATGGCGGTGGCACCGTTGATGTCGTAGAAGCCGGGGCGCACGTCGAACCCGGCGATGTGATCCAGGGGAACCAGATGGATGGCTCGGGGAAGCACCGCGCTGACGGCGGGGATGTCCGCCCTGGGCGTTTTCTTCTCAGCCACGGGCCGCCCCCCCTTCCCCGCGCAGCCAAGTCACCCGCTCCGGATCGTAGAAACCCCGGGCCGGGGGATCCTCGTCAGGCACCCCCACGGCGATGAGGGCCACCGGCACGGACTGGGTGCCCAGTAGCTCCTGGAGCTTGGAAATACGGGGGCTGGGCCAGCAGCCGCACCAGCACGTGCCATACCCCAGCGCCGCCGCCTGGAGCAGCAGGTTTTCCACCGCCGCCCCGCAGTCCAGCGGCCAGTAGCCCGCCACCTTCCCCGCCTGAGCCTCCGGCCGGCCGCACACCACGATGGCCAGGGAGGCGGTGTCCAGCATGGAGGCAAAGGGGTGGGCATAGCGCAGCTTGGCCTTCAGCCCCTGATCCTCCACCACGAAGAACTCCCAGGGCCGGGTATTCCGGGCGCTGGGGGCCATCATAGCCGCCTCCAGCATGAGCTTCACGTCCTCCTCGGGCACCGGGGCCCCGGGCTTGTACTTGCGGATACTCCGCCGCGCGCGGATGGTCTGGGTGCAGTCCATGGTAAAGCCTCCTTTAAAGTTTAAAAAACCGGGCGGGCTTCCGCCCGCCCGGTCAGGGTTTGCTTCCGTGATCTCAGAAATATTTCTTCACGCCCTCGCTGGCCTTGGACGCGTCCTCGCTGATGGACACGGTGTACTTGATGCCACTTTTCTGGGAGAAGGCCTCCAGCCAGTCCAGGAAGGGCTCCACGTCCTCATTGCCCACGGTGGGCACCAGCTTGTTCAGGCTCTCGATGAACACGTGGGTGATGTCGTAGTTGCTGGCGTACAGGCCGTACAGGAAGCCCCGCAGGGTGTCATAGTTGGGGATATTGTAATCAGAGGTATCGACCAGCCGGATCGAGTAATGGATGTCATAGTTCAGTTTAGAGTTGTGGGCGATGGCCACCACGTTGCCGTGCTCGGTATCCACCGCTGTATTGATGAGGTCGATCATCTGCTTGGTTTTTCCGGTGCCCTTCTGGCCCATGATTACCTTGACCATTTTGGATCACTCCTTACTTGAGTATAGAGGGGAGTCCCTCTTTGATAGTTCCATGTTACCATGATCCGGCGGAAATTTCAATACAGGAAAACAAAGTTCATGGAAAATTCGGAAATCCTCGCGGAAGGCGAAACGGGCATCCAGGGTTGCAAGGCTGCGGCAAATAGAGTATACTTGTCCCGCACGCTCCAGCAGACAACACAGGAGGCGCTGACATGAAACGCATTTTACTGCTGTCCACCGGGGGCACCATCGCCTCCCGGCTCACCGACGAGGGGCTGGCCCCTGGGCTGGACGGCGAGGCCCTCACCC
The DNA here is from genome assembly GCA_021768085.1 of Bacillota bacterium. Taxonomy (GTDB): domain Bacteria; phylum Bacillota; class Clostridia; order Oscillospirales; family Oscillospiraceae; genus Enterenecus. The sequence goes on from JAETOJ010000003.1 coordinate 49,257, forward strand.
ACTACCTGGGTGGCCTGCCCGACAGCTATGACCTCACCGTCCGGGACATCCTCCACCTGGACTCGTCCAATATCCAGCCGGAGGAATGGCGGCTCATCGCCCGCCACGTCTACGACGCTCGGAACGACTTTGACGGCATCGTCATCTCCCACGGCACCGACACCATGGCCTACACCGCCTCGGTGCTCAGCTATATGGTGCGGGGCATCCCTGTCCCCGTGGTGCTCACCGGGGCCCAGCTGCCCATCGAGCACCCTCTCACCGACGGGCTGGACAACCTGCGCACCGCCTTCGCCATGGCGGCCTCCGGCCACCCTGGGGTGTTTCTGGCCTTTGACCGACGGGTGATGCTGGGCTGTCGGGCGGTGAAAACCCACACCACCGCCTTCGGCGCCTTCGACAGCGTGAACTGGCCCCTGGTGGCCCAGGTGAACGGCGCAGGGCTTACCCTCCGGGAGGACGCCATCCCGGCGGTGGACGACCCCTGCGTGCTGCGGGACGCTCTTTGCGAGCAGGTGTTCCTCATCAAGCTCACCCCCGGCCTGGATCCGGAGATCTTCGATATGCTGCTGCGGATGCACTACCGGGGGGTGGTCATCGAGGCCTTCGGGGCCGGCGGGCTCCATTTCATCCGCCGGAACCTCATTGAGAAGCTCCACGCCGCCGCCCAGGCGGGGATGGCTGTGGTGGTGTGCAGCCAGTGCCTGTACGAGAGCAGCAACTTCACCCTCTACCAGGCAGGGCAGAAAGCGCTGGCGGAGGGAGTCATCCAGGGCTACGACATGACCACCGAGGGGGCGGTCACCAAGCTGATGTGGGCCCTGGGCCAGACGGACAGCCTGGACGAGGTGCGGGCCCTGTTCGCGAAAAGTTTGTGCGGGGAGGTTGGAAGTACGCGGCCGCACTAAACAAACGCGGGGACGGTTGATATCCGTCCCCGCTGCTCTTATTCCAGCCCCATGTCCCGGTTGATGTGCGCCCGGAGGGCGTCAAAGGACTCCACGCTGAGGTCATGCTCGATCCGGCAGGCGTCGGCGGCGGCGGTCTCCTCTGCCACTCCCAGGTGGATCAGCCACTTGGTGAGCAGCAGGTGCCGCTCATAGATCCGTTCGGCGATCTCCAGGCCCTCGTCAGTGAGGGTGAGGAAGCCTCCCTCGTCCATCACCACGAAGCCCCCCTCCCGCAGCAGGCTCATAGCGCGGCTGACGCTGGGCTTGGAGAAACCCAGCCGCTGGGCCACGTCAATGGAGCGCACCGGCCCCTGCTCTCCCAGGGCCAGGATGGCCTCCAGGTAGTTTTCCGCGGACTCGTGTATGTTCACCCAATCCACCTCCAAACCAGGCCCCGCCCGGGCAGGCGGGTTTGCCAATGCTTACCAGGGATAAAGACAGTATATCATACTCCCCCGTCCATGGCAACGGGTATTCTTGCAGCCGTTGCAATTTTTTCCCGAATATGGTATGATGCTTTTGATTTTGATACGGCCCAGGGCCGGGGAGGTTTTTCATGGGAAACGTGAAATTTTTGATTCAGCGGGTGCTGGATATGAACTACAAGGCCATGCTGGACACCATCAGCCAGATCCATGAGCGGACGGGCCGCTCCCGCTGGTGGATCTTCCAGGATATGCGGCGGTGCGCCACCCAATACGGCGCGGGCTACGTGGACTACAACCTGTTCGAGCTGTATGACCTGACCCCGGAGCTACGGGACACTTACCTGACCCGGGGCCGGAACAACGAGATCGTGGTGAAGTATAACAGCAAGACCGCCATGGACGAGCTGGACGACAAGGCGAAATTCAACACCCGCTTCGCCGACTTCCTCCACCGGGACTGGGTGCACGTCACCGGGGAGAACAAGGAGGAGGTGCTGGACTTCCTCCGCCGCCACGATACCTTTATGTCCAAGCCCACCCACGGCTGCTGCGGCCGGGGGATTGAGAAGCTGAACACCGCCGACTCCCCCTCCCTGGACGCGCTGTATGAGCGCCTGCTGCAGCAGGCCCCGGATCTGGAGCTGGAGGAGCTTATCGTCCAGCACCCCGCCCTAAGCGCCATCTACCCCGGCTCCATCAACACCGCACGAATCGTCACCCTCCGGGGCAAGCAGGGCAAGGTATATTTCATCGCCGCCCTGCTGCGCATCGGCAACGGGAAGTTCGTGGACAACTTTGACAACGGCGGGATGCTGGCCCCGGTGGATCTGGACACGGGCACCATCACCGGGGTGGCGGTGGACAAGTTCAAGCACGTGTACGAGAAGCACCCCGCCACCGGCGCCGCCATCCAGGGCTGCGTCATCCCCGACTGGGACAAGGCCAAGGAGCTGGTGACCCGGGCCGCCCCCCTCATCCCGGAGGTGCGGTACGTGGGGTGGGATGTGTGCTTCACCCCCGACGGTCCCTGCCTGGTGGAGGGCAACCAGTACCCCGCCCACGACCTCTACCAGCACCCGGTGCAGACCCCGGATCGGGTGGGGATCATGCCCCGCTTCCGGGCGGTGGAGGCCGAGGAGGCCAAATTGGACAGCTAACGTTTCGGCCTCGGGCAAAGAGCCCGGGGCCGTTTCCCGCCCTTTGGTCGGATCCGTCCGGAAGGTTTTTCCTCTCGCCGGAATTTTCCGCTTCTCCAGCGAAATTTTTGTGAAAATCGCAGAGGAACCCCTTGACAGCCCCGGCGGCTCTTTGTTAGAATTGAAACAGCGAATCCCCAAACCCACCCGGCCCGGCTACTCCCTTGGGCGCAAACCGCCCATAGCCTCGCCGAGGAGAAAAAAAGGAGGAAAATCCGCGAACCGGCGGTGCGGCAATGTGGAGACTTGCCGTAAGGTCCACGGGGTAAACCCCCTGTGGGCGAGGGCGCGCTGCGGAGGCGGCGTGTCTACGGTTCACCGCTATGGCAACTTTGAGTTTGAGAGGCATCAAGAAGATCTACGACGGCGGCGTGACGGCTGTCCACGACTTCAATCTGGAGATCGCGGACAAAGAGTTCATCGTGCTGGTCGGCCCCTCCGGCTGCGGCAAGTCCACCACTCTGCGTATGGTGGCCGGCCTGGAGGAGATCAGCGAGGGTGAACTTTACATCGGCGACAAGCTCGTCAACAACGTGGAGCCCAAGGATCGCGACATCGCCATGGTGTTCCAGAGCTACGCTCTGTACCCCCACATGACGGTGTATGAGAACATGGCCTTCGCCCTGAAGCTGCGCAAGCTGCCCAAGGACGAGATCGACCGCCGTGTAAAGGAGGCGGCGGAGATCCTGGACATCACCCAGTACCTGGAGCGTAAGCCCAAGGCTCTGTCCGGCGGCCAGCGCCAGCGTGTGGCCATCGGCCGTGCCATCGTCCGTGAGCCGCAGGTCTTCCTGATGGACGAACCCCTGTCCAACCTGGACGCCAAGCTGCGTAACCAGATGCGTGCCGAGATCATCAAGCTGCGCCAGCGCATCGACACCACCTTCATCTACGTCACCCACGATCAGACCGAGGCTATGACCCTGGGCGACCGCATCGTCATCATGAAGGACGGCTTCATCCAGCAGATCGGCACCCCGCAAGAGGTGTTCGACAACCCGGTGAACGTCTTTGTGGCCGGCTTTATCGGGATGCCCCAGATGAACTTCTTCAACGCCCGTCTGGTGAAGTCCGGCAGCGGCTACGCGGTGAAGGTGGCCGGCGCCACCATGGAGATCGCCGACAAGATCCAGAAGCAGCTGGCGGCCAAGAACGTCCCCGAGAAGGACATCATTCTGGGCATCCGCCCCGTGCACGTGTCCTTCGCCGAGGGCTCCGCCGCCCACACCATCGCCGCCCGGGTGGACGTGTCCGAGATGATGGGCAGCGAGATCCATCTGCACGTCACCGCCAAGGAGGATAACGGCAGCGAGAAGGACGTGGTGCTGGTGGTTTCCACCACCGACCTGCCCGAGAGCTTCCGGGCCGGCATCCCCTACGGCACCACCATCCACTTCACCTTCCCCGGCGAGCTGGTCCACCTGTTCGACAAGGAGACCGAGCGCAACCTGCTGGCCGACTAAGGGTTCGTCAGCCTACCATAGCAAAGAGGCCCCGCCGCTTTCGCGGCGGGGCTTTTCTTACTCTACGGTTTTCAAGCTCTCCACCATATCCACCTTTTTCAGCCTGAAGTGGGCCGCGATATTGACAATTACAGAGAACACCACCGTCAGCGCCGCCGCCAGCACGTAGGCGTAGGGGGGCGCGGTGCGGCCGAACATCACGATGTCCACCTCCACCGTCAACACCATCCAGGCGTGGAGGAACCGGCCCATCACCAGCCCCAGAACGATGCCGAACAGGGTGAGGAACACGTTCTCCCGGTAGACATAGGCGGTGATCTCCTTGTCGAAGAAGCCCAGCACCTTCAGGGTGGCCAGCTCCCGGGTGCGCTCGGTGATGTTGATGTTGGTCAGGTTGTAGAGCACCACAAAGGCCAGCGCCGCCGCCGCCGTGATGATGATCACCACCGCGTAGTCGATGGCCTCCATGCTGTTGGTAAAGCTGTCCCGGATGGCGGCGATGTAGGAGTGGGAGGTCACCGCGTCCATGGCCATGAGCTGGGCGGACACCTCGTCCGACTGTGCCCCGTCCCCGTACTTCAGCAGGATCAGGTTCTGGGCCGGGGTCTCGCCCAACAGCCGCTCATAGCAGGCCGCCGACAGATAGACGTTGTGCTGGACATAGTGCTCCACAATGTCGTCCACCCGCACGTCCACCCGGCCGTCCTTGTCCAGGGTGATGGTGTCGCCCACCTCCACCCCCAGCAGCTCGGACAGCTTTTCCGTGATGATGGCGCCGTCCTCCGACAGGGCCACCGGCTCATCGTCCTGCCGGTGGCGCAGGTTCATGAACCGGGTGAAGCCCTCAAAATCGTCGATGGCGTACAGCCCCACGTCGTAAGCCACTCCGCGGTTGGACGCCTCCGCCGTGTGCTGGCTGGTGAGGTGCCACCGCTCCACCTTGCCGCTGTTGTCCAGATAGTCCGCCACCGCCGCCAGCTCGTCCGGGGCCGCGTCCTCGTCCAGCCCCACCGTGGCGTCGTAGAGGGAGATCTCATCAAACTGCTTATTGAGGATGGCGAAAATGGACTCGTGGAGCCCGAAACCGGTGACAATCAGAGCGGTGCAGCCGCCGATGCCGATCACCGTCATCCAGAACCGCCGCTGATAGCGGAACAGGTTCCGCATGGTCACCTTCCAGGTGAAGGTAAGCCGCTTCCAGATAAAGCCCACCCGCTCCAGCAGCACCCGCTTGCCCGCCTTGGGGGCCTTGGGGCGCATCAGGTTGGCGGGGGTGGCGATGAGGGTGGACAGGCAGGCCCACAGCGCCGCCCCGGTGGTGCACAGCACCGCCGCCAGCACCGCCAGCACGCACAGTACCGTCTGCTCCCGGAACTCCAGAGGGGGCATGGCGTACATGATGTTGAAGGCGTTGGCGATCACCGCCGGGATCAGGGTGGCCCCCACCGCCAGCCCCAGGATACCACCCAGGAGGCTGGCCAGGAAAGCGTAGCCGATGTACTTTTTAGAGATGGATAGCCGGGAAAAACCCATGGCCTTCAGCGCGCCGATCTCGGTGCGCTGCTCCTCCACCATCCGGGTCATGGTGGTTAGGCAGGCCAGCGCCGCCACCAGGAAGAAGATCACCGGGAAGATGGTGGCCAGGTTGCTCACCCGCTCCGTGTCCTGGTCAAAGCCCACGAAGCCCGCGTTGGTGTTCCGTCCCAGGACGTACCACTCGCACTCCTCCACCTTGTCCAGCTCGTCCCGGGCGTCGTTTAGCTTCTGCTGGGCGTCGGCGATCTTCTCGTCCGCCTCGGCCTTGCCATCCTCGTACTCCTTCAGGCCGTCGGCGTACTCACTCTCGCCGTCCTTTAGCTTTTGCAGCGCGTCGGCCAGCTCCTGCTCGCCGTCCCGCCGAGCCTGGGCCAGCTCGGCCTGACCGTCTTGATAGTCCCGGCGGCCGTCGGCGATCTCCCGCTCGGCGTCCGCCAGCTGCCGCCCGGTGTCATCCAGGGTGGCTCGGGCGCTGTCCAATTCCGCCTTGGAGGCGTCCAGCACTGCCTTGCTGCCGTCCAGCTGGGCCTTTACCCCGTCCAGCTGGGCCTTCACCGGGGCCAGCTGGGCATAGCCCTCGTCCAGGGCGGCCTGAGCCCCGTCCAGTTGGGCCTTCTGCTCCGCCAGCTGGGCCTTCACCTGCTCATAGGCCGGGGTGCCCTCCACTTGCTTCAGCGCCGCCTCGTACTGGGCCAGCCCCTCGTTTACCTGGGCCTGCTGCCCGTCCAGGGCAGCCTTGTTCTTCTGGTACTCCGCCAGCCCGTCCTCGTACTGGGCCAGCCCCGACTGGTACTGGGCCAGCCCGTCCTCATACTGATCCAGCCCGTCCTCATATTGGGCCAGCCCGTCCTCGTACTGGGCGCGGCCATCGTCCAGCTCCTTCTGGGCGTCATTCAGCTTTTGCAGGGCGTCCGCCAGCGTCCGCCGGGCGTCGGCCAGCTCCCGCTCCAGGGTGTCCTGCCCCTCCCGGTAGTCCGCCCAGCCGTCGTCCAGCTCCTTCCGGGCGTCGTTTAGCTCCTTCTCTGCGTCGGCCAGCTCCTGATCCGCCTCCGCTTTCGCGTCATCCAGCTCGGCCTGGGCATCGTTCAGCTCCTTCTGCGCGTCCCCGATAAGGGTGTCGTACCGGAGCTGGGCCCGCTCCTCCGCCAGCCCGTCCAGGCTGTCCAGAAGGGCCTCCGCCCGATCCTCGTACTCGTCGCTGTAGCTGTTCAGCTCCTTGAGCCCCTGGCCGGTGAAATAGGCGGCGGTGTAATAGTCATAGGTGAAATTCTCCCCCGGCACAAACAGGAAGGCGTCCACCGAGCCGCTGCCCAGGGAGGAGGTACCCCGGTCGGTGCCCACGTACAGGGGACAGTTCACCACGCCCACGATAGTGTAGGTGGTGCGCACCAGATCCCCCTCGTGATCCTTGTCCAGCACCAGCTCCACCGTGTCCCCCACGTCCAGCCCCAGCTCCACCAGCAGCAGGCCCTCGGTGACGCACTCGTCGGCTGATTCCGGCAGGCGGCCCCGCTTCACCTCCAGCAGGTTGAGCCGCTCCGGCATGGAGCGCACAGTGACGATGCAGTCCACTGCCGTGGCGTCCACCGTCCAGGCGCCCTCCACCTGATCCACGCCCTCCGCCGACCCCAGCGCGTCCAGATCCTCCTGGGTCAGCCCCAGGGTGGACAGCACCCAGCCATCCATGAGGCTGGTGCGGTCGTAGTAGTTGTCGGCGGTAAATTTCATATCCGGGGCGGTGGCCCGCAGGCCGGACAGGAAGGCCACCGCCAGCGCTGACAGCACCAGGATGGACAAAAATCGGCTGAAGGTATGCCTGATCTCCCGGGCGGCGTCGGTGGTCAGGCGGTTTTTATGGGCTACCATTCGATCTCCTCCACGGGGGTGGGGGCCTCGTTGCGCTCCATGGCCGCCACCCGCCCGTTCTTGATGTGGATCACCCGGTCGGCCATGGGGGTCAACGCGGTGTTATGGGTGATGACGATGACCGTCATGCCCCCCTCCCGGCAGGTGTCCTGGAGCAGCTTCAAAATGGCCTTGCCCGTCACATAGTCCAGCGCCCCGGTGGGCTCGTCGCACAGCAGCAGCTTGGGGTTCTTGGCCAGCGCCCGGGCGATGGCCACCCGCTGCTGCTCCCCGCCGGAGAGCTGGGCGGGGAAGTTGTCCAGCCGGTGGCCCAGCCCCACGTGCTCCAGCACGTCCCGGGCGTCCAGGGGGTGGCGGCAGATCTGGGCGGCCAGCTCCACGTTTTCCAGGGCGGTGAGGTTCTGCACCAGGTTGTAGAACTGGAACACGAAGCCGATGTCGTGCCGCCGGTAGGCGGTGAGCTGCTTGGCGTTGTAGCCGCTGACTACCGCGCCGTCCACCGTGATGGTGCCGCCGGAGCAGGCGTCCATGCCGCCCAGCATATTCAGCACCGTGGTTTTCCCCGCCCCGGAGGGGCCCACGATAATGGTAAACTCGCCCTTCTCCACCGCGAAGTCCACCCCGTCCACGGCCTTGATGGTGATCTCGCCCATCCTGTACTCTTTTTTCACGTTCTCAAAGGTTATGTAGCTCAACGCATTTCACCGTCCATTGCTGCCCCCTGGCGGGCCGTTCCCCGGCCTGCCGCGGGACATTGTGATTGTATTCACTATAATCTTTTCGGCGGAGAGAAGCAACCGCCCCGGCGAAAAATTCAAGATTTGTTCAAAGATTTCCCCAAAATTTTGCCATTCCGTGCGAACTGACCCAATTTTTTCAGGTTGCGGTTGACTAACTCCCTCCCGGTGGGATACAATGCCGATACCGGTAAGGGAGTAGTCGGCGGCGTATGCCGCGGCCTGGTCAACATACTGGCGGCACAGCCGCCTGGTCAGGCATAAGGGGCCCCCGCAAAGCGCCCTTAAATGGGGCCCCCGCAAAAGCGCACTTCAGCTTTTGTGGGGATACGGAGCTTGCCCCGACGAGACGAGACTTACCCGCAGTGGGTGCGGGTGAAGTCTCTTTTTTTATTGTCCCGCATACCTTCAAACAGAACAAAAGAAGGGATGACGTACAAATGGGATTTGCTGAACTGTTCGTACTGGCGGTGGGCCTGTCCATGGACGCCTTCGCGGTGGCCGTGTGCAAGGGGCTGTCCATCCGGGAGCTGAAGCTCCGCCACGCGGCCATCGTGGGGGCGTGGTTCGGGGCGTTCCAGGCACTGATGCCCGCGGTGGGCTGGCTGCTGGGCTCTGCCTTCGCGGATCGGATCGCGGCCATTGATCACTGGATCGCCTTTGTCCTGCTGGCCCTCATCGGCGGCAACATGATCCGGGAGGCCCTGTCCTCCGAGGAGGAGGAGCGGGATCCCTCCCTGGCCCCCATGGCCATGCTGCTGCTGGCGGTGGCCACCTCCATCGACGCGCTGGCGGTGGGCATCACTTTCGCCTTCCTTCGGGTGGACATCCTCCCTGCCGTCACCCTCATCGGGGCGTGCACCTTCCTCCTGTCCGCCGCAGGGGTGAAGATCGGCAACCTGTTCGGCGCGCGGTACAAGTCCCGGGCGGAGCTGGCCGGCGGCGTGGTGCTGGTGCTCATCGGGCTGAAGATTCTGCTGGAACATCTGAATGTCCTTTAAAAACAGCCCCCATCGCCTGCGATGGGGGCTGTTTTTGCCTTAGCTTGGAGTTATTCCCCGTCGATGCCGTCCTCGTTCTCGCCGTCAATGGCGATAGACAGCACCTCGTCCTCATCTTCCAGTCCGTCCAGATCGTCCAGATCCTCCTCAACCATGAGGTTTTCCTCCTCCGCCCGCTCCGCAGCCGCGGCGGCGGTCACATCCCGGAAGCGGTTGTCGTCATGGACCTCGTCCTCAATCTCGTCGAACTTGCGGTAGGCGGCAAGGCCGGAGCCCGCCGGGATCAGCTTGCCGATGATCACGTTCTCCTTCAGGCCCTGGAGATGATCCACCTTGCCCTTGATGGCCGCCTCGGTGAGCACCTTGGTGGTCTCCTGGAAGGAGGCGGCGGACAGGAAGGACTCGGTGGCCAGAGACGCCTTGGTGATGCCCAGCAGCAGCCGGGTATAGTTGGGCATCACCAGGGGCTCCCCGTTCTCCCGGGTCTCCCCGGCATCTATCCGAGCCTGGACACTGGCGCAGGCGTCCCGGAACTCCACCAGGTCGATGGTGGAGCCGGACAGCAGGGTGGAATCGCCGGCGTCCTCCACCCGCACCTTGCGCATCATCTGCCGCACAATGACCTCGATGTGCTTGTCGTTGATGTCCACGCCCTGCTGGCGGTAGGGCTTCTGAACCTCCTGAATGAGGTAGTTGTGCACCGCGTCCACTCCCCGGATGCGCAGCACCTCGTGGGGGGACAGGGCACCGTCGGTAAGGCGCTGGCCCTTCTTCACCTGGTCGCCGTTCTTCACCCGGATGCCCGAGCTGTAGGGCAGGGCGTAGGTGACAACCTCGCCGTCGTCGGCAGTGATGGTGACGTTGCACAGGGTGGCCCGCTTGGTCTCCTCCACGGTGACAATGCCGGAGATCTCGGCCAGCTGGGCCATCTTCTTGGGCTTACGGGCCTCCAGCAGCTCCTCCACACGGGGCAGGCCCTGGGTGATGTCGCCGCCGGCCACGCCGCCGGTGTGGAAGGTACGCATGGTCAGCTGGGTGCCCGGCTCGCCGATGGACTGGGCGGCGATGATGCCTACCGCCTCGCCCTGGCCCACGGGCTCGCCGAAGGCCAGGTTCATGCCGTAGCACTTGGCGCACACGCCGGAGTGGGCCAAACAGGTGAGCACGGAGCGCACCTTGACGGACACCTTCCGATCCGGGTCGCCCTCGGCCTCGGCCTGGGCGCGGAGCTTGTACTCAATGCGCTTGGCCAGCGCGGTGTCCACCAGGGTGTCCCGGCCGGCCAGCACCTCGCCGGTCTCAAAGTCGGTGATATCCTCCGCCAGATAGCGGCCACGCAGCCGCTCCTCCAGCGTCTCGATGACCTGGCCGTTCTCATTGATCTCGGACACGGTGATCCCGTCGTGGGTGCCGCAGTCCTCCTCGCGGATGATGACCTCCTGAGACACATCCACCAGCCGGCGGGTGAGGTAGCCCGAGTCGGCGGTACGCAGGGCAGTGTCCGCCATGCCCTTTCGGGCGCCCCGGGAGGAGATGAAGTACTCCAGCACCGTCAGGCCCTCCCGGAAGTTGGACTTGATGGGGATCTCGATGGTGCGGCCGGAGGTGTCGGCCATCAGGCCGCGCATACCGGCCAGCTGGCGGATCTGGGCCTGGGAACCACGGGCGCCGGAGTCCGCCATCATGAAGATGGGGTTGTAGCGGTCCATAGACGCCTGGAGGGCATCGGACACATCGGCGGTGGTCTTTTCCCAGGCGGACACCACCAGGCGGTAGCGCTCGTCGTTGGTGAGGAAGCCCCGCTTGTACTGGTTCTCAATCTTGACGACTTCCTTCTCGGTGGCGGCGATGAGATCCCGCTTCTCGTCGGGGACGGTCATGTCCGCGATGGCCACGGTCAGCGCGCCCCGGGTGGAGAACTTGTAGCCCCGGGCCTTGATGGTGTCCAGCACCTCGGCGGAGCGGGTGAAGCCGTGCTGGTTGATGCAGCGATCCACGATCTTGCCCAGCTGCTTCTTGCCGCACATGAAGTTGATTTCGGGCTCAAACACCTGCTCCGGGTCGCTGCGATCCACGAAGCCCAGATCCTGGGGGATGCCCTCGTTGAACAGCAGGCGGCCCACAGTGGTGCGCACCAGCTTATGGCGGCTCTCCCCGTCAATGACGGCGGAGCGGCGCACCAGGATGGGCTCGTGGAGATCCAGCACCCCCTCGGCGTAGGCCAGCTGGGCCTCGTCGTCGTCGGAGAACACGTTGTAGACCTCCTCCGCCTTGCCGTCCTTGGCCTCGGCGCACAGGGCCGGAGTGGTGCGGTACCAGCGGCCGGCCTCCTCGTCCCGCACCCAGATCCGGTCGTTGTCCGCCACCGCGCCGTCGGCCAGCGCCTTGGCGGCCTCGTCCGTGGTCTGGTAGGCGAAATCGGGGTCATAGGCGGGATCCCGCTCGTAGGTCAGGTAGTAGGAGCCCAGCACCATGTCCTGGGTGGGCACCGTCACCGGTCCGCCGTCGGACGGCTTCAGCAGGTTGTTGGCGGCCAGCATGAGGATGCGGGCCTCGGCCTGAGCCTCGGCGGACAGGGGCACGTGGATGGCCATCTGGTCGCCGTCAAAGTCGGCGTTGAAGGCGGTACACACCAGGGGGTGGAGCTTCATGGCCCGGCCCTCCACCAGCACCGGCTCGAACGCCTGGATGCCCAGACGGTGGAGGGTGGGGGCGCGGTTGAGCATGACGGGGTGCTCCTTGATGACGGACTCCAGAGCGTCCCACACGGCGGGGGAGCCCTTATCCACTTCCTTCTTGGCGGCCTTGATGTTGCTGATGCCGCTCTCCACCAGCTTCTTCATGACAAAGGGTCGGAACAGCTCGATGGCCATCTCCTTGGGCACGCCGCACTGGTAGATTTTCAGCTCGGGGCCCACCACGATGACGGAGCGGCCGGAGTAGTCCACCCGCTTGCCCAGCAGATTCTGGCGGAACCGGCCCTGTTTGCCCTTCAAGAGGTCGGACAGGGATTTCAGCGCCCGGTTGTTGGCCCCGGTGACAGCGCGCCCGCGGCGGCCGTTGTCGATGAGGGCGTCCACCGCCTCCTGGAGCATCCGCTTCTCGTTGCGCACGATGATATCCGGCGCGTTGAGCTGGATCAGGCGCTTCAGGCGGTTGTTCCGGTTGATCACCCGGCGGTACAGGTCGTTCAGGTCGGAGGTGGCGAACCGGCCGCCGTCCAGCTGCACCATGGGGCGTAGCTCCGGAGGAATGACAGGCAGCACGTCGATGATCATCCACTCCGGCTTGTTGCCGGACACACGGAAGGCGTCTACCACCTCCAGTCGCTTGACGATCTTGGCCTTCTTCTGGCCGCTGGCGTCCTTCATCTGGGCCCGCAGGGAGGCGGACAGCTCCTCCAGATCCAGGTCGGACAGCAGCTTCTTCACCGCTTCCGCGCCCATGCCAGCCTGGAAGTCGTCCTCGTAGTACTCCCGCAGCTTCCTGTACTCCGCGTCGGTGAGGATCTGGTTCTTGGTGAGGTGGGTGTACTCGGGGCCGGGATCGGTGACGATATAGGCGGCGAAGTACAGCACCTTCTCCAGAATCCGGGGGCTGATGTCCAGCAGCAGGCCCATCCGGGAGGGGATGCCCTTGAAGTACCAGATGTGGGACACGGGGGCGGCCAGCTCGATGTGGCCCATGCGCTCCCGGCGCACCTTGGCCCGGGTGACCTCCACGCCGCAGCGGTCGCAGATCTTGCCCTTGAAGCGGATCTTCTTATACTTGCCGCAGTGGCACTCCCAGTCCTTGGTGGGGCCAAAGATCTTCTCGCAGAACAGGCCGTCCCGCTCGGGCTTGAGGGTGCGGTAGTTGATGGTTTCCGGCTTCTTCACCTCGCCGAAGGACCACTCGCGGATCTGCTCCGGGGAGGCGATGCCGATGCGGATGGCGTTAAACTCAGCGTAGCTCATGATCTCACCCTCCCTTCTCAGTCTTCCTCGCCGTAGGAGTCGTCGTCCTCCCCGGCGTCCTCGTCGTCAGCGGCGGCCAGATCGTCGTCGTCGCTGCTCTCCTTCATGGTGAAGCCCGCGTCGGCAAACTCGCTCTCGCTGCCCACGTCCTGATAGCGGTCGTAGTCGTCGTCGCGGAAGCGGCCGGGCTGGTAGTTGTCCTCATCGTCGTCCTTCAGCTCGATCTGATTGCCGTTCTCGTCCAACACCTGGATATCCAGGCACAGGGCCTGGAGCTCCTTCACCAGCACCTTGAAGGACTCGGGCACGCCGGGCTTGGGCACGTTGTAGCCCTTGACGATGGACTCGTAGGTGCGCACGCGGCCCGTCACGTCGTCGGACTTGACGGTCAGGATCTCCTGGAGGGTGTAGGCCGCGCCGTAGGCCTCCAGCGCCCACACCTCCATCTCGCCGAAGCGCTGGCCGCCGAACTGGGCCTTGCCGCCCAGGGGCTGCTGGGTCACCAGGGAGTAGGGGCCGGTGGAGCGGGCGTGGATCTTGTCGTCCACCAGATGGTGGAGCTTGAGGAAGTAGACGTAGCCCACGGTGACGGGGTTGTCAAACCGCTCGCCGGTGCGGCCGTCGTACAGCCAGCTCTTGCCGTCCTCCCGGAGGCCGGCAAGCTTCAGGGTGTCGGCAATGTCCTGCTCGTCGGCGCCGTTGAAGATGGGGGTGGCCACCTTCCAGCCCAGGGCCTTGGCGGCGTAGCCCAGATGAACCTCCAACACCTGGCCGATGTTCATACGGGAGGGCACGCCCAGGGGGTTGAGCACGATGTCCAGGGGGGTGCCGTCGGGCAGGAAGGGCATATCCTCCTGGGGCAGGATGCGGGACACCACGCCCTTGTTGCCGTGGCGACCGGCCATCTTGTCGCCCACGGAGATCTTCCGCTTCTGGGCGATGTAGACCCGCACCACCTGGTTGACGCCGGGGGACAGCTCCGCGCCCTCCTCCCGGGTGAATACCTTTACGTCCACCACGATACCGTACTCGCCGTGGGGCACTTTCAGGGAGGTGTCCCGGGTCTCGTGGGCCTTCTCGCCGAAGATGGCGCGCAGCAGGCGCTCCTCGGCGGTCATCTCCGTCTCCCCCTTGGGGGTGACCTTGCCCACCAGGTAGTCGCCGGCCCGCACCTCCGCGCCCACGCGGATGATGCCCCGCTCGTCCAGATCCTTGAGCACGTCCTCGCCCACGTTGGTGATGTCCCGGGTGATCTCCTCCGGGCCCAGCTTGGTGTCCCGGGCCTCGGTCTCGTACTCCTCGATGTGGATGGAGGTGAACACGTCCTCCTTCACCATCCGCTCGTTGAGCAGGATGGCGTCCTCGTAGTTGTAGCCCTCCCAGGTCATGAAGCCCATGAGGATGTTCTTGCCCAGGGCGATCTCGCCGTCGGAGGTGGAGGGACCGTCGGCCAGGGTGTCCCTGGCGTGCACCCGGTCGCCCACCGCCACGATGGGCCGCTGGTTGATGCAGGTGCCGTGGTTGGAACGCAGGAACTTGGTGAGCTTGTAGTCCTTCTCCCCCTTGCCGTCGTAGCGGACGGTGACATGGGTGGCGTCCACAGCGGTCACCACGCCGTCCCCCTCGGCCAGCACGGCCACCTCGGAGTCCTGGCAGTTCTTGTACTCCTGGCCGGTGGCCACGATGGGGGCCTCGGTGGTGAGCAGGGGCACGGCTTGCCGCTGCATATTGGCGCCCATCAGGGCTCGGTTGGCGTCGTCGTTCTGGAGGAAGGGGATCTGGGCGGAGGCCACGGACACCATCATCTTGGGGGAGATGTCCACGTAGTCCACCCGGTCGCGATCCACCTCGATGATCTCGTTGCGGTGGCGGCAGGCCACACGGGCCCGGACAAAGCAGCCGTTCTCGTCCACCGGCTCGGTGGCCTGGGCCACATTGTACTCGTCCTCCACGTCGGCGGTCATATAGTCCACCTGGTCGGTGACCTTGACGGCCACGCACTTCCCGTTCTCGTCCAGGATCTTCTCCGTCCGGCGGTAGGGGGCCTCGATGAAGCCGTACCGGTTCACCCGGGCGTAGGACGCCAGGTAGGAGATCAGACCGATGTTGGGGCCTTCCGGCGTCTCAATGGGGCACAGGCGGCCGTAGTGGGAGTAGTGCACGTCCCGCACGTCGAAGGAGGCCCGGTCGCGGGACAGG
The DNA here is from genome assembly GCA_021768085.1 of Bacillota bacterium. Lineage (GTDB taxonomy): Bacteria > Bacillota > Clostridia > Oscillospirales > Oscillospiraceae > Enterenecus. Next base: position 64,589 of record JAETOJ010000003.1, read on the forward strand.
CCGCCGGGACCCAGGGCGGACAGGCGGCGCTTGTGGGTCAGCTCCGCCAGGGGGTTGGTCTGATCCATGAACTGGGACAGGGGGCTGGAGCCAAAGAACTCCTTGATGGCCGCGGTGACGGGCCGGATGTTGATCAGGGCCTGGGGGGTCACCATGTCCAGATCCTGAATGGTCATGCGCTCCCGGATCACCCGCTCCATGCGGGTGAAGCCGATGCGGAACTGGTTCTGGAGCAGCTCGCCCACGCAGCGCAGGCGGCGGTTGCCCAGGTGGTCGATATCGTCCGCGCTGCCCACGCCGAAGGCCAGGCAGTTCAGGTAGTTGATGGTGGCCATGATGTCGTCCACCGTGATGTGCTTGGGGATGAGCTCGTCCATGTGGTCGTGGAGCAGATCGAAGAAGTCCTCCTTGGACAGCTTCTCCGCCTCCCGCTTGGCCAGCAGATCCTTTAGCGCGGCAAAGCGCACCTTCTCGGTGATGCCCGCCTCGGCAGGGTCGAAGTCCACAAAGCCTTTCATGTCCACCATGCCGTTGGAGAACACCTTCACCATGTGCACGCCGGTGTGGAGGTCCTCCACCTCCACCACTGCCTCGTTGACACCCAAGGCCTCCAGTTCCCGGGCCCGGTCCCGGGTGAGCACCTCGCCTGACTCTGCGATGATCTCACCGGTGGAAGGGTCGGCCACCGGGGCGGCCAGCTTCTGGCCGGACAGCCGGGTCCAGATGGCCAGCTTCTTGTTGAACTTGTACCGGCCCACGTTGGACAGGTCGTACCGGCGAGGGTCAAAGAACAGGGCAGTGAGCAGGCTCTCAGCGGAGTCCACCGTGGGGGGCTCGCCGGGGCGCAGCTTCCGGTAGATCTCCAGCAGGGCCTCCTCATAGGTCTTGCAGGCGTCCTTCTCCAGGGTGGCCACAATCCGGGGATCCTCCCCGAACAGCTCCAGGATCCCACCGTCGGTGCGGGGGCCGATAGCCCGGATCAGGCAGGTGACGGGCAGCTTGCGGTTCTTGTCGATGCGGACGTAGAAGATGTCGGACAGGTCCGTCTCATATTCCAGCCACGCCCCCCGGTAGGGGATGACGGTGGAGGCAAAGGTGATGTTGTCCGCCTTGTCCGCGTTCTTGGCGTAATACACCCCGGGGGAACGGACGATCTGGGAGACGATGACCCGCTCCGCGCCGTTGATCACAAAGGTGCCCGCGTCGGTCATGATGGGGAAGTCCCCCATAAAAATGTCCTGCTCCTTGATCTCGTTGGTGGCCTTGTTCCGCAGGTGGACCTGCACCTTCATGGGGGCGGCGTAGGTCATGTCCTGGGCCTTGCACTCCTCGATGGTGTACTTGGGGGGATCGTCCATGGAGAAGCTGATGAAGGACAGCTCCAGGTTGCCCGCGTAGTCGGTGATGGAGTCCACATCGTTGAACACCTCCTGGAGCCCCGTCTCCAGGAACCAGTTGTAGGACTTCTTCTGGATCTCCAGGAGGTAGGGCATATCCAGGATCTCCTCGCTGCGGGCGAAGCTCTTGCGCATGGTCTTGCCGTACCAGACGTCTTTGACCGCTCTCGCCATTTGCCAATCACGCTCCACTTCGTCAGAATTTCGGGGCCACCGGTTGTGATACGCGCGGGGTTGTTGTCACTGGTTTTCAATTCCCTCTTGCGCTTTTCGCCGGGGCCTGCTATACTGTACTTATGTTGGGGGAGTATCCTCCCCCCCTCGTTGCATACAAAAGCAGTTTATTGTACCATAAACGCCGCCCCCCGTCAAGAAAAATCTGGCGGGATGCGGCAAAAATTTTGTCCCCCGGCCCTCTGGCCGGGGGACGCTTCTTTATTTACCGGGCAAACGCCCTGATTACCGCTCCCGGAGCTGCCGGTGGCTCTCGTCGCACCACACCACCATGTTCCGGCCGAAGTTCTTCGCGTCGTAGAGCATGGCGTCGGCCCGCTGGAGGAACTCCTCCGGGCTGTGCTCAGTGGTGGGCACCACGGTGACGCCCCCCACGCTGATGGTCACCCAGGGGCTGACGGGGGAATTGTGCTGGAGGTGCAGCTCCTCTACCGCCTGACGGACGGTTTTCAGGAATTCAAAAGCGGTGCGGCCCTCGCTGCCCAGGAACAGGGCCACGAACTCCTCCCCGCCGTACCGGGCAAAGAGGTCGGTGGAGCGCTGGAAGTAGGAGGCCGCGGTTTTGGCCACGGCGGCGATGACCTGATCCCCGGCGGGGTGGCCGAAGGTGTCGTTATACAGCTTGAACTTGTCGATGTCGAACATACAGATGGAGAAGGGCAGCCCGAAGCGGATGGCCTCCCGCCAGCGCACCGGGTACTCCTCCTCATACCGGCGGCGGTTGGCCACGCCGGTGAGCTCGTCCACCATGGCCTGCCGCCGGAACTGCATCTGATAGTGGTAGAGCTGAATATGGGCGTTCACCCGGGCCTTGATGATCACCGGGCTGAAGGGCTTGGTCACATAGTCCACCGCTCCCAGCAGCAGCCCCCGCTCCTCATACTGGATATCGGTCAGGCTGGTGAGCAGGATCACGGGCACGTACCGGGTCAGCTCCGTGCCCTTCAGCTCCCGCAGAAGGGTAAAGCCGTCCATCTCGGGCATCACCACGTCCAGCAGGATCAGCGAGAAGCCCCCCTCCTTGGCGGTGCGCAGCCCCGCCTCAGCGGTGTGGCAGGCGGTGATCTCGTAGTCAGGCTTTAAGATGGAGGTCAAAAATTCGGTCTGTACAGGGCTGTCGTCGATCACCAGTATCTTATCCACAGCATCCATAAGTCAGGATTCCCCTCATATTTCATTATTCCGTCCCCGGCTGGGCTGGGCGGGACGGCCCCATATCGGGCAGGCGGCGGCCGCTGCTGATGTCCTGGGCCACGTACACCGCAGTGAGCGGCTGCTCGTCCTCTCCGACCCTGGCCAGCACGGCGCTGGCCCGCACCCAGCTCCAACCGTCCGGCTCCTCGCCCCGCCTGCGGTATTCCACCGCCACGCAGGGCTTCCACCAGCGCAGCTCCTGCCGCATATAGTCCACGTTCATCACCCGAAGGTACTCCGGCTGATCGTCGGGATGGACGAAGTACTGGGCATAGATGTGCAGGGCGGAGGTGCAGTTCACCTCGTTGCCCAGCACCTCCCCCACCCGGCGCAGCTGGGTGACGGGGCGGAAGGTGTCCTGATCCAGGTTGATGTAATAAGTGGAAAAGAACAGCCGGCTCAGGCCGCCGATAATATCGCCCAGTTCCTCCTGGGATACGTCGGGCCCGCCCTCGGGAACAGCTTCCCAGGGCTCCCCATATGCTGCGGTATCCACAAATACTTCCCCCTCAAAGGCGGCCGCCCGGCAGGGCGGCCCATCACAGGCTGCATTACCCTTTCTTATTATCATACCACAAACCCCCGCAAGAATCAATCGGGGGAGTGGGAGAAATTTTCCAAAAAAACCGCTTGACAGACAGTGGGCTTGATTGTATACTAATCCACGAAATTAAGTTTACAATGGAGGAATCCCTAATGACCGCCACAGCAAAAGTCAACGTCCGGCAGCTCGCCCTGTGCGGGGTGATGGCCGCCGTCCTCTGCGTCATCGCCCCCATCTCCATCCCCATCGGCCCCATCTCCATCACCGGGGCCACCTTCGCCATCTACCTCACGCTGTACCTGTTGGGGGGACTGTGGGGGACGGCCAGCGTGCTGGTGTACCTGCTGGTGGGCTTTGCCGGCCTGCCGGTGTTCAGCAACTACATGGGGGGCGCGGCCCGGCTGCTGGGCCCCACGGGGGGCTATCTGGTGGGCTATCTGCCCATGGCGCTGCTGTCGGGCTTTCTCGTCCAGTGGGCCTTCCGCCGCTTCGGGGAGCAGGACGGCAAGGGCTGGATCACCGTGGCCGTGCAGTTCCTGGGGCTGGTGCTGGGCACCGCCGTGCTGTACGCCTTCGGCACCGCCTGGTACTGCGTCCAGGCCGGGGTGGATCTGCAAAAGGCGCTGGCGGCCTGCGTGTTCCCCTTCATCCCCTTTGACCTGGTGAAGATGGCCGCGGCTCTGCTGGTGGGCGTTCCCGTCCGCCGCCAGCTGGAGCGGGCCCGGCTGCTGTAATTATAATAGTCTTATTTTATATAAATCTCACCGGGTTCATCTGTTCTGTGCTATGATGAATCCGGTGATGCTTTATGGAACTGCGGCTCCGACAGCTGCGGCTGGAATGTAACCTGACCCAAGAACAAGTCGCGGACTATCTCGGGTGCGATCAATCAGCTTATTCCAAATATGAGCGTGGAAGGCGGGAGCTTTCCATCCCCGTTATGATAAAGCTGGCCGATCTCTATGATACCAACATCGACTATATGGTTGGGCGAGGAGGCAGGCGTGCGCCCTACCCAAAATCCCGGCGAAAATAACGCAGGGGCCGACGACCCCGGCGGCCCCTACTTGACAAACCGCCCTCCAGCGTGTATCATATAAATAGGCGCTGCCGGTAAGCGGTTGGCCCAGTTAAGTGTTCTTAAATTGCTTTAAGAAACCGTCACTTGGCCGAGTGGCGGTTTCTGCATTTTACTTGGATCGTAATTGCCCATTTATGGACATAAAACGTCACAGTAATCAGCATTTCTCTACACCCCCTTTCGGGGTGATGTAGCCAACCGCCTACCGTTTTCACGACAGCGCCGTGTTTATTTTAGCATCAGGGGAATCGTTTGTCAAATTGCGGGGAATCCGCTGAAATAGGCTTGCATTTTCCCCGTTCTCTGTTATAATTAAGGTAAGAGTATTTGCCCATTTCTGAGCCTATGAGGTGATCGTCATGTTGAACGGTATCTCTCCTTACGGCAGCTATGCCGCCTACGGAGCGGCCTATGCCAGCCGCGCCGCCCTGACCCGCGGCCCGGAGCAGGCCCAGGACGCCCAACGCTCCGCCCCCCAGTGGGGCCTCCAAAAGGTCGCCCAGCCCGAGACCCCCGTCCAGCCCGTCACGCCGGCCCGCCCGGTGACGACCGACGAGGATCCCGCCGCCTCCGCCCTGCTGCGCTACAACTCCGACCCCGCCGCCATGGCGGTGCGGATGCGGATGCAGCAGCCCGGCGATCCCGCCGCCCAGGCCGCGGGCGCCCAGCAGGCCCAGGCCCCCGCCCTCCCCGGCCAGAAGGACGACGCCGGGTCGCAGGCCAAGGCCCTGACCCTCCCCGGCCAGAAGGACAGCGCCCAGGACGCCAACCCCCTGGCCCAGGAGCAGAACCCCGCTGTGGAGGGCTCCAAGAGCGCCCAGGAGGTGATGGAGGAGGGGGAATGCCAGACCTGCAAGGAGCGCAAATACCAGGACGGCTCGGACGACCCCGGTGTGTCCTTCAAGACCCCCACCAACGTGGCTCCTGAGCTGGCGGCCTCCGCCGTGCGGGGACATGAAAACGAGCATGTGGTACGGGAGCAGGCCAAGGCCCGCCAGGAGGGCCGCAAGGTGGTGAACCAATCCGTCACCTACCACACCGCCATCTGCCCGGAGTGTGGCAAGGTCTACGTGTCCGGCGGCACCACTCGCACCGTTACCAAGGCGGCAGACAGCCAGCAGGCCCAGCAGCAGCCCAAGGAGGATCAGGATTCCCGGACCCCCTTCTCCGCCGTGGCATAACTCAAACGCAAACAGGCGCTTCGGAGCATAGCTCCGAAGCGCCTGTTTTGTCCTAAAATTCCAGCTGGTAGTCGCAGCGATCCTCGATCTGGAAGGCGCTGAAGTACCGCTCCTCCAGGGGGATCCACCGCTCTCGGAAATCCTTCAGCCGATCCAGGCCGTCCCGGCCCTGGATCCGCCGGAGCTGCTCCTCTGGCTCCACCGTCAGAAACACCCGGCGGGTATAGCAGTCCCACAGCTCCGGGTGGCAGGAATAGGAGCCCTCCACCAGCACCACCGGAGCCGGCTCCACAACCCGCTCCTCCCCCAGCGTCCCGGTGCGGCAGGAATAGGGCCGGTACACCGCCGGCTTCCCCGCCGCCAGGGGCTCCAGCACCTGGGCCAGGAATCGCTCGTGATCCACGTTTTCTCCGGGCTTGGCCAGCCGCTCCCGGGTGCGCTGATCCGGGCGAAGGAAAAAGTCGTCCATGTGGACTATCGGCAGGCCCAAACGCTGCGCAAGACAGGCGGCCAGGGAGCTCTTACCCGAGGCGCACCGCCCGTCGATAGCCACCAGCGCTCGTCCCCCCTGATCCCGGAGCCGTTCCAGCTCCCAGGCCAGCGCCACCAGGGAGTTGCAGCGCTTCACCACCCGGTAGGCAGGCCGGTAGGCCGCCCGGTAGGCGGGACTGTGGGACAGAGGGCAGCAGCCCGATTTGATGTAGCCCTCCAGATACCGTTCCAGCTCCTGCCGGGTGAAGGCGAACAGCCTGTCCTCCGCCAGCATTCGCAGGGCGTCCAGCTTCTCCAGGAAGGTTTTCCGCCGCCCCACGTGGAGCTGGGCGGAGCGGACAAAGTCCCGGTTCAGGGTGCGCAGGGCGGAGTCGGTAAACTCCATCGCCGCCAGCGCCACCCGCACCATGCCGTTTCCGATGTCCTCCACCGGGGACACGGTGGGGTCGTAGGGGGTGGAGGCCCGCTCCGCCCGGAGCCAGGCCAAGGTGGCGTTGGGCTCGCTGATCAGGTGCTCCCCGCCAAATTCGTTCTGGAAGATCAGCTTGATCACGTCCCGGTGATCCATCAAGGGGTAGCGTCTGGCATGGTCGGCCAGCACCTGGCACAGTTCCTCATGATGATCCACGTCCATCCCAAATCCCCCCTGTTCTGGCGATCCACACCGCCAAATTTTCTGCCGCACTACTCGCCGACAGGTGGCGCAAGAACAGCGCGGGAGGGCTTTTCACCTTCCCGCGCTGCCCGCCGGATTTTATTTTAGCAAAGGTTCCCCGCCCCTGTCAAGGCGGTATTCCATCCTCTTTTTCCCTCTTATTGGGTGCTTACGGCAGTCTTGGAAAGGGTTTCCAAGCCCGCGGTGGGATGCCGCCTCCGCAGGTGGGCAATGCACCCGAGGCAGGCCGGGATCAGGAACAGATCCGCGCAGATCCACGCCGCTGGGGAGCCGAAGCAGGCAGCGGGGAAGCCGATGGCGGGGACAAAGAACCAGCCCACCACCGTCCGGGCGATCATCTCCAGCACCCCCGCCAGGATAGCCAAGGCGCTGAAGCCCATGCCCTGGATGGAGAAGCGCAGAATGTTCACCAGGGCCAGGGGGAAGAAAAACGCGGTGAGCACGACGGTATACTGGGCGGTGAGGGCCACCAGGGTATCCAGCCCGCCCTCGGCGGGATCCAGGAACAGCATGGTGGCTTGAGGCGCCAGAAACAGCATGGACACAAAGGCGATGATGGCGTAGCCCAGCCCCAGTAGGGAGCAGGAGCGCACCCCCTGCCGCAGCCGATCCAGCTGGCCCGCGCCCACGTTCTGGCCGCAGTAGGTGGCCATGGCAGAGCCCATGGCGTCAAAGGGGCAGGCCAGCAGCTGCTGGAGCTTGTTGGCGGTGGCCACAGCGGTGACGTACACGCTGCCCAGGCCGTTGACGGCCACCTGCATCACGATGGAGCCGATGGCGGTGATGGAATATTGCAGGCCCATGGGCAGGCCCATGGCGCACAGGGTCTTGCAGGCGTCCAGGTTAGGCTGACGCTCCTCCCGAGTGACATGGAGGATGGGGAACCGGCGCACCATGTATACCAGGCAGGCCGCGCCGGACACCGTCTGGGACGCCACCGTGGCGATGGCCGCCCCGGCCACCCCCAGGTCGAACAGCAAGATCAGGGCCAGATCCAGCACGATGTTCAGCCCTGCGGACAGGGCCAGGAAATACACCGGGGTACGGCTGTCGCCCAGTGCCCGGATAATGCAGGCCAGCAGGTTATAGAGGAACACCGCCGGTATGCCCAGGAAGATCACAAAGATATAGGCGTAGGCGTCCGCGTACAGGTCGGCGGGAGTGTCCATGGCGGTGAGGATGTCCCCGCAGAACAGGGCAGTCACCACCGTCAGCGCCAAGGCGATGGCGGCGGACAGATAAGCAGCGTTGGCCGCGAACCGGCGCATCTGGGGGTAGTCCTTGGCCCCCATTCTCTGGGCCACGGGGATGGCGAAGCCGGAGCACACCCCCAGACAGAAGCCTATCACAAAAAAGTTAATGGATCCGGTGGAGCCCACCGCGCCCAGGGCCTGGGAGCCCAGCAGCTTGCCCACAATCATGGCGTCCACCAGATTATAGAACTGCTGGAACAGCAGTCCAAATAGGGTCGGCAGCGTAAAGTTCAGAATCAGCCGCATGGGGCTGCCAGTGGTTAAATCTTTCGTCATGATGAGTTTGCCTCCTTCCAAGGCGGGGTAAGTGGATGTCTTGCCCGGGGTGCTCCCCCGGCCCATGGGCGCCTCCCTACCCATGTTTGCCCTATTATAGCCTTTCCCCTCGCAATTTCAAGGGTTGATTTCCACAATCTTCTTCTCCTATTTTTCTGAGGTTTTGGCAGATGCTCCGTAGATTTTTCCCCTTATCTTTTCTCTTTTCCATTTATAATGTGCAAAACTTCTCGTTAGAAGCCTCCGACTTCCGTCAATCTGCCGAATATGCCTCCGGACATACAAAAACGCGACCCCGCCGAAACCGGCAGGGCCGCGCTGACTTTCTCTATCAGATTTTTCCCGGATGGCGGGGCTACCGTCCCCCCTGCTCCTTCTGCATCCGGAGCTCCTCCCGCTGAACGGTGAAAATGGCCTGGAGTAGGCGATCCTGATCCTTGGGGTGTAGGGCCTCGAACTGGCAGCCATACCGAACCAGGCCTCCCTCCCGTCCTCCCGCCCGGCGCACCTGGCATTGAAAGGTAAAGGGAGCCATGGTTCTGGTGAGCTGCACCTCGGCGACGATCAACCGCTCCCCCAGCACAAAGTTCTCCAGACTGGCCATCAGCAGCCCGCCGGCGCTCACGTCCAGCACCCGGCAGGGGGTTCCCTCCTTCAGAACGGTTCCCCGGGAGGTGCGGCGGTAGCACTTGCCCAAGACGCTGGTGCTAATCCGCTGGCGGAAGAAAGCTCGCTGCTCCTTGGAGAACTTGCGCTCCAGCCGATCCACCTTCCAGATCTGGTCGGTGCTGCCGCAGATCTTTCCCTGGAGTAGGGTGCTGTCCGCGCCGCGGAAAAACCGCAGTTTCAGCTCCTGGTTATACACCATCCGGGGCAGATTGTCCCCTTTGGCGTCTCGGAGGGTTACCGCGCCGTTTTGACAGCCCTCCACCCGAGTCATCCGGATCAGGCGGTTTTCCAGGCTCAGCACCTCCACCGCCATTCCAGGCTTCAGGCCGGGATCCATGATCCAGCTCTTTTGGGGCGTCTGAGCCATGCCCCAAGCCTCCTTTCTGGCCGTCTGGCTACAGCGTCATCAGGCGGTGCAACAGGCTGGCCGTCTCCGCCCGGTTCAATCTGTCCAGGGGGCGCAGCGTGCCATTGCCGTCCCCCTCCACCACACCCATCAGGATCAGCGCACCCAGGGCGGGGCGAGCCTCGGCAGCGATCTGCCAGCTGTCCCGGTAGCTGCTCAGATCCGCCGTCAGGCCGTTGTTCAGGGGGTTGCCGTCCGCCTTCAGCGCCCGGTACACCATCAGCATGGCCTCCTGCCTGGTCAGGGCCCGATTGGGCTCAAAGTAGCCGTTATAGCCCGTGGCGATCCCCAGCTGATGGGCAACGCTGATGGCCTGGGCGTAATAACTGTCGGCGGGCACATCATTAAAACGAACCGTGCTGCTGGCGTTGAAGCCGAAGGCCCGCACCAGCATCAGGGCAAAGTCTCCCTTGGTGATCTGCCCGGTGGGGTTGTAGCGGCCGCCGCCTACGCCCTCCACCGTCTTGTTCCGACTGAGGAACTCCACCGCGTCCACCGCCCAGCTGTGGCGGCCCATATCATTGTAGAGCTGGCTGGTGGTAGCGCGGGAGATGTTCAGCACGATCCTGCCGCTGACCTGCTCCTCGCCGTCGCCGCTGTAGCCGATGTAGGTGATCTCCGCCCGGCCCGAGTAGCCGCCTCGGGGAACAAAGCTCAGCTGGTCGATGTTAGGCGCCCCCAGGTCGTAATATCGGTCGCCGGTTTTGACCTCGCTCCCCGTCTTGAAGCCCTGGTAGCCGTAGTACAGCCTCCCTTGCGACTGGTCGGGCAGACCGGTGATCCGGATGTGGGATAGGCTCTTGCTCATCACCGGGGCGCACACTGAGCTGATCCCATAGGACGACAGCCAGATCTGACTGGAGCTGTACCCAGACAGGGTGATATCCGCCGGGGAGGCCGCCCCCACCTGGAGTATCAGCAGCCCCTGGAAGGATTGGCGGATGCCCGCCTCGTCCGCGGCGGAATAGGCGGTGAAGGGAATGGTGACGCTGCCGGCGGTGGTACCGGCGTGGAAGGAGATCCGATCCAAACGCTGGTGCCAGTTCTCACTGGGCTCCCGATAGTAGGGCGTGCCCGATGCCGCCGGATAGTTGTAGCTCTCCCCTCGATAGTCGTAGTACAACGTCCCAAGGGCCAGCTCATCTGGGAACTGGAACTCCACATACTCCAGGCTGACCCCCATCTGGAGCAGGGCCACGCTGTTGAAGTCATTGGCATTGAAGGACACGACCTCCTTCTTGGCCGCCGAGTAGTGGACATTGGTCCGCTCCTCCTCCCCCAGGGTGATATACAGGGTGCCGGTGAAGGAAGTGCCCCCCTCGCCGTAGCCGGTATAGTGGATGGACACCCGATCCGCCCCGTTGGAGGCGGGCACAAAGCTCACGCCGCCGATACCGGGAACACCACTGTAATAATAGCGGCTGTCTGCGCTCACCCGGCTGCCGGTGCCGCCCTGGTAATTGTAGTACAGCGTGCCCTTGTCATAGGCGGGCAGCTGGAAACGCACATAGGCCAGGGTGTCCCCAATGGTAGCCTGGCAGGCGGAATTGAACAGGCTGGGTTGGAGCTTCACAGGCTGGCCCCACTGACCGTTCTGGTAGACATTGGCCGTCTCCCCCGCGGCATTGGCGGCGGTGACGTTGATCACCACCTCGCCGGTGAAGGAAGCCCCCGACGTGTCCGTACAGCGGAAGCTGATCCGCGTCTCGCCTACAAAGGACTCACTGGGCACAAAGCACACATCGTCCACAGTATTCCGGCCGGTGCGGCCATACTGGGTGGTGGTGGACACCTTCCCGGCGTACTGTCCCGGGGCCATATAGCCGTAGTACAGCCCCCCCTGCCCAGATTGGGGCAGGTTAAAGGTGACATAGCTCATGTCCCGGCCCATGCGGGCCCGGCAGTAGGTATTGAAATCGTTGCCCTGAAAATAGGCAGGCTGGCCGGAGGTGGTCTTGTAGCGGATGCCCTGGGAGCCCTGCACCACCACCTTGGCGGTAACAGAGAAGGACGAGCCGTTTTGGGCCCAGCCGATGAAGGTGATCTCCGCCGTGCCGTTGAAGCCCTGGCGGGGCACATAGTATAGCTTATCCAGCGTCTCCAGGATGGAGGCGGTGCGCTCTTTCACAAAGCGGTCGGTGGCACCCACCCCCGCGCCGGTATTGGCTTCGGAGTCGTAGTTGTAGTACAGGGTACCCTGCTCCACGGGCACTGTCACGTTGGTGATGTAGTGCACAGGTGAGCCCGGCGTCTCCTCCCTGCCGTCGGCACCCAGTACCTGGGTTTTCAGTATGCTGATCTCGTTGATCCGGTCGTACAGGGTGTCGAAGGTCAGCGGCTCGCTGGTGGTGGCGGACAGGCCGTCGATCACCGCCTCCTTGTCCTCCGTCACCTTCACCTCGCAGGTGGCGGTATAGCCGTTCTTGTTGGCGGTGATGATAGCGGTGCCCAGTGCCCAGGCCTGTAGCTCGCCGTTTACCACGGTGACCGTGCTGGGGTCAGAGCTGGTCCACACGATATCGGCGGCGTTGCCGCTCTCGGCGAAGCCGAACATCTTCTCCACCGCCAGTACCCTGGTCTCCCCCATCAGCATGGTGGTGGACTCGGCGTTGAGGACGATGCCGGACACGATCACCTCTCGGCGGGCCTCCAGATTGCCGTATTTGGCAATGACGATCACCTCGCCCGGGGCCTCGCTGGACAGGCGCACCGTTGCGTCGCCGGTGTAGGTATCCAGCTTTTCGCCGCCCTGGTCCACGTCCTGTCCGGGCAGGCGCACGATCACCCGGCTGTCCGACTGATCTTTGTTCCGCACTTCCCAGACAATTTTGCCCTTGGTGTCTGCCCCGGCAGGGGTGGTGTACACCGTCAGCTCCCAGGGGTTGGGCTCGTCCCTGCCCCACACCTTGGCGTTATCGGTGTTGAAGGTAAGGCCCGATATATCCAGCTTCTTTACCTCCAGCGTAACCGGGACGCTCTCATAGTGTTTCACATCGTTGCCCTGGCCCACAGTAAGGGTCACTTTGACCTGGTACGTCCCTTCCGTCGTCCCAGTGAGGGTGCACCTGCTGCCGTTTTGGGTCGGGGTGAGCCCGTTCTCCGGCGTAACCGTCCAGGCATAGGTGGTTGTCGCTCCAGCGGGGACGTTGATGGCAGCGGCCTGGAGGGTGACGGACTCCCCCAGGCCCAGGGTGGTGGAAGTGGGCTTGTCGATGGCTACCGAGGGGACGACGGGCTTGGGATTGACCTTGAACGTGGCGCTCCCATGCACCCACGTCTCCATGGGTTTGTCCGGGTCATCCTGGTTCGGTCTATTTTTCCATGTCGCACGGACAGTGATCTTAACGGATTCCGCCACCGCGGCCCCGCTCACCGTTGTCTGCCGGGCCCTGCTGCTTCCGAAGGTAACGGCGCCTGTATTGGTGCCATCGTCGTTCCCGCACGACCAACTATATTCCAATGTGCCCTCGGTGTCGTTTTGGGGGCCGCCGGTCACCTTGGCCGTTAGGGTAATTGTATCTCCTACTGTGATTTCCGCCGGATTTGGGACGCCTTCAATCTCAACGCTAAACGTTGTGTCTGCGTCCCCATCCGCCCCCCACGCGGGCGGGGCCAGGGACAGCGTCAAGGCCAGCGCCAGCACAAGCGCCCCCAGACGGCGCAAACTGTTTTGTCTCATAATCGGTACTCCTTTGCGCGGTTCATGTTATCGGGGGAGCGGGCGGCAGAGCCGCCCGCTCCCGGGGGTGTTAAGCGTTTACCGGCTGCAATGTCACACGGAAACCGCCTTCTATTCTCACCATATCGTCTACGACATCAGCACCAAAATCACGGTTGGTTAACAGTGGATCGAATACCAACTGCACACGATATGGGCTGGGCTGGCCAGTTGGGCTGCTGTTGACGATATCTCCTTCACCCAGGAACGTAATGTAGTCATTGGCGCTGACTCCCGTAAAGTCAAACGTGAAGTTTTGCTGCGCTCCTGTTGCACTCGTGTTTCGGACATCCAGTTCTGCCATAGATGTAGCAATCGCCTCCAATACATTGACTTCCGTTTTGTCATCTGTCGCAGTATTTGTCAGCACCGCCCTTTTCAAGCGGTTGTTATTGCTGTCTCGGATGGCCTGATACACCGGGCTGCTGAACTGCACCTGTACACTGCCGCTGAAGTAAAAATTCCGAATGCTCGACTCTTTTCTCGTCTGCCAGCCGATTACTTCCTTTGTGCAATCTTCATCCGTATATGCTCTCAGCCGGCCAACAACCGCAAGATACGGCGTCGTCCCCACAAACTCCGGCGGATTGGGATTGGGCCGATACAGGCCACGGGCGGCGGCAAAGCCGTAGTTATCGGCACTGGTTCCGGCATTGAGACCCACGGCCACCGCCAACACCACACACTCAGAACTGGTATTTTCAGGTAAATAGTCTGCGAAAGGCTGATTCACCCCATTCTGATACGTTGGATTATTCGGGTCATAATTGACTTGCCATGTGGGACGGAGCGGTCGCTGCTCAATCGGATAACCATCGCCGTTTGATGTGACATAGCGCATCACACTGTCCCTGTAGACCGCAGCCGGAGCGCCGTCATCATCCTTCGCAGTATCAACGTACGCATCAAAATAAGTCATGCTGTTCGGCCCGTTCGTCCGGCTGATCATGGCCTGAATGATGGTACCCTTATAGGACGAACCCCACGTATATTCTTTCTCCGTGAAGAAAGCGGGCAGGCTGTCCCAGGCCACCAGCGCATAGCTAATTGTACTTGCGACACGCGGTTTTGTGCCGTTGCGGTCAATGGTCGTCATGGTAGCGTCCGTGGAACCGCTGTCCATGGTGATGATCGGGGGCTGGGCCACGTCTGTTTTCACCCGGTAGATCTCCACAATATTGTTGGGATCGCCGCCACCCTCCCGCACAATATAGATATAATACCAGGTATTTGGATTCAGCCCAGTGATAGGAATCGGCTCCACCGAGGTGCCCAGTTCCTTGATGCCTGTTTTGATCACTGGGTTATTTCTGTAGACCTCCGCCCCGTTGATGATATCACGGTAGTAGGGAGCGTAATACTCCGCGGGAATCCCCTTACCATCGGTGTCCGTGCCGCCGCCAGACATGAAATGGATGTCAGTCGCATGGGCATCCCGGTCAGAGCCGCTGGTGGGGACGTAGGTTTTATTCGTGGCCGGATCAATATAATCCGGGTTGTTACTGCCATCCGGTTTCTTTGGATCCGTAGTGCCGTCGCTGAAGGAGTTCACTGGCGCATTGGCGGTGACACCGGTGACGATCGTGCCCACGGGAGCCGCCACCCAATACACCCTGCCAGGACGCTGGAGGGCCGCCGACATCTCGATAGTGCCAGAGCCGGCCTCAAAGGTGGGTGCCCCGGTGGAAAACTCCGGCACCCGGGTGTCGGTGAACTGCTTGGGGTATTCCAAGATCCGACGGGTACCGTTCTGGAGGTACTCAATGCCGATCTCGGTGGCCGTCTTGTCCACATTGACAAACTTATCGTAGTTGGACGCCGGGGTGCGGGACAGGTTCTGAATATCGCCCTGGGTGCCCGCCACCAGGCTGAACTTCATGGTAACCAGCTCGCTCCAGTCCTGGGGCTCCGTTGTCTTGCTGTCCTCTTTGATATTGCCCACTCGAGTGATATGGATGCCGTAGCGGTAGATGCTGTCCTCCAGCAGGCTGGTCTTGACCGGCTGGATCCGGTGGCTGGTGCTGGTGACCTCCGATCGTGTGCCCAGGCCGATCACCCCATCCTTCTGGATGGGAATGGCGGTGGAGTTCAGCAGTTCCCATGTCCCGCCGTCCTTCTGATAGTAGATCTCCACGTCAATGCCGGTATCGCTCCAGATGATCATGTCCCAATACTCGGTCTCAGGCATCTTGCTGGTGGACTCCGGCTTCACGTCCACGCACATATCCAGGCGGATGCCGTTCAGTTTCTTTTGCTCCTCTGTCGCGTTATCCGGCTGCTTGATCGCAGTCAAGCTGGTATTCCGCGCCAGCTCCACCTGGCCGTAGATGGTGGTGAAGTTTGGCAGTCTCAGGTTGCCGTTGGGATCAGCCTTGCCGGTGTCGGGGTTCAGAATGCCGTTGGGAATAAAGGCATTATCGTACACGCTGATGAGCTGGAAGTAGTAGGTGGCCCCGCTGTCCAGCTGGAGGGCGCTGGCGTCCGGGTTGTCCGTGTTGTTGGGCAGGGTGATCACCATCTTGCCGTTTTCCTGCTCCACCCGGGCATTGTGGAAGTCGATGACCCAGTTCGTGCGGTCATCAGCATCTGTCCCGTTGAGCCCCCCTCTGGGAGTCTCCAGAATGGGCTGCCCGTTCCGGGGCACGGAGTACAGCCTGATGTGGGCGGCCAGCTCCGCAGCCAGGAGGTTCTTGGCCTCCTCCTGGGCGGCGCCGGTGGCGCTGAGCACAGCCTGGTAGAAGTCCAGGAAAGTCTTGCCTCCCTCCTTGGCGCCGCCCTTCACGGTCTCGGAGAATTCCAGCCGGATGTCGCTGCTGGCCCGGGGCTGGCCGTTCACCTCGTCGGTGAACTTCTGCACCACCTCGGGCGGCTTGGTGTCCAGGGTCTTGATGGAGATGGAGCGCACCCGGTCGGAGTAGTTGCCGGCAGCGTCCTTGCCGATATAGTACATGGTATAATTGTTGGTGCCGGTGGTCGCGGTCACCAGCTTGGTGATCTGGAATACGGTGTCTCGGTAGGCCCCGGTGACAGCAGCGCTGCCGCTGGAGATGGCACTGTCGCCGGCGCCCTCCACCCGGATCTTGGTGCGCAGGTCGGCCATGATCTCGGCGGTCTCCTCAGGGGTGTCGCCGGGGGCAATGAAGGTGGTGTCGCCTTCAACCACCACGGCCCAGTACAGGGTAGCCGGGGCCTCGTTCATGGAGAAGGTGACGTTGGCAGAATCCGCAGCGTAGGGCGGGATCTGGACGGGGGCAGTCACCACAGGGGGCGTCTCGTCCGGGGTGGTGAAGGTGAGCTTGAAGGGGGCGTCCATGCTCTGGGCGCCGTTGTGGTCGGTGAGCCACAGGAACAGGTCATAGGTGGTCTTTTCCCGCAGCTTTTGCCGGTTAACAGTGATGGAGATCTCCGCGTTTTTCACCACACTCAGCGAGCCGTAGCCGTAATTGCCGCCCAGGGATCCGGTTTTGAACTCCTGAGGGGTAGGGGCCTGGGCCCCCGTGGGCAGCAGCGCCCAGTACAACAGGCAATCCTTGTTGGCCATGACAGTGGTCTGGGCCACGTCGGTGGTAGTCTTGGTCATGGTGGGATCCTTGACAAAGGCGGGCTTGGTATCGTCGGGGGTGGCAAAGGACATGACCTTGATGGGGCTGTGCTTGCCCCGGCCGTCCACCAGGATGGCGCTGACGTAGTAGGTCCCGTCGGGCTCCAGCTGCTGCACCTGGCTGATGTACTCCGTCTTGGCGCTGGCCGCGTCGATGCTGCCGGCCTGATTTTGGAAAATATTCCCGCCGTAGGTCGGATTTTCGATCAGATCCTCCTCGCTCACCGAACCGTCCGCCACGGCGGAGATGGCCCAGTAGATGGTGCCCGGCTTGCTGCCGCTGAACACGCCGTCCGCCTGGGTGGGGGCGATGTTCTTCATGTAGGGATAGCCCGCCATAAGCCGGGGCTCAGCGGACAGCTCGGCGGCGTCGCTGCTACCTATGATCTCGCCGTCGATGTCGGCGTCGATGCCCGGGCGGATGACAATCTGATCGGGGAGCTGCTCCACCACGCTGCCGGCGGACCCCACGTTCAGTTTGCCGATGTCGCCCTCGCCGGACACCGTGGTGGCCACGTCCAGGTTCAGCTCGTCTACCCGGGTGTTCTTGTCCACCAGCAGCTTGGAGGCGATGGCGTCCTCATCCACGGTGACCTTTTCCGCCGAGCCCTTCACAAATTGGAGGTCGGAGGCTGGGGTAAAGTTCATAACTTCCTTAATGCTGCCCGCCAGCTGGAGCTTGGTACCCGGGTCCCCCCGCAGCTCAATCCGGGACAGGCCATAGCCCTCCCAGGAGGAGTCGTCCACATAGGCGTTGGTGCGCACCGTCACCAAGGGGATGTCGGTGACGCCCTGGGCCTTGACCGTGACGAAGGGGCTTCTCAGGCTGTCCAGCACCAGCTCCTCGGCCTCCACGTTGCGCAGGGTCACGCTCTCCTGGCCGGAGATGGCCTCGCCTGCGCCGCTGACAATGATCTTGCCCAGCACGGTGACATTCTCCAGCAGCACATGGCCCAGATCGATGCCGCCGGTGAGGTACAGGTTACCCGCGATGGTGGTGTTACGCAGGGTTACGTTGGAGGCGCTGAGGGTGACGTTGCCGTACACGTGGCCCAGGGAATGGCTGCCCTCTTTGTCCACGGGGGTGCCGATGGCCCGCACCAGCATGGCGGCCACCTCGCCCCGGGTGATGTTGTTGGCGGGCTTAAAGCTGCCGTCGGAGTAGCCGTTAAGCACGCCCTCTTTCACGGCGGCACCGATGAGGCCCCGGCTCCACTCGCTGAGGGTGCGGGTGTCGGAGAAGCCCAAGGTCTCGCCCACGGTCTCTTGGAGCATCAGGTTCCGGGCCAGGAATACCGCCGCCTGCTCCCGGGTGACGTTGGACTCTGGGGACGCGGTGGTAGAGCTGGTGCCCTTGAAGTACCCCGCGTTATAGGCGATGTCGATATCGTCGGCGTACCATTTGGAGGAGGGCACGTCGGTGAAGGGGGTGCCCGCCTTCCGGCTGTAGCCGTAGGCGCGGTTGATCATGGTGACAAGCTCCGCCCGGGTGATGGGGCGATCCAGATTGAGATTGCCGCTGATGTCGCCCCGCATCACGCCCCACTCCACCAGCTTCTCGCCATAGGGGTCGGCCCAGCTGGCCGCCCGGGCAGGCAGAACGATTCCCGAGGGCAGCAGGCCCAGCGTCAGCGCCAGGCAAAGCAGACCGGCCATCAGCCGGCGGATTGCTCTATGTGTACGATGTTTGCTCATGATGAAGTGACCTTTCCTTTCCGGCCCGCCCCGGGCGCGCCTGTCCGTATCCGTTGGGTTTTGTATCGCTACCGTTCGACCGATCTGGGCCGTCCGGAGAGTTGGAGGTTAAACACCGCCTCCCGCAGCAGGGTTTCCTCGTCGTTGCACAGCTCGATGAACTTGGCGGCGTGGAAGGTGCCCTCCCGGCCGTCCGCGGGGCGCTGGCGGAGGATCTGTCCCTTCACCACCAGCGGCTCACTGGTCACGGGTATGACAACCTCGAACTGCTCCCCGATCTGGAACTCCCTCGTGCAGTAGAAGGCGATGCCGCCGCAGCTCAGATCGTGGGTGTCCACCTCCCGGCGACCCCGCCAGCTCCCACTCACCGGGTAGGCGAAGCTGTGCACCTCCACCGGCACCCGGAGGTTTTTCCGCATATCGTCGCCGGCGGCGGCGGTCTTGCGCACCTCCAGCTGGATGATGTCGTTCCGGTGGCGCACCAGGGTGCCCTCGTAGGAAGGACTGCTATCCTGGATGGAGAGCAGCTTGAACTCCTTGTGCTCCAGCACGTCGTCGATCTTGTCGTTCATCACCATCATCTGCCACAGCGTCCCCTCCGTGGCCGACGGGCCCTGGGGCCGCACCTGGGCCACGGGGACGCCCCTCTCGTCCAGCAGCAGATAGATCATACTCTGTTCCTGTGCCATCCTCGCTCCTCCTTATTCCTGGGGCTCTCCGCCGTCCTGGCGGGGGTTGGGCTTCTCCTCTTTCGTCCTGTTGGGATCGAAGTGGAGAAAATACACATAGATCTCTACAATGGCCTTATACAGCTCCTCCGGGATCTCCTGGCCCAGCTTGAGCTGGGTCAGGATGGTGGCCAGGGAGTTGTCCTCATAGATGGGCACGCCGCTGTCGGCGGCCACCTCCACGATCTTTTCCGCCATATAGCCCATGCCGGAGGCCACGATCACCGGCGCGTTGTTCCCGGCCTCGTACTGCAGGGCCACCGCCTTTTTGGACGGGTTCCGTCTGCCGTCATACCTTGACATTGACACTGTTCTTCCCTTCAAAGATTTTGGGGAACACCTCGGTGAGCGTCACGGGGCGCTCCATCTTCCGCACGCTCACCCCCACCGGGGTCAGCTCGTTCCTGGTCAGGATCTGGGAGACGGTCTTTTCAATCTCCCGGGAGAAGGGGGCCACCCCCTCGGGGCAGGCCACCGCCACCTCCACCTCCTTGTCCCGGCTGGTGAGGATCACGTCGAACAGCCCCACCTTCTCCACGTCCAGCTTGAACAGGAAGCGCATACACTTCCCGCCCTCTCCCTTGCCTCCCTTCTTGTCCTCGGCGTCGGCGTCCACCCACAGCTCGGAGAACAGCTTCCGCCCGTCCTGCTCCAAGGGGATCAGGAAGTGGTTCAAGGGCATATATACGCTCTCGTTCACCAGCATGGCGGACACCAGGTTGCGGAAGGTCTGCTGCACCTCGGCGCTGCCCTCCCCCCGGAGGGCCCGGGCGGCGGCGGCGGCCAGGTGGTCGGCAAACCGGGCGGCACTGGTGCCCTGGGCAAACTGGCTACTCTGGAGCAGCTTCAGCAGGGCCTTGTCGTCGATGCCCCCCAGCATCCCTTTCAGGGTACCATAGCCGGCCAACTGGTGGAAGGCCTCGGTGACCTTGTCCTCCGAGCCGTTCTCATACCGGGCCACGTCCAGGGCCAGCAGGCTCAGCAGTTCCCGGGGAGTGCCCAGGTCGTGGGTCTGGGTGACGTAGGACGACATGAAGGGGAACACCTCCTGTTGGAGCAGATTTAGGTTCCCCTGCCGGTCTCCGGCGGCAATGCCGTTTTCCAGCTGGGCCAGCAGCTCCCGCAACTTATCCCCCCAGCTGGCAGGCATGGCGTCCGCCATCCCGGCCAAGTTGCGCAGCAGGTTCCCCTCGATGTGGGCAGTGGAGGAGAAGTCGCTGTAACTTTTCAGAAAATTCAGGATATCTCCCCGGACTCCGGCAGAATCCGCCCGGGCGTAGGCGTTCCTGAGCAGGGCAAACAGGGCCCCGCCGAAGCGGGTCCCTGCCTTCATCTGCGCGCTGAGAAACTGAAGCAGCTGTCCCTGGTCCATCTTCAGCAGCTCCAACGCCTGGGAGATCTCCTCGGCGATGCCCTCGCTCATGCCAGAGGTCACCACCGTCCCCTCCCGGGCGAGGAGCTGGGCGAGCACCTTTACCCCCTCCGGCCCCTGGCGGAGCTGCTGGATAAAAGTCTGGAAATTGGAGTCGTAGCGGATCTTTTCCCCCGCCTGTCCGGCATCCTGCTGTTCGGTGCGGTGATCCGCGCCGGTGACCCGATCCAGGTCGGGGACGTTCTGGATCTGGGTATTACCGGGAGAAATTGGGATATTTCGGTTGACGTTTGTATTGTCATAACCCGGCACCGGGTTGGTTGCGCCCAAAAGATCGGCCATATTTCAACCCCCTGAGATAAAAGAGATAAAACTTCTAAAACCTACTTAATTTTCAGCCACGTCCTGCCGATAATAGTAAAGATAAAAGATTTTTACTGAGGTGGTGCTTTTTATGGGCAGCGGAAACGAAATCCTGGATATGTACATCTATGAAACCGGCACTTTGCTGGAGCAGCTGGAAACCATCGTGCTGGAGGCGGAAAAGGCGGATACCTTCTCCCAGGAGAACGTAAACGAGATCTTCCGCATCATGCACACCATCAAGGGCTCCTCCGCCATGATGGAGTTCGACTCCCTCACCACGGTGGCCCACCGGATTGAGGATATGTTCTTCATCATCCGGGAGGGAACCATGGACGTGGTGAAAGAGGAGGACCGCCCGGCGCTGTTTGACGTGGTGTTCCAGTCCATCGACTTCTTCCGGGGTGAGGTCGAGAAGGTGGAGTCCGGCGAACCTCTTGATAAGGATATCGACAGTTTCATGGCAAATATTAATACCCTGATCTCTAAAATTAAGGGGGAGGAGCCGGCCCAGCCTGAGCCCGCCCCGGCGGCGGTCGTAGCCCCCGCCGCGGCCGCGCCCGAGCCCGTTTCTGCCGCCGGTTTCCCCTTTGGCCTCCAGGTCAATTTTGAGGAGGGCTGCGGCATGGAGAGTCTGCGGGCTTTCATGCTGGTCACCTCCGTAAAGGACGTGTGTGAGGAGACGGACTTCACCTTCGATCCCCCCGATGTGGAGACAAATTCCGCCACCTCGGAAACCATCATTGAGCACGGCTTCCACATGATGTTCCGCTCTGCCCAGGCTCGGGAGAGCGCCGTGGCCGTGATCAAGAGCGCCGGCTCCGTCCAGGGCTACCAGTCCTATGACTGCCCCGCCCCGGAGCCCGAGCCCAGCGCGGCGTCTCCCGCCGCGGCCGCCGCCCAGCCCGCCTCCAGCGCGGCCGCCCCCGCCGCCGCTCCGGCCAAGGCCACCCCGGCCCCCGCCGCGGCCGCGGCCGCCGCCCAGCAGCAGCAACAGCATCCCAAGGAGACGCTGATCAGCGTCAATCTGTCCAAGCTGGATCAGCTGTCTGCCGTGGTAGGTGAGATCGTTATCACCGAATCTATGGTGACTTCCTCCCCCGATCTGAAGGGCCTCAACCTGGATGCCTTCTCCAAGTCTGCCCGGCAACTGCGCAAGCTTACCGACGAGCTACAGGATGTGTCCATGTCCCTGCGCATGGTGCCCGTGTCCAGCGTGTTCCAGAAGATGACCCGTATCGTCCGCGACATGACTAAGAAGCTCAACCGCCCGGCCAAGCTCACCCTGGTGGGGGAGAATACCGAGGTTGACAAAACCATCGTGGACAACATCGGTGACCCCATCATGCATATGGTGCGTAACTCCATGGATCACGGCATTGAGGAGACCCAGGAGGAGCGCATCGCTGCCGGCAAGGATCCGGTGGGCGAGATCCTCCTGTCTGCCCGGGACACCGGCAGCGAGGTTATCATCGAGATCATCGACGACGGCCGGGGCGTCAACGACGAGGCGGTGCTGGCCAAGGCCATCCGCCAGGGGATCGCCTCCCCCGACGTGGACTACAGCCACAAAGAGATCCTCAACTTCCTGTTGGCTCCCGGCTTCTCCACCAACACCGAGGTCACTGAGTTCTCCGGCCGCGGCGTGGGCATGGACGTGGTGAAGCGGGCCGTGGAGGAGCTGGGCGGCTCCGTGTCCATCTCCAGCGAGCTGGGCCATGGCATGACCACCACCATCCGCATCCCCCTGACCATGGCCATTATGGACGGCATGGAGGTGTCCGTGGGCAACTCCATCTTCACCATCCCCATCAACAACATCCTGTCCACCATGAAGCTCTCCAAGGGAGACGTGATCCACGACTCCAGCCAGGGGGAGATCATCAAGGTGCAGGGCAACTTCTACCCCATCGTCCGGGCCCGGGATCTGTACCAGCTCCAGGACGGCTGCACCGAGGTGGAGGACGGCGTGCTGCTCTGGCTGGAGGCGGGGGATCACTCCTACTGCCTGTTCGTGGATGAGCTGCTGGGCCAGCAGCAGGTGGTGGTAAAGCAGCTGCCCACCTATGTGAACAGCTTCAACGTAAAGAGCTATGGCATCAACGGCTGTACCCTGCGCAGCGACGGCAGCATCAGCATCATCCTGGACGTGGCCAGCCTGTACACGGCCTCCCGGGGTAAGTGAGCCCGATTTGGGAACAAGGAGAGAAAAGCATGAGCAACGAAGTCATGTTCGCCCGTGAGGACGAGTTGGAGGCCCTGAACGTAGCCGACGACGGCGTGGACTCCCAGAAATACCTAATTTTCATGGCCGCCCATTTGAAGCTGGGCGTCATCGCCGAGGACGTGGTGGAGATCCTGAACAATCAGGTCATCACCTATCTGCCCATGGTGCCCGACTTTATCCGGGGCATCATCAATATGCGCGGCCAGATGATCCCCATTCTGGACATCTGCTCCCGGATGGGCCTGCCCTCCCGGGAGGACGACAGCCTGGTGGTGGTGATCAACCTGGGCGACGTGCAACTCGGCATCCTGGTGGACGGCGTGGATCAGATGCTGGACATTCCCAAGGCCAACATCCATCCCCTTCCCGCCAACAGCGCCCAGCTCTTGGTATCCGGTATGTGCTCCCTGCCCGATGGATCAGGCACCATGATGGTGCTGGACTGCGAGCAGCTCCTGCCCCATGATTAACCCGGGGAAGGGGGGCGGCTCCTTTTCCGCCATGACCATCTCGGACAACGACTTCAACCGGCTGGCCAAATTCATCCAGACAAACTATGGCATCGACCTGACCCAGAAGCGCCAGCTCATTACCGGGCGGCTGTCCAACCCGCTGAAGCAGCGGGGATATACCAGCTTCTCCGACTTTGTGAACCAGGTCATCCAGACCAAGGACAACGACCTGATCACCCTGCTGCTGGATAAGCTCACCACCAACTACACCTTCTTTATGCGGGAGAAAGAGCACCTGGATCTGTTCTGCCAGAAGATCATCCCCGACATCGTCCAGCGCCACCAGCGGGACAAAACCCTGGCCATCTGGAGCGCGGGCTGCTCCACCGGGGAGGAGCCCTACAACATCACCATGTTCCTGTTCGACTACCTGGGGCCCCAGGCCGGCCAGTGGGACACCCGGCTGCTGGCCACCGACATCTCCAACCGAGCTATGACCGCCGCCAAAAAAGGCGTGTACGAGCTGCCAGACACCATTCCCCCAGACTGGAAGAAGAAGTACTTTGTCAAGCAGCCCGACGGCCACTACCAGGTGGCCCCCAAGGTGCGGGACAACGTGATCTTCCAGCCCTTCAACCTGATGGATCCCATCCACTTCCGCCGGAAGTTCGACGTGATCTTCTGTCGGAACGTGATGATCTATTTCGATCAGCCCACCAAGGACGCCCTGGTTCAGCGGTTCTATGACGCCACTGTCCCCGGCGGTTATCTGCTTATCAGCAAGTCAGAGAACCTGAGCACCAATACTCCTTACCGGCGTTTGGCTCCGTCCACCTTCCAGAAATAACGCTGATCAGCCGGGCCGATCCATACACACCGATCGGCCCGGTACCCTTTCAAACAGGAGGACCTTTTTCCTATGACTATCCCTGTCAGCCAAAGCAAAATCCGCGTCATGGTGGTGGATGACTCCATGGTGGCCCGGAGCCTGATCATCAAGGGCCTGTCTGCCCATCCCCGGCTTGAGGTGGTGGGCTACGCCATCAACACCTTGGACGCCAGGAACAAAATCCCCCAATACAAGCCCGACGTCATCACTATGGACGTGGAGATGCCCGGGCAGAGCGGCATCGACTTCCTTAAGGAGTACCTGCCCACCCATCCCATTCCCGTCATCCTGGTCTCCTCCCTGAACCTGAAGGTGTTCGATGCCCTGGCCGTGGGCGCGGTGGACTTTGTGCGCAAGCCGGACGATCATGGCACCAGCGAAACCACCTTCCTGGCCGCCCTGGCCCAGAAGGTGGTCATGGCCGCCTCCGCCCGGGTGCGCACCTCCGCGCCGGGAGCGGGCCTGAAGCCCGCCGTCCCCGCCGGCCCCATCCCCAAGCTGGGCGCCGCCCCCGCCCTGGATCGGGTGGTCATCGGGCTGGGCGCCTCCACTGGCGGCACCGAGGCCACCCTGGAGGTGATGAAGCGGCTTCCCGCCGACATCCCCCCCATGGTCATCGTCCAGCACATGCCCCCCGGCTTTACCAAGATGTACGCTGAGCGTCTGAACCGCCTGTGCGCCATGGAGGTGCGGGAGGCCCAGAGCGGCGACGAGCTGCACCGGGGCCTGGCCCTCATCGCCCCCGCCGACCTCCAGTGCCGGGTGGTGCGCATCGGCACCCGGTACACCGTCAACTGCACCCCTGGGGAGAAGGTCAGCGGCCACCGCCCCTCGGTGGACGCCATGTTCTACTCCATGGCGGAGACGGTCACCTGCAAGATGGTGGGCATCATCATGACCGGCATGGGCCAGGACGGCGCCCACGGTCTGCTGGAGATGCGCAAGAAGGGGGCCTACACCATCGGCCAGGACAAGGAATCCTCCGTGGTGTACGGTATGCCCGGCGTGGCTCAGAACATCGGGGCCGTCATGATCCAGGCTTCCTGTGAAAACGTGGCCAGCGTGCTGTTGCGGCACCTGAAAACGCTGGGCTGACCTCTATTCCCATGTTTTTCCTGCCCGAGATCTCTGAAAAGAGACCCCGGGCTCTCTTTTTCGCCCTTTTTAGGCCGTTTTTTCTACTTTTCCGCCCTGGGAACCCACCGTCGCAAAAGAAATTTCCTGCTTTTTCTTATGTCCCTGCCAATTTTGCCGATATAAGTAATGAGACAGCATCAACCGAATTGGATATTGAAAAGGATGTGAGTACTGTGCTGACCTCGTCCGGTTATGGCGCAATTTCTCCCATCGCCCCGCGGAAGGTCTACCGGACCCTCGTCGGGCGTGACAGCCGCGCCCAGTCTGCCCAGAGCGGCAGCAATTATGACAGCGTTACCCTCTCCGGATCCGGCCAGGACAACCGGTTTATGGGGCTTGTGAGCAAGCTCTCCCAGGAGGTGCGCACCGCCACCACCACCGGCGATATCACCGCCCTGCGCCAGCAGGTGGCCGATCACACCTACGTCCCCGATCCCATGGCCATCGCCGCCCGGATCCTGCGGCTGGGGGAGGGCCTGTAATGGAACAGCTTCACCTGTCCTACCTGAAGCTGCTGGAGGAGCTTAGCTCCAGCCTGGATCGCCTGGCCCAACTGGCCCAGGAAAAGGCGGCCGCCGTCCGGGCGGATGACCTCATCGCCCTGGATGAAGTGCTCAAGCAGGAGCAGGCCATGACCCTGAACCTGCGGGGACTGGAGCTGAAACGGCTCAAGCTGGTAGGCCAGCTGGGGCTGGACAAGGTTCCTCTGGACGAGCTGGAGGGGCGCTGCCCCCCGGAGCTGGCCGACAGGGCCCGGAACACCGTGGACGCCCTGCGGAGCAGCTACACCACCTACCGGAGCTGCGCAGACATGGCCCGCGCTCTGCTGGAGCTGAATCTCCACCAGATCGAGAAGGTGATCGCCGCCTCCGGCGTGGATCCCGCGGTGTCCGGCTCGGGCTATGAGGCCCCTGATGTGGAGCCCCCCAAACAGATGAAAACAGACTTCCGCGCCTGAGTCCGCGGAGAGCAGCATGGATAAGGAGTAATCGCTATGGGTACGCTTGGCACCTTTGATTCCTTCACCACGGCGCGGCTGGGCATCTACGCCGCCCAGCACGGCCTGCGGGTGACGGGCAACAACATTTCCAACATCAACACCGCGGGCTACACCCGCCAGCGGGTGGATCAGGTCAGCTTCAAGACCGGCGGCAACGACCGCTACGCCTCCTTCCTGGAGCGGCACATCGGCAGCGGCGCCCTGGTGTCCGGCATCAACCAGATCCGGGATCCCTATCTGGACATCCGCTACCGCAACACCTCCTCCAGCACCGCCTATTACGACACCAAGCTCAGCGGCCTGCAGGAGATCGCCTCCATCCTGGACGAGGTGGGCAAGGGCGGCAGCTCCGCCGACGGCACCGAGGGCGACGGCCTGCTGTACGCCCAGCTCCAGGAGCTGATGGATCAGCTGCGGGCTTACGGCCCCAACCCCACCTCCGCCAACAACACCCTGGTGCGCAGCGCGGCGGCGACCTTGGCCATGATGTTCCAGAACTACGCCGGCCGGCTGGAGCAGGTGCGGCTGGGCACGGAGAAAGATCTGAAGGCCAACGTGGAAGGGGCCAATGAGGTTCTCCGGAACATCCGGGATCTGAACAAGTCCATCCGGGATGCGGAGCTCCACGGCGACAAGGCCCTGGAGCTGCGGGACGAGCGCAACCGCCAGATCGATAAGTTGTCCGAGTATATGCACATCAAGGTGGAGTACACCATGGAGGACGTGGGCGCGGGCATCCAGGTGGAGAAGCTCACCATCTCCCTGGCCAACGACAACCCGGATCCCAAGGTGGACACGGACACCTCCGTGCTGGTGGACGGCCTGTACGCCACCCAGCTGTCCATTCCGAAGGAGAAGCCTTACCTCAACCCCTATATGACCTCCGATGATCCCAATCTTGAAAAATTAAAAGGCTATCTGTTTTTGCAGAAAGTAGATGATCCGGCCAATCCGCCGGATGGCTATACTGCCGCAGATGTTATTAAGATTGACTGGACTAACCCGGACGGCACCGTTGTCAAAATCGATGTTGTCGGCACCAACGACCCCGCCGCCGAGGGAGTCCTCATGCGGGAAAACGACAACTATACCATCCAGCTGGGCAAGCTGCTGGACGTGAAGGGCGAGGAGTGGAAAAACTCCAAGACCACTTGGACGGATGTCGGCGTCCCGGTTGATACCAACGCCATATTCCAAATTGCGGTCAGCGGTAAAAATCTTACTGATGGTGCCAAGTTCAAAATTGGCGGCACCGAATATACAGTTGGTACTGACATCGCTCTTAACGCTGCACAGGATCCTGCGCAATTTGCCACATTTGTCGCTGAGAAGCTCAATGCCGCCACGAATCAAGACGGCACACCAAAATACCCAGATTACGATGTTACGTCAGACGGAAATGGCAACATTATATTCACCGCAAAGACCGCAGGCGAAATTGGCAAAAACGGCCCTGCTGCCTGGCCCTCTCTGTCGGTCAACGATCCCGACAACACCGGGTGGATTACGACGGGCAGCATGACCTGCACCGATCCCGGCGTGAAATATGAAAAGCCCAATCCCCTCGATCCCCCGGAAGGCACCGAAACCGACCCCGTCACCGGCAACACTGTCACCACCGCCTACGCCGAGGTAGACGGCAAGTGGTACCGAGTCACCATGGAGACCCAGCACACCCGGGAGGTGGTTCTGGACGACAACGACCTCTATGGCTCCCTCCAGGCCCAGCGGGAGATGCTCACCGAGGAGGGCGAGTTCTCCACCGCCGACGATATCACCATCGACGAGAACGCCAAAACCAAGCGGGGCATCCCCTACTACCAGAAGTCCTTCGACCTGCTGGCCCAGCAGATCGCCAAGAGCTTTAACGAGCTCAACCAGGGCTATATGCTGAACCAGAAGGGGAACTATGTGGACAAGGACGGCAAGGAGCTTGAGCTGGCAGGCAAACCCGTTTCCAAGTATGAAGGGCTGACTACCGAGCAGAAGCAGGCCCTGATTGATGATGGTTACGTGTTGACGGACAAGGACGGCAACCAAGTCCCCGATCTGGAGCGTTGGCTGGACGCAAAGGGCGGCGTCAAGATGGGCGGCCCCCTGTTCAGCAACCGGAACGACGGCAACGACACCACCGGCATCACCGCCTCCAACATCGCCATCTCCAGCGGCTGGAGCTCCGGCGAGTGGATGGTGATTCCCAAGTTCGAGGTGCTGTTCCCCGACGACGAGAATCCCGACGGCAGCATAGAAGACACCACCCAGCCCAAAAACATCAACCACATGATCTCCCTCATGGACGCCAAGCTGGTGTACGACCCCAAGGACATCGAGCCGGGCGCCGTGGGCAGCAACCTGTTCACCGGCTCCTTCAACGATATGTTCTGCAACATGATGAGCGTACAGGCCAAGGACGCCAAGGAGACCAACATCGCCCTCAACAACGATTACACCACCCTGGTTGCCCTGGACAGCAGCCGTGAGGGCGTGTCCGGCGTGGATCTCAACGACGAGGCCATGAACATGATGCAGTATCATAAGGCCATGAATGCAGCCATGCGTCTGATGACCGCCATCGACGAGGCCCTTGACCGGCTGATCAACAATACCGGCATCGCCGGACGCTAAGCAAGGAGGTAAGGCACAATGATTCGCGCCACAACCGGCGGCGTGCTGAAAAGCTACCGCGCAAACCTGATGAATTCCTTCATCGGCATGAACAAATCCCGGGACACCGTGCTGTCCCAGCGCATTTTCAATTCCTTCGCCGAGGATCCCGCCGCCGCCGCCAAGGCCTTCCGGCTGCGCAAGTCCCGCATGACGGTGAACAGCCAGCACGCCATCTGCTCCGACACGCTGAAAAAGTATCAGACCGCCTACAGCTGCCTCCAGTCCATGGACGAGGCGCTGGACACCGAGACCGCCTCCCCCCTGAACACCATCAAGGGCATGACGCAGAAGTGGCTCAACGACCCCACCGGCGACGCCCGGGAGCAGCTCACCAAGGCGCTGGATCAGATGTCCCAGATTCTGGTGCAGGACATGAACCAGAAGTACGGCGACAACTTCATCTTCGCCGGGGCGGACGGCCACAACGTGCCCTTCGAGATCAAGGACAACAAGCTGTACTACCGGGGCGTGCCCGTGGACGCGGCGGTGCCCAAGGTGATACTGGGCAAAGACGGAAATCCTATGTCGATTGACCCCGCTACCAACCAGATCACGCCTGCGGTCAATCCCAACGATGTCGTCTATGTGAAACTGGACACCTCCGCCCTGATCAAGGCCTCTGATTATAATGACCTTGTTGATGCGGGAGAGCCTTTGCCCAACGTTGCGTGGGCCGACCCCGGTGCCGGCAAGATTCAGTTCTTCAACGCACAGGGTGAGATCGTTGACAACGACACCTACACGGGCACTGGCGACGACATATACTACCTCAACATGGACAAGGCCGAGACCATGACCACCAAGGAGTACAATGCCCAGAAGCTGGACGCCGAGAAGCTGGAATACCTCAAAAACGAGAAGCACTACGTGGACATCGGCCTGGGCTTCCAGGAGAACGAGAAAGGCGAGCTGATCCCCTCCAGCGGCTTCAACGCCGCCCTGAACGGCATCAACTTCTTCGGCTGCGGCCTGGACGAGGACGGCGACCCCAAGAACATCTACTCCCTGGTGCAGAAGATGACGCAGCTCTCCAACAGCGTGCCCGAGGGCAGCGAATGGGGTGGCAGCGTGTGGGACGAGTTTGACCGCCTGGTGGGCAAGCTGGAGACCGCTTCCTCCAACTTCAAGACCGAGTTCACCAACATGGCCGCCAGCACCACCAAGCTGGAGAACAACGAGCAGCTGCTGGAGGACAACTTTTACAACCTACAGGAGCAGTACGCCGCCATTGAGGACGTGGACATGGTGGACTCCATCACCTCCTTCATCTGGGCCCAGTACTGCTACAACGCAGCGCTGAAGGTAGGCAACAGCGTTCTGTCTGAAAGCCTAATGGATTATTTAAATTAACCCCGGCATTTTGATCCCCGATTGAGAAAGGAGCAGAAAATGAGACCATGTATCCGCTAATTGAAATCAAAACCGTCCCCATTGAGATTGAGATGAAGGTCTCCCATGCCAAGCTGGAATATACCCGCGGCACCGCTGATCTGGAAATCTCCCGGGGGGAGGGCGGCCTGAGCATCAAGAGCCGTCCCATCAAGCTGAACATTGACACTTTCGAGGCCCGCAATTCGGTGGTGCCCACCGCCATGCGCTCTGTGGAGCAGTACGCCCAGCAGGGTCAGCAGGCGTCCTACACCGCCACCGCTACCTACGCCCAACAGGGCCAGATGCTGCTGGAGGCGAAAATCGGGCAGGACATGATCGGACAGTTCGCGGCGGAATCCACCATGAAGAACTACAAGCCCAACTCGGGCATCAAGTTCCTGCCCTCCGTTCCCCCCGAGATCACCTGGGATCCAGGTGAGATGCACATCCGCTACGAGATGGATAAGCTGAACTTCGACTGGCGCATGAACGAGCCCAAGTTCGAGTTCACCCCCGGGGACATCGAGCTGTCCGTCACCCAGCAGCCCGACGTGATCATCAAGTACGTGGGCGGCCCGCTGTATGTGCCCCCCTCCTCCGATCCCAACTACGAACCGATAGACGTGGAGGCATAAGCGCCCGTCGGTATGACAGGAGGCAATCTGATTGAAGCTCCAAGCCAAATACTTTGGAGAGATCGAATACTTGGAGGAGGACATCCTCACCTTCCCCGCCGGCCTGTTCGGCTTTGAGGAGGAACACCAGTTCCTGCTGCTCCCCTTTGACGGGAGCGCGGGTTCCCTGTTGTGCTTCCAGAGCGTCCAGACCCCCGCCCTGGCCTTTGTGGCCATGAATCCCTTCGCCCTGCTGCCGGAGTACACCCCTGTGCTCCAGCCCGGCGAGCTGAAGGAGCTGGGGGTAGCGGATAGTCAAGAGCTGGGCTTCTATGTGCTGTGCGTGGTGAAAAAGCCCGTGGCGGACAGCACGGTGAATCTGAAATGCCCTGTGGCCATTAACCCGGACACCCGGGTGGCCCGGCAGGTGATTTTGGAGGCCGACGCCTATGAAATGCGCCACCCCCTGGCCCAGTTTGGAACAGAGGAGGGCACCCCATGTTGATCCTGCAACGCAAAGCCGGCGAGTCCCTGGTCATAGGGGAAGATATCACCATCCGGGTGGTTTCGGTGGACGGCACGCGGGTGCGGCTGGCCATCTCCGCGCCGGAGGATGTACCCATCCTGCGCAGCGAGCTTGTCATCGCCACCGCCGCCAACCGGGACTCCGCCATGGAGGAATCCGCCCCTGCTGAGCTGTTGGATCTGCTGGGCGGCGTGCTGGACCATAAGACCCAGCCCCCGGAGGATCCGGGGCGAAAGGAGGACTGACCTATGATGGAATCTATCGCCAGCATGGCGATGGGCATGAGCGCTGCTTCCTTTGCCACCAACTACTCCCTTTCCGTCACCAAAAAGATGATGGACAGTCAGGAGCTGGCTGGACAAGAGCTGCTCAAGATGCTGGAAGCTGTTCCCGCCCCTCCCAAAGGCCAGTACATCGACACCTACGCGTAAGCGGCAAAAAAAGCCGATCCTTCGGGATCGGCTTTTTGCTGTCCTGGGACTGGGCTGCCAGGAATCTGGCTATACTTTGAGGGATACTCTGCAAAGGAGGCGTTTCCCCCTGGAATTTGCCCAATTCTGCGCCTGTGGCCCCTCGGGCTACGCCCAGCTCAAGCAGCGGGTAGACGCCTGCGCCCGACTGGGGCGTAGCTATGAGTTTGCGGCCTGCCGCCTACCCGCAGGCTGTCGCCCGGACAATGCCCAGCTGGGCTTCTGGCGACATGGGGAGGATTACCTGCTCTATTTCCGTCCCGGGGTGGCCTATGGCGGGACAGATCCTCGCCTGCGGGCCTTTTTTGACCGGGGGGCGGTCCAGCGCTACTCCGGCTTTGGGGCGCTGGCAGACTGTCTCCACGCCCTGGACGAAAACGCTGCCGCCCTGCGCCCAGACGGCCTGCGGCCAGAGGAGCCCGACCTGCTGTCCCGTCTGCACCGGGAGCTGGGCAGCCGGGTTCTGGGTCAGGAGGAGGCAGTGGAGGCCGCCGCCTTCAAGCTGTGGAGTCATATCTCCAAACGAGAGCCCCTCCGGCCTCTTTCCCTCATCTTCTACGGCCCCACCGGCGTGGGCAAGTCAGAGCTGGGCAAAGCGGTGGCCCCCGCCCTGAACCACTGCCTGGGGGAGGAGCGCTACCACCTGGTATGGACAGAGCTGAACACCTTTACCCAGGCCCACTCCGTGTACCGGCTCACCGGCGCGCCGCCAGGATATGTGGGCTATGACGATACTCCTGTGCTGGAGGCGGTCCGGGACTGGCCTCACACAGTCTTTATGTTCGACGAGCTGGACAAGGCCCACCCGGAGGTGCTGAAGGTGTTCATGTCCATTCTGGACGAGGGCCGGTGCGTCGCCCGCCGGGAGGACAAAACCGGTGAGCGGGAACTGGACTTCCGCCGCTGCGTCCTGCTGTTCACCACCAACACGGATCTGTCCTGCCGGGAGCGGCCCCAGCTGGGCTTCGCCCCCGACCAGCCTCGGCTGCCCCCCAGCCCCGGAGCGGCGGCCCCCGGCAGTCTGGCCCGGCGGATCTTCCAGGCAGACGAGGCGGCCCGACTGGCTTTGGCCCGCTCCGGCGTGCTGCGGGAGATTGCGGGCCGGTTCAGCGGACTCATCGGCTTCCAGCCTCTGAGCCAGACTGCCCGGGAGGCGGTCACCGCCCGTCAGATCGCCGCTCTGGGCCGGGAATACGGTCTGGAAATCGCCCAGGTAGATCCCACCCTGGCCCGGGCCCTCACCCCCCGAGACGCCCTCTCCCTGCGTTCCAGCGTGCCCATGCTGGAGGGAGCCCTCACCCCCCTGTTCCTGGCCCACGCCCCTCTGGGCGGCCGCTCGCTCCGCCTGGAGGGGCCGCCGGAGCGCATGACACTGAGTCCCATATGAAGAAAGCCCCCGCCGGGAGTGATCCCGGCGGGGGCCGCATCGTTTCCATCGTGTGGGTATTCAGGGCTTCGCGGATTCCGGCGCGCCGCTCTCGGGCGCTCCTGTGGCCGGTGCGGCCGGCTCAGGGGCGGCGGTCTCAGGCCCGCTCAGGTGCAGTGTGAACTCCAGCTCCACCAGCTCCCCGGTGTCGGCATCCACCTGGTAGAGGTGCTCGCCGTCCACTCCCATCAGGTAGCTGCCCACAAAGCTGTAGGGCGCCACGCTGTCATAGATATTCAACCGGATATAGGCCGTATCGTCCACCATCTCCAGCACATCCTGTGGGAACACCTCGTAGTCCGCCATGGACGTGCCCGGCAGCCCCAGCTCCGCTGGGGTCATGGATCTGATCTGGTTCTCCGCCTGACGGATGCCCACAGACTGCCCGCCGGGCTGCTGCTCCGGTCGCGGGGATGTGACCTTGCCTTCCGCCTCGTCGGCGGTGACCACACACTGGCCCTCCGACCAGGTGATGCGCACGGTGAGCACCATATC
This sequence comes from Bacillota bacterium, assembly GCA_021768085.1. Taxonomy (GTDB): domain Bacteria; phylum Bacillota; class Clostridia; order Oscillospirales; family Oscillospiraceae; genus Enterenecus. The sequence continues at coordinate 98,743 of JAETOJ010000003.1, forward strand.
CGGGGCCTCGTCCACCGGTGGGGCCGATTCCTCCGGCGGTGGGGACTGGCTGGGCTCCGCTGAGCTGTCCGGAGCGGCGCTCTCCCCCTCCTTCGGCTCCCCGGTGGGGGCTGGGGTCGCCTCCACCTCCGGCTCCGGCTTGGGCAGATTCCGGGCCAGCAACACCATACCCTCCGCCGTGGTAAAGTCAGGGGCGTCCTTGAGGCGCACGAACTCCTCGTCCACAATGGAGAAGGGGGGATCCGCCGCCTTCAGCTGGCCCACATAGGTCTCCGCCGCCTTGCCCGCGTCGTTCAGATTGGTATAGGTATAGGTGATGGTTTTGGCCAGCACGGCCAGCGCCTCGCTCTCGTCCGCCTCCAGCGCCATGCCTGGGACGGACTCCTCCCCCACCTTCAGCTCCTCGGGCAGCTCCGGGGGCTTGGGCTCCTCCGTCGGCGTCGGTTCGGGATCCTGATTGCCAAACCGAGGCATGATGACAAAGAACACCAGCGCCGCGGCCACCGCCGCCACCACCACCGGGATGAGGATAAACAGCAGGATGGGCTTTTTCTTCTGGGGCTGTTCCCCCTCCTGCCCCTCCTCGTTCTCCTCGCCCTGGGGAGGCGCACCCTTCCGAGGCTTCTTGGTGGGCTTTACCTTCTTGGGCGGCTTAGGCTTCTTCGCGGGCTTAGGTTTTTGGGGCGGCTTGGGCTTTTTGGCGGGCTTGGGTTTTTTCTCTTTGGGAGCCTTGGGCTCCTTGGATTTGCCAAAGGGCATGGGAATACCACCTCTTGCGTTGTTTCAATCAAACCAACATAATGCTAACCGAATCCTGCTCCTTGAGCTGATGCTGGAAGCCCCGCTCCTGACCGTTGACCTCCAGGCGCACTGCCCGATCCAGGTTCTCGAAATCAATGCCGGAGTACTCCAGCAGATCCATCAGATAATAGGGCGCGCCGTTGTCCTTGATGGGCAGAGTTAGCGGCTCCCCGTTGAGGAGCAGGTGCAGCTCCCGCACGCCCTGGGCAGGGGCGGAAGGGGGCGCAGGCCGGACAGGGACGGGCTGGGGCGCGGGGGCCGAAACCGCCGGCGCAGCCTGTACCGGGGCGGCGGGGGCAGTCTGCCGCATGGTGAGAATCACGTCCCCCTGGCTCAGGCAGATATCCAGCGGAGCCTGGACGTTGTTCACCATTGCCGTACCATAGAAACCGGGACCCAGCAGCTCCCCCAGAGTGCGGTGGGCGTCCTCTCCGGCCCGGGCGGGGATAAAGTGGATCTGATCCCCCGCGTGGATCACCGCGGACAGGGCGGCCTCCTCCCCATTCACCTCCAGCACCGCGGGCACCGCGGGCTCGCCCCGCAGCACCATCCGCTTGCCATCCACAGTGAGGGTTAGGCTCTTGCCCGTCTTTCCCACCATGTCGGCATAGCTGTAGCCGTTCATCAGCAGGATATCCCGCAGGGTCAGCACCCCGTTGCGGAACAGCTTGGCGCTCTGGCCGTTGAGCAGCACCACATAGCTGTCGTTCAGCAGGCCCAGCCCGGCGGAGATGGCGATGCCCAACGGGGTGGCATACTCAGGCCGCTCCAGCTCCAGGCTGTCGGAGAAAGCGCTGAGGGCGAAGTTATTCCCCGCAATGGCCACCCGCTTCTCGTCCATCTCCAGCTTTGACGCCACCCGCTCCCGCAGACCGGTCAGCTTGCTGCCGCCGCCCGCCAAGAACACGGCAGAGGGGGCAGTGTTGTTGACGCTCAAAATCTGCTTGGCGATGGCCTCCGCCAGCTTCTCCGTGGGCTCCTGGATGGCCTGGATGACCTCCGGGACCGCCACCCGCTCCTCCTGGCCCAGGATGTTCCGGCAGCGGATCAGCTCCTCCGACTCCCCCAGGGCCCGCTTGATCTCCTCGGCGGTCTTGAAGTCCACCAGGAAGGCGCGCATGATAGCCTCCGTCACCTCGTCCCCGGCCACGGTGGCCATGGTGTAGCCCACCACGCTGCCGTCCCGGCACAGGGCAATATCGGTGGTACCCGCACCGATGTCCACCAGCGCCAGGTTCAGCAGCCGCAGCTCCGCCGGAATGGCGGCGTTCATGGCCGCGATGGGCTCCAGCGTCATGCTGGCCACCTGGAGATCCGCCGCCCGCATGGCGGCGTACAGGCTCTCCACCACTTCCCCGGGCAGGAAGGTGGCCACCACGTCGGCCTCCACCTTGCGTCCGGTGTGGTATTGCAGGTTGTTCAGGGGGTAATTGTCCAGCCGATACTGGGCCACAGTATAGCCCACCAGGAACATCTGCCGCCGGGCCTCGCCGTCCCCCTGGAGGGCCTCCTCGGCGGCGGACACCGCCCCGGCCTCCAGCCGGCTGATCTCCTCCTGGTCAATGGACTGCTCCTCGGGCAGCTCCAGGGTGAAGGAGCCCACCTGGGTGCGCAGGGCCCGTCCAGCGGCGGCCACGCACACCCGCTCCAGACGTACCCCCAGCCGATCCTCCAGCCGCTGGGTCACCGTTTTGGCCAGCCCGGCCACTTGCCGGATGTCGTCGATCTGGCCGTCCATCATGGCCCGCTTGCCGTGCTCGGCCAGCTCCACATCCAGCACCTTCAGCCGATCCCCCATGGGGCGGCCCACCACGCCCACCACGCTGCGCGTGCCGATATCCAGGGCGTAGATCAGATCCTTGTCCTGCGCCGTTAATTCTGCCATGGGGCCATCCTCCCTGTTTCATGGTTTTGTCTCTGTCCGGGCCGGCCGGTCACAGCCCGCATAAGAGAAGCCAGGAGGCGGCAAGCTGCCGCCTCCTGGCAACCCTCGTGATCTTTAATACTTGCTGAACACGCTGGACGCGGAAGTGTCGTGGCTGGGCGCGGTGTCGTAGCTCTCCTCATAGGAGGGAGCAGCGGCGCTGTAGGCGGGCTGAGCCGCACCGGCATACCCGTCCTGGCGCAGCTTGAAGCGGGACAGCAGCTCCTTCATCAGGGCGGCCTGGCTGGACAGCTCCTCGCTGGCGGCGGCGGACTCCTCGCTGGTGGCGGAGTTGGTCTGCACCACGCTGGAGATCTGGTCGATGCCCTCGGTCACCTGAGCGATGGCCTCGGATTCCTCCTCGGCGGCCTTGGTGATCTCCTCCACGGCGGCCACCACCATACCGGCGCGCTCGCCGGTGATCTGGAGGGACTCAGATACCTTCTTGACGATATCGTTGCCGTCCTTCACGGAGTTGATGGAGCGGTCGATGAGATCCTTGGTGGCCTTGGCGGCCTGATCGGACTTGGAGGCCAGGTTGCGCACCTCGTCGGCCACCACGGCAAAGCCCTTGCCGGCGCTGCCCGCCCGGGCGGCCTCCACGGCGGCGTTCAGGGCCAGGATGTTGGTCTGGAAGGCGATGTTCTCGATGGTGTCGATGATCTTGCCAATCTCCTCGGAGGACTCGGAGATCTTCTCCATAGCGGCCACCATCTGCTGCATATACTGGGAGCTCTCGTTCAGGCTCTGGCCGGCGTCCTGGGAGTGGGAGGCGGCCTGTTCGCTGTTCTCGGCGTTCTTGCGGGCGTTGTTGGAGATCTCCGCGATGGTGGCGGACAGCTCCTCCACGGCGCTGGCCTGCTCGGTGGCGCCCTGGGCCAGGGACTGGGCCCCGGTGGACACCTGCTCCGCGCCGGCGGAGACCTGCTCCGCGCTCTGGTTGATCTGGGTCAGGGCGTCGCTCAGGCCGCGGTTGATGGCCCGCACGGAGGTGAGGATGCTGCTCAGAGCGCCCACATAAATGCTGGCATCCTTGGAGCGCACGTCGAAGTTGCCGTTGCCCATCTCCTCCAGCAGGCGGCAGGTGTCGCTGATGCACTCGCCCAGCACGTTCTGGCTGGTGCGCAGGGCGTCGCACATCTCGCCCAGCTCGCTGGTGCTGTGGTAGTCCACGGGGATGTCCAGCTTGCCCTGGCTGAAGCCCTCCAGGGCGTTATGTACCTGCTGGGCGGGGACGGTGATGGACTTGATGATGATCAGGGCGATGCGCAGCACGATAATGGTGGCGATCACCATCACGGCCAGGATGACAACCAGAGCGATATTGGACACCAGATCCTGCTGCTTGATGATAGCTTCCTCGGCGTCCGAGATCTCCTGGGCCAGCTGGTTGCCGGCGTCGGCCATCTGGTTCAGCACCGGGGTGCAGTCCGACACGATCAGCAGCGCGGCCTGATCCTGATCGTTGCGGGTGACGGAGGCAATGGCCTGCGCCTCCTTAATCCAGCTGTTGGCCAGCGTGGTGAACTTATCCAGGGAGGTCTTGTCCTCCAGGGGATACATACTGGTCAGCTGCTGCAGATCCTGCTCCAGCTCGGTGATCTTCGCCGCGGTGTTGTCCAGGCTGCTGGTCTGGCCGGACAGCACGGCGTCCCGCAGGTTGCGGGCGGCGATGTTATAGTCGATCCGGCTCTGGGACACCATGTTATTGGCCCCTACATAGCGATCCAAAATATTGTTGTACTGGTTCTTCTGCACGTTCATCAGGATGAGCGAAGCGACGATGATCGCCACGGAAATCACGATGGTGACTCCGAACCCCAAAATCAGGCTCTTTTTGATCTTCATGTTTTTGATCATGGACTCTTTCCTCCTAATTTTCTTGACTGTGATTTCTATATCAAATCGGCTCCGAACTTGGAAGGGAGGAAATTCTTTTCTCCCGCTCCAGAACGTCCCCGTATTTTCCCTTCTGCACGTCCCCCACAATCCGGCCGGCGGACATGGTGATCACCCTGCGGCGGAGTATGTTCACATACTGGCTGTCATGGGTGGCCATCACCACCGTGGTGCCCCTGCGGTTGATGTCGTTGAGCAGGTGCAGGGTGTCCCAGATGCAGTCGTCGTCCAGATTGGCGGTGATCTCGTCCAGCACCAGGATGGGTGGGCTGGCGATCAACGCTCGGGCCAGCTCCACCCGGCGACACTCCCCGATGGACAGCTCCACGGGGTATTTCTTTTCCACGCCCCTCAGCCCCACCAGGCCCAGCACCTTCTTGATCCGCAGATCCACCAGCCGAGGGTTCTCCCGGCCAAAGGCAATCTTCACAGCCAGGGCCAGATTTTCTCCAATCGTTTTTTTCCGAATCAGGGTGGGATCCTGCCAGATCTTACCGAACATCATGGCCGCCCGATTCCGGCTGAGCTTCAGCATCCAGCTCAGCTCCTTCTGATCCAGGGACACCTTGCCCTGATTGGGCTTCGTCTCCCCGGTGATCAGGCGCAACAGGGTGCTTTTCCCGGAGCCGCTGGCGCCCACCACAAAGACAAATTCGCCCTGCCGGATGGTGAGGTTCACCTCCTCCACACCCATATCGATATGTATCGGGCCCTTCCGTCGGCGCTTTGGCTTATAGAATTTTGACACATTTTCCAGTTCAATCGTGGGCATACGCTACTCCCCAACTGTGGGCAAAATTGGCCGGGCCATATACTTCCCATTGAAAAAGGCGAAACTTCTGATATAATAACATCATGTGGCCCCTGTGAACCGGCTGCTCCCTTCAAAAGGCCAACCAATATTATAGCACGGATTTCTTCCAGATGGAAGGGCCTTTAATGTCTTTTTTTCGCCCGGACGGGTGGAATTGATTCCCATCGAAAGGAGGTGGCACAATGCGGCGCACCTTTGTCATCCGACACACCAAGCGGAATATCGTGCTGGCCTCCCTGCTGGCCCTGCTGTGCATCAGCGCGGCAGAACTCACCGCCTGTCGTTACTTCGAGCCGGAGATCTATGAACGCATCGTCTCCCCCGTGCGGTACGCCGCCGGGGTGGTGGTGGACACGGGCAAAGCCGGTCTGGACGCCGCCGCCCAATTCTGCCGGGACACGGCGGATAGTCTCTCCCAATTCGCCTCGGACACGGCAGCCCAGGCCGCCGCTTTCTGGGAGGAGCTCACCGCTCCAAAGGATGTCCCCCACAGGTACCGCCCGCCGTCCCGCGGTGATCCCGACGCCTCCGCCGAGCCCACCGAGCCCCCCATTACCGAGCTGCGGCGGGAGGGAAACCGAGAAATTCTCACCGGCGGCGTGGTGGATATCGTGTACTACTGCCAGTCCGCGGCGGAGTGGGCGGATCAGCCCTACGGAACTGACACCATCGGGCCCTACGGCTGCGGCCCCACGGTTATGGCCATAGCGGTAGCCAGCCTGACGGATATACCCGCCGACCCGGTCTCCATGGCAGCCTGGGCCGTAGCCAACGGTCACTGGGCCCGCAAGGGCGGTTCCCGCCATTCCATCATCCAAGGCGCGGCGGCAGGCTTCGGCATTGAGGCCGCCTCCTTCCCCTCCCGGGAGGTGGCGGATCTGACGGCCGCCCTGCGGCAAGGGAAGCTGCTGGTGGCCCTGGTGGGCCCCGGCCACTTCACCGACGGCGGACACTTTATCCTCCTCCGGGGGGTCACCGACTCCGGTGAGGTGCTGGTGGCAGACCCCAACAGCCCAGAGCGCAGCCTGATGCTCTGGGATCCTCAGCTCATCCTGGATGAGCTGTCCTCCGCCCGGGATAACGGCGCGCCTCTCTGGGTGCTATCCCTACCCGGTACTTAAATCTTTTCACGGAATATCGGCCCGGCGTCCACCGGGCCGATATGTTCGCCTGCGCGCCCCCCCTTTCGGCAGGGCGCGCAGGTTTCTTTTATCCCTGCAAACCGTTGGGCTGGGAGGCAGTATTACCCCGCCCCAGCCGCTGGTTCAGAACCTTGTCCAGCTCTATAATCTGATTGAGCCGGCGGCGGTTGGCCGCCACCTGTTCACATAGCATCTGCTGGGTTCGTTCTCCCGGCTGGGGCGGAGGGCCGCCGTTCAGCAGGGCGGCCAGATCGGCGGCCTCCTCTGTGTCGTGGAGCGCCTCCAGCTGCTCCCGGACGGCCTGATCCGCAGCCTGGAGCTTTCCCAACGGCTCCTCCCGCATGGCCACCAGCATCTGCATACTCACCTGGTCGTTGCGGTCGATGGCCTGCCCCAGCTGCCGGGTCAGATCCTCCAGCTCGTTGAGCAGGTTGCCCGTCCGCTTCATCTGCACCAGGGCGTCCATTACCGTTTTCTCCGTCATGCCTGCCCTCCGGCATCTCTGCCCTGCTCCTCGGCTTTCTGAGCCTCCCGGAAGGAATCCCGCAGCTCGCCCACCATGGTTTTCACCCGATCCAGCTCGGTCTTGTTCCGGCCCGCCTTCACCCGGTTCAGTTCAAAGCAGAAATAGTCGTACAGTCGATTCAGGTTCCGGCTGATGGGGTACTGCATATCCAGGGTGTCGTCCAGGTAGCGGATGATCTCCAACCCCCGATCCACGCTGGCCTCAAACAGGTCGTAGTCCTTTTTGTCCAGGGCCAGGCCCGCCCGGAACAGCCGCTTTACCAGCTCATCGTACAACAACAGCAGCAGTTCGGCGGGGGACATCTCATTGATGCCCTGCTCCTGATAGCCCTGATACCCCTGGTAGCCTTTGCGATCCATGCTTGACTCCTTCTTGGTCTGTGATTTAATAGCCGCTGGAGCCGCCCATCAGGCCCATAAAGGCGGAGCTCTGGGAGTTCATCTCGGCAATGAGCTGCTCCAGACGGCTGAACTGGGTGGTGTACCGGTCGATCTGGCTGGCCATCTTGTTCTGCCAGCGGTCGATCTGGCTGTCGATGTTGTCGATCTGGCTCTTGAGGCTGTTGTTGTTCAGCGAGGTGTAGGCCTTTATGGAGCCAGCTCGCTGGATCAGCACGCCCTTGGGCTCGCCGGTGGTCTTGACGTAGGTGTTCAGCGTGTTCTGCATCCGCTGCATCAGCCCATCGCTGGAGGAGCCGCCCTCCTTGGTCTTGGTGAAGGCGTTCTTCACCTTGTCCGGGTCGCTCTCCAGGGCCGCGCGCAGCTTATCCTCGTCCAGGGACAGGGTGGTCATGCCGTTGCTGTAGCTGGTGCCGATGCCGATCTCCCGGAGGCTCTGACCGTCGGCACCGCCCGGGGCGATGGCGGACAGCAGCTTGCTGTACATACTGGACAGATCGCTGTCCCCGAACAGGATGCCCTGCTTAGCCTTCTCATTGTAGGCCGCCAGCTCGCTCTCGGAGTATTTCTCCTCCTCCTCGGCGGTGAGGGGCTCGTACTTGGCGCCGTTGGAGTTCTGGGCGGGCAGGGTGGAGTACTGGTTCTTGATCTCGGTGGCCATCTCGTTGTAGTCGTCCACGAACTGCCGGATCACGTCCACGATCTTGTCGGAGTCGGTGGTGGTGTTGAAGGTGATGGCCTCGTACTCGTTGCCGTCCTTGTCGGGGGCGTCGGCCCCGTCCGCGTTGAAGGTGCCCTTCACGTTGATGGTGAGGCCGTCGATGTCGAAGCTGTTGGAGCTGCGGGTCAGGTTGGCAAAGTTCTTGCCGTTGATGGTCACGTCCATGATGGCGTCCTGGCCCTTTACGTATTTATCCTTGACTACGTTGGCAAAGCTCTGGGCCATGCCCGCACCGTACTCAAAATCGAGCTCCTTGCCGTCCTGGTCCTTGAACACGAAGGTGTTCTTGTCGTAGTCAAAGGAGGCTTTCACACCTTGAGCTTTGAGATTGGCGTTCTCCTGGATCTTCTGATTGAGCCAATACACTGTGCCGCCCACATCGCTGTTGTCGTCGCGGCCGACGGACAGCGTTTCGCCGCCCACCTTGACCTCAAATTTTCCGGACAGACCGGTGCCCAGCAGGTCGGACAGCTTGGTGTCGCTTTTTACTGTCACACCGCTGTTTTGGGGGTCGCCGAACAGATTCTGTGCCAACCCGCGGAACTTAATGCCGCCGTTGGCGCCCGTCTCGGTGGCAGTGAACTTGAACTCGTTGGTGAGCTTGGAGTAGCTCACCTTCACCCCCGCCTCGGCGCTGGAGTTAATGGAGTTCATCAGGCTCTCCAGGGTGGTGTCCTCGTTGACAGCAATGGACGTACCGTTCACCTCAAAGTTATAGAGGAACTTGTTGTCGCTGTTCACCCGGTAGTAATTGCCGTCCTCGGCCTTCTTCACCCGGTTGCCCGCCTCGTCCACCAGCTTGTCGGTGTTCACACTGCCCACCGCCGCCAGGCGGTTGTTCTGGAAGAACTCGTGATCCTCGCCCAGAATATCGGACAGCTTCTTGCCCGGATTGACAAAGTTGGAATCGCCGCTCTCAAAACCCAGGGCCTCAATGGCGGAGCCGCCCAGGCTCAGGGTGTCGCCCTCTCCCTCGGTCTTGAAGGACAGCTTGCCCATAGGTTTGCCGTCCTCCCCCACCTCACCGGGCTGATAGGACACCGTGACCTTCCCTTTTCCGAAGGCGTTGTTCAGCTCCGTTTGCAGGGCCTCCTCAAAGGACTTGTTGGAATTGGCCCCTTCGCTCACGTCGGTGGCCTTGATCACATCGCCCAGATCGATGGTCTTGGTGGTGCCGTTGAAGGTGATCCCCAGCGTCTTATCGGACAGATAATTATAGGCCTTGACGTTTTTGGTCAGATTGCTGTCAACCGTGAGGACGTTCTCCCCGGCATACTTCTTGATCTCACCGGAGGAGGAGCTGATCTTCACGGCGTTGCCGTTGCCCAGCCCATCGGTGAAGGTAAGCCTGCCGTCGGCGTTGGCGGTGACCTTGATGGCCTTGTCGGCGGTGGTGGTCTCCTGGAAGCCGTTCTTGGTGTAGCTGTAGCTGATCTCGCCCAGCTTGTTCTGAATGGCCTGGGCCAGCTTCTCGGCATTGGTGGCGTCCGTCTTCTCGCTACCGTCCGCGTTGAACACCTTCACTTCGTTCAGGTTCTCCAGTTCGTCGAACTTGATGTCGAAGGTGGTGCCATTGGTGCCGCCATACTGGAAGGTCAGGGAGCCGGACATGGTATTCACGTCCAGATCCTTGGTGATATCAAACTTCTTACCGGTGATGGAGGACACATCGCCGCCCAGACCGCCCAGGCCGGACACGGTGTAGGTGGCGGCGGTGGCCATCTGCTTCACTGCGTTGATCTTGATGTCGCTGGAGGTCTTGCCGCTGGCGGTGATCTTGTCCTTATAGGTGCCGTTGACGGCGGTATTCACCGCGTTGTTGAAGAAGCTGGCGCTGAGCAGATTGGTTTTAGAGGAGTAGGAGGTGTACTTTGTGTTGAAGTTCACCGCCTTGTCGATGATGCTGCGGTACGCCTCCTGCTGCCACTCCACCTTGGTGCGCTTCTTCACCAGGTTCTGGATCTTCAGCTTGATGCCGGACACGGCGTTCTCGATCATGGACTCGGTGTCCATACCGCTGGCCAGACCGGACAGGACGTTGCGGTTGCCATAGATACTGTTCATGTTGTAACTGCTGTTGCTCAAACTGGTAATGGATGCCATGCTGAAACCGCTCCTTTCTGCAAACTCCAGAGACAGTGAACCTGTCCGAAGCATATCCGGGGGGATATTTTTAAAAAAATTTTCAGAGTTTTTTTGTTCTACCTCTGTTCTTTTTTATCGACCTGTAGTATAGTAAACTTAAGGCTTTTCCCCAAGTTTTTGTATTCCGCTAATAGGGAGGGAACCATCCTTGACGCAAATTATCACCGTTACCAATCAAAAGGGCGGCGTGGGCAAGACTACCACCGCCTCCTCGCTGATCTGCGGCCTGCATCAGCGGGGCGCCAGGGTTCTGGGTATCGATCTGGATCCCCAGGGCAATCTGGGCTTCAACCTGGGCCTTGACATCGGCTCGGGCAGCACCGTTTACGACGTGCTTCAGGGAACCTGTCCCATTGAGGCCGCCATCCAGTCCACCGAATACGGCGACGTGCTCCCCTCGGACATCATGCTGTCCGCCGCGGAGGTGGGCTTCACCGCCCCCCGCCGGGAGTTCATGCTGGACGAGCAACTGGCCGGCCTGCGGGATCGGTATGACTTCATCGTCATTGATACACCCCCGGCCCTGAATATCCTCACCGTCAACGCCTACGTGGCCTCTGACGGCCTCATTGTGCCCATGGAGGCGGAGGTGCTCAGCCTGGTGGGCATCACCCAGCTCCAGGAGACCATCGAGACGGTGCGGGCCACCTTCAACCCCAACCTGAAGGTGCTGGGCATCCTGATCAACAAGTTCAACGGCCGTCTCACCCTGTCCAAGGATATCCTGGAGCTGGCCCAGGAGGTGGCGGAACAGTTGGGCAGCAAGGTGTTTGAGGCCAAGATCCACCGGGGGGTTGGCGTGGCCATGGCCCCCGCCCACGGCCAGACCGTGCTGACCTACCAGCCCGACTCCCGCCCCGCCCAGGACTTCCAGGATATCATCGACGCGGTGGCCGGGGATCGCTTCCCCAGGCCCAAGCCCAAATCCAAGCTGAGGTATATCTCCCAGTTGTTCAACAGCTGAGCCAGCCACCCCATCGGAAATTTTTGTAAGGAGAATCTGCTATTATGGCCAAGGACAACAAAACCAGCAAGACCGCGCGGGTGATGAACCTGCTGAGCAAGAAGCCCGATCCCGCCGCCCCCGCCGCCGGGGAGGAGACCCCCGCCCCGGCCGCTCCTGCGGCCCCCGTGCCGCCCATCGTCACCTCCATGGCGCCGGACGCCGCCGTCTCCGTTCAGATCCGCAACGCCCTGGAGGACGCCCTGGCGGACGAGCTGGGCCCGCAGCAGCCCGCCGCCCCCCAGCCGGAGCCAGAACCCATCCCGGAGCCGGAACCTGCGCCCCAGGCTGTTCAGCAGCAGACAGCGCCCCAGGCCGTTCAGCCTGAACCTCAGCCTGCCCCCACGCCCCAGCCTGCCCCCATCCAGGCGGCGGAGCCGGAGCCCATCCCCGATGAGCCCCACTTCAAAGAGCCCCTGGTGCCGGAGAATCCCGGCTACATCAACGTGATGCAGGTGCTGGTGGAGGAGAAGGCCCCCAAGTATATCCAGATGTTCGGCCTGTGCCAGTGCGAGCGGTGCCTGGCGGACGTGAAGGCTTATACCCTGAACCATCTGCCCTCCAAGTACGTGGTGATGGAGAAGGGGGATCTGATCCCCCGGCTCACCGTCTACGAGGGCAAGTTCATCAGCGACGTCACCGCCCAGCTGCTCCAGGCCTGCAAGGTGGTCATGGAGCGGCCCCACCACGGCCGTTGAGCCGTCCCCAATGGAAAAAACTCCGGCAGGCACGCCTGCCGGAGTTTTTTTGTTACTGGTTCTCCTCTGCCTCCAGTGCGGCCTCCATCTCGGCGACCGTCATGGGCTTCCTGGGCTGCTCAGGCTCAGGCTCGGGCTCCGGATCCGCCCCGCCCTCCCCCTGCCGGGGATAGGGATGGGTGAGCTGCTCCCAGAGGGTGTTCACGTTTTCCATGCAGATGAAGTACACGCTGGTCATCATGTTGTCGGGGATACCCAGCTCCTCCGCCAGAGCGGTGATCTTCTCCCAGTCCGCCGCCTCATAGCTCAGCACCAGGTCGTACAGCTTGCCGCACCGTCCCTCGTGGCGCAGCAGCGCCGCCTTCACCTCGTCCGCCACCGGCACCTCCGCCAGCAGCTCCTCCATGGGGGCGTCGATGAGGTAGTTCAGGGTGGAGAACATCCCCAGCAGATAGGCCTCCGCCTTGGAGATGGGCATATTCTTGGCGTAGCCGATCAGCTCGCTACAGAAGTTGGCCCGCATGAAGGAGCGCTTCAGGAACTCCTCCGAGCCGGGCTCGATCTCGTTCTCCGCGTTGCTGGCGCTGAGCAGATAGATCCACTGCTTCAGCTGGCCCAAGCCCAGAGTCATAATGGCCTGGGTGATGGTGGTGGCCCGGTGCCGCAGGGCGAAATAGGCGGAGTTCACCATTTTCAGCAAACCGTAGGACAGGCTGGCGTCGGCGGCGATCATCTGCTCGATCTCCTCCACGTTGGGCTCGTCCTTAGTCACCGCCACCATGAGGCGGAAGAAGTTGCTCTGGATGTAGGCGCTGCTGTGGGCCTGGGTGGTCATCTTGGCCGCCACATAGGGGCCCTCCAGCCCGTCCGCCCCCAGGGCCACCGCCCGCTGGTACAGCTTCTCGTCATCGATGTGGGTGACGATGCACTTGATGTTCATGCTGTGGGCAATCTCCACGGTGTTGCGGATGGTGACCTCGCTGGCGTGCTGGGCATTGATCTTGATGAAGTGGATGTCGTCCAGCAGGGAGAGGTAGCGGGGGGTGAACTGGAACTCATTCACCGCGATGCGGTAGCCCTCCCGGGCGAACTGCTGCACCAGATGCATGGACAGGGGGTGTATGATCACCGCGTCGTCGATCTGGATCACCAGGTCGCTCTTGTCAAACAGCCGGGGGGTCTTTTTCATCAGCAGCATGGTGGTGAAGGTCATGAAATTCAGGGTGCCCTTCAACACCTTGGGGCTGTTCTGGGTCAGAAAACTGTAAATGGTGTTGGCCGCGGCAAATTCTGCGCTGGAGGTAGAGCTGTCGCTGCTGAATGCCTGGTTGGCGCCGTGGTACAGGATCTCGTTCCCAATGGTATTCCCAGCGGCGTCCTTAATGGGCTGCCGCACAATGTATTTGCCGCTCATAACGTTGCTGCCTCCTAATTATGCTTTGGCGTGCTGCTGGTCAAACCGCTCCAGCAGATGGTCCATCACGTCTACCAGATGCCCGATCTCCGGCTTGGTAAGCTGCTCGTCCGCCCCCAGCTCCCGGCCCTTGGTGCGCATCTCCTCGCTGATCAGAGAGGAGAAGATGATCAGGGGAACCTGCTTGAACCGGGTGTGATCCTTCACCAGCTTGGTCAGCCGGTGCCCGTCCATCTGAGGCATCTCAATGTCGGTGATGATCAGGGCCACATCCCGCTCCAGCGGGCCGTCGGTGGGCAGGGCCGTCAGCGCCTCCCACAGCTCCAGGCCGTTGGGGAACATATGCAGGTTGACATAGTTGGCCTTGCGCAGGGAGTCGGCGATCATCTTGCTCAGCAGCACCGAGTCCTCCGCCACCCAGATGGGCCGGTCGTTCCTGTCCCGGGGACCCAGGCGCTCCACCTCGGAGATCTGGATGGAGGTCTCCGGGGCGATCTCCGCCACGATCCGCTCAAAGTCCAGGATGGTAACCAGCTCGCCGTCGCACTGGGCGATGCCGGTGGCTACGCTCTCCGTGCCACCAGACACGGTCTTGTCCGGTTTTTGGATGTCGGTCCAGGAAATGCGGCTGATGCGATCCACCGTGTGGACCCGGAAGGCGATGCACATCTTATTGAAGTTGGTGATGATGAAGATATCCTTCTCACTCTTGGGGCTCTCCATCCCCAGGTAGGTGGGCAGATCCACCACAGTGATCACCTTGTCCCGGGGCTTGAAGATCCCCTCCACCGCGGCGTGGGCGTGGGGCATGGGCTTCACCGGCGCGGAGATCATGATCTCCAGCACCTTGGCCACGTTGATCCCGAACAGGTTACCGCCGATGGTGAACTTCATCACCTCAATCTCGTTGGTCCCGGACTCCAGCAGGATCCCCTGCTTCTGGTCTTCCATCATTTCCAAGCACTCCCTTTCATCTTGCGCGTGGTGGTCATATGATCAGCTCCGGCCGTCCGTAGCTGCGCACGCAGCCCAGGCCGCTGTTCACATCAAAGAGCAGGGTTCGGGCCACCGAACCGCCCACATCCTCCTTCAGCAGGCGGATACCCTCCTTCTTCAAGTTCATATGGACGCTCTCAATATTTCTCTGGCCGATGTTTCCCAGGGAACTGCTGCCCACCTCGAACATTTTGGCCCCGCCGGCGATCTTGGCCGTGATCCGGTTCCGCTTGGCTCCCTTGGACTCCATTAGGCGCAGGGTCTCCCGGATGCCCGTGTCCGCATACTTCATGGGCGTTTTCCGTCCGGCCTCCATGTTCACCGGCAACATAATGTGTACCAAGGCCCCCAGCTTGAGCACCGGGTCATGCAGGCAGATCCCAATGCAGGATCCCAATGCGTAGGTTACCAGCATTCCCTCGCCCTTGGCCATCTTCATATCCGCAATCCCGATGATCAGTTTATCACTCATCGCTTACGCCCAGCTTCCTCAATAGCGCATTCAGCGACCGCAGGTCGGGCGACATCAGCAGGCGGCAGGGCACCTGCTTGTTGTCGCACACGAAATTTCCCCCTATGGTCATGATGTAATCAGACTGTCCCCCATACTCCGCCATGGGCACGGCCAGGATGGCCCCCTGCATATCCACCGTAAAGGCGGGCACTGTCAGGGTCACATCCACTCCGGCCAGCCCGCTCAGGGCGTTGATAAAGGTGGAGATCATGATGTTACCCACCTCTACCAGGGCGGAGTTCTCCAGCTCCGCCAGCTCGCTGTAGTCCTGGATAGTCTCCTTCAGCATACTCTCCAGCACCAGGTTCACAAAATCGATTTGCTGAACGGACAGCATGATCCCGTTGATCTGCCCGCCCATTTTTACCAGCACGCCGGCGGTGATCTCCTCCGGGCCACCGATCCACTCGATAGCCTCGTTGTAGCCCATGATCCGCACCTCGGGCAGCGTGATGCGCACCTCCCGCCCCAGCATCTGGGACAGGGCCGTGGCGGCGTTGCCGGTTCCCATACTGCCGATCTCTCGCAGGGTATCCAGCTCCATGGAGGTCAGCTCGTCATAATTCTTAATTGCCATGCCCGTTATCCCTCCTGTTAATTGCGCAGATTGTTGATGGTGCTTTCAATCTCGTCGGAGGTGATCACCATCTTCAGCGCCGCGCTGTAGGCCCTCTGCGCCTCAATTACTTTGGTAATCTCATCCGCCAAATCCGCGTTGGAGCGCTCCAGGTAGCCCTGAACCAGTTTGCCCGTGCCATACCACAGGTTGCCGTTCTTGTCGATGGGGACAAACCCGGTCTCGTCCAGCCGGATCTTGCCGTCGTAGTTGGCAAAGTCGAAGATGCCGATGGGCAGCTCCTCGTCCGTGTCCGTAAACTGGATCAGCCCCCCATCCCGGCTGAGGACGAAGCGGCCCGTGCCGTCCCCCAGGCAGTACACCGTCTCCATGATGGGCTGGCCCTCCTCGTCCACCTCGCCGGTGGGGCGCTCCAGCTCGGACATGGTGAATGCGCCGTTCCGGGTGAAGGTCACGTCCCCGGTGGCCAGATCCACCACCCCGAAGAAGCCCTCCCCCTCGATGCAGTAGTCCAGCTTGCGGCCGGTATCCGCCGGGCCGCCCTGAGAGTAGTCGGTGGAGGTCATAAGCATCCGGGTGCCCACGCCCATGGGCAGCTCCGTATCCGCGCCCCGCTGGTTCTGGTAGAGCAGGGCGGTGAAGTAGGCGCGGTCGGCCTTGAAACCGTAGGTGTTCACGTTGGCGATGTTGTCCCCGTGGACATTCAGGTGGTACAGCTGATGCTGGGCGCCCACCGCGCCGATATAGAAGGATTGGTTCATCTCCTGTTACCCCCTTACATCCGTCCGATGTCGCTGGCGGCGTGGCCCATCACCTCGTCGTACATCTTGGTCACCGACGCGCAGCTCTGGAGGGCCCGCTGGCAGGTGATCATGTCGGTCATCTGCTTGATCAGCTCCACGTTGGAGCGCTCCACGTACTTCCACAGAAGATTGGGGTTGTCCGCGACCTGAGCCCCCTGGCCGGTAAAGAAACCCTCGCCCAGGTGCTCCAGTTCCCCGTTGTCCGGGAAGACATACACCCCCAGCTGGCCCAAATAATTTCCGCCGTTGTTGATGGTGATAACGCCCTGCTCATCCGCCGTGATCTTGTCCGTCTCCAGCAGAATGGGCTGGCCGTTGACGTCCAGCACCCGGCCCGCCCCGGGGAAGCACAGGTAGCCCTCGTCGTCCAGAGAGAAGCTGCCCGCCCGGGTGTAGACAATATCCCCGCCCTCCTGCTGGACGGCAAAGAAGCCGTCCCCGACGATGGCAAAATCCAGGGGGATGTTGGTGGGCTCGGGGACGCCCTGGGAGTAATCCACGTAGATCTCGCTGTTGGCCCGGATGTAGCTCTGCCGGCCGATCTCGGTGTAGATCTTCTCCTCGTTTCCCACCCGGGCGTACATCACGTCGTCAAAGGTGGTGGCGGTATACCGGCTCCCCTTAAAGCCCGCGGTGGACACGTTCACCAGGTTGTTTCCCACCACGTTCAGGTGCTGCTGCTGGGTCACCATGCCGGAGGTCAGGTTGTAGAAGCCTTTGAACATATTCTCATGCCTTCTTCCGCTTTTTAGAGGTTTTGGCGGGACTCCCGCTGTTCATGTATGCGCCCATGTGCTCCCGCAGCTTCTGGATGGCCCGGGAGTGGATCTGGGAGATGCGGGGCTCGCTCACCCCCATCACCTGGGCGATCTCCTTCATATGGAGGTTCTTTTCGTAGTAGAGGGACAGCACAATCTGCTCGTTCTCCTGGAGGGCGGAAATACCCGCCGCCAGTGTCTCCTGGAGCTCCCGATCCTCCAGCACCGTTTCGGGCTGAAGCTTGGGATCCTGGTCGGACAGCTCAAAGTGGTACCCCTCCAGATCCCGGGCGTCCATCAGCGCGTCCAGGGACAGGGTGTTGGACAGAGCCACCCGGGCGGCCTCCTTCTGGTACTTATCGGTGGCGATGCCCAGGTGCCCGGCCACCTCCTGATCGGTAGGGAACCGGCCCAGCTCATTGGCCAGGTGGGACACCGCGGCGTCGATCTCCTTGGCCCGCTGGCGGATGTTCCGGGGCAGCCAGTCCTGCTTCCGGGCCAGGTCGATCACCATCCCCCGGATGCGCTTGGCCACGTAGGTCTCGAACTTGATCCCCTTGTCCGGGTCGAATTTATCGATGGAGGTCAACAGGGTGAGGATGCCCTCGCTAACGATGTCGTCCACCTGGGCAAAGCTACTATACACCCCGCGAATTTGGAGGGCCGCGCTTTTGATCAGTCCTTCATAGCGCAGCACCAGCGGCCACTTCAGCGCCTCGTCCCCCGTCCGCTTGTAGAGTGCCAACAGATCTGGGGTGGCCATGGCCTCAATCTCGGCCTCGGTGTAGCTGCGCTCAGCCAGCCCCGTGCTCATGTGGCCACCGCCCTTCGCTGCGCCATGGCGGGCGCATCCATGGTGATGTTGCCCAGGGCCTGGATCTGCACGCTGTTGGTGATCTCATTGAAGGAGAGCACATAGACGTTGGGGTAGAACTGGGTGATCATCTTGCTGAAGTAGCCCCGGATCACCTGGCTCACCAGGATCACGGGGGTCTGGGACAGATCCCCGAACTTCTTCAAATGCTCTGCCATCTGGGCGATGATGGACTGCATGAGCTCCGGGCCCATGGCCAGATACACGCCCTGCTCGTTCCGGGTGAGGGAGGAGATGATCTTCTTCTCCACCTCCGCGTCCAGGGTGATGACCCGGAGCTGGCCGTCCTCGCAGAACCGCCGGGTGATGGTGCGGGCCAGGGCACCGCGCACCTGCTCGGTGGTCATGTCCAAATCCCTGCCCTGGGCGAAGGAATCGGCGGCGGTCTCCACGATGGTGGACAGATCCTTGATGGGCACCCCCTCTTGGAGGAGGTTACGCAGCAGCTTTTCCAGCTTGGCGTAGGGGATGATCCCCGGCACCGCCTCCTCCACCAGCTCGGGGGAGGTCTGCTTCAGATTGTCCACCAGCCGGATAGTCTCCGCCCGGTTGAGCAGCTCGTAGGCGTGCTTCTTCACTGTCTCCGCCAGGTGGGTCAGCATGACGGACAGGGGGTCGATGACGTTATAGCCGTAGATCTCCGCCATCTCCTTGTTCTCCGGCAGGATCCACCGGGAGGGAATGCCGTAGGCGGGCTCGATGGTCTCGATGCCGTCGATCTCCCCCAGGGGGTTGGGCGGCTCCAGCGCTAAGTAGTAGTCCACCAGGATCTCGCCCTCCGCCACCACCTCGCCTTTAATGCGGATGGCGTACTGGTTGGTGCCCAGGGCGGAGGAGTCATGCAGGCGGATGGAGGGGATGACGAAGCCCATATCCTGGGCGTACTGCCGCCGGAAGATGGTGATGCGGCTGATGAGCTTGCCGCCGTGGGCCTCGTCCACCATGGGGATGAGGCTGTAGCCGAACTCCATCTCCACCGGCTCCACGGTCAGCAGAGTATACACATTGTTGATGTCCCGGTAGTAGTCCGTCTCGCTGGGCGCGGCCAGCTCCGGGACCTCCTCGGGGGCCTGGGCAGCGGCGGTCTCCGCCTTTTGCTGGGCATTCATCTGGCGGATGAGTAGGAACCCGCCCGCCAGCAACGCCGCGCCGCCTACCGCCAAGGGGAGGGTGGGCGTGTTGGGGATGATGGCCAGAATCAGCAGCACCACGCCGGTGGTCATAATGGCCCGGGGCTGGGCCTTGAACTGGCCCAGCACGTCGGTGTTCAGGCTGCCATCGGACACCGACCGGGTGACGATCATGCCGGTAGCGGTGGAGATCATCAGGGACGGGATCTGGGACACCAGGCCGTCGCCGATGGT
This sequence comes from Bacillota bacterium, assembly GCA_021768085.1. Classification (GTDB taxonomy): domain Bacteria; phylum Bacillota; class Clostridia; order Oscillospirales; family Oscillospiraceae; genus Enterenecus. The sequence continues at coordinate 118,114 of JAETOJ010000003.1, forward strand.
GAGAATGCAGATGGAATTCAGGGCCTCCATGGGCTCCATCCCCCGGCTCAGCATCCCGATCAGCAGTCCGCCGATGAGGTTGATCACCGTGATCACGATGGACATAGTGGAGTCGCCCTTGACGATCTTGGTGGCGCCGTCCATGGCGCCGTAGAAGTCGGCCTCCTTCTGGATCTTCTCCCGGCGGATCCGGGCCTGCTGCTCGTCGATGAGGCCAGAGGACAGATCCGCGTCGATGGCCATCTGTTTGCCAGGCATGGCGTCCAGGGTGAATCGGGCGGCCACCTCGGACACGCGCTCCGCGCCCTTGGTGATGACGATGAGCTGCACCAGCACGATGATGAAGAAGATCACAAAGCCCACCACGATGTCGCCGCCGGTCACCAGCTGGCCAAACCGCTCGATGACCTCGCCGGGGTAGCCCGTGGTGAGGATCATCCGGGTGGAGGACACGTTCATGCCCAGCCGGAATAGGGTGGTGATCAGCAACAGGGAGGGAAAGATAGAGAAGTCCAGTGCCTCCGAGATGTTCATGGTGATCATCAGGATCATGATGGACAATCCGATGTTAACCACCAGCAGGATGTCCAGGATCATGGGGTTGAGGGGGATAAACAGGAACATAACCACAACCACCACGAACAGAGCTATGCTATTGTTCAGGATGCGCTTCAGCATAGGTTACCTCCTGGGTGATCTGGCTTCCTCCGTCACTTCACAATCTTGTTCTTCCCGTTCAGCTTGAAGATGTATACCAGTACCTCTGCCACCGCCTCATATAGATCGGGCGGAATGAACTGGTTTACCTCTGTCTGGGCGTACAGCGCCCGGGCCAGGGCCACGTTCTCAATGCAGGCGATGTGGTGCTGCTCCGCGATCTCCACGATGCGGGCGGCCACATTGTCCTGCCCCTTGGCCATGACGATGGGGGCGTCGTCCTCCTCCGGCCTGTACCGGAGGGCCACGGCGAAGTGGGTGGGGTTTCGGACAACCACGTCCGCCCCGGGCACCTGCTGCATCATCCGCTGCTGGGCCCGACGGCGCTGGATCTCCTTGATCTTCCCCTTCACCTGGGGGTCGCCTTCCATCTGTTTGTATTCCTCTTTGACCTCCTGCTTCGTCATCTTCATCTGCCGCTCATAATCCCACCACTGGTAGAAGAAGTCCATAGCGGCCACCGCCACAAAGGCGATGGCGATCCGCAGCACCATGGTCTCGGCTACCTCCACCAGATGGGCTACCGCGGCCGACAGGTCGGTATACAGGTAACTGGAGCTCTCCAGGAACATCTCCTGGATACTCAGGTAGATGATACTCAGGAGGATAATAATCTTGATCAGGTTTTTCAGCGTCTCAATGACGCTTTTCAGGGAAAACAACCGCTTAATCCCTTGTAGGGGGCTGATGCGGTTAAATTTTGGCTTGATGGACTCGCCGCTCACCAAGAACCTGGTCTGGGCGAAGGTGGCCGCCACAGCGGACAAAATAGCCACTCCCATCACCGGCCCCACGGTCTTACCGATGGCCAGCAATCCTTGGACGGCCAGCTCGCCGGACAATCCACCTATCTCCTGCACATCGCCGCCCATGACGTCGAAGCACAGGAACAGAAACTTGGCTGCCTCCTCCGCGAAAACGCCCACCAGCACCCAGAGGATGGCGAAGGTGCCCAGCAGGCTGGCCACCGCCACCGCATCCCGGCTCATAAAGACGTTGCCCTTTTTTCGTTCGTCCCGTCGCTTTTTTGGTGTCGCTTTTTCGGTTTTATTTCCTTCGGCCAACGTCCATCCCCCCTTGCTGCCGCTGGCTCCCCATCCCTGCGGGGCTGCCTGGGGAGGGGAGAATCAGGTGAAGCGCCCGGCCACGGCTCAGCCGCCGCTCAGGACGAGGATCTCGTGGAGGCTGTCCAGCATGGTTCGCTCCGCGTCGATCAGGAACTCGCTGAAGGGGATGGTGAGGATGAACAGCAGCGCCAGCCCTACGATCACCTTCAGCTCAATATTGATGGCGAACACGTTGATCTGGGGGATCACCTTCATTAGCACCCCCATGCCCACTTGGGCGATGAGCTCCGCCGCCAGGATGGGCATACACAGCTTCACCCCCAGCACCGTGCACTCGATGAACAGCTCCAGCAGATAGTGCAGTACGGGCTGCCGAATGGCCGCCGTCCCCAGGGGTACCAGCTCCTCCGAGGTGAGAAACAGCCGCAGCAGGGTGAAGTGTCCCCCCGCCGCAAAGAACAGCAGGGTCATCAGCACGTTGAGGATCTGCCCGGTCACCGACATATTGGACGAGGTGCCCGGGTCGTACATCTGGTTCATGGTCATGCCCATCTGGGTGTCGATCATGGAGCCGGCCAGCTGGGGGATGTAGAAGAAGAAGTTCACCGCCATCCCCAACAGGACACCCAGTCCCATCTCCAGCAGCAGTCGCAGCCCCAGCTCCGGGATGCCATTCGGCACGTCCACTTGCTGGGTTGTCACCCCCATGACGAACCAAGATAGCACCAGCACCATGCCTCCCCGGAAGGTAGCGGGGATATTGGTGCGCCCGAACAGGGGGTTAAACAGAATAAAGCCGCTCACCCGGGCGGTAATGTAGAGGAATAGGGTCAGCTCCTGCCAATCAATCATGGCTCAGGCCCTCCCCTAACTGGCCACCAGCTGGAAAATCTCATAGGTGTAATCCTTCAGGGTGTCCAGCATCCAGCCCCCCGTCAGCAGCAGCATACCGATCACCACGATGAGCTTCAGCGCGAAGCCGATGGACTGCTCGTGGATCTGGGTGACCGCCTGAAAGATGGCCACCACCACGCCCACCACCATACTCAGCAGCAGCATAGGGCTGGACAACTTGATGGCAATGCCCACCGCGTCCCGCATCAGATCCATTGCCTGCGTGGTATCCATGGCGTCTCCTTTCCGGGTTTGTTACTTGACCCCCTGGACAAGGCTGGTAAACATGAGATCCCAGCCGTTGACGGAAATAAACAGCAGCAGCTTAAAGGGGGTGGAGATCATGGCCGGGGGCAGCATGATCATGCCCATGGACATCAGCGTGGAGGACACGATCACGTCGATGAGCAGGAAGGGGATGTAAAGCAGGAAGCCGTTAAAGAAGGCCCGCTGGAGCTCCTGAGTCATGAAGGCGGGGACGATGATCCGCAAGGGCGTCTCCGCCTCCGCCTGGGCCCGGGTCTCCGGCGCGTCCACGTGGGCCAGCTCGCAGTACATTTCCAGGGTATCCCAATGAAGGTTGTCCAGCATGAACTGCTTCAGAGGCAGGGCCGCCCGATCCACAAATTCCTCCGCCCCGATCTCCTCGTTGGTGTAGGGCTCCCAGGCCTCGGTCTGGATCTGGGTCAGGGTGGGATTCATGGTGATCAGGGTCAGGAACAGGGCGATACCCACCAGCACCACGTTGGGCGGGGTCTGCTGGGTGCCCATGGCGGTGCGCAGGAAGGACAGGGAGATGATGTACCGGGTGAAGGAGGTCATCATCACCAGCAGGGAGGGCATCAGGGCGATCAGCGTGGTCAGGGCGATGATCTCCAGGCTCTGTACGCTGTCGCCGTTGATATTGATCAGGCCGTCCGTCGGCATGGGCTCCTCACCTCGGTTTCTTTTGCTTGAGTACGGTGCGGAGCGCCTCCCCGAAGCTGGGGGGCGGCTCGCTGCCCGGAGGGGGCGCGGTCATAGCCTCCGCCTCCTCCGCGGTGAGCTCCGCCAGCAGGGTGATCCCCGAGGGGGCCACCCCCAGCAGGAAATACCGCTCTCCCGCCTTCACCAGGGCCGCGCTTTGCTCCCGCCCCAGGGGCAGCCGGCGCAGCACCTTGAAACCCTCGCCGCCGCCGGACAATCCCCCCATGCCAGCCCCCCGCCCCGCCAGAAAGCGGGTGAATAGGTAGGCCAGCACGACGACAACCACTACGCAGATCAGCAGCCAGATCAGGCTGAACAGACTGTTCAGCCCGTCCAGAGCAGACAGGGCAATGCCGGGTTTGGGGCCGGGGAAGTCCCGCATCAGGGCGCGCCCAGGATGGAGGTGACGGTTTTCAGCACACGATCAGGCTTGAAGGGCTTCACGATGAAGTCCTTAGCACCAGAGCGCACAGCGTCCATCACCATGGACTCCTGGCCCATGGCGGAGCACATCACCACGTTGGCGCTGCCGTCCTTGGCGCGGATGGCCTTCAAGGCCTCCAGGCCGTCCATGTTGGGCATGGTGATGTCCATCACCACCAGGTCGGGGCCGATCTCGCCGAACTTCTCCACCGCGTCCGCGCCGTCCACGGCCTCGAACACCTCGGTATAGCCGTTCTTCACCAGGGTGTCCTTGATCATCTTGCGCATAAAAGCGGCGTCGTCCACTAACAGAATTTTCTTAGCCATGGTATGATCCATCCTTTTCCAATTTATGTTGTGTACCTCCCATGGAGGCGGGGACGTCCTTATTTGCCGGTGAGTACCTCAATGCCGGGGGCCTGGACGATTTCGGTGATCCGGACGCCGAAGTTGTCCTCAATCACCACCACCTCGCCCCTGGCGATGCACTTGCCGTTGACGAACAGATCCACCTGGTCGCCCGCCAGCTTATCCAACACCACCAGCGAGCCCTTGGCGAACTCCAAAATATCCTGCACCTTCCTGCGGGCCCGTCCGATCTCCACCGTCACCTGGAGGGGAACCTCCATGATCAGATCCAAGTTCTGCGCCTGCTCCTTGCCCAGCCGATCGATGGGATCCATCTCCTCCATGTGCACCGGTTTGGTGGCAATGACCTTGGGCTCCGGGGCCTTCTTGGCCGGGGGCTCAGGCTGCTGCTGGGGCGGATAGGGGTAGGGATAGGGCGGATAGTACATGGGGGGATATCCCATATATCCGCCCTGCATCTGCCCGTCCGGGCCAGGCATCGGATAGGGATAGGGAGGTGGGGTCTGCCCGGGCTGCCCCATCTGGGCGGCGGGCATCCCCTGGGGGGCCGCCTGTGCCGCCGGGGCAGGGGCCGGAGCTGGAGCCGGGGCAGGCTTGGGCGCGGGGGCAGGAGCCGGGGCCGCCGTCTGTGCCGGGGCAGGAGCAGGTGCCGGGGTCGGAGCGGGGGCCGGAGCGGGTTCCGGTTCTCCGCCGCCCATGCCCGCCAGCATCCGCTCGATGTCCTCCTGGCTCATCTTCTTGTCGCCGCCGGAGGGCTCCGGAGCGGGGGCAGGAGCCGGGGCAGGTTCCGGTTCTCCGCCGCCCATGCCTGCCAGCATCCGTTCGATGTCCTCCTGGCTCATCTTCTGATCACCGCCGCCCGAAGGCGCCGGGGCCGGGGCCGGCTCGGGAGCCGGGGCCGCACCGCCGCTGTGCAGCATGGCCTCGATCTCCTCCTGGCTCATCTGGTGATTGCTGGGCGCGGGTTCGGGCTCCGCCGCCGGGGCCTCTCCGGCCCCTTCCAGGCTCACCTCGTCCTCCAGGCCCAGGCTTTTCAGCAGCTCCTTGGCCAGATCTACCGACATGACGTTCATGAATTCGCTTTCCAGCGCATCCTCAATCTTCAGGAAGAAGCGAACCACCACCACCTGCTCCGCGCCCGCGGGCATATGGGCCTGCTTGAACTCCTCCAGGTCGTCCAGCTCGAAGGACTGGGGGGTGGAGATGTCCACCCGGAAGCCCAGGAAGTCGGACATAGCGGTGGCCGCCGAGCCCATCATCTGGTTCATGACCTCGCACACGCAACTGATGGTCAGCTCGTTGAGCTCAAACTCCTCGTCGGGGGTCTCTATCCCCATGAGGATGTCCACGATGACCTTGATGTCGCTGCGCTTGAGCAGCATGATATTGCTGCCCTCCAGGCCCTCCACATATTTGATCTCCACACCGATAGCCGGCTCCAGGTTGCCAAGGGAGAACTCCTTGACCGACACCACCGACACCGTGGGTGTGGTGATGTCCACCCGATGATCCAGCATATTCGATACCGCAGTGGCCGAGGAGCCCAGGCTGATATTCATCATTTCGCCCAAGGCGTCTATCGCCATTGGGCTGAAGATTTCCCTCTCCATCGCTTACTCGCTCCTTTGTTCGGCCGAATAGCATACCTCGTCTATCTTGATGGCCATGTTTTTCTTGTGGGTTCCCATGCGGCCCGTGAACCACTGGTAGCCCCCGATCTCCAGGAACACCGGCGAATCCTTCGGCCGCCCCAGATCCAGCACGTCGCCAACGCTCAGGTGGTAGATGTCGCTGAGGGAGAGCTGGGTGTCCCCCAGCTCCGCCACAATCTCCAGGGTGGAATCCCGCAGGCGGTCGAAGATCTCCTCCGAGTTGTCCTCACTGGCCACCTTCCGGCCCATGCTCTCCCGGTTGACCTCACCGAAGATGCTGGTCAGCACACCGCCAGGGAGCACGACGCTCATCCGTCCTTCATTCCCGCTGAAGTCCAGCTTCATGTCCACCAGCACCACCGTCTCGTCCAGGTTCAGCAGCTGAACCAGGGTGGGGTTCACCTCGGTGCGGTTGTACTCAAAGGTGATGGGCACGTAGTTTTCCCAGCTGTTGCCCATCAGCCCGATCATGTCCTTCAGCAGCAGCTCATAGAGCTGGAGCTCCAGATCGGTGTAGGCGTAGCCGCTGGGGATCTCCCGGTTCATCTCCCCCTCGCTGCCCATCATCCGATCCATCATACCCAGCGCGGTCTGGGTGGACAGATAAACCATCACCGGATCCTGGGTGAGGATGGGCGCGCCGCCCGTCTCCTTGGGCTGGATGGTCACGTCCACCATGGCCAGCACGTCCCCCTCCATGAGGGCGTTATTAAATTCAAAGAACTTCTGCTCTTCGATGCTCTCCACCTCAATCTCGCAGGTGGTGCGAAGTTGGCCGTTGAGCCGGGAGCTGATCACCCTCGTGTAGTTCTCGAAGATACCGTTGAGCATCTTGATCCGATCCTTGGTAAACTTCCGGGGGGTGGTGAAGTCGTACTTCCGGTACTTTTTCTCCGGCTGTTTCTCCTCCGCCTTTTCCGCGTCGCCGCCGCTGCGCATGGAGCTGAGCAGCGCGTCGATTTGGCTTTGCGACAGTACTTCGGGCATGGGATCACCTCACCTGATCTTCTGCGTTTCTTCCTTTAGTTACGTGGGGCTCTGGGTGGGCGCGGGACTGGCCTGGGGCTGCTGGGCGGTTCCGCCGGTTCCTGTGGTGAGCTTGGCCAGCTCCTGGTTCAGATCCGAGCCGATCTCCTTGGCGCTGATCACCAGCTCCACCCGGCGGTTGGGGGCCTTGCCCTCCTCCCCCTGGTTGTTGCCAATGGGGTGCCACTGGCCCATGCCGACGCTCTCCAGCCGGGCGGGGTGGATGGAGCTGTGCTCCTGGATGTAGATGGTCACCTCGGTGGCCCGTTGGCTGGCCAGCCGCCGATCAAACGGCACATCATTGGGAAAGTCATCACTGCCCTGGGCGGTGTGGCCCTGGATCTGGATCACCTCGATGGCCCCCTTGGATTTATCCAGGATGTTGCATACGCCCTGTAAAATCTCCTCGGCCCCGGGCTTCATATCTGCCTTATCGGCGTAGAACATGGCCTTGTCCATCAGCTCCACGTAGATCCTGCCGCCGTTCTGGCTCACGGCCACGGCGCCGTCCAGTCCCTCCGAGGAGGCGTACTCCTGAAGGGCCGCCATCAGCTGATCCATCATGTTGTCGATCTCCAGCTGATCCGAGGGGTTATCCGGCGGGTCGTCGGCGCTGGGGCCTTCGTTGCCGCCCTCGATCTCGGTGGCGGCGGGGATGGCGTTGGGGTTGAAGGACTGCACCAGCGCCTTCCACTTGTCCTCGCTGATGGTGGACATGGAATACAATAGGACGAAGAAGCACAGCAGCAGTGTTACCATGTCACCATAGGTATCCATCCAGTTGGCGCCGCCGCCCCCGCTTCTCTTTTTCGCCATAATGAGTTTCCCTCCTTATGCCGCAGTTGTGTCTCTTGCCTTATTCTCCGCCGCCGGACGAGCCGCTCCCCGTGTCCCGATCCCGCTGGGAGATATAGGTCAGCAGCTTCTCCCGCAGGGCCTTGGGGTTCTCGCCGGACTGGATGGACATGATGCCCTCTACGATGATCTCCTTGCACAGAACCTCCTCGCTGTCCCGGATGCGCAGGTTGTTGGCGATGGGGCCGAAGATCATGTGGGCCAAAATACAGCCGTACAGGGTGGTGATCAGGGCGGTGCCCATGTCCTTGCCGATGCTGGAGGAGCCGCCGCTGTCCAGAGACATATTGTTCAGCATATTGATCAGGCCCACCAGCGTACCCACCATGCCGAAGGCCGGGGCCACCGACGACGCCTTGTCATACATGGCCGCCGAGTCCTCGTGACGGGCGGACATACACTCGATGTCGTTCTCCAGGATGGCCCGCACCTTGTCCGGGTCGTTGGCGTCCACGATCAGCATGATGGCCTGCTTGAAGAAGGGATCCTCCTGCTCGTTGGCCTTGCCCTCCAGGGCCAGCAGACCGTTTTTCCGGGCGGTCTGGGCCAGCTCCACCAGCTGATCGATGATCTCCAGGGGCCTGAACTTGTTGGCGTTCAGGATGACCCCGAAGTGCTTGGGCATGGACGCCAGCGTCTTGCCCGGGAAGCTGGCCACCACGATGGCCACGGTACAGCCGATGACGATGAAGATACTGGCCGCGTCGAAGAAGTTGATCAGGTACTCTAAGTGGAACTCCACAATGGCCTGCCCTTCCTCGGGCGGCACGTTGATCGGCATCACAATACCCAGCAGGAACACCACCAGAGCCAGCACCAGGCCGATGATATATGTAATATTCATTGCAGCGTTCTACCTCCAACCCCGGGCACCGCGCCCGGCGGGGCCTGTCCCGGCCCCTTTTTTCTTCTTTCCGCCCTTCAGCGGTTGTCTACGACACTGATCTCCCGATGGATGTCCATCACCTTGGCGTTGTAGCGGGCGATCTTCTCAATGATCTCCTCCGTGCTCTCGCGAACGAGGTAGAAGTCGTGGTTCATCATGACGATCTTGGACTCGGGGATGGTCTCGATGTACTCGATCTGGAGATGGTTCACAAGGAATTTCTCGTGGTTCCGCTTTGTTAAAAGAATCATGGTGTCAACCTCCATATTCCTGGTAGGCAAGGGACTGCGGGGCAGGCCGGGGGGAGGGCCAGCGGCCCTCCTCCCGGCGTTTGATTCAAAGGTCAGGATCAGCGCTTCATGTTCACCAGTTCCTCCAGCATGGAGTCGGTGACCGTGATGATACGGGTGTTGGCCTGATAGCCGCGCTGGGTGACGATCATATTGGCGATCTCCTGGGCCAGGTCGGTCTTGGACATTTCCAGGCCGCCGGAGATGATAGAGGTCTTGCCGCCGGTGCGCAGGCGGCAGCCATCGATGGCGTTCTCGTCGGTGGCGGTCATGTTGACGGAGCCTGCATGATTGTTTGCATCTCCTTTATACGCCAGGGATCCATTGGCGTAGTAGATGCCCATATTCTCGCCGGCGCCGCCCAGGGTATTCACCACCAGGTCGCCGGCGCCCTCGCCCGCCTGGTAGTAGGTATTGCCGATCTGGGTGACGCCGTTGGGGTTGGTCACGCTGCCCACCGCCACGCAGCCGATGGTGATGATCTGGCCGCCCAGGTCGCCGCAGGAGGCGGTGATCATGCCGGTGGCGTTGTCCACGGTGATGTTGGTGAAGGAGGCCATGGAATACTTGGACTCCACCACGTTGCCCTGCTCATCCTTATAAGAACCGTAGTCCAGCAGATGGCCGTCATCCGTGTTGCCCTTGGAGTCTGTTACCATCTTATCAAAATCACCTTTACCGGGATCCGCGGGAGTTGTTATATCGCCCGCAGCGTTCTTCACTTCACCCTGCACGCCACCGCCCGGACGGGGGTAGCCGATGTGCATTGCGCCCTTGTCGTCCTTCCACACCCGGGGCTGGCGCAGGGGCACCAGCTGGTCGCTGAAGATGGGGTCGCCCACCTTGGCGGCCTTCTTCGCAACCACGTCCTCCTCAGTGGCGACGCCGGTGCACAGGAAGCCATACACCACGTTGCCCTTGGAATCGGTGAGGTAGCCGTCGGCCTTGAAGCCGAAGTCTCCCGTCCGGGTAAGGGTCAGGGAGGTCAGCATACTCACGTCGCTCTCGTTGCCCTGGAAGTTCTGGGCGATGCTCTTGTCGCCCACCAGGAAGAAGCCGTCGCCGTCCAGCATCATGTCGGTGGGGTTGCCAGTGACGGCGTAGTTGCCGGTACTCATATCAATGTCCACAGAGCTCATGTTAGCGCCGTAGCCGATCTGGGAGGGGTTGCGCCCGCCCACGGTGGCGGTGCCGTCGGAGCCACCGGACAGGGTGGTATAGATGGAGGTACGGAACACGGAACGGGCGGATTTATAGCCGGTGGTGTTCACGTTGGCCACGTTGTTGCCGATGACGTTCAAGTTCTGCATATGGGTCCGCAGACCCGCAATTGCCGCATACATTGCACCAGTCATGGTTGAAAATTTACTCCTTTCGGTTTGGCGCCGCCCGCCCTCCGCCAATCGGGCGAAGGGCGAAGGCATCCGAAATCGGTCCTGCCTTCAACTTGTCTATTCTATTACAGGAACACGGCGCCGTCAATATTAGTAAAGATATTTTCTCGCATTTCCTCCTGAGTGATGGCTGTAATCACCTTTGCATTGGGCACATTGATGATAAACGCCTTGTCCGCGTCCATCGCCAGGATGTTGGTGGCTCCCTTCGCCTGGGCCCGGATCACGCTGCCCGCCAGCTGGTCCATCAGATCTGGCGTGACCTCGATCCCTCGTTCCTGCGCACGGGAGATGGCGTGCTTGGAAAACTCCACGCCCTGGGGCTGTTCCTGGCGTGCCAGCTCCTGCTGGAGCATGGCGCCGAAACCGCCCGCCGGTACCCGCGGCTGTACCCGGGCTTGTGGCGCGTCCGTGCGCGGCAGTCCTGATACACGTTGGATCATCTTCTGTCACCTCGATTTCAATCGGTGGGAGCTCCCTGGGTTCCGTCGTACTGGGAGTCGGTTCCCGTTCCCTGGCCGTCGCCAGATCCGTCCACCGGGGGGGTGGTGTCACCGCCGTCACCGGGGCCTTCCACGTCACCGCCGTCACCAGGACCTTCCACGTCGCCGCCCTCGCCGGGCTTCTCCGGATCCTCGGGATCCTCCGTATCCTCAATGGGGGGAAGCTGGCCCACGGCCATAATCTGGTTCAGCCCGTAGGTCTCGATCTTTCCGGTGCTGTCCTTGCCGAAGATCACCTGCTGGCCGTTCATCACGCCGGTGCCGGTGACGAGCACTTCCCGCTCCTCCAGGCCCTGCTCGGTGGGAATGCCGATGGTGACTACCTTGCCCACCAGAGAGCTGGCGTAGCTCATCACGTTGGTCTCGGTCATGTTGGTGATGGCGGAGATCATCTGCATCTGTACCAGCTGGTTCATCATCTCGCTGGTGTCCATGGCGTTGTCAATGGTCTGGCTCTGAAGCTGGACGATCATCAACTGCAAGAAGTCTTGCATATCCAGCTCGGTGTTGTTCTTGCGGCTGGTGCTGTTCTGGGGGGTGATGCCGCTGACGCCGCCGATCAGGCCCGCAATATCTGCCATAGAATTGCTGCTCATGATTGGTTCGCTCCTTTCCGTGTTACTCGTCCGCGGGGATCAGGCCCAGCCGAAGCTGCTGCATGAAGTCCTGGCCGTGCTCGGACTGCTCCCGGCGGGACTGGCGGCGCTCCTCCTGGCCGCTCTGGCCGTGGCCGTTGTGCCCGTCATAGGGGTTCTGCTGGTTCTGGTTCTGCTGGCTCTCCTGGTTGTGCTGGACGTTGACCTCCACATCCTGCTGGGTGCGGCTGGACAGCATTCCCTGCAGCTCGCCGGCGTGGCGCTCCAGAAGGCTCCGGGTCTCGCCGCTGTGGGCGTTCAGGGCCACGCGGATGATCCCCTCGGCGCTGCGGGTGATCTCCACCGTCACGCTGCCCAGGTTCTCCGGGGTGAGCTGGATGCGCACCATGGACTCGCCCTTCTCCAACGCCTGGGCCAGCCCGGTGTCGATCTGCTTGGCCACGTCCGCCTTGTCCGTCTGCTCCACATCGTAGGCCTCGCCCACCTTCACGGGGGCCGCCTTCACGTCATGGAACAACTGCTGGGGGGCCTGACCCACTTCAAACGTCTCGATCTGGCCGTCGTCCTCCTGAGTCTGGGGCTGGGCCTCCTGCACCACCTGCTTGATCTCCTTGCCGAACTGGTCAGTGGTGACCTTTTCCAGCAGGGCCGCGGGGCTGGTGTCCGCGCCAGGGGCGGTGGCCTTCAGGATGGCATCCACCTCGGGGTCGGACACGTCGATGGGATTGGGATCCAGCAGGAGCTGGTCGAGCTGTGCCTGCTGCCAGGGCTCCAGATCGGTGATGGGGACGTTTTCCACTCCCTCGCCAGTGAACACCATGACCCACTCGCCGGGATTGTAAGTGGCGATTGTCTCGCCGGTGTTCAAATCCATCTTGACCCATGTCCAGTCGGGCTTGAACGCCATCGCGCTTCCGTTCTGCTCCAGCATCTTCTTAATTTTGGAGAGGCTGTCCTCCTCTTGGACAGGAGCGTCTTTCTTTTCCACAGTGGCGGGCTTTTCGGCCTTGGGCTGCTCGATCTCGCTGTCCGGCTGGCCGGACTGGGCCTTGTCCATCAGCTTCTGGAAATCGCTGTCCCCGTCGCTTTTGCCCGTCTTAGGCAGCTGGGTCTGGGAGGCTACAGCCTGAAGCAGATTCAGGGCCACATTGCTGCTCTGTTCCATCTTGTTTTTCCTCCTTTCTAACATGATGATCTATATTCCAAACGGCGCAAGCGCCGATTTGGACTCGTCGTCGGGGCAAAGGGCTGCTTGCCGGGGCCCTTTTATCTTACGCGCCGATGTTGGCCCGGGCCCGGGCGGAGCTGACGAACTCGTCGATGAGAACCTCCTCCGCCTTCTGCTCCGCCTTGCGGTAGTCCTCCAGCTTGTGCTCCTTCAGCTTCTCAATGGAGGAGGTGTCGATCTTGGCGTCCACCACCTCCTGGCGCTTCTTCTCCTCTTTTTTCCGCAGGGCCTCCAGCTTCTCCGTCTCCCGCTGAATGTCCCGCTCCAGCACCCGCAGGCCGTTCTGGTACACCATGGCATCAGTGATGGTCATGCCCTCCGTCTTGCGCTGCCGGTACTCCTCGTCGCAGTCCCGATAGCTCTGCCAGACGGCCTCCAGCACCTTCTCCTGTTCCCGCACCTGGGCCAGGATGGCGGCGTGCTCCCCCTTCAGGGCGTCCAGCACCTGCTGCTTGTAGGACAGCACGGAGTCCAGCGAAAATTTGAATTTCTTCATCTATCTCTACACCTCAATTGTCATCAAGGTTATTGGAGAATCTTTGCCATCTCCGCCACGCACTGGTCATAGGTAAACGCCTCGTTCACGTCCTGGGTCAAAAAGTCGTTCACCGCGTCGATCTTGGACATGGCGAAATCCAGCTTCCGGTTGGTGCCCGGCTTGTAGGCCCCGATGGCCACCAGGTCGGCGTTCTTCTCGTATACGCTCATGATATCCCGGATCCGGGAGGCCAACTGCCGGTGCTCCGGCGAGACAATCTCCACCATCAGGCGGGAGATGCTGGCGGACACGTCGATGGCGGGGTAGTGGTTGGAGTTGGCCAGCTGCCGGCTGAGGACGATGTGCCCGTCCAGAATGCCGCGGACGGTGTCCGCAATGGGCTCGTTGGTGTCGTCGCCCTCCACCAGCACGGTATACACTCCGGTAATGGAGCCCTTACTGAAATTGCCGCTGCGCTCCAGCAGCTTGGGCATCTCCGCGTACATGGACGGGGTGTAGCCCCGGCTCACCGGCGGCTCCCCGATAGCCAGCCCGATCTCCCGCTGGGCCATGGCGAACCGGGTGAGGGAGTCCATCATCAGCAGCACGTCGTACCCCTGATCCCGGAAATACTCCGCGATGCCGGTGGCCACGCTGGGGCACCGCATCCGCAGCATGGCGGGCTGGTCGGAGGTGGCCACCACCAGAATCGACCGCTTCATGCCCTCGGGGCCCAGATCCTTCTCCACGAATTCCAGCACCTCGCGGCCACGCTCGCCCACCAGGGCGATGACGTTGATGTCGGCGGTGACGTTCTTGGCGATCATGCCCATCAGGGTGGACTTGCCCACGCCGGAGCCGGCGAAAATGCCGATACGCTGGCCCTTGCCGATGGTGATCATGCCGTCAATGGCCTTCACGCCGAACTGGATCCGCTCCCGGATGGGGGGGCGCTGGAGGGGGTTTATGTAGTTGCCGCCCACGCAGTAGGGCGCGCCCCCCGTGAAGGGCCCCTTGCCGTCGATGGGCTGGCCCAGGGCGTTGATGATCCGCCCCCGGAGGAACTCCCCCACCTGGAGGGTGAGCTGCCGCCCGGTGTTGCGGACGAAGTTGCCCGCCGAGATGCCGTTCATGTCCGAGTAGGGCATGAGCAGGATGTGGTCGTTCTTAAAGCCCACCACCTCGGCGGTGACCTGCCCACCGGAGTCGCCGTTGTAGATCCGGCAGATGTCCCCCACGGCGGCCCGTCCGCCGCTGGCCTCGATGGACATACCCACGATATTTTCAATTTTCCCCGTCAGGCTGTAGGGCTCCGCCCCGTAGATCTGCCGGGTCATCTGCTGAAAGACCGAAGGCATGGCGTTCTCCTGTTATGTGAGGTTGAACCCCCCGGAGCTGCCCGAGGCGTCCATGAGAATGGTGCGCAAGTTATCGAGCTGGGTGGCGGCGCTGGCGTCCACGATCTCGTCCGGCATCTCAATGATGCAGGTGCCCGACTCGTCGTCCGCCATGGGGATGAGCCGCACCCGGTCGGACAGGGCGGACAGCGCCGCGGTGAGGGACGCCGGCATCTGGGTGAGCCGCTTGGCGTCGCACTCGGCAATGTATATGTGTACCCATTCCTTTTTCTTTCGCTTGTCGATGGCGGTCTGAATCATCCGGCTGATCACGTCGGCGCTGCTTTTCAGGCTGACGCACACCACCTTCTCCGCCACCGCCATGGCCAGATCCCGAAGATCCGCCACGCTCTGATCCATCTGCCGATCCAAAGCGTGGCCCGCCTGCTCCATGAAGCGGTGGACTTCCTCCTCCAGCCGCTGGGCCTGCTCCTCCCGGAGCTGGACGGACTCCTGGGCCGCCTGGGCCATGCCCGCGGCGTATCCCTCCTGGTAGCCCTCCTCCCGGGCCTGGGCAAAGACCGCCTCCCGCTCCCGGTCGGCGTCCTCCCTGGCCCTGGCCAGCAGCTCATCCGCCTCCCGCCGGGCGTCCGCCTTGATCTGCTCCGCCTGAATCTGGGCGAAGCTGATGGGCGTCTCCTCCGGCTCGGGCGGGGCCTCCGGCTCCTCGTCGGCAATCCGCACGTCGAAGCCTTCCGCCTCCTCCGGCTGGGGCTGATCCTCCGGCTCCTCGAACTCCTCCAGGGGGGCCGGATCGTTCACCTTCAGCTCCTCAGCGTCCGGGAAGCGGTAGGGTTCCGCCTTCGCCTTGGTGAACGCTTTGAAAATGTTAGGCAATGATATCGTCCTTTCCGCCCTTGGCGATCACGATCACGCCCTTCTCCTCCAGGCTGCGGATGGTGTCCACAATGCGCTGCTGGGCGTCCTCCACGTCCTTGAGCTTGACGTTGGTGGTGATCTCCAGATCGTCCTTGATGTTCTGGGCCATACGGGTGGACATATTGGACAGCAGCTTCTTGGAGACCTCCTCGTTGGCGGTCTTGAGGGCCAGCACCAGATCCCGGGGATCGCAGTCCCGGACGAAGCGCTGCACGGAACGGTCGTCCATGGTGATGATGTCCTCAAAGACGAACATCCGCTTGCGGATCTCGTCGGCCAGATCCTGGTCGTAGGCGGACAGGCCGTCGAAGATGTTTTTCTCGCTGGTGCGGTCGATGTTGTTCATCACGTCGGCCACGTAGTCGATGCCGCCCACCTTCACGTTGGCGTTGGTCACGATGTTGGAGAACTTCTTGCGCATCTCCGCCTCGATGATCTTCACCGCGATGGGGGACACGCTCTCGATCTTGGCCATGCTCTCCACCACCTGAACCTGGCGCTTCTCGTCCAGCTGGGAGATGACCGCCGCCGCCTTGTCCGCCTCCACGTAGGACAGCACCAAGGAAATGGTCTGGGGCCGCTCGTTCTGCAGGGCGGAGAACAGGGACTTCTCGTCCGCCTTTTCCATGAAGGAGAAGGAGCGGTTTTGCAGCGACTTGGTGACCTTGCCCAGCAGCTCGTCCGCCCGCTCCGGGCCGTAGGCCTTTTCCAGCACCGACCGGGCGTATTCCAGGCCGCCCTCGGTGACCGCCCGGTTGGTGCGGCACAGCTGGTAGAACTCATACAGGATTTCCTCGGTCTGCTCCGACCCCAGGAAGCCCATCTTGGCGACCTCCAGGGTGAGCTGCTCCACATCGTCCGGATCCATGTGCTTGTAGAGGTTGGAGGCCCGCTCCGCCCCCAGGGCGATGATCACCGTGGCCGCCCGCTGGGCGCCGGTGAGCTTTTCTGGCATGAGGGGCCCCCTTTTCCGGCCCTTGCCGGGGGCGGGAGCCGTTTTGGCCTCGGCGGCGGGCGCCGCCTTTACCTCGGCAACTGCGGCGTCAGCCATTGTCTCCATCCTCCTTCAGCCAGCTCTTGATCAGCAGGGCCGCGACCTCCATGTTCTCATCCACATAGTCCCGGATGTTCTGGCGCAGCTCCATGCTCCGCTCGGTGTGCAGATCCATCACGTTGGCGCCGGCCACCGGGTTGCCCTCCTCGTCCAGCTGAGGCGGCACAACCACGGGCTGCCCGTCCTCCCCGATCTCCACGGTGGCGCCGGGCATGGACGCGGCCAGCAGCTCCTCCACGGCCTTCTGCTCCTCCTCCAGCTTCTTGCGCTTCTTCCGGCGCAGCAGCAGGATCACGGTGAGCAGGATGGCGAACAGCAGCAGCCCCGCGCCCGCGGCGATGAACACCCAGTAGGGGATGCCCAGAATGGTGCCGGGCGGGTTTGTCGGGGGCTCGTCGGGCTCCGCGGCGGTCGGGAAGGGCGTGGCCAGCACGGAGATCCGGGTGCTCAGGTACTCCTCGGCGGTCATGGTCTCCGTTGCCACGGGGATGATCCCCGCGTTGTGGGCCACCACCAGGCGCATCTCCTCCACGTCCACAGGCACCGTCTCGCCGTTGGCCCCCCGGGTATTGATGGCCACCGACACCGTCACGTCGGTGAGGGTGCCGCAGCGGACGATCATCTCCGTGTCGGTGGTGGTGTTGTCATAGATCCGGTTGGCCTCCTCCTGGAGGATGCGCTCCAGCTCGGCCTGGACGTCCCCCGGCTCCACGTTGATGGGGATTTCCGCGTTGGTGCCGGTGCCCACCACGCCGCCCGTGCCGCCCTCGTCCGGGGTGTTGAAGGTATAGGCGTAGAACTCGCTGCCGATGATGCCCCGGCCGCCGCTCTCGCCGGTCTGGGCGAACTCGGGCAGCTCCACCTCATGCTTGTTGATGGTCTTGTCGCCCAGCTCCACCCGGCAGTTCACCCCGGCGGTGACGTTCCCCTCCCCATAGATGTCGGTCAGGAAGTTCATCACCTGGGTGCGGATCCGGTTGCTCCACTCCTGCTCCAGCTGGAGCTTCAGGGCGGAGTCGGTGATGGCGTTGCCGCCGCTGCCGATCACGGAGTTGTAGTCGTTGCCGATGGTGTCCTCAATGGAGACGTCCGCCGGATCCAGCCCCGCCACGCTGTGGGCGATGTAGTTTCGGATGGCGTTGGCCTGCCCGGACTCCAGCATCTTGCCCTTCTCCATGGTCAGCATGACGGTGGCGCTGGCGTTCACCACCTTGTTGGTGTCCAGCACGTAGCCCCGATCCTCGCCCTCGTTGATGTTCACGCTGGCGTCCCGCACGCCGGGGAATTGCAGGATGGTGCGCCGGATCTCCTCCTGGAGGGCCTCCAGCTTGGCCACCCGCCGGTCGTACTGGGTGGACAGGGCGCCCACCCGCTCGAAGTATCCGCTGAAGGACGACTTGCTCTGGGAATACTGTTCCTGGAGCAGGCTTGCCTTCAGCCCCGCCGCCTGGGATTGGGGCACCAGGATGGTGCCCGTCCCCTCCATGCGGTAGTCCGTTATGCCCTGATCCGCCAGCCAGTTCATCACCGTGGCGGTCTCCTCGCTGGTGGCCCCGTCGATGAGGACGGCATAGGGCCGGTTGTTATAGAGCAGGATCACCGCGGCCACGGCCACCACCACGATGACGGCCAGCAGAATCCATATTTTCTTAGAAACCTTTCCAAGGGCTGTCTTAACCTTGTCAAGATAGCCCTTCAGCTTCTCCTTGTTCAAGTCCCATCGACCCCGCTCTCCGCGTATGTTCTCCTAAAATCGCCGTGCTTTTGTTACACGTTCATGTTCCGCAGCTCGTTATACGCGGTCAGGGCCCTATCGCGCATCTGGAGCAGCAGGCTCACCGAGATCTCCGCCTTATAGGCGGCGATGCCCACCTGGGCGGGGTTGTCCAGCTGCCCGGTGGCCAGCAGGTACTGGGCCTGGGTAAATTCCGCGTCGGTGTCCTTCACGTTCTGGATCAGGGAGTTGAAGATGGAGCCGAACATGGTCTCCCCGGCCTTGCCGGTCTCCTCCACCTGGCCGGACTGGGCGGCCTTGGCCTGCTCCAGGGCGGTCATGCGCTGGGTGGGGGTGAGGCCCGCCATGCTGCCCAAAGCGGTGGCGCCGTTCACGCCGTTCAAAATTGTGCTCATGGGGATTCTCTCCTTTTCGCGTCAGGTTGGCTTACCGCCCGATCTCCAGCCCGCTGGAGATGACGGATTTCAGCGTGTTGAAGGCGGTGACGTTGGAGGCGTAGGCCCGGGAGGCGGCCATGGCGTCGGCGATCTCCTTCACCATGTCCACGTTGGGCATCTCCAGGTAGCCGTCCTCGTCCGCATCGGGGTGGGTGGGGTCGTAGACGAGCTTCATGGGGTTCTCCTCATCCTCCACGATCTGCGCCACCCGCACGCCTCCGGCGGTAGGGGCAGAGCTGCCGTTGGGCGCCAGCCCGGAGGCGGCCCGGGCCATAATGTCCCGGAAGGTGTCCCGGCCGCTGACGGCCTCAAACACCACCAGCTTGCGCCGGTACGCCCCGCCGCCGTTTTCTGTGCGGGTGGTCTGGGAGTTGGTCACGTTCTCGGCCACGATGTCCAGCCGGAGCTGCTGGGCGGTGAGGCCGGAGCCCACGATGTTGATGGTATTCATAAAAGCCATGGCTTATGTACCTCCTGTCAAGTGTCGTTGATCCCGGTGCCACGTCTCGTCCCTTCGCTCCGGGCGCTTCTTATGTTACTGGCCCCGCACCGCCATGCGCAGGATGGAATAGTGCTTGTTGACGGCCTGATAGACGTACTGCTGCTGGTAGGCGTTGCGCACCAGCTCCACCATCTGGTCGGTGGTGTTCACGCCGTTGTCGTCCATGCGGGTCTGCTCCTGGGCCTCGAACACCACGGGCTCGGCCTCCTCAATGGTGCGGCGGATGGATTTCTCCGCCATCCGGCCCGGTGCCTGGGCCACAGCCTGTCCCTCCCCCAGGGCGGACGCCCCCGCCGTGGTGTACCGCCCCGGCGACAGCCTCGCCTCCAGCTGCTTGCGGAGGCTCTCCTCGAAGGTGACGACCTTGGCCTTGTAGTTGGGGGTCTCGGCGTTGGCGATGTTGTCCAGGATCGCCGCCTGCTTTGTCCACAGGTAGCCCATGGACTTCTCCAGCAGAAGCTGGGAATTGCTGGTCAGAAAACTCATGGTCACGGCCTCCTCTGTCCTCCTGCCGCGGATAGGCCCGCGGCGTGTTCATGAATCAGATCCTATGCCGCCGCCCCCGGGAACATTCGGGGGTTTTGGGCGGTTTTCAGCCGGGGCTCCCCCCTTTGGCCTTGGTTCGGCGGGCAGATCATCCCCTATGGCATACTTGCTTTATTATAGCACAGCGGCCACTGAAGTGCAACCTCTTTTTTGCCAAAAACCACGCCCAATCCCTTGTCCCCTCTGCAAAAAACCACCCCCATATCTGGTGGAAAACCGGGCATTTTCCCCGCTTTCCCAGTGTAAATATTCATTCTGGAAAAAACAGGGCTTTCCCCCTCTTTTTCCCTGTATCTGACAGCGGCGCAGGGCGGGCCGTTCGGCCCGCCCTGTTCTCACCTGATGTACTTGTCCAGCAGACGCATGACCTCCCGTACGTCGATGGGCTTGGCAATATGGGCGTTCATACCGCAGTCCAGGGCGCGCTTCACGTCCTCCGCGAAGGCGTCTGCGGTCATGGCAATGATGGGCAAATCCCGATCCCCCCGTTCCAGGGAGCGGATCACCTGGGTGGCCTCATAGCCCCCCATCACCGGCATACGAATGTCCATGAGAATGGCGTCGTAGTGCCCTTCCGGGGATTTTTGGAACATCTCCACGCAGATCTGGCCGTTCTCCGCCCAGTCCAGGATGAGCCCCTCCTCCCCCAGCAGCTCAGAGGCGATCTCCCAGTTGAGCTCGTTGTCCTCCGCCAGCAGGATATGCTTACCGGAGAGATCCCGGTGGATTTCCGCCGGCCGTCTCTCCTCCTCCTCGGGCAGATCGGTGAACTGCCGCAGGGAGTTAAACAGCGTGGATTTGAACAGAGGCTTGGAGATAAAGCCGGTGATCCCCGCCTCCCGGGCGTCGTGCTCGATCTCGGCCCAGTCGTAGGCGGATATGAGCAGGATGGGCAGATCCGATCCCAGCTCCTCCCGGATCCGCCGGGCGGTGGCGATGCCGTCCATCCCGGGCAGCTTCCAGTCCAGGAGGATAATCTGATAGTCATCCCCTCGCTTGTGGCGCTTGACGGCCATTTCCAGGGCGCTCTCTCCGTCCAGCGCCCACTCGGCGCTGACTCCAATGGACGCCAGCGATGCTACCGTGGACTCGCACAGCTGCTTGTCGTCGTCCACCACCAGCATATTCCAGTTGGGGAGGATCATGTCCTCCTCCAGAACTTCGGCCTTCTCCAGATCCAGGGTGACGGAGAACTCGGTGCCCTTCCCCTGGCGGCTCTTGACGTCGATGGAGCCGCCCATGGCGTCCACCACGATGAACTTGGTGATGGCCATGCCCAGGCCGGTGCCCTCGGTGCGGGCCACCCGGGCGCTGTCCTCCCGGGCGAAGGAGTCAAAGAGATGCTCCATAAACTGGTCGGACATCCCGATGCCGGTGTCCTTCACCTGGATATGGATGCGCACGAAGCTCTCCCCCTTGGGGGACGCCTCCTCGTACAGCGCCATGTGGATCTCGCCCCCCTCGGGGGTGAACTTGATGGCGTTGGACAGCAGGTTCAGCAGCACCTGGTTGAGCCGCACGCTGTCGCACAGCACGTTCTCGGTGGAGATATCGTGGATGAACACGTCGAACTGCTGCTGCTTGGCCTTCACCTGGGGCTGGCAGATGGACACAATGCCGTCCACCACCTCCCGCAGGGACACCTGATCCATGTTCAGCGTCATCTTACCGCTCTCGATCTTGGACATATCCAGCACGTCGTTGATCAGCCCCAGCAGGTGCTTGCTGGACAGGGCGATCTTCCTCAGGCAGTTCTGCACCTGCTTGGTGTCGTCCATGTTGGCGGTGGCGATGGCGGTCATGCCCACGATGGCGTTCATGGGGGTGCGGATGTCGTGGGACATATTGGACAAAAATTCGCTCTTGGCCCGGTTGGCGTGCTCCGCCTCCTTCCGGGCGGCCTCCGCCGTCTGCCGGGCCTCCTCCAGCTCCCGCAACTGGATCTTGGTGAGCTGCAAATACTTGAAGAACACCAGCAGCAGCGCCCCCAGCACCACCGCCGCCACCAGCATGGTCAGCCACGTCCACTCCGCGGTGAAATGCCTGATGGTGCTGTCCATGGAGCCGTAGGGCATGAAGGTGATGAGGTACCACTCGGAATAGGGCAGATGGGTGCAGTACAGATGGTACCGCTCCCCGCCCATGGTGAACTCGTTGGAGTAGTCCATCCCCTCGGCCATGGTGCGGGACAGCACCTCGATGTACTCCTCCGGCGTCATGCCGTTGATGTCCCCATAGGCGGCGCGCACCCGCTCGAAATAGCTGTTGCGGTAGGCGTCGGCGGTGCGGATCACAAAGGATCCGTCCTTGCGGATGATGTAGGAATAGGCCCGCTCGCTGTTCTCCTCCAGGGACAGGTTGTCGCTGATGTAGGACACGGGCAGCCCCGCCACCAGCGCCACGCAGTCATGATCCTCCGCGGAAGGGAAGGGGGACGGCATTCCCAGCAGCACCACCTTCTCCCCCATGGTGTTTACCCCGATGGCCACCTTCTGCTGATTGTCCTTCAGGGAGGTCACAAAGGGCTCGGGATCGGTCATCGCCACCGGGGCTCCGTACAGCATCTGGAGGGAGCCGTCGCCGCGGCAGAAGGCCAGATAGTTGAAGTCCCGGGCCTTGCCCCCGGCGATCAACTCCTTCTGAAGCTCCGGATCCCCATGAACCGCGGCGGACGGGATGGTGTTGGCCAGCGAGCGCAGCTGGTTCATCTGCAGGAGAATGATGCTCTCGAAATGGCTGGAGGTCTGCTGGCTCATCCGGGACATATACAGCGTGCCCACCTCGTTGATGGCCTGGGCGCTCTGTCCGCTCATGTGCAGGGAGAAGGCGGAGAACACGCACACACACAGCAGCACAATCCCGATGAGGCTACCCCGCAGGAACCGGGTTGTCTTGTTATTCATCCCGCGGAGGCCTCCTGGAAGGCGCGGATGGCCTGGGCGGTCTGCTGGTACTCCGTCTTCACCTGCTCCACCAGGGCGTCCGCCTCCGGGGTGTAGCCGTTGCGCAGCGCCTCGCTCAGCTCGCTGCTGGACTTGCCCAGCAGGGTGAAGCTCAGGTTCTGGCACACCCCTTTAATGGTGTGAGCGGCCCGGAAGGCCTCCTCGTAGTTTCCCGACTCCATGGAGGCGCACAGCAGATCATAGCTCTTGTCCTCCAAAAAGCGCAGCACAAACTTCTGGATCATCCGCTCGCTGCGCAGGCGGCCCAGCACCTCGTCGTAGTCCCCGCCCAGGGCGGCATAGCATTCTTGCAGCGTCATCACGCGCACGCTCCTTTCTCAGTTCTCGGCGGGCCGCTCCCCGTCGATGGGAGAGATCACGGACAGGGTCCCCTCCATGCTATCGTCATAAAAGCGGTAATGTCCCCGTCCGAATCGCTTCACGGTGTAAAGGGCCTGATCCGCCGCCTGGAACAGGGCGTCGTAGTCGGTGCCCTGCTCCTGGGTGGTGGCCACCCCCATGCTGACGGAGATGGGGAACTCCTTGTACCGCCCCTCCAGGGAGGCGAAGATCCGCTGGATGGCGGGCTCCACCTCCATCTTGCACTCCAGGAGGATCAGGAACTCGTCCCCGCCCACCCGGGCGGCGATGTCGCCCCCCCGGATGCACTGGCGCAGCTTGCCCGCCAGATGGATCAGCACCCCGTCCCCGAACAGGTGGCCGTACGTATCGTTGGCCTGCTTGAAGTGATCCAGGTCGATGATGGCCAGGGCGAACTTTCCGTCCGGCCGCTCCGCCAGCCGCTCCTGGATCCGCTTCTTGGCGGTGGCGTGGTTCAGCAGGCCCGTCATGGCGTCGTGGGTGGCCATGCGCTCCAGGTTGTCCATCATCATCCGGGAGTCGTGTATGTCGATGACCTTGCCGATGGCGCCGGTATACCGGGGGGGCTCGTCGGACGACCAGGTGGCCCGGGCCACGATCCGCGTCCAGCGGTACTCGCCGTCCATGTTCAGCATACAGTCGTAGGTGATCACCGGGTGCCCCGGCGTGGTGGCGTGGAGGGCGTCCGCCAGCCCCCGCCAGTTCTCCTGGCCCAGCCGGTGCAGGGACTTTTCGTCGTGGAGGGGATCCAGGGTGATCTCAGGCAGCCCCAGCTTCTCCGCCCCCCAGGCGGTGAGGGTCACCATAGGCGGCTGGGCGGTGTACTCGAACTGCACCTCCTCCGTCATGGCAGCGAAGAAGCTGTACTTCATCCGCTCGTGCTCCAGCAGCTCCAGGGTGCGCTCGGAGGCGGTGAGCTCCTCGTGCTTGTGCAGCTCCCGGGCCACGTTCTGCATCTCCCGCTGGTTCTGCCGCAGGGCGTTGTCCCCCTCCAGCTCCTCCCGGATCAGATCCGCGTTGTCCCGCAGGCACTCCATCACCAGGGGGTTGAAGGTGCCGCACTCGCCGTTGAGGATCATCTCGATGGCCCGCTCGTGGCTATAGGCGGGCTTATACACCCGCTCGGAGGTGAGCGCGTCGTATACGTCGGCCAGGGCCACCATCTGGGCGGAAATGGGGATCTCGTCCTCCTTCAGGCCGTCGGGGTAGCCCTTGCCGTCCCACCGCTCGTGGTGCCAGCGGCAGATCTCGTAGGCCGCCTTCACCAGCGGCTCGTCCCTGTAGTCGTCCGGCAGGGCCTCCAGCATCTCCGCGCCCACCATGGAGTGGCTTTTCATGACGGCGAACTCCTCGGGGGTGAACCGCCCGGGCTTGTTGAGGATCTCCTCCGGGATGGCGATCTTGCCGATGTCGTGGAGGGCGGAGGCGGTGCTGATGACGGAGATGTCCGCCGGGGTGAGGTGGTACTTGTCCGTCTTGCGCATCAGCGCCGTCAGCAGGGTCTCGGTCAGTATGTGCACATGGCGCACGTGCATCCCGCTCTCCCCGTTGCGGAACTCCACAATATGGCTGAGTATGTCGATCATCAGGCTGCTGGTGCGTTCCTTCTCGTAGATCTGCTCCGCCACCAGGGACACCAGCTTCTTCTGCTTGGCATAGAGCAGCACGGTGTTCACCACCCGGCGGCGGACGATCAGCGCGTCAAAGGGCCGGCTGATGAAGTCGGTGACCCCCAGGTCGAAGGCCCGCTCCACGTGGGTGGAGCCGCTCTCCGCCGAGATCATGATCACCGGGATCTCCTCAATCCACCGGTTTTTATTCATGATGTTCAGCACCCCGAAGCCGTCCAGCTCCGGCATCACGATATCCAGCAGCACCAGCGAGATCTCACCGCCCCGCTTTTGCAGCATGGCCACACCCTCATTGCCGTTCTCCGCCTCCAGAATCTCATACTCGTCCCCCAGCATATCCGCCAGAATGGAACGGTTCATCTCCGAGTCGTCCACAATGAGGATCTTCTGTTTGTCCGAAATTCTCTCCAAAGGCGTGCAGCCCCCTTTCTCCGGACGCCCTCCCGCCCCCAAACGGGGGCCGGCCTCAAGGCATAGAAGGGCACTTTGCCCCATCATACCACAGCCAACTGGGAAACACAAGAATATATTTGCAACTTCATTTGGATTTTCCACCAATCCGGCCCGCCCGGCCCCGCGGCCATCCCCCATTGACAAAAGAGGTTTTTTTATGGCATAATTTTGGTACTGCCTTTTTGCTAAAACGCCGTCCGATGGTCCCCTGAACCGGGCCACGGCGGGCAGATCCAGGCCGGGCATCGCGCATCGCCCAAGGCCCGCCACCTAAAAACGAGAGGAGAACGAAAGCAATGAATGAAAATCTGTTTCGGCTGGACGGCAAGGTGGCCCTGGTCACCGGCGCGTCCTACGGTATCGGCTTCGCCATCGCCACCGCCATGGCGGAGGCAGGGGCCACCATTGTGTTCAACGACATCAAGCAGGAGCTGGTGGACAAGGGTATCGCCGCCTACGCCGAGCAGGGCATCAAAGCCCACGGCTATGTCTGCGACGTGACGGACGAGGACGCGGTGAACGCCCTGGTGGCCAAGATCGAGGCCGAGGTGGGCGTGATTGACATCCTGGTGAACAACGCCGGCATCATCAAGCGCATCCCCATGGTGGAGATGTCCGCCAAGGACTTCCGGCAGGTCATCGACGTGGATCTGAACGCGCCGTTTATCGTGTCCAAGGCGGTGATCCCCGCCATGATCAAGAAGGGCGGCGGCAAGATCATCAACATCTGCTCCATGATGAGCGAGCTGGGCCGGGAGACGGTCAGCGCCTACGCCGCCGCCAAGGGCGGGCTGAAGATGCTCACCCGCAACATCGCCAGCGAGTACGGCCAGTACAACATCCAGTGCAACGGCATCGGCCCCGGCTATATCGCCACCCCCCAGACCGCCCCCCTGCAGGAGCCCCAGCCCGACGGCTCCAAGCACCCCTTCGATCAGTTCATCCTGGCCAAGACCCCGGCCAACCGCTGGGGCGACCCCGCCGACCTGGGCGGCCCCGCCGTGTTCCTGGCCTCCCCCGCCTCTGACTTCGTCAACGGCCACATCCTCTACGTGGACGGCGGCATCCTGGCCTATATCGGCAAGCAGCCCTAAATGGAAACCGTCTCTTTTCGGGCCCTGGACGCCCAGGTGAAGGGCTACCTCTGGGACGATTACGACACGCTGGCGACCCACAAGGTTCGGCCCGCCCTGGTCATCTGCCCCGGCGGGGGCTACCACTGGTGCTCCCCCCGGGAGAAGGACGCCCCGGC
Organism: Bacillota bacterium; assembly: GCA_021768085.1. Classification (GTDB taxonomy): domain Bacteria; phylum Bacillota; class Clostridia; order Oscillospirales; family Oscillospiraceae; genus Enterenecus. The sequence goes on from JAETOJ010000003.1 coordinate 144,667, forward strand.
GCTGGAATTCCTGTCCCTGGGCTTCCAGGTGTTCGTGCTGGAGTACACCTGCCATCCGGAGGATATGTCGGACTTCCGCCCTCTGCGGGAGCTGGCCCGGTGCGTGTGCACCCTGCGGGAGCGCAGCGGGGCGTGGCGCATCGACCGGGACAAAATCGCCGTAATGGGCTTCTCCGCCGGAGGGCACTTGGCGGCCAGCCTGGGCGCCTTCTGGAACGATCCCTCGGTGGGCCTGCCCCCGGACTGCCGCCCGGACGGGCTGGTGCTGTGCTACCCGGTGATCGCCACCCGGGGGGAGTTCGCCCACCAGGGCTCGGCGGAGAACGTGTCCGCCGGGGACGGAGCTTACCAGGACAGGCTGAACCTGCTGGAGCGGGTGACAGCCGACTTTCCGCCCGCCTTCCTCTGGCACGGCGGCGGGGACGACTGCGTGCCCCCGGAAAACAGCCTCCTTCTGGCGCTGGAGCTGAAGCGGAACAGGGTGCCCTTTGAGTACCATCTGTTCGGCTCCGGGGGCCACGGGATCTCCACCTGCCTCCAGGAGACGGAGACACCGGATGAGATCTGCCGGGCTTGGGTGCCGCTGTGCAGGGCGTGGCTGTGCCGCCAGTTCGGCTTTACACCGTAAAGCGGAGCGCATCCCCGGGCGTGGCCCCGGATCCTATTCCTTGGCTGCACACCGGCGGTGGACACCACCTTTCCCCCAGAGAAGGGCCTTCTTCGGAAGGCCCTTTCGCCGTTTTGCCCCAGGGAACCGAAACCCGGCAACCTGCCTTTTCAGCCGTATTTTCCCTTGCCGAACGCCTCCGGTTGTGCTAAAATCTGGAGGAGCGCGCATCAGAGAGGGGGAAGGGGCCGTCCGCGCCCCATTCGTTATGTGCAACAGGATCGGCTTTGACAATCAAAAGTATTTGGAAACCCAATCCGCCCGGATCCAGGCGCGGATCGCCCGGTTCGGCGGCAAATTGTACCTGGAGTTCGGCGGCAAGCTGTTTGACGATCACCACGCCGCCCGGGTGCTGCCCGGCTTTGCCCCGGACAGCAAGATCCGGATGCTGCTGGAGCTGCGGGACAGTGTGGAGATGGTAATTGTCATCAACGCCGCCGCCATTGAGCAGAACAAGGTGCGGGGGGATCTGGGCATCACCTACGATGAGGACGTGCTACGCCTCATCGACACCTTCCGGGAAAAAAGCCTATATGTGGGCAGCGTCACCATCACCCAGTATGCGGGCCAAACCGCCGCCGACCTATTCAAGCGCCGGCTGGAGGATCTGGGGGTTCGGGTCTATCTGCACTATCCCATCCCCGGCTATCCCCATGATGTGAGGCGGATCATGTCTGAGGAGGGCTTCGGCAAAAACGACTACATCGAGACGGATCGGCCCCTGGTGGTGGTCACCGCCCCCGGTCCCGGTTCGGGGAAGATGGCTACCTGCCTGTCCCAGCTCTACCACCACCATATCCGAGGGGTGCGGGCGGGCTACGCCAAGTTCGAGACTTTCCCCATCTGGAACCTGCCCCTGAAGCATCCGGTAAACCTGGCTTACGAGGCGGCTACGGCGGATCTCAACGATGTGAACATGATCGATCCCTTCCACCTCCAGGCCTACGGGGAAACCACCGTGAATTACAACCGGGACGTGGAGGTGTTCCCGGTGCTCCAGGCCATGTTCGGCGAGATCATGGGGGAGAGCCCCTACAAGTCCCCCACGGACATGGGCGTCAATATGGCGGGCAGCTGCATTGTAGATGACGACGCCGTATGCGACGCGGCCAGGCAGGAGATCGTCCGTCGGTACTATGCCGCCCAGTGTGACCGCCGCCGGGGTCAGGGCAGCGACGAGATCGTATACAAGCTGGAGCTGCTGATGAAGCAGGCCCAGGCGGGTCGGTCACTGCGCCCCGTGATCAAAACCGCCGAGGACAAGGAGGCGGAGACGGGGGAGCCCGCCGCCGCCATCCAACTCCCCGATGGTCGGATCGCCGTGGGCAAGACCTCCGAGCTGATGGGGGCCGCTGCCGCCGCCCTGCTCAACGCGCTGAAGGCGCTGGCGGGCATTCAGCGGAAGGAGCATCTGATCACCCGGGAGGCCATCGAACCCATCCAGGCTCTGAAGGTGGGCCACCTGGGCAGCCGCAACCCCCGCCTGCACAGCGACGAGGTGCTCATCGCCCTGGCCATCTCCACCGCCACCCTGCCACTGGCCGCCCGGGCGCTGGACAGCCTGGACAAGCTCCGGGACTGCGAGGCCCACTCCTCCGTCATCCTCACCGCCGCCGACAGCGGAACCTACAACCGGCTGGGCCTGCGGTTAACCAGCACGCCCAAGTACCAGAGCAATCAGCAGCTCTATCATAAATAGAAATACAGATCAACGAAAAAGCCTGCCGGACGGCAGGCTTTTTCGCAAAAATCGCCATCGTCTATCAACCCTTTCCGGCCTCAAAGCAAATACGGATCCGCTGCCCAACCGCGCAACCCACAAAAGGAAAGACGCGCTTTTCAGCGTGTCTTTTCTTTTTGCATGCTATTGGTAAAAAGATCCGGGCGCAGCCCGGAACCCAGCCGCCCGTGAGCCCAGCGCAGCGGGTCGCGGGTGGAAACGAAGAAATTCCCGCCAGAGTGCAGTTTTCGGCGAAGCCGGAAACGGAACAGTGGCGGGAATTTTTGAGCTGGTGGAGCAACCCGACCCAAAAACAAACCCGTCCCCTTCCTCTGTCTGGCTGAGCAATTCGTCATCCACGGTAACGGGCTTGTCCCCGGAGTTGAAGAAGATCACCATCCTGTCATCATACAAGTAAATCGCGTTGACAAACACATTGATTAGCGTCTTGCGGTAGCTTATATCGTCTGCGTTGCCCTTGCGGAGCTGTGAGAGGAAGAACTTCACCTCTGTAATGGTTAAAGATACTGTACCGGCTTTCTCTATGGCATATTCGCTTTTCAGCGCGTCATGTTCAGCGGAAATGCGGGAAATTTCCTCATACAGAGACTTCCTTACGCTTTCAATTTCACATTCAGAAACGGCGTTCATTAAATTCCGCTGCTTGCGCTCATTCTCCCGTATGAGCTTTTCAATGCGCTTCAGGCCGGAGGTATCTTTTTCACGTTCGCACAAAGCCACAACTTCACGGGCGATTTTATCAATATTCGCCGGGGTGAGCTGCTTGCGGCATTCCTCAATGACTAAATCCTCTATGTAGTCCTTTTGCACCGCCTTTTTACTGCACTTCTTCTGTTTGGCGCTGTTGCACTTGTAATAGTAATAGGCCCGCCCAGTGTGGGAGTTGCCCTTGATACCGGTCATCATATCCCGGCACTTTCCGCAAAATAGCTTTGTTGTCAAAAGATACTCTTGCCTTGCTTTTGCATGGGCAGGAGCCTTTTTATTTTTCCCCATAATTTCCTGTACCTGATAGAAAAGATCGTCCTCTATAATGCGGGGCATACCGCCGGGAATTTCCTTGTCCTTATAGGTGTAAACGCCGATATACCGCTTGTTTTGGAGCATTTTTCGCAAGCTGTTTTTATTGAATGGAACGCCGCGTGAAGTCTTGATTCCCTGGGCGTTCAGCGTTTCGCATATCTGGACAACGGTTTTCCCGCTTGCGTACATTTCAAAAATTTTCACAACGATGGGGGCTGTATCTTCATCCACGACAAAATGCTTATCAGGCGCAACCTTAAAGCCCAGGGCGATATTGCCGCCGGTGCAAAGGCACTTTTCGGCGTTGATGTCCATACCCCGGCGTATCTTTTGGGCAAGCTCCGCCGAGTAGTATTCCGCCATTGATTCCAACAGGCCCTCCACCAAAATACCGCTTGCGTCATCCGTGATATTTTCACGGGCGGAGAGTACGCGGACACCGTTCTTTTTCAGCTTTGCCTTATAGGTTGCGCTGTCGTAGCGGTTCCGGGCGAAACGGTCAAGCTGATAGACAAGGACATACTGAAAGCCCTTTTTTGCGCTGTCATCAATCATTCGCAGAAAATCAGGGCGGGCGTCCGTTGTGCCGGATATAGCGCGGTCAATGTATTCTCCGACAACAGTATAACCGTTTTTCTGGGCGAACTCATAACAGGTTTTCAGCTGGCCCTCAATGCTTTGTTCCGTTTGGTTATGGGAGCTGAACCGGGCATAGATCACAGCGGTCATACTATCACCATCCTTAATAGTCTTTTATCCGCGCATATTTGGGGCGCACATTGCTACTATCATACAAAAATGCTTTATATTCCATCAATAGTTCAACAGATGCGCCTTTCTTGATTCGATCCTTGTATTCATCACACATAGAACAGAAATCAAGCCATATTTTTTCATGTTTTGAGTTTATGCCATATTCTTTTGCCCTTTTGCGTAGCCGGTCATATTCGTTTTTTCGCCTTTTTTCAAATGTATCTGTGATTTGTTTTACAGCTTCTTTACAGGAGTAATCTTCATATTCAGTAAACGGAGAGTTGCGATTGCAATATTTTTCTTTAAGGCTTTTTACTGCAAATAGATGGCCGCAATGATTGCACTGTGTAATTTTGTAGTTATTGAACACAAGATAATGCACCAATGCAAAAACAAAGTCTATCATTGTCCGACAAGAATCGTAATGAAATATATCCGGGTAGAATGCGGTATTGTCTATGGTTTCTTTATCAAGAATGCGATATTGTTCAATTTTCTTTGAAACCGTTTTGAAGGCAATGGCCTCTAATGGGCTAAAAATTTCATATAATCTTGCGCTTTCACCCTTTTTAAATTCCGATGCAATTTCATACCGCGACCGATATTCTTCAAAGTCCTGCAATGTTGTATTTTTTAAGAAATTGGTTTTTTGAAAGTAATCTTTGAGTAAAATCCATGCCCCGTGAGGGTCTTCGTAGTTAAAAAATGCGCGTTCGTCTTTTCCATACTCAAACTTGTTTCTCAATTTTTCATATATTTCACAGAGAAACAAGGATACTGGATGCGGGCCATGAATCCCATGTGTAGAAACAACTATCACTGAATCGTTTTCAATCTCTATAAACAATATGCGTTCTAATTCTTCACACATAAAAATCACATCCACTCAAAATGTTTCGTATTTTCAATTCAAATTATAGTACGAAATATCCAAGAAGTCAACAGCAAATATTGTTGTACCATATAAGCAGAACAAAGGATGCGCATTCCGCGTTCAGTAATTTGAAAGGAGCATTCCAATGAACGATGAAATCAAGCGTGAAATCAGAAAAGCGCGGCTCATGCAGTATGAGATCGCCGCAAAGATCGGAGTTTCCGAGTACACGCTTTGCCGCTGGTTCCGCCGGGAGCTGACCCCGGAGCAGCGGGACAAGATTCTCGCCGCCATTGCGGAACTCAAGGCGGGTGAAGCGTGTGTCTGACCCCCTCACCGTCTACACATCAGGGGAGGTCACTATGGGAGAGAAACAGGCCCCAGTTTTTTGCAGTCTCAATTTTTGCAAGTGTCAAGACATACATTAGCGACCACCGGGTAGAGTGCGAAGCGTGGTTGCAGGAACAAGAAAACGAGGTGAAAAGTACATGAACGCGAAAAAAGAAACCCGCCCCGTGGCTGGCACCACAGGACGGGTGAGGCAGGAAACGGCTTGCGGGGCACGTTTTCCACGTTCCGATTCTACCACGCCGGGGGCGAGTCGTCAAGCCGTTTCCGATTTGCTTTGTGCCGGTGAACGGAACGGGAAGACCTTAAAGCAGCTGAAGGAAATCCTCGATGGGGATGGCCGCTCAATCCGGGCACAAATCGAAAGAGAGCGGCGAGATACTCCAATTTTATCCGGGCAGACCGGGTATTTTCTCCCAGAGTGTGAAGATGAAGTTCGGCGGTTCTGCGCTTCAATGAGACATAGGGCACGGCAGGTTTGGGCAACGGCGGCGAATGTCGAGAAGGCGGCGGGGCTGACCCGGCATGAGCCGAAACAGTTGGATGGGCAAGGGTGCATTTGGGCCGGGGGTAACAGCGATGGCTGAGAGGCGGATGTTTTCAAAATCTATCGTAAGTTCTGCCCGGTTTTTGCGTGTCAGCGCCAGTGATAAAATGTAAGAAAACGCCGAGGAAAAAATGTAATTATGTGGCGGAGAGGAGGGAAAAAAGATAGACTCCCCATAGGGCAGAAAAAGTGCCCGGAAAGGG
>JAETOJ010000026.1 GCA_021768085.1 Bacillota bacterium
AAATCGTGAACACTCTTTTTGAGCAAGGCAGTACCTGATTTTTGTTACCCCCCGCCGCCGAAAAATGACAAAATTTCTTCGGCGTTTTCTTACAATTTCATATCGGCGTTGACACGGTTTCCGCTTCTACGTGGTCGTGGTTTTTTGCCCCGCTTCTGTCGTAAAGTTCTACTCTGTACTCTTTCATAGTGTGCTCCTTCCCGGGCCGCGCCCGTTCCCAAAATAAAAAGTGGGTGTAAGCAAAGCTCGCTCGCGAGCTTTGCTTATCCCCCATGGGCCATGAAATCATGGCCGTGTCAAGACTGGCCGGAGGCCACTTGCGCAAAAAAATTCTGTCCGGCGCACTTACCGGGCAGAATTATTTTGCGGTCTTGACGCGGACAGGGTTTCATGGCACGCCGTCCGGAGGACACCTTGTTCCCCCGTCCCGCCGCAGCGGCCATTTAATCCATCGGAGATACCACTTTCCCCCGTCTCCGTGGCAGGGAAACTCCAAGCATCCAGCAGCGCCCACCCTGGAACCAGACAAAGGCCAGGGGCCCCGCGGCAAGGCTTTAGCCGCGCGGGGCCCCTGGCCTGGGCACAGCGTAACACATCCCGCCGACCGCTGCACGCATCCAGGTCAACAACCTGTGTTACAAACTACTCCCATTATCTGTCAATGTCCAACTTCTTCTTGACATTAGCCGTCTCCGGAAAAAAGAGGGAAAAGAGCCGGGCCAAACCGGCCCGGCTCTGGGGAACGTCCCGTTATTTCTGGAAGGTCACGCCCACCACGGCTACATTGACGCAGGCCACGCTCAGCCCGCTGGTGTTCTCCACCGCGCTGAACACCGCGTCCTGCACCGCCCGGGCCACGTCGGTGACTACATAGCCGTACCGCACCAGGATGGACAGCTCCACAGTCACCTTCTCCTCCTCCACCCACAGGCGCACCCCGCGGGTCAGGGCCTTGCGGTTGGCCGTGGCGGCCCCGTCGCTGCTCAGGCCGGAGCCCAGACAGCTCACGCCCTCCACCTCTACCGCCGCCGCCGCCGCGATGACGGCCAGCACCTCCTCGGATATGCTGACGCTGCCCAGCTCGCTCTCGTGGGAGATATATTCCCTGCCTTCGGCCATGACGCCTCACGCTCCTTTTTCCAAGCTGAAGGTATTATATCACCCCGGCGTCAAAATTACAATCCCGATTTTTCGCGGGGCCGCGCCTCCTCTTTTACGGCTCCGCCTCAATGATAGTCACCTTGGTGGGAGTCAGACCGGTCTCCTCCATGACGATCTCGGCGATCTTGGCGATGTCCGTCTCATTCAGGCCCTCGGCGGTGGAGGACACCACCACGCTGGCGCTGTCCTCATTGATGAAACACACGCAGTCGCCGTAGCCCTTGGCAGTCACCAGGTTCTCCACCTTGGCCTCGGACAGGGTGAGCGCGGCCATGGCCTGGATGGACGCGTTGGCCTCGTCCAGCATCGTCTGCTGAGCGTTCTCATCGGCGGCGGCCTGCTGGAGCAGCTCCAGGGCGCTGTCCCGGGCCTGCTGCCGGTTCAGCCGGGCGGACGCGAAATAGCCCGTGGACGTTGTGCTCCCAGGCTCCTGGCTGGGAGAGGCGCTGGGATCGGCACTGGCCTGTGCGCCGGGGTTTGTCTCCACAGGCTTGCCGGCGGTGCCCTTGCCGTCCTCCTCCCCATTGACCAGGGTCGTCTGCCCCAGCAGCTTGCCGTCCTTGCCGCCGCCCTCCGCCCGGATCTCTGCGTTGTCCCCGCCCTGGCACACCACCAGTGCCCCTTGAAAGGTGGGGTAGTTCCGGCTCAACAGCACCGCCTCCTGGCTTCCGCCGGAGTTCACCAGCACCGTCTCCTCCGCCACGCTGCTGCCCCGGTCGGTGATGGAGGTGGTGCGGTCGGAGGCCAGCACCCGCTCCATGCCGCTCTTGACCGTCAGGGTCACCGTCACCTGCCCCGCCCCCTCCACCTGGGACAGGGTGCGGGACAGCTTCTCCTCCAGGGCCTCCAGGTCGAAGTCCTCCCGGGCTGACCCTTGGACGCTCGTGTCCGGCCCCTGCTCGCCGTCCCCCGTGGGCCACAGCAGCAAAAGGAGCCCGGCGGCGATGACAAGCAGCACATATTTGTACTGGTTCAGCAGCTTCCACACCGCCCCTGGCTCGGGCTTCCACTGGAGCTTCATGGCAGTTCCTCCTCAAAGCGCTGCCGCTGGGGAGGCACGCCCAGGTCGTCCTCCAGTAGGCGGCTGAGCGCGGCCCGTTTCTCCTCTGTCCAGACGCCCCGGGCGGTGACCTCCCAAGGGCAGGGCACGCCGTTTTCATCATTGGAACAGGTCACCTCCGCCTGACAGAGGATGCCCAGTTCCTCCGCCTTGTCCACAATATATGCGGCGGTGTTGTCCTCTATGATGGTTTGATACAGCAAATTGCTTTTTTCCGCCAGACCTTCCTCATAGCTTTGGGACGCGGCCCGGTACTCCTCCGCCGCCCGGGCAATGAGCCCGCTGTCCAGCCGGAGCAGCGGCCCCACCGCCGCCAGCAGCAGGGCCAGCCCTCCCGCCAGACGGCACACCTTTTTCACGCTGCCCTTGGGGGCCAGCCCCTCCGCCGCCGCCAGCACCAGGGCGGTGCAGGCCACCCCCAGCAGCCACTGCCGCAGGGCCGTCATAGGGCGGCCACCGACACGCAGGACACCAGCGCGATGAGCAGCAGCAGGCAGCACGCCCCCGTCATGCCCAGCACCAGCCCGAAGGCGCTCCCCAGCCGATCCACCAGGGCGCACACCGGCCCGTCCCCCATGGCGGTGGCCAGGGCCGCTGTCAACTTGTAGGCCAGATAGTGCACCGAGAGCTGCAACAGGGGGATCAGGCAGATCCCCAGAATGGTCACCATACCGAACACCCCCACCGTCCCCTTCAATACCCCCGCCGACGCCAGCACCGTCTCCGCCGCATCGGACAAAATCCCACCCACCACCGGGATGGCCCCAGATATGGCCAGCTTAGCGGCCTTTACCGTGGCCGCGTCCGCCGTCCCCGCCACCACCCCGCTGGCCGTCAGATAGCCCACAAAGGCCATGGTCACCACCGTCAGCACCGTAGTCACCGTCCACTTCAGCAGATCCGCCAGCCGCTTCAGCCTGTCCTCCCCCACCGCCGCCTGGGCCACCGACGCGGCGATGTAGCCGTACAGCAGGGGCACCAGCAGGCCGTTGATCAGGTTCACCAGCAGGTCGGAAAAGAGGGCCGCCGCCAGCTGCCGGGCCGCCGCCCCGGTGATGGCCCCGGTGGCCGCCGTCACCGCCGCCGCCGTGGGCAGGAGCACGTTGGCAAAGGAGGTCATCCTGGCAATGGCCCCCGTGCCCATGCCCAGCAGAGCGTTCACGTCCGCCACCGCCACCGCCGTCACCGCCAGCGTCCCCGCCAGGGATACCGAGCGGGCGGCCGTCCCTCCCGCGCCCTCCTGCACCGTCTCCGCCAGCCCGCAGAACAGCAGGATCACCAAGATTAGCACCCCCGAGCGCACCGCCCGGCGGAGGATGCCCCCCAGCTCCCGGGTGCCGGTATCCACCAGCTCCGCCAGCCCGTCGTCCAGGGCCGCGCCGTACTCCGCCGTCCCCCCCTGCTCCGCTGCGGCCCGCTCCAGCTCGTCCAGGCCGAAGTCCTCCTCCTGGACGATCCGAACCTCCCCAATGCTTGATGCCCGCGCCGGCAGGCACAGCAGGGCCAGCAGCAGGGGGAGCAGCGCGAACAGCAGTTTTCCCCTCATCCCGCCGCCTCCCTCAGATCAACCCCGTCAGGGTGTCCACCACCGCCGTCATCAGCGGCAGCACCGCCACCAGGGCCAGGGCTGTCCCCGCCAGCTCCACCGCCGAGGCCAGCCCCCCCTCTCCCGCGTCCCGGCAAAAGTCGGAGGATAGCCGGGTGACGATGGCCACCCCCGCCGTCTTCACCACCGGCCCCACCACCTGGGGGGACAGCCCCCCGGCCTCCATCAGCTTGTCCATCAGCTCCGTCACCGCCTGGAGGGCCCCGGAGCAGTACAGCAGGATCACCGCCCCGGCGCACATTCCCAGCACCAGCCCCAACTCCGGGGCCTGCTTGCGCACCACCACCGCGCACACTGCGGCGGCGATGGCCGCCGCCGCCACCTTTACAATGTCGCTCACAGCCCGAACAGGTTCTTCACCAGGTCGAACAGACTGCTGATCTCCTGCACCACAATCATGAGCACCACCACCAGTGCCACCAGGGTGGTCATGGTGGCCATCTCGTCCCGGCCGGAGCGGGTCAGCACCTGGTTGAGCACCGATACCAGAATGCCGATGGCGGCAATTTTAAAAATCAGATCCACGTTCACATTGACTCCTCCTTGGTTCAGATCAGCAGGATGGTGAGGAACAGCCCCGCCGTCACCCCCAGCACACCGTACACACGGCCCAGCCGCCGCCGTTCCTCCTCCGCCTGCTCCCGCCGCCGGGCCAGCCCCGCCACAACGCCCTCCACGGCCTGCCGCTGGCTGTCCCCGTCGTACCGGCCCAGCACCGGGCCCAGCTGCTCCACCAGCGCCCGATCCTCCCGATCCAGCACCAGGGGGCACCGCTCCAGGCCCTCCTGCCACAGTGCCCGGAAGGGCGCGCCGTCCAGCGTCCCCGCGCCCTGGGCGCAGAAAGAGAAGAACCGGGCGGCCCGTCCGTGGACGCCCGCCGCCGCCGTCTCCAACGCCCCCGGAAGCGGGGACAGCCGCCAGCCCAGCTCCCGCTGGAGGATCTCAAGCCCCGCCGACAGCTCCCGCAGATCCCGCACCCGGCCGTCCAACCGGCCCACCGCCCCCAGACCCAGGGCCCCGCAGCCCGCCATCAGCAGGCACGCCCCTGCCGCCCGGATCACGGCAGGGCCTCCACCCGGGCCGTCCGCCGTCCGTCCCGGCGCTCCAGCACCACCAGCCGCCGGAACACCCCTGCCGACAGCAGCGCCCGGTACACCGGCCTGCGGCAGAGATCCTCCGGCCCGCCGCCGTGGGCGGTGGCCAGCAGCGCCGCGCCGCAGCCCGCCGCCTCTGTCACCGCCCGCACGTCGCCGGGGTCGGTGATCTCGTCCACCGCCACCACCTGGGGGTTCATCCCCCGAATGAGCATGGACAGCCCCTCCGCCTTGGAACATCCGTCCAGCACGTCGGTGTGGCGGCCCACGTAGAGCTGGGGCTCCCCCCGCCACAGGGCGGCGATCTCCCCGCGCTCGTCCGCCACCCCCACCCGCAGGGGCGCGCCTCCCTCCCCGTCGGACAGTCCCCGCACCAGCTCCCGCAGCAGGGTGGTTTTGCCCGCCCCCGGCGGGGCCAGGATGAGGGTACTGACAAAGGCCCCGCCCTCCCTGAGCTGAGGCAGCAGCGCCCCGGCTTGTCCCACCACCGGGCGGGCCACCCGAATGGACAGGGAGGACAGCTCTCGCAGGGTGACGATCCCGCCGTCCCGGCGCACCACCGAGCCGCACAGCCCTACCCGGTGCCCGCCCCGCAGAGTGACAAAGCCCTGCCGCACCCGATCCAGCGCCGTGTGGGCCGACGACTGGGTGGCGTTCTCCAGCACCTGGCGCAGCTCCTCCTCCCCAATTGGGGGCGTGTCCGTGTCCACTTCGCCCTCCGGTAGAAGGGCAGTCATGGGGAAGCCCCGGCGGAGCCGCATCTCCTCCAGCTCGGACAGCCTGTCCGATCCCAGCCCCCGCAGGCCCGCCCGCAGGGGCTCCGGCAGCACCGCCGCCGCCTGCTCCCAGGGATATCGCTTGTCCATAAAGTCACCGCCTTACTTGTTACCCCATTTCTATGAAGGCGTGTCCCACGATATGACCGCGGCAGAAAATTTTTAGTCCCGGACCGGTTTTAGGGCCTATTGGGGCATAAAAAAGCCGACCCATTTTGGCAAGGAAAATCACCTTACCCTTGCTTTCAATGAGCCGGTTTGCTTTGTTTTTTTGTTGTTACAGGACGGATATCATCCGCTGGACGGCCTCCCGGGTAGCGTCCGCGTCCCCGAAGGCGGTGACCCGGACATAGCCCTCCCCGCTGGGGCCGAACCCCACCCCGGGGGTGGTCACCACGCAGGCCCGCTTCAGCAGCACATCAAAGAAGTCCCAGGAGGGGGTATTGTTGGGGGTTTTTACCCACAGGTAAGGAGCGTTCACCCCGCCGTATACCGTCAGCCCCGCGGCGGACAGGCCGTCCCGGATCACCTGGGCATTCATTAAGTAGTAGTCAATGGCGGCCTTGGTCTGTGTCTTGCCCTGGGGAGACAGGGCCGCCTCCGCTGCCCGCTGGATGACATAGGGCACGCCGTTGAATTTGCTCCCCTGGCGGCGGTTCCACAGATCCCGCAGGGACACGCCATCCCGCTCCAGCGCCCTGGGTATCACCGTATAAGCGCAGCGGTTGCCGGTGAACCCGGCGGATTTGGAAAAGGAGCGGAACTCAATGGCGCAGGTCTTGGCCCCCTCCACCTCGAAGATACTGTGGGGGACGCCCTCCTCCCGGATGAACGCCTCATAAGCGGAGTCGAACAGGATCACGCTGCCATGGGCGTTGGCGTAATCCACCCACACCTTGAGCTGCTCATAGGTGGCCGCCGCCCCGGTGGGATTGTTGGGGGAGCAAATGTAGATCAGATCCGGCACCTTGCCTGCGGGCAGATCGGGAAAAAAGCCGTTTTCAGCCGTACAGGGCAGGTAGACAAGCTCCGTCCACCGCTCTCCGTCGAAGTCCCCGGCGCGGCCCGCCATGGCGTTGGTGTCCACGTAGACGGGATAGACCGGGTCGCACACCGCCACCACGTTGTCCACCGAGAAGATGTCGCCGATGCTGCCGCAGTCGCTCTTGGCCCCGTCGGACACAAAGATCTCGTCGTCCGCGATGTCCACCCCTCGGGCCAGGTAGTCATCCCGGATAGCAAAGCGCAGGAAGTCATAAGTGCAGCAGGTCTCCTCACAGTAACCCCGGAAGGTCTCCTTCACCCCCATCTCCCGGGACGCCTTTATCATGGCGTCCACCACCGCGGGGGCTAATGGCTGGGTCACATCGCCGATGCCCAGGCGGATCAGGGGCAGGGGCGGGTTCTGGGCGGAAAAGGCCCGCACCCGGCGGCCGATCTCGGGGAACAGGTATCCTCCGGGAAGTTTTTTGAAATTCTGGTTGACGCGGGCCATAGCGACCACTCCTTCACTTTATCTGGTTAAACCATTGTATCACAGAAAAAACGCCCCGGTCAATCGGCAACTTCGCCATCAAAGACGGTGACCGCCGGACCGGTCATAAACATATGGCCGGTTTTTTCGTCCCAGCGGACGCTCAAATCCCCTCCAGCCAGGTGGATCACCGCCTCCCGGTTCAGCTTTCCCTGGGCGGCCATGGCCGCCGCCGAGGCGCAGGCCCCGGTGCCGCAGGCCATCGTCTCGCCGCTGCCCCGTTCCCAGACCCGCATCCGCAGCTCCCCCCGCTTCACCACCCGGACGAACTCCACATTGATCCGCTCGGGGAACGCCGGGTGATTCTCCACCAGCGGGCCCAGCTCCGCCAGCTTCAGGGCGCCGGGATCCGCCGTCTCAATCACCCCGTGGGGATTGCCCATGGACACCGGATAGACTGTATAGGTATTTCCCTTTATTGTAATTGTGGTGGGCTCACCCAGCTCCGGTATACCCATGCCCACTACCGCCCCGGTCACCGTCCCGCAGCCGATCAGCAATGCCAGCTCCCGATCTCCCGCCGCCGTCTCTATGGTGAGGTGGGCCCGATCCGTCAGCCGCTTATCGTAGACATATTTTCCAAAGCACCGGATGCCGTTGCCGCACATGGCCCCCTCGGAGCCGTCGGCGTTGAACATCCGCATCCGAAAGTCCGCCCGCCGGGACGGGCAGACGCAGATGATCCCGTCCCCGCCCACCCCGAAGTGGCGGTTGGACAGCCGGCGGGACAGCCCCCCGGGATCCTCCGGCATCCCCTCCATGCAGTTGAGGAAGATATAGTCGTTTCCCAGGCCGTGCATTTTGGTAAAGCGCATACGCTCCCCTCCTTACAGAGGAGCGTATGCGCCTGGATTGTCCTGATATGAATCTCCCCGGATCAGTAGTTAATAATGTACTTGTCCCGCTCCCAGGAGGACACGCGGGTGCAGTATTCCCGCCACTCCGCCTCCTTGCCTGCGATATACTGGCTGGACACGTGCTGGCCCAGGGTGGCCATCACCAGCTTGTCCTTCTTCATGGCCGCCAGGGCCTCCTCCAGGGAGCCGGGCAGAGCCTCCACCCCCCGGCGCTTTCGGGTGGCGGGGGTCATGGCGAAGATATTCTCCGTCACCTCCGGGGGCGGGGTCATGCCCTTGGCAATGCCATCCAGCCCCGCCGCCAGACACACCGCCAGGGACAGGTAGGGGTTGCAGGCCGGATCGGGGCAGCGCAGCTCCACCCGGGTGCCCTGCCCCCGGCTGGCCGGGATGCGAATCAAGGTGGAGCGGTTGGAGGCTGACCAGGCCATGTAGCAGGGCGCCTCGAAGCCGGGTACCAGCCGCTTGTAAGAGTTCACCAGGGGATTGGTGATGGCCGCCATCCCCTTCATGTGGCGGAGTATGCCCGCAATGAAAGCGTAGCACTCCCGGGACAGGCCCTTCTCCCCCTTCTCGTCGAAGAACACGTTTCTCCCGTCCCGGTACAGGGACATATTGGTGTGCATCCCGTTCCCGGCCAGGCCGTAGATGGGCTTGGGCATGAAGGTGGCGTGGAGATTGTCCCGCTGGGCAATGGTTTTCACCGCCAGCTTGAAGGTCATGATCTTGTCGGCGCACTCCAGGGCGGGGGCGTATTTGAAATCGATCTCGTGCTGGCCCGGGGCCACCTCATGGTGGGACGCCTCGATCTCATAGCCCATCTGCTCCAGGGCCAGGCAGATCCGCCGCCGGGTGGGCTCGCCGTGATCCAGGGGGCCCAGGTCGAAATAGCCCGCCTCGTCGTTGGTTTTGGTGGTGGGCTTGCCCTCGTCGTCGGTCTGGAACAGGAAAAACTCCGCCTCCGGGCCCACGTTAAAGGTGTCGTAGCCCATGGCCCGGGCCCGCTCCAGCACCCGCTCCAGCACCCCCCGGGGATCGCCCACAAAGGAGGAGCCGTCCGGATTGTGCACGTCGCAGATCAGCCGGGCCACCTTGGCCTCCTGGGGCTCCCAGGGAAAGATGACAAAGCTGTCCAGGTCGGGGTACAGGTACTGATCGGACTCGTTGATGCGGACAAAGCCCTCAATGGAGGACCCGTCCAGCATGATCTCGTTGTTCACCGCCCGCTCCACCTGAGAGGCGGTGATGGCCACGTTCTTCAGCTGGCCAAAAATATCCGTAAACTGCATCCGGATAAATTTTACGTCCTCCTCCCGCACAATGCGGATGATGTCCTCTTTGGTATAGCCCATGTTCCTTTCCTCTTTCCCGGCGGCCCCGGCGGGCGTTTGCCTCAAACCGGGAGGCGGCGCTTCAGCCATCGGCCCCGAAACGTCATCCACCTCTCAAAATATGAGTTCAGTATATCATAAGGGCTGTTTTTGTCAATGAATTTCTGCTCCTATGCAAAATTTCAGCTCATAAATCAGGTTCACCCCCCATGGATTCCTGTTTTTTGTAAAATCTCACACTTGGGTTTGCTTGCCCCTCAGGGCGGCGCATATCCCCAAATGCTGGAATTATGGGCAAAAAACATAGTTTCCTGGTGAAAAACAATAAAATTCCGGCCTCTTTTTACTTGACAATCCCGGATACCCTGTTTAAAATAATAGAGCAATTTGCAGGAAATATTTCATTTCACATCTTGAAGTTTATTTTGGAGGTATGTCGCAATGGATCACAAGTACGTCTACCTGTTCTCAGAGGGCAACGCCAATATGCGGGAGCTTCTGGGCGGCAAAGGGGCAAACCTGGCGGAGATGACCAACATCGGTCTGCCCGTCCCCCAGGGCTTCACCATCACCACCGAAGCCTGCACCCGCTACTACGACGACGGGCGTAAAATTGGCGATGACATCCAGGCTGAGATCATGGCGTATATTGACAAGCTGGAGTCCATCACCGGCAAGAAGTTCGGCGATCAGGAGAACCCCCTGCTTGTCTCCGTCCGCTCCGGTGCCCGGGCCTCTATGCCCGGCATGATGGATACCATCCTGAACCTGGGCCTGAATGAGGACGTGGTGGCGGTGCTGTCCGCCAAATCCGGCAACCCCCGCTGGGCCTGGGACTGCTACCGCCGGTTCATCCAGATGTACTCCGACGTGGTGATGGAGGTGGGCAAGAAGTACTTCGAGCAGCTCATCGACCAGATGAAGGAGAAGAAGGGCGTCACCCAGGATGTGGAGCTCACCGCCGACGATCTGAAGGAACTGGCCGGCCAGTTCAAGGCGGAATATAAGGATAAAATCGGCGCCGACTTCCCTGCCGACCCCAAGGAGCAGCTGATGGGCGCCATCCAGGCCGTGTTCCGCTCCTGGGACAACCCCCGGGCCAACGTCTACCGCCGGGACAACGACATCCCCTACTCCTGGGGCACCGCTGTCAACGTGCAGTCCATGGCCTTCGGCAACATGGGCGACGACTGCGGCACCGGCGTGGCCTTCACCCGCAACCCTGCCACCGGTGAGAAGAAGCTGTTCGGCGAGTTTTTGACCAACGCCCAGGGCGAGGACGTGGTGGCCGGCGTGCGCACTCCCATGCCCATCAGCGAGATGGCGGACAAGTTCCCCGAGGCCTTCGCCCAGTTTGAGCAGGTTTGCAAGACCCTGGAGGATCACTACCGGGATATGCAGGACATGGAGTTCACCGTGGAGCACGGCAAGCTGTATATGCTCCAGACCCGCAACGGCAAGCGCACCCCCGCCGCCGCCCTGAAAATCGCCTGCGACCTGGTGGACGAGGGCATGATCGACGAGAAGAAGGCAGTGGCCATGATTGAGCCCCGCTCTCTGGACACCCTGCTCCACCCCCAGTTTGACGGCGCTGCCCTGAAAGAGGCCCCCGTGCTGGCCGGCGCCCTGGGCGCCTCCCCCGGCGCCGCCTCCGGCCGCGTCGTGTTCACCGCCGAGGAGGCCAAGGAGTGGGCCGCCAAGGGCGAGAAGGTGGTTCTGGTTCGGCTGGAGACCTCCCCCGAGGACATTGAGGGCATGAAGGCCGCCCAGGGCATCCTCACCGTGCGGGGCGGCATGACCTCCCACGCCGCCGTGGTGGCCCGGGGCATGGGCAAGTGCTGCGTGTCCGGCTGCGGCGAGATCAAGATGGACGAGGCCAACAAGCAGTTTGAGCTGGCGGGCAAGACCTTCCACGAGGGCGACTGGCTTTCCCTGGACGGCTCCACCGGCAAGATCTACGACGGCGCCATCCCCACTGTCCCCGCCTCCATCGGCGGCGAGTTCGGCCGGGTGATGGCCTGGGCGGACAAGTACCGCCGCCTGGAGGTGCGCACCAACGCCGATACCCCCCACGACGCCGCTCAGGCCAAGAAGTTTGGTGCTCAGGGCATCGGCCTGTGCCGCACCGAGCATATGTTCTTCGACGAAGACCGCATCCCCGCCATCCGGGAAATGATCTGCTCCGACACCGTGGAGCAGCGGGAGAAGGCCCTGGCCAAGCTGGAGCCCATGCAGCAGTCCGATTTTGAGGGCATCTACGAGGCCATGGAAGGCCTGCCCGTCACCATCCGGTTCCTGGATCCCCCGCTGCACGAGTTTGTCCCCACCGAGGAGGCCGATATTGAGAAGCTGGCCACCGAAATGGGCAAGACTGTGACCGAGATCAAGGCCATCATCGCTGCCCTTCACGAGTTCAACCCCATGATGGGCCACCGCGGCTGCCGCCTGAGCGTCACCTTCCCTGAGATCGCCAGGATGCAGACCAAGGCTGTCATCAAGGCCGCCCTGGCCGTCCAGGCCCGCCATCCGGAGTGGACAATTGTCCCCGAGATCATGATCCCCCTGGTGGGCGAGCTGAAGGAATTCGCCTATGTAAAGGACATTGTCACCAGCGTGGCCGATGAGCTGCTGGAGGCCGCGGGCTCCAGCATGACCTACAAGGTGGGCAACATGATCGAGACCCCCCGGGCCGCCATGACCGCCGATGACATCGCCCCCATCTCCGACTTCTTCTCCTTCGGCTCCAATGACCTGACCCAGCTGGTGTTCGGCTTCAGCCGGGACGACGCGGGCAAGTTCCTGGGCGCCTACTATGATAAAAAGATTTATGAGCAGGATCCCTTTGCCAAGCTGGATCAGCACGGCGTGGGCCGCCTGATCGCCAATGCCACCCGCTGGGGCCGCTCCACCCATCCTGGCATCCACGTGGGCGTCTGCGGCGAGCACGGCGGTGACCCCTCCTCCGTGGAGTTCTTCCACAAAATCGGACTGGACTATGTGTCCTGCTCTCCCTTCCGGGTGCCCATTGCCCGGCTGAGCGCCGCCCAGGCGGCCATTGCCGACGACAGGTGATACTCCTTGTCAGCATCTAAAGAATAACTCCGCGGCGCGCCTGAGATGTTCAGGCGCGCCGCATTTTCCCTTACCGTGGCGCCCCCTTTAATATGGACACGCCGCTCCCGCATACAGTTAAGCGGAGGTGGTATCCATGTGGACGGCATGGCTGTTATTGACGTTAAACGGACTATTTTTTACCCTGCGGTTGGCGGGAAATACGGGTTCCTTCCCTCGGGCCCTCACTCGGGAGGAGGAGCAGGACTGCCTGGAACGGATGGCCCAGGGCGATACGGACGCGCGGGATGAGCTAATTGAGCACAATCTGCGGCTGGTGGCGCACATTGTCAAAAAATACTATACCCCCAACGGCGACCAGGACGATTTGATCTCTATCGGAACTATTGGCCTAATCAAAGGGGTATCCACCTTCAAACCGGACAAAAACGTGCGGCTTGCCACCTATGCCAGCCGATGCATTGAGAACGAGATTCTGATGTATTTCCGCTCTCAGCGCAAGCTCCAGGGGGAACTTTCTCTCTCCGATTCCTTGGATAGCGATGGGGAAAACGGTTCACTGTCTCTCATTGATGTGGTTCGGGTAGACGACAATATGCTGGAGGAGCTGGATCTCCGGGACGCCTGCGCCAAGGTGCGGCGGTGCGTGGACGCCTGCCTGACTGGCCGGGAGGCCCACATCATCCGCCTGCGCTACGGGTTGAACGATCAGCCCCCCCTCACCCAACGGGAGATCGCATCACTGTGCGGGATTTCCCGCTCCTATGTGTCTCGTATCGAAAAAAAGGCCCTGGAAAAGCTGCGGATTGAATACGATAAATGCTGAACCTCAGTTAACCTTGACGATCAGAGAGGAAAATGTATACCGATTCCCTGTGTCGGCTCCCTATACCTGCGGCGGTTTTAAGTTCTTAAAACCGCCACCTTTTTTGCATTACTTCGGAGACAAGCAAGGTACCGCCTCCGTTCTCAGAAAATCTGGTCAGCAGCGTTTTGTTGTGGTTGAAATCCCGCTTCAGGAATGCTATAATGTTTCCGCAAAATGATGGGAGGACTGGAAAACCATGGCAAAATGGCTTTTTCGTTTCACATTATCTGTCTGCCTCTTGTCCCTGCTGTCCGCCTGCGACAGCCAGCCACCACTTCCAGACGAGAGCCAGCCTGTAATGGACACTGTGGCCCTGACCGTATGGGGCGCGGAGGAGGACGAGGCGCTGCTTACTCAGATGTTTGCCTCGTTCCAGACTCATTACGCCGGGCAGGCCGACTTCCGCATCACCTACCAGGCCCAGAGCGAATCCAACTGCAAGGACGTGCTGCTGGGTAATCTGGAAGGCGGCGCGGATGTGTTCGCCTTCGCCGACGATCAGGTGGCCGCTCTGGCCGCCGCCGGCGGTCTGGATCCGATTCCAGACGAGGCGGGGATACGCGAATCCTCTCTGCCTACCGCGGTGGAGGCGGCCAGCGTGGGGGGCACCCTGTACGCCTACCCGCTAACGGCGGATAACGGTTATTTTCTGTACTACAATAAGGCATATTTCACCGATGAGGATATCCAAAGCCTGGAGCGTATGCTGGAGGTGGCGGCCCAGGCTGAGCGGCTGGTAACGATGGACTGGTCTTCGGCGTGGTATGTCTACGCCTTCTTCGGCAACACTGGGTTGGAGGTAGGGCTCAACGAGGACGGGCTGACAAACTACTGCACCTGGAACAGCACTGACGGCCTCATTCGGGGCACCGACGTGGCCCAGGCGATGCTGAATATTGCGGCCAGTCCCGCCTTTCTCAACTGTCAGGATGGGGAATTTCTCGCCGGGGTGCAGGACGGCACGGTGATCGCCGGCATCAGCGGCGTCTGGAACGCGGTGGCCGTGCAGAAGGCCTGGGGTGGCAACATGGGTGCGGCTAAGCTGCCCACGTTCACCTGCGCAGGGCAGCAGATCCAGATGGCGTCCTTCTCCGGCTGCAAGCTCATCGGCGTAAACGCCTACTCTAAGCACCCAGACTGGGCCGCACGGCTGGCGGAATGGATCACCAGCGAGGAAAACCAGCGCCTGCGTTTCGAGGTGCGGGGCCAGGGCCCGGCCAACGTCAGTGCGGCCAACTCTCCGGAGGTTCAGTCCTCCCCCGCTATTTCGGCCCTGTTGGCCCAAGCCAACTACTCCCAGCTTCAACGGGTAGGCGGGAAGTTCTGGGATCCTGTCACCGAGTTCGCTACCAGCATGGCTCAGGGGAACCCCTCCGGCGCATCCCTTCAAAGCCAGTTGGATCGGATGGTGGAAGGCGTTACCCAACGATAAGTACATTTATAGTCGGGAGGAAGTTCCATGAAAGGCAGGCTGACCCTTCAGCAGCGTTTGATTCTGCCCATTATCCTGCTGGGCCTGATCACCCTGCTGTCCAATATTCTGGCGGTATTCAGCATCAATAATGTCCATGCCAACGCAGGGAGCATCGTTGACAAGAGCATGGTCAGCGAAGAACAATTAGAGGATATCAGGCGCTCCGTTATGGACATCCACCGTCTGGCCCTGTCCCACATTGTCGCCGCAGATCACGCCACCATGATCCGGTTGGTGCAGGAGATCAAAGCGGAGGAGGCCACCCTGGACGAGAAGCTGGCCGCCTACGAGGGCTTTGTCTCCAGCGGGGACAGGGATACCTATGAGTCTCTCCTCAGCAGCTACGAGGAATTTAAACACGCCCTGGTCTATCTGGTCTGCGCCAGCGCCGACAGCAAGACCCAGGAGGCCTACGCCACCGCCAACGGGGACGTGGCCCGCTGGGGCCAGGCGGCGGAGTCGGGCATTGACACGCTCTCCGCCTCCGTCAGCACCCAGGCAAAGGAGGCCCGGGGGCGGCTCACCCTGGTTTACGTCATCTCCCTGGTCACCAGCGCGATCACCCTGATCGTGGGCGTTTTCCTGGTGGCGGCAGCCTTCCGGATCATCCGGCGGTATGTCCTCACCCCCATCCAAGATACCATGAGCACCCTTCAGAACAGTTCCGATCGCATCAGCGGCGTGGTGGGTGAGGTTCGCCGGCGGACGAAGAACTCCAACGACAGCGTGCGGAGCCTCTCCGAGCTGACGGAGCAGCTCTCCGCCGCCCTGGAGGAGATCGCGGGCAGCGCCGCGGCAATCACCGCCAGCGCCGCGGCAATCACCGCCAGCGCCGCCGGCACCCAGGGGGATACCCAGAGCATGGCGGAGGAGTGCTCCACCATCACGGCCTACTCGGCTGAAATGCGGGATCGCGCCGAGGATATGGAGCGCACCGCCTGCGCGGAGACGGAGCTGATCCGGGACAAGACAGCGGACATCATGGCCATGCTGGATCAGGCCATTGAAAAGAGCCACAGCGTAGAGCAGATCCGTGCGCTGACCGAGGATATCCTCAACATCTCCTCCTCCACCAACCTCATCGCCATCAACGCCTCCATTGAGGCCGCTCGGGCCGGGACGGCAGGCGCCGGGTTCTCCGTAGTGGCCCAGGAGGTTCACAAGCTGGCCGACTCCTGCGCCGAGACCGCCAATCACATCCAGGAGGTCAGCGGCGTAGTGACGGGAGCGGTGGACTATCTGGCCGGCAGCGCCCGTGAACTGGCCGAATATCTGAGCCAGGTCATCGCGGATCAGCTGGATCGGTCTGTTCGGGCCGGACAGCAATACCGGGAAGATTCGGACTACATCGGCCATGCCATGGAGGAATTCAACCACCGGGTAGAGCGACTGAAAACCGCCATCGATCAGATTGCCGTCTCCATCTCCAGCATTTCCGGTTCCATAGACGGGGCCGCCTCCGGCATCAGCGGCGCGGCCGGCAGCACC
Source organism: Bacillota bacterium (assembly GCA_021768085.1). Lineage (GTDB taxonomy): Bacteria > Bacillota > Clostridia > Oscillospirales > Oscillospiraceae > Enterenecus. Next base: position 16,322 of record JAETOJ010000026.1, read on the forward strand.
CGCGTCCTGGTGGACGACATGGAGGGGATCACAGGACGGATGGATGCCAACCAGGAGATCGTAGGCGAGCTTCAAAAGCAGATGGATATGTTCGCAAACTTGTAAGTGAACCCACAGTTGCGCGCTAAACTGCATCAGAAATTTTGCAAGGAGGTCGTCATGATGTGGTTCATCTTCGCCCTGCTCTCCGCCGTATTTGCCGCTCTCACCTCCATTCTGGCCAAGGTGGGTATTGACGGCGTCAACTCCAATCTGGCCACTGCCATCCGCACTGTGGTCGTGGTGGCCATGGCCTGGGGAATGGTGTTTCTCACCAATACCCAGGGCGGCATCTCTGAGATCAGCCGAAAAAGCTGGCTGTTTTTCATCCTGTCTGGGCTGCCACTGGCGCATCCTGGCTGTGCTACTACCGGGCCATCCAGATAGGTGAGGTATCCAAGGTGGTGCCCATTGACAAGTTGAGCGTAGTCATCACCCTGGTAATGGCGGCGGTATTTCTCCACGAGAAGTTCACACCCAAATCTGTCATTGGGTGCATCTTGATCGGTGCGGGGACGCTGGTGACGGTTTTGTAAAGCGCAATTCCTTGTCGCATTTTCTTGGAAGGAGCGATCCCAATGCCAATGATCGGAGCCGTCATCGTCCCCCATCCGCCTCTCATCATTCCCACCGTTGGCCGGGGCCAGGAACGACAGGTGCAGACCACCATCGACGCTTACCGCACCGCCGCAAAGCAGGTGGCGGACTGGAGGCCGGAGGTTTTGGTGATCTCCTCTCCCCACACAATCCTGTACGCCGACTACTTCCATATCTCCCCCGGCACCGGCGCTTCCGGCAGCATGACGACCTTTGGCGCGCCCCAAACCCGGCTGGAGGTAAGCTATGACGCTGCGCTGCGGCAGGAGGTGATTGCCCAGGCGGAAGCGGCGGGCCTCCAGGCCGGAACGCTGGGGGAACGCGACCCTGCCCTGGATCACGGCGTCTTCCTGCCTCTTTACTTCCTCCGGGAAGCGGGCGTAAACTGTCCCATTCTCCGCCTCGGTCTGTCAGGTTTTTCTCCTTTGCATCATTATCAGCTGGGCCGCTGTGTTGCCGCTGCTGTGGACAAGCTGGGCCGCAGGGCCGTGTATATCGCCAGCGGCGATCTGTCTCATAAACTGAGAGACGACGGCCCCTATGGCTACGCCCCGGAGGGCCCGGTGTTCGACCGCCGGGTGACTGCCGCCATGAAATCCGGGGATTTTCTGCAATTTCTTACCATGGATCCCGCCCTGTGCGACCGGGCGGCGGAGTGCGGCCTGCGCTCCTTCCAGATGATGGCCGGGGCGTTGGACGGCCTGGCCGTGAAGCCGGATCTGCTCAGCTACGAGGGGGTCACCGGCGTGGGCTATGGGGTGGCCGTTTTCACCGTCACCGGCCCGGATGGGAATCGTCGCTTTGCCGCCCGGTGTGAGGATCTGGAACGCACCCGCCTGGCGGAACGCAAAGCCGCGGAGGATCCCTGGGTGCGGCTGGCCCGGTTGTCGCTGGAGACCTATGTCCGTACTGGTCAGCGGCTGCACACTCTGCCAGGCGGCCTACCCCGTGAGCTGACGGACAGGGCCGCCGGAACCTTTGTTTCCCTCCACGTCCACGGTCAACTCCGGGGCTGCATTGGCACCACCGGCCCCACCACCGCCAGCGTGGCTTGGGAGATCGTGCAGAACGCCGTATCCGCCGGGATCCGGGATCCCCGCTTCCCACCCGTCGCTGCCAATGAGCTGGATCAGTTGGAGTACAGCGTAGACGTGCTGGGGGAGCCGGAGCCCATCTCCTCCCCTGCTCAGTTGGATGTGAAGCGGTACGGCGTCATCGTGTCCCACGGCAGCCGCCGGGGGCTGCTCCTCCCCGACCTGGAGGGCGTGGACACGGTGGAGCAGCAGATCGATATCGCCCGCCAGAAGGGCAGCATCAGCTCCCGGGAAGCCTATACCCTGGAGCGGTTTGAGGTGGTGCGGCACACATGAGCGCCAATTGTGAGCTCTGCTTTCACCGCTGCCGGCTGGAGGAGGGGCAAACCGGCTTCTGCCGGGCCAGAGTCTGCCGGAATGGGGTTGTTGTGCCGCTAAACTACGGCAGGCTCACCAGCCTGGCTCTGGATCCCATTGAAAAAAAGCCCCTACGCCGTTTCCGGCCCGGGAGCCTGATCCTCTCTGTGGGCAGCTTCGGCTGCAACCTACGCTGTCCCTTCTGCCAGAACCACGAGATCTCCATGGCCGGGGATGGCTCAATTCAGACGGTAGACGTTTCCCCGGGGCAGCTGGTGGACAAGGCGGAGGCGTTGATTCCGCAGGGCAATATCGGCGTGGCCTACACCTATAACGAGCCGCTGGTGGGCTACGAGTACGTCCGGGACTGCGCCGCCCTCGTCCATGGCCGGGGCATGGTCAACGTGCTGGTCACCAACGGCACCGTTGCGGAACAGCCCTGGCGGGAGCTTCTCCCCCTCCTTGACGCGGCCAACATCGATCTGAAGGGCTTCACCCCAGCGTGGTACCGCCGCCTGGGCGGCGACCTGGACGCGGTGAAGCGCTCCATCACCCTGGCGGCGGAGCGGTGCCATGTGGAGGTCACCACTCTGCTGGTTCCCGGTGAGAACGACAGCGTAGAGGAGATCCGCGCTCTGGCCAAGTGGCTGGCCTCGGTGCGCCCGGACATTCCCCTGCATCTGTCCCGGTTTTTTCCCCGGTATCAGATGCGGGATCACCTCCCCACCCCGGTGGAGCAGGTATACCGGCTGGCGGAGGAGGCCCGGGCCTGGCTGACCCACGTCTACACAGGAAACTGCTGACAACCCACTCCAGCGCCTTGCCGCGTATCAGTCGAGCCCCAGGGACAAACCCCTGGGGCTCAAATTGTCGGCAATACGGATTTTGCTTTACGTCGGCGTACAGCACTTGCAAATTATTTGATTGCAGCTATAATGAAATTGCCCTAACCCGGCCGTCTGTGAAGAAAGCGGCGGCCTATTCCCTTGTCCGGAGGTGTCACGCTTGAAAATTCTGGTGGTGGAAGACGCGCGGGACATGAACCGCTTGATTGAGAAAACGCTGAAACGGTCCGGCTATAGCGTAGACAGCTGCTTTGACGGCGAGGAGGCCCTCAATTATCTGCTGGGTGCAGAATATGACGCCATCCTGCTGGATGTGATGATGCCCAAACTTGACGGCTATTCCCTGCTGAAGCTGCTCCGGGAACGGGATGTGGATGTCCCTGTGCTGCTTCTCACCGCCAAGGACGCGGTGTCCGACCGGGTCAAGGGGCTGGATCTGGGGGCGGACGACTACCTGATCAAGCCCTTCGCCTTTGATGAGCTGCTGGCCCGGATCCGGGCCCTGACCCGGAAGCGCGCCGGCAATCGGAAAAACCAGTTTTCCATCGACGATCTGGTGGTGGACATCGAACGCCGCACCGCCCATCGGGGCGGGGTGGAGATCCCCCTCCTACCCAAGGAGTTCTCCCTTTTGGAGTACATGATCCGCAATCAGGGCATTGTGCTCTCCCGGAGCCAGATGGAAAACCAGATCTGGAACTACGAATATTCCGGCAGCTCCAACAACATCGACGCATACATCAGCCGCCTGCGGAAAAAGATCGACGGCGAAGGCCGAAAAAAGCTGATTCACACCATCCGTGGTTCCGGCTGGGTGCTTCGCGTGGACAATGGAGGGGATGAGACATGAAGCCCCTCTCGGTCAAGTTTCGCATCGCGATCTGGCTCACCTTGCTGACGGGGTTGCTGGCGGCACTGCTGCTGGCCTTCCTGCTGTCCATCAGCAAGGTGGTGGCGGCGCAGGCCGCCATGACCCAGCTGTCCCAGACCGTGCGGAGCAACCTGTCCCAGACCGCCATGGCCAATGGCCGGCTGGCGCTGGGAGATGGGTTCAGCTTTTATCAAAACGGCGTCTCCACCCTGATCTACAGCCAGGATAAGGCCCTTCTGGCCGGCCAGATCCCCGTATCCTTTTCCATTGAGGAGGACTTTCAGAACGGGATCACTCGGGTGGTGAGCGCCGGGGGCGGACAATACCTGGTGTTGGATCTCTGGCTTGCCATGGGCTGGGACAACGGGTTGTGGCTTCGTGGGCTGATGGAGGTTCCGGAAAACCGGCAGCTCACCGCCTCCCTGCTGCGGGTGGCGCTGATCGTCCTGCCCGCGTTCATGGCGCTGGCCGCCCTGGGCAGCTACTGGATCGCCAGACGGGCGTTCCGCCCGCTGGACAGCATCATGTCCGCCGCGGCCTCCATCAATGAAGCCCAGGATCTGTCCCGGCGGATTGGACTGCCCCCCGGCCGGGATGAATTTTCTCAGCTGGCGGCCACCTTTGATCAGCTGTTTCAGCGGCTGGAGAAATCCTTTGAGTCGGAGCAGCAGTTCGCGGCGGACGCCTCCCACGAGCTTCGCACCCCGGTATCTATCATCAAGGGGGCCTGCGAATACGCGGAAAAGTACGACGAGACCCCGGAGGATCGGCGGGAGACCATCGCCATGATTCACCGGCAGGCGGATCGGATGTCCCAGCTCATTTCCCAGCTTTTGAGCATGACCAGGCTGGAGCAGGGGACGGAGACCGCCCAATTGGAGCCGGTGAACCTGAACGGGCTGCTCCGCTCCCTGTGTGAGGAGCAGGGCTACGACCCAGACCGTCTGATTTTGGAACTACAGGAGGACGTCACCGCTGCGGCAGATCCGGCGCTGCTGTCCAGGCTCGTACAGAACCTGGTGGAAAACGGGTTCAAATACGGAAAACCGGACGGCTGCGTGTGGATCTCTGTCCGACAGAGCGGCGGGGAGCTCCTGCTGGAGGTGCGGGATAACGGCATAGGAATTCCTTCAGAGCAGCAGGAGAGGGTTTGGCAGCGATTTTACCGGGCGGATCCCGCCCGGAGCGACGAGGGGGGTACAGGGCTTGGCCTGTCCATTGTGCGGCAGATCGCCCAACTCCATGGCGGCTATATGACACTGGAGAGCGTCCCCCGGGTAGGCAGCGCCTTCACGCTCCATTTGCCCGCGCCGGATTCCCCCTCCCAGGCAAAGACATAGGGTTTACGTCCCATCCGGTCCCAGGAAAAAATCTTATATTTTTTCTTTGAATTTCATGTAGATTTCATGTTGGCGCAGTAGACTGTGCTCAGAACTAGGAAAGGAGACCACTATGAAACGAACTGTTCTTTTGTGTGCGGCAGGTCTGGCCCTTCTTCTTTTCGCCGGATGCGCCCAGTCTGAGAGCCAAATGGGCTACATTGGAGCCGAAGCGGCAAAGCAGAAGGCACTGGAGGCCGCTTCTCTGACGGCGGCCGAGGTCAGCTTTCGCAGCACAGATATGGGCACCCGCAATGGCCTTGATTACTATCAGATCTGTTTTGAGGCACACGGGCAGAGCTACCAGTACGATGTAGACGCCCTCACCGGCGTGGTGATCAGTGCCCAGGGACCTGACACCAGTGCAAACCAGCCGGATCCGCCCCAACCCACCGCGCCTCAGGAGCCTGAAGCCTCCCCTACCCCGTCCCCCTCCCCTGCCCCCGCTGTCACCCGAGCTCCCGCAACCACTCAGCCTTCCAAGGCGGGCTCCGAGCCCCGGGCCTACATCGGCGAGGAGGAGGCTATGCGCGTGGCTTTGGCCCACGCCGGACTGACTGCAGAGCAGGCATCCCTCATCCGCTCCAAGCTGGATTTTGACGATGGCCGGTGGGTGTATGACGTGGAGTTTTTTACTCCCAACCATGAAGAATACGACTATGAAATCGACGCGTACACCGGCGCGGTGATCAGTTATGATTTTGACGCGGAATATGATCCACATCATCAGAGCGGTGCCGGCACCATCACTGTCGAACAGGCCCGCCAGATGGTTTTGGCCCGGGTTCCAGGCGCAACCGACGCCGACATACGTGAGTTTGAAACTGACTACGATGACGGCGCGCTCAAATATGAAGGTAAGCTCATCTACAACGGCATGGAATATGAATTTGAGATCGACGCATACAGCGGCCTTGTCCGGGAGTGGTCAGCAGAGCCCCTTTACGATTAAGCGGGACGCCTTGGACGTCTATCTCCTGCTCAGAGCTTGCTGTGCCTCTCTGGCATGCTCAGTCCCTACCTGTGAGCATAGTTTGGTTGCCTTCGCTGTCGCCAGGTAATCCAGCGGGATTCAACCTACCGAGCATAAGAGAGCCACCGTCTCAGAGGCGGTGGCTCTCTGCGTATTGAAAGGGGGCTGCGCAGGCAAGCTCCCTTTTTCCCGGCTAAATTTTTCGCTTCATAGAGCACACGCCGTTTCATTCCACGTAAAAAATTAGTCTATCTCTGCTGTTGTGTTTCTACTTTGTTTTCACACCATGCTGCAATCTCTGCTATCAGTTTTAGGGGCAGTTGTTTGCTGTAGGGGAACTGGACGTGCTCTTACTCGTCTCGCATTCTGTCAACCGCTGGACGAATGCCTCTATAGCTCCTGAGCTGGGGTACAGCCCGATGTAATTCTTTATAGCCGCAAACTGGATCAGGTTTCGGCTCTACCCAGACGCCGCATACAACGCCCTCGCTTAGGGTATGGTTGGGATTTGGCCCGGGCGCATTTTGGAAAAAGTCTCCGTAGGCAATCGCGCCGGAGCAGGCGCTTTCCAGAGCAGATGTGCTGTACTCTGTCAGCCAGCAGATCACTTCATCGACCTCAGCCTTTGTACGTCCTTTTCTATCCGCCTCATTCAGCAGAAGATGATAGATTTTTCAAAAATTCATTTGGAATACTTTGTCATTGTTTATAGTCTCACACTCCCAAGGATCATCGACACAGAAATGCCTATGGAAAAATACGGCGATTTATGATATCCTGTCAAAAAAGCAACCAGGGTGAATACCGCCATGACAGATACACAGCGCCGTACCGCTGCGAAACAGTTTGTCGCTGACTGGCAAAGCCTACAGAAAGAGCCGAACAGGCCCATCAAGCAGTCAGTTGGTTCCTTGCCGTGCGATTTAGAAAAGGCTGGAAGATCTGCCGCAGATGGTAGGCAATCACATCTGGATGGTGTGTAAAACGAATTGGGAGTTATAAAAAGGAGCATTTCGATGAAATACAGACAAATTTCCGCGCTTCTGCTGGCGCTGGTCCTGCTGCTGAGCGGCTGTTCTCCCGCCACCGGGGAGGAGCCGTCCCCCGGCGAGTCAGAATCCGCCGTGACTGGCACCGCTCCGGTGGAGACCCCGGAAGAACCGAAGGAAACGACGGAGGAACCGGAAAAACTCAGCCCATGGATGGAGGACTGGAACCTATTCTGGAAAACACTGGAGAAAAATTACCCCTTTGAGGGCGTGCTGTATCGCACTACCGGGAAAAAACTGAATAGTTTGGAGTTATCCTACCACAACACGGCGCAGCAGGCGAATTCGGCGGAGGATCTGCTATGGGTGCTCCAAATGGTTTCAAACTGTTTTGGGTATACCGGGCATATGATGGTGTTCGATGCGGACGCATACGCTTCCAACTATGGAAGCGCACTTCTTGGGGCAGAGAACAACGCATTTAGCCAGTATGTTGTAGAGCTTCTGGGAAGTGAGCAGTCCAGAAGCGTCTATCATTGGTCAGAGAAAGAAGGGGAAGCTTCAACTTCCGGCGTGAGTGGCCCCGGTTCTGGGCGCGCGGCGACGAGTGATAATCTGGCCTTCGCCTATTACCCGGAGCAGAGCGCGGCCTATGTGGAGGTACGGTCGATGTTGTCCTTTGGAGAAGAATTTGACCGCGATCAGGAACTTCTGCTGGATTTCTTTCAGACGATTGAAGCGGAAGGTTACGAAAACTGCATGATCGACATCAGGTGCAACAGCGGCGGAAGCGATCTGTATAGTAAGCTGCTGCTGCTCGCCCCAAACCTCACAGAGGCCATAGGTAAGACCCATGACGCGCTGATCAAGGGAGGAGCGGAAACGCTGGATTACTACAATGCAAGGAAACTTGATTCCATGAACTATGTACCGGAACTGCATCCGATTGAAGAACTGGATCTGGACAGTCTGCCGGCTTTGGAACAGGAAGATTTGGAAGGAATTACATACTATTCGTCAATGTATGTTGGAACACCGGTGGGCATGAACTATCCGGATGCCCCCGCATTTTCGGGAAAATTCTGGCTGTTAGTTGGCCCCAACGTCTACTCTGCCAGCGAAAATTTCGCTATCCTCTGCAAGGATACCGGCTTTGCCACTTTGGTGGGGCAGACCACCGGCGGGGACGGGATCGGCATTAACCCTATGATCTGTGTCCTGCCAAATTCGGGGATTGCCTATCAATTCACCACCATGAATGGCCTAAACCTGGACGGTGGCAGCAGCCAGGAGATGGGCACCGAGCCGGACATCGTAGTCCCAGAGGGCGAGAACGCACTGGAGATTTGCCTGCGGGCCATTGAGGAGGGCCTCTGATATAGCCTTGTTATCGAAATCCAATTCTTTTTTGTGTTCCCGCCTCCCGTGAGAGTGGGAATCATGTGGGTGTTTCAGTCAAGGAAACGCAAAAGCAATTGGGAACATTGAGAACGGTTCACCAGCAGAGCAATAAAGCTGTGATGCAGGCTTACGGCTTCTCTATCAAGGATATGACCAAAAGCAAGTGCTGAACGGAGCTAATGAAGATGTATCAGAAGTTGACAGAATTCAGACAATCGCCGCGCCACCGCTTCTTTCGCGTTCAGATCCGACTCACCGACACGGGATCGTCTCTGGTTGAGCAACGTATGCTTTTTCTTATTTACCGTGATCGACGGTATCTCTGCAGGACGGGGAGTCAGAACAAACGCACTGGGTGCAGTTAACCTGGTTCTGCCCTTCACCGTGATCGTCGCCGTCCGCATTGGACAGGGCAACGTGGACGGGGCGAATAAGGTGTTCCGTCAGGGTATGGTTCTCCTGATTGCAGCCAGCGTGATCCTGAGCGCCATTGGCCTGTTCTGCACCGACGCCGTCTGCTCCCTGCTGGGGGCGGGGGCATCGGCCAGCTTGCCACCCCCATCATGACACTGTGGATAAATCGGATGCTGGTGGACATGATCGGTGAACTGGGGGTGGACGCCTTCGCGGTAATTTCATGTGGCCTTCTTCACGGTGGCGGTGTTTTTTGGCACCAGCGAGGGCTTGCATCCTCTGTTTGGCCAGAGCTACGGAGCGAAAGAGCAAGACAACTTAAAATTCTATTTCCGCACCGGCATTCTTATCAACTTCGTGGGGAGCGTGGTCATCACCGCGCTGATCATCCTGTTCAGCCGCCCCATCTGCGTTTTGTTTGGCGCCGATCCCACCACGCTGGAATACACGCTGACAGTCATGCCCCAGTACCCCTGGGGGTTCATCATCATGGCTTTGGCATTTACGAAATCATCGTTTTGATCTTTGCCTTCAGCCTACAGTAATTTCGATTAAGGGTTCTTCTCGTCTCAAATGTGAAGAAGATAAATTATCTTCTATGCCGGTCACGCTTCTTTCACTGCTTGGCTTTCACTCCCGCTATGATTTGTCTCATCTAAGGGAGATAATAGCGATTTCGATCTTGTGTCTTTTTGCCGTAATCAATCGCCTTTGGGGGACAGACAGAGATGCAGCCCATACAGTGTGTGCATTTCGCACCCCACACGGGCTTCCCATTTTGAAGGGAAACATTTCCAAGGGGACATACCCTTTCGCAGCTGCCGCAAGAGATACAGGCATCGCTCACATGAAAGTCCTTTGCGCTCGCCATCTTTAAAATGGCTGGTGCTAAGACGCTGAACGGCTTGTGTCCGCCAAAAGAGTCATCCAGCTTAATCATGGAGTGATGCCGCATCTGATCCGCCAGCTTTTCCATCGCGGGGATGGATCTCTCCATTTCCTGTTCCGCTTTGCTCTTTGGAAGGACATCGTACATCACGACATAGTTCGCGGGGGACTTCACAGCAGCGGTTCCCATATAGATCAGGTTCTTCTTGTCACACAGCCTTTTGCAGTATTTTTCTGCATTACCAACCGCTTGGGCTGCGGAAAAGACAAAATAGGCGCAGCCACATCCCAAAAAGTCAGAATCCTGGATGTATTTTTCCACTTTCGGAGGCATACGGCTCATATACGTCGGCACAACAAATACCAGCGTGGATTCCTGTGTGAAATGCCCTGTGCGGCCATTCCTCAAATCATCCCCGATGGAATAAATGCTGTCACCCAGCAGGTCGCCCAGCTTTCGGGCAATAAAGCGGCTGTTTCCTGTTCCAGTGAAGTAAAGTACCATGTTGATCTCTCCTGTTCATTTTGAATTTTATTAAGTTGCTAAAAATGTTGCCAAGAAAAATAAGAAGAGGTGTCTATACGCTGCGATTTGAGGCGCTCCCTTGCCATACCCAGTCAGCCTTCCTCCAGCGCATAGAGTGCCGCACCCAGAGCGCCGCACAGGTCGGGATCGTCCGCAATGAACAGCTTCTCCCCCAGCCGTTTCTCCAGCTCCTGCACCACACCCCGGTTCCGGGCCACGCCGCCGGTCATCATGTAGGGACCCGCGCCCTTGGCTCGGCTGACTATGGAGGCGGTCTTGACCGCGATGGACTTGTTAAGCCCGTGGATGATATCGCTGTCCGTGTGGTTGTCGGCGATCAGGGAGATGACCTCCGATTCCGCGAACACGGTACACATACTGGAGATAGTCAGGTCCTTTTTCCAGGTCAGCCCCCGCTGGCTCATCTGCTCCATGTCCAGTTCAAGCGTCCGGGCCATCATCTCCAGAAAACGGCCCGTCCCGGCGGCGCACTTATCGTTCATAATGAAGTTGGCCACTCCACCGTCCCCGTCCAGGCAAATCACCTTACTATCCTGCCCGCCGATGTCCACGATGGTGCGCACGGACGGATTCAGAAAGGACGCGCCCCTGGCGTGACAGGTGATCTCCGTCTTTGTCCCGGTGGCGAAGGGGATGTTGTTTCGTCCATAGCCGGTGGCGAAGATTGCCGCGAAGTCCGACGGTTGGCAACCCAGTCGTTCGCACACCTGTGCCAGCGCGGCGGCTGCCCCGTTTTGCGCCTTGGCCCCGGTGCGCACGATGGCGCTGGCAAGGATCTCTTTTTTCTCGTTGATAATCACCATGTTAGTAGTGGTGGAACCGCTGTCGATCCCCGCGTAAAGGCCCTTTGTCTCCACGCTCTTTTTCCTCCTATTGGGTGCGTTGGGAAACAGGCTTTCGGCAAACGCCTCCAGCCGGGTGGCAAGCTGTCCCGCCGGCTGGGGCATATAGTCCGATTCGATCTTCAAAATGGGAAGGCCGCTCTCCCGCTTCAGCGCCGCGTAGTCGAAGCTGTAAAAATCACAGAATTTGACCGTGTTGTAGATCACGCCCTTCAGCCTTGGATGGTTGGTCAGCTCCCTGCGCCCCGCCACGCTGGTCATGCGCATACAGGGGATCATCCCCAGCAGCGCCCCGGCGTACCATGCCATGAGCGCGTCAAAGTCCATCTCCACCGCCCCCTCCGGCGGCGGCTCCAGGTCGCGGCTCCCGCTGCACGTAAGATTGACAACAGGCAGGGGCATCCCTTGCCGAATCAGCTCCAGCAGGGGCGGGCTGGCCCGCGCCCCAAGCACAGCCAAAAACGATCCCTCCGGCAGGGGCTGTGCGCTCTCCCGGCAGGCGGTTAGAAAAGCGTCCCGGTCAAAGGTCGTCCTCCGGTACGCGCCATAGGTCTCCCCCAGGCGGATCAACTCCCCCTTGAACCGCTCCCGGGCACAGGCGCCATCCTCGTGGGGCAGATCCACAAGCCGCAAAAACGCCTGGTGGTTTTCCCAGCACAGCACGTCGTATGTCCTTCGGAGCGAGTCGCAGCAGTCCATCAGCGCCAGCTCCTCCGCCCGGGTCCCCTGCTGGATGAGGGCTTTGGCATGGCAACAGAGGTTGGCGTGGGTCAGGCTCTCCGCCAGCTCGAAATCCTTTTCCTCGCCGTCCAGCAGAACCGGCTCACCGCCATAAGCCCGCAGCAGCTCGATGGGGGTATATTTGCAGTTATATCCGATCATGCGCCCCTGCCCTCCAGTTGTTCTAAAAATGCGTTGACCCGTGTGACCATCTGCCCGTCGGCCACATTGCGGCCATCACAACCGTCCCCATCCAATACCAGGGTAGGCAGTCCCTCATCCTCCAGGCGCTGTTTGGCCAATTGGCTCAATCCCAGGGTCTGCTTGCAGCCCCAGTGACAGAACAGAATCACCCCGTCCGCCCGAACCTCCTTGGCCCGCCGGACGGCCTCCTCCACCCGGCGGGAGGCCGGGCCGTTGAAAGAGGCGTACACCACCCGCCGGGCCATGCTCTCGTAAGGCTGTTCCGGGTCCATGTCCAGCAGGGCACCGGCGGGCATATCGGACCCTACCAGCTCACACCGGCCCCCGGCCTCCACGATGTCCCGCAGGGAATCCTGCCAGTTGGGGAGCGTGTGCATCCAGAAAATGCGTTTTTTGCCGGAGGTGGCGGCGTCTGGCGCATTCTCCGCCGCGCGCAGCAGCCGCGATACATAGTCCGCGCTCTCCGGGCGGCCCAGCATGACGTGGGTGGAGATCATGGAGCACAGTTCCCCTGTCATGGTTACGGGCAGGGTGACTCCGCCTCGTTTCGCCAGATAGGCCCGATAGGTCTCAATGGTTTGCCGGGAGCGGGCCACCGTTTCCCGCAGGACCTGGGACTCCAGCTTTCGATGGCATTGGTCCTCCAACTGTGCCCCAAGGGTGCGAAGCTGATCCGCCACATAGTGGACGGCTTCCTCACCGCAGTCATGGGGCACGTCGATGACCGTGTGAGGAACCTGATAGAACTCCGCCAGACGGCGGAAGGAGAGCTGATTGGCGTCGCAGGCCAGGGTGGTGTTGGCGATCATCAGCGGGACGGGCAGAACCCCGCTCTCCGCCATGCCCAGCATGGTCTTGTGGTAGGAGCAGAAGCTCTCCGGCACGCCCCCGGCCTCCGCCGCCTCGCCAAAGAACCGCTGACAGGCGGTGCAGGCCGCATAGACGGCGATCCCCTCGGGGAACATGGGCTGGATGCCCAGGGCGTGGAGCAGCTCACAGGGCAGGAAGATGTTAACCATCACCGCCTCTTTGGGATGGCGGAGGGAGTCCACGATGGTTCCTGCCACCGCGCTGTTCATGTAGTCGTATGCGGAGCGCACACCCGGTCCAGTCTGGCGCTTTCCCGAGAAGTGGACCCAGGAATAGGCTGCCGTCAAAAGTCCTCTGGCCCGCTCAGGGGAAACGGCGGCTTGCTTTTCGATGATCTTACCCAAGGTTTCAATGTATTTTTTCATAGAGATTGCTGACCTTTCATTGGTAGAGTTCAAGAGTGTCTCCAAAACTTCGGATGAACAGGCAGAAATGAGATAATACATCTCTGTAGAAAGTGACAGCGCAAAATGGACACTATTCCTCACGGTAGTGGTTCATCATTTCTGAAAACATGACCTTTGCGGAAGATGGTGTGTAGGTTACGGCATTTGCACCGGCCGTGATCGTCGCTCGAATAGTCTCATTCGTGGGACCACCAGTGGCAATGATAGGTACATCGGGGGCCGTCTCCCGGATGGACTGGACGATTTCCGGTGTACGGCATCCGCCCGCTACATTGAGAATGGATGCACCAGCTTTGATCCTGGCTGTGATGTCAGTCTCTTGCTTTGTCGCAGTAACGATTATGTCCACGGCACGGGCCACCGCCACCAAATTCAAATCGGAAATAGGAGCGTTTAAGACCACGCCCATAGCTCCCTGGGATTCCACATCTTTGGCGAGAGACACGGTGCGAAGCCCCTTTGTAGTTCCTCCGCCGCAGCCGCAGAATACAGGGATATAGGATGAGCGGATGATCGCATCACTGATTGCCTGCTGCGGCGTAAATGGGTACACCGCAAAAACCGCGTCCGCATCGCAGTTTCGGATGATCGCGATGTCTGTGGTAAAAACCAGCGACTTAATGCGCCGGCCATTGATGACAATACCGCTTGCCTCATAACAGGCGCTGGGAACGCGCAGAATATGGCGCAGGCTGCTTGTTAGATTGGGAATAGGGATGAATTCTTCCATCGGATCATCCTCTCCTTTGCAAAAATTGATTAACTAATGCAGTTAGATAATTGCTTATCAGAATAGCAGGCCCAAAATGCGGCGGGCCTGCCTTTATATATCCAATGCAACTTTTATTTTCCCAAAAATCCGAATTAACTCATCAAGATCTTGCTTGCCAACTTTTTCTATGAGTAACTCTGCTTTGGACAAGAGTTGCTCTCGTACCTGATTAGCATAAGCGGTGCCCTTCGGCGTGATTTTTACAACGGTCTTACGGGCATCGCTGGCAGAATTGTACCGCGCAATGAGTCCATTTTTCTCCATCTTCTTCAGCAACACCGCAATTCGCGCCGTACTGACCCTCAGTTCCTTCGCCAAATCACCAGCCATCACTTCTCCGCTGGATTGATCCAGATAGGCAAGGACAAAGCAGGAGCCTTTCTGCAACAGATCAACATCGTTAAAAAATGCTGCTAATTTGCACTGACTCAGTTTTTGAAGGAGTTCCAGGGCATCTTCCCGCGTACTCATAAGCATCCCCCATTTGTCTAACTTCGTTAGATAGTATAGCACATCTTTTGTTTCTTTCAATAGTACACGCAGTAAATTCACAAATGATTTACAGGATAGACATTAGATTGGGTCATAAAGGCATTCGCTATCATAGATTTCATATTAACAGTCAATTACATTCTTCGTTATTATTATAGCATAGATTCCCGCCATTTGCCTAAAAAGCCTCAAAAATGGTGAATGTCTACCTGGAACGGCAAAAAGTCAACGATATGTTCAATAAAAGCACGATACCCAACAAATCGACGATACCCACAGCTTTAGAAGTGCGGAAAGCACAAAAGCATAAGTCCTTAATGCTGCTCTCACCCAAAACCTGTTGCGGCGTTTTTCTCAAAATGTTAGAAAATCCATGATTTCCAGCAATTCTGGCAAAAATAAGGACGATTGCCTTGATACTCATTGTATCAAAGTAATCGTCCTTGCATGGTACGCCCGAAGGGACTCGAACCCCCAACATTCAGAACCGGAATATTGTCCTTTATGTGATAAAGTATACCGGAATTTATTATCCCATGTTGTGGAGTTCATCTCCCGCGGCCTCGGGCCCGTTGCGGCACAATGGTTTTAGCGGTTTTAACTTCTCAAAGGTAGGAATAGCAGGGATTTCCAATCGCAAGTAAAAATTCCGATTTTTCGGAAGTTTGCGGGACATTTGCGGGACGTGCGGGACAGGCCAACCTTCATCAACAAGACCCACCCCGGAACTCCGGGGCGGGCTTTTTTCACTCATGGGATTTCATAGTCGGTCGGATAGGCGGAATCAATAAGGGCTCGGGCCACCTTATACATGTCGGAATCGTTGTACCCAGAGTATTTCCAATTGCTTTCGTGGTCAGCAAACGACATGATGCCTCCATTACTGAATCCAGTTTCGGCCATGGTTGCATCCAGTACATACCATTGTCCATCCAGCTTGGCCTGCACCCATTGATGGTTACCATTTTTGGTGTCGCCAATCACATATAGGTTCGGAATCCCAACTCCCGAAAGAATTTGGTTAAGCATGGTTCCGTAACTCTGACAGTCGCCTGTCGGCTTCCCATTATCCCAACTGGCACCGCCATTGAGTGCGTAGTCAATTTGGTCGCATACGGCCTTGACGCAGAGCCGGGCCTTCTCCATATCGCTCATGCCCGGGTTGGCCTTAATTTGGGCGATGGTGGAGGCAAAGCGAGGGGCGGAGGTGGTCGCGGCGCTGAAAGGAGTGATTACATAGTATACAAAAGCCGTGCTACCGTAACTGCTATAATTCCCACCGTACCCACACAAAGCACCCATTGCTCCATTAACGTTCTTTTGTGTTTCATTAGAAACATTGGCTACCACAGCATAATTGTAGTACAAATTTTTGCCAAGGCGGTCAATTTCCCCCTGCGTCAGAATCATCTTCGAATCGTGGATGGTCTGACAAGCCGCGTTGAAGGAGTCGCGGTCAGAGATATTCCGAATTTCCATGGACTGCTGGCCCCAATAGTCGACGATGGGGGCATGTGTGGCAATGGCCTCGGCGCGGAGGTTAAGGGGCGTGGAGGACATCGTGCCAACAGGACTGACAGAAGGCGGGGTCGTGGGGACAGGCGGTTTATCGTCGCCCGTGGAAGCGCCGTTCAGCACGTTCTTGACGCGCAGGTACACCGTGGCGGCCTGGGCCCGCTCCATGGTGCCGCTGCCGTTGAAGCGGTTCCCACCCACACCCTTGATGATACCCAACGCCCAGCAGGTGGCCACGGGCTCCTGGTGCATGGGGTACATCTCGTCCAGGTCGGCAATCTCCTTCTTGGCGGCCTCCACCTTGGCGGCGTCCACGATGACGCCCTTGTCCTCCAGCAAGGAGCAAATCATCATTGCCATCTGGAAGCGGTTGACGGGAGTTCTGGCCTGCTCCTGGCTCATGTTGGCCCCGGAAATGTGGTGCGCGCTCAGCACGGCGGCCTCCCGGTTCCACCAATTCTCCTGGGGCACCGTAAAGGGCTCGTCGGCATAAAAGGCTCGATAGAGCATGACCGCCCATTCCGCCAGGGTGAGGTGGGACGCTGGAGAGAACCGGCGCTCCCCTGTGCTGGAATTAACATAGGTGCCCGTCATAACGCCATCGTTGTAGGCGGCCACGATACCGTCAATGCCCCAGTGGCTGGACGGCACATCCGAAAAGGGCGACGTGGCGGCAAAGGCCGGGAGGATGCCCAGCATCAGGGCAAAAACAAGCCCAAGGGCCAATGCTCTTTTTTTCATGTTCTTCTCTCCTGTTTTATCATATTCCCGGTCAACCCAGGGGCGGGGTTTGCGCGGTCTCCCCCGCCCCTCCTGCGGGTCTCCGGAAACACAAAAGCGGTGCCGAGTAGTATGTACTCAACACCGCATAAAAGCGTACGCACGGGCCAGCCCTTTCCCCTTGCAAAAACAGGCGGAAAAAGTTATAATGGCCCTGTGGTGCAGATAAATTCTGCTGTGCTGAGTGCCCAGAACACTCGTACAGGGCTGGGTCGTGGTGCAAACACGGCCCAGCCTGCCGCAATCATGTTTCCAGGTTCATTTTAGCGCAAACCTCCAAGGATTGCAATACACCATTTGAAAAAGAATCAGCCTGATTTTTTGAAGGTGCACTTACAACGGACAGCCTTTTCGTCTGTTGCAAGTGCACCTTCAATTTTTTTGTCCTTATCCGACCTCCTCCATTTTCTGCATACAGTCCCCGCACAAAATGTTCACCGTCTTTGTGGCCCGCACAGACAGCCCACAGCAGGGGCACACCAGCTTGCGTGTACTGGACGGCCTCTTACCCCCTGGAGCGCTCCCGGCCCCCGCCTGGGCCGTTCCCGTGGCCCCTGTGCGTATCTGGGGGAAGGTGCTCCGGCCCAACGTGATTTCGCTCCAGCCCTTTTCAAGCGCGTATTCCACCAGGTTGTCCCCCGGTGTGGTGTTCCAGCCGTAGGCCCCGCAAGGCACGCACGTCAGTCCCCGCCGCTCGGCCTCGGCTTTGAAGCGTTTGTTGTGATACTTACTACCTCGAGAGACCTCTTTAATTCCATTTTCCCGGCAATAGAGGTGCACCATCTCATGGAGCAGGGTGTCAAGTGTTTCCTCGATGGGATAATTCAAGACCTCGGCGGCAATGTTCAGCTCGTAGGCGCTGTCCTCTTTGCGCTTCCAGACCTTTGCCACGGAACAGTGTCCCATCGTCCCCGGCTTGCTCTGAACGGTCAAAATCGGCGTGGGCAGCTCTCCATCAAAGAAGTCGGCGTTGAGGCTATTATAGATGTGCTCCAAGCAGGATATTGCGCGGGACATTTTCGTGAACGGTTTCGACATAGTGCAGGCCTCCCAAAATAAAAAGTGGTGTCAGCGGAGCTCGCTCGCGAGCTTCGTTACCACCGTCCGCTGACGGGGAGGCGGCTGGTCAAGACTGAACCCTCTCCCGTAGGGAGAGAGTTCACTTGCGACAGAAAATCAGCCCGTGTCCTGGGGGATGATTTTCTGTCGGTCTTGACAAGCAGACTACCCGGCGGCACAGCCCTTGGCCCTTCCGGGGGGAAGTCTTTGCCCATTTGCTTTGTCAACTATTTGTTTGATAGGCATATACCTTATTTAATAGTAATCTATTTTTTAAGCCCCTTGTCTCTGTGGACAAAGGGCTTATTTTTCGTTTACAAAATGTTAACATTTATTCTACTCTCCTTTTTGATATATTTCGTTGATTTCGCATATAAAGTAACAGCAATTCGACATGGGCCAGCGCGGAGCTATTTTCCACGCAAAAAGTTTCTATGTTTTATTTGACACTTTTGCGTGGCTTCCGATGCTCGAACGTGTGTTACCGCGCCGGGTTCCTACGAATTTGCTCACTCTCACTAAAGAAAGGAGGTTCCAACATGGCAGCTCTCCCCATCGACCCCCGCGCCTTGGGCACCCATATGCTGGTGACCAACTGCCGCCCCGCCAAGGAATACAAGGACGGCGTGGCCACCGGCAAAACCATCGGCTACCGCTACCGCGCTCTGCTGGTAGATAACGGCTACATGGAGCTGAACGTTCTTGTCACCGGCGGCGACGTTCTGGATTTGAGCGACGGACAGGCTCTCCCCGTTCGTTTCGATAATCTGGTAGTTCGCCCCTACGTGGACAAGAACAAGTCCCTGGCGTACTCTGCTGCCGCTGACGCAATCCACGCGGTCAACGGCAAGGGTTAAGCTCCGGGGCCGTAGGGCGGCGGGTGTGCCCACGCGCACACGCCCCCTGCGGCACCTGGCCCTTATCCTATGCGGTAATAGGCAAACGCCTTGCACCGCAACGCGCCCCGGCCCTGGGCAGCGTCCATAGGGCCGGGGTAAAGGTAATTTACAAAGGAGGCCAAGATGTCAGACAAAAAGCAGAATAATCAACCCTGCAGCGCCCATCAGTTGGAAACTATTCTCTATGAAAATGATGGCTGGGACGCTGACAGGATTCGCACTGTGATTGAATCGCACAGCAGCGTAAAATACTACATCATCGCCAAGCACGATAAAGATGTGGACGGGGACGGCAACCCCAAGCCTGTGCATTTTCATATCTATATGCACTTCGGCAAAACGAGCTGGAAGTATGAGGACGTGGCAAAATGGTTTGGTGTTTCCGCTGAAAAGGTGTCCAAAATCAGGTCTGACCCCCACGGCACATCGTATGATTAACTCCTATTAGGAAAACACACTGTCAAAAGGGTTTTTGCTTTTGGCGGGGGTCAGCCCGCCTCGGCGGTGTCGGTGGTGTTGATTTCAATGTACTCGGCAATCTT
>JAETOJ010000070.1 GCA_021768085.1 Bacillota bacterium
CCGGTGAAGTCCAGCCCAGCGTCATAGGCGGCGATCCGGCTGCTCCCGCTGCCTAAATGGGTGTCCAGAATTTTGTCGCCCGGTTTGGCGAACAGGGCGTATATCCAGGCATAGAGAGCGATGGGCTTCTGCGTGGGGTGGATGCGGTTGGGCTGTACCGGGGACAGCGCGATCCGCTTGCAGGTCAGGTCAAAATTCGTCCAGGCCAGCTCAAAGGATGCAAAGGAGACTTCCGGGGAATACTTCTTGTCCCAGCACAGCCAGCAGTGGCTGTCTGCGGCGGGGAGCATACTGATGAAGTGGTTGGCCCCCCAAATGACCTGATGCCTGGACACGCGCCGCAGCTCCCGGAAATACTCCGGGGGAGGCGGTTTAGCATCCCAAAATACCTGCTTGTATTTGCGGGGCCTGCCCTTGCGCCGCCCCATATCGCCCCGGATATTGAGGCCGTATGGGGGATCAACAACAGCCAGGTCAAAGGCGTTTTCCGGCAGCTCCCACAAAACGTCGGTGCAGTCCATATTGTAGGCTACATTGATATTGCTTGGCTCCTCCTTTCTTGGTAATAAAAAATGCGTCTCACCGTGAAACACATTTTGCCGGTTCCGGGGCGCGAACGCGCCCGCCGTCCCCGCCTGCGTCAGCCGCTGTGCTTTCCGGGGAAACGCGCCCGTCTCCCCATAGTAGCAAAAACCGGCTTCAGCCGGTTTTTGGGGTATGCCCCCCTTAACTACCAAAAGCACCGGCGGGCTTTGGCTGTCAAGGCCCGCGACGCCCGCAACGCGGGCGTCGCGGCTTGTCTTGGCCTTGACGGACAAAGAACGACGGTGTAAAATCCGCAGGGCTGGGGGCATACCCCGGATCGTGCCGCCTGATTACCGCCTGCCGTATTGCCGGTTATTGTTGCCCCGGCTGGCGGTATGCTCCTGCTGGCGGGGCTGGATGCTCCGTTCCACGGTGTCGCCCATGTTCCGGGCGGTCTGCCGCATCATGTCCAGGGCTTTGCCCCGCTCATCCGGCGTGTAGTAGCCGTAAAACTTTTCCACGCCCGCCGTGTCGGGCACAGGGCAGTCCACCCCGAAACGGCGGCATACCATGAAGCCGATGCTCTCCGCCGTCAACTGAAACGACTCCCGGTCATAGTCCCGGTTCATACCCCGGTCATGGATGCGGGCGTAGCTGATCTCGGTGGCGAGGGCGGCGAACACCTGCCCCGCGCTGTACTCTGTGTTGATCTCCAAAACGCAGTTGCGCTCATTGTAGCGGGCGGGCGCGTCCAGCTTCGTGTTCTCCACAAAGCCCACGGGGGCGGCGTCCAGCAGGGCGGCAAAGGCCGTGTTCATCCTCTCGCTGCCCTCGGCCAGCGGGACGCTCTCTTTCAGTGGCCTGCCGGTGGTCTGGCTCACATCGTAGTAGCTGCCCATGAGGTAGCCCCGGAAGTTCCGGTCACGGGGTGGGACGAAAACCGAGGCCCCCTTGTTCATTTCCTCGTCCATCACATACCGGCCCTGCTTGTGCCAGAAGTCGGTGGTGCCGATCTTGGTGGGGTTCACCATCTGGGACAGGGCCAGGGCGATGTTCCCGGCACTCAGGCCGATGTTGTCCCCCTGCAAAACCAGGTACTGCGTGTAGCAGTCCGGGGTCGAGGTAATGGCCATAAGGGAGGCGTCCCGCATTTGGGACAGTTGCTCACGCTCGGCTCGGCGGCTCTCGGTGCGCTGCTGCTTGCTCTCAGCCTTGGAATTGAGGATTTCACTTAAACTTGGCATACTGTTACCTTACCTTTCCTTTCGGTTTTTCCTGGCCGGGGCGGGACTGTGCCGCCAGCCGCTGTAACTGATCCAGCTTCTTCTTCGTGGGAGAGTCAACACTCTCCGCAGCCGTCTGAGACGGATTCAAGCCATTCCCGCGCTCTGGCGAGGATTTCTTTTGTGGAGCGCGGGACTTCGCTTTTTTTGGCTCCTCCTCCTGTTCCTTTTGGGGGATGGGATAGCCCATCTGCTCCATGACGGCGTTCAACTGGGCGGCGTAGTTCTGATTGGAAACAACATTAAGGATGCCGGTGTTGTTCCCCTTTTTCTGTGCGATGAAGTAGAGGACGCCAAACTCCTTGGCCAGCTTCTGGAATTTGGCCCTGTCCTCGGCCTTAATGGGAATAACGACGGCGGGGGCGGAGTCCTTGGCCAGCCGCTTGGCCGTTGTCTCACCCACAACTTTCATGTCCTGCTTGGCAATCGCCAGCAGCAGGGCGGCGACATTTTTCATGCCCTCCAGGGTCAGCTTTGCCGCTGCCTCGGTTGCCTGTAAGCTCTCCCGGACTACCACATCGGCAGCTTCAGCACTTACATCCATTTGCCTTTTTTCTCCTTTCTTACTTGCTCGTCCGTTCGATCCCGGACGGCTTCATGACTCTGCTGCTCCTGTTGCCGCGTGAGCTGCTCCCGATCTCTGATTTTCGGAATATCCTCCGTAATTTTTCGGCAGATCGTCAGCTCGCGGCGGGTGGAGCGCAGCTTGCCATTGACGGTTTCCAGCTCGGCCTCCACGTCCCGTCCCTCGCGCCGCGCCTCGTATAACTCCCTGCGATAGTCCACCAGCAGGTCGATCTGGCCTTGCAGGGCGTCGCCCAGCATGGCAAGCTGGCTGTCTGTGTCGATGCGGTACTGCATGAGAAAGCGGAATTGCCGTTGATACCGCTGGAGCTTCGCCAC
>JAETOJ010000071.1 GCA_021768085.1 Bacillota bacterium
GTGCCGGTGGTGATCTTCGCCAGCCGTACCGCCTCCACGGGCAGGGTGTCCCTCCAATAGAAAGAGGTGAGCGCCGTGGTGGAGTTGTTGCCGATGTTGGAGAACGTGTAGCGGATATTCTGACCGGGCATGACCTCGGCATAGCCGGTTTTCTCAATGGACACATTGGTGTAAAGGCTCTTGTTGGTCATGGCCGCTTTGATGATCTGCCCAGCGTGTTCAATCTCCACGTCGATGGGGGTCTTGTCCAGGGCGTAGAAGTCCGCCGCCTTGGATTCCACCACCTTGTAGCGGCCCAGGGGTAGGGGCTTGGACATGGCCACGCCGTTCTTATCGGTGCGGATGGTGTCAACAAGATTCCCGGTGCGGTAGTGGTAAATCTCAAACACGGTGCCGGGAATGGGGGTGCCAGCAGGCCAGCCGTTCATGCTGTTGTAGTCGGCGCTGGTCTTGGTCACTTGGATTTGCCCGGTGACGGCGGTGTTTTTCCAGGTGATGGTGGTGCAGCCGCCGTATTCCACATAGATGGTCTTGGGCTGGGTGTCCAGGATATAGCCGTCCGCGCACTCGATCTCCCGGATGGTGTACTTGCCGTCCGCAAGCCTGCCGTCCACATAGACATAGCCCTCATTGTCGCTCTCATAGACGCCCACAGGGTTGCCCTTGGCGTCGGAAAGCAGGAACTTCACGCCGAAAATGCCCTTGCCGGTCACGCTGTCGATCTTGTGGATGATGGCGCTGCCGGTCTGCCGGTTGGTGATCTCCAGGGTGGCGGTGCCGCCGTCCTTCACTTCGATCTGATAGGGCTGGCTGTCCAACTGATAGCCCTTGGCGGCCTGGAGTTCCGTCACCTGATACCAGCCCTTTTCCGCTTCGGGTAGGGAAATGACGCCGGAGCGGTCGGTGGTATAGGTGCCCACGATCTCGCCGTTGAGCTTGCGGATTTCAAACTGTACGCCGCTGATCCGCTCCCCGGTTTCCTCGTCCGTCTTGATGATGGTCAAGCCGCCCGCCTTCGTGTTATACACGGTGATGGTCTGCGTGTCGGTGGCGTTGACGCGAACGGTCTGCGTCTTGGTGCCCTCGTCCATGACGTAACCGGGCAAAGGCTTGGTTTCCGTGATGACCAGGGTGCCTACCACGCCGGAAATGCGGATTTCACCGTTGGCATCCGTCTTGTAAAGGCCCTTGCTGGACAGATGGCCGTAGTCGTCGTCCAGGTAGCTCCCGTCCGCATAGGTGATCTGGAACTCTACCCCGGCCAGCGGTTTCCCGGTCTGCTTGTCCAGCTTCTTCACCACGATGGTGCCCTGCTTGGCGTTGTAAAAACGGAGGGTCTGGGCTTCGCCGGTTTTGATCTTGATGGATTTGGGGGTAGTGTCGAGGACATAGCCCTCCAACGTCTTGACCTCCTTGGCGGTGATAGTGGTGCCGGGGGTCAGGTCATTCAGCACGATGCGGCCATTCTCATCGGTGATAAACTCGCCGTTGGAGCTGCCCACAACGGCTCCGCTGCTGTCCGTTACAAGGAACGTGACGCCTTTTAGCGGCGTGGTGGTGCCCTCAATATACTTCTCGATCACAAGGGTCGTGCTGGGGGTGTTGGTGAAATGGAGGGTCTGCGTGTCATTGGGCCGCACGTCCACCGTCTGCGTCCGGGTGGCCTCGTCGATGGTGTAGCCGGGGATGGTGGCCGTTTCCGTAACTACCAGCGTCCCAACCACGCCATTGATGGTGATTTTCCCGTCCTTGTCGGTGAAATACAAGCCGTTGCTGCTGATGTGTCCGCTGGCGTCGGGGACATATTCGCCGGTGCTGGTCGTCACCTTAAAGGTCACGCCCTGCAAGGGCTTCCCGGTGAGGGCGTCCCGTTTGTCGATCACCAGCGTCCCCGCCTTGGAATTAGTCACTACGACGGTCTGCGTGTCGCCGCCCTGACCAATGACAACATTGGTGCTGGCCCTGTCCATCACATAGCCCGTCGGGGCCTTGATCTCATTCAGCACATAAGCGCCGGGGGCAAGGTTGGTGATTTTGATTTCGCCGCTGCTGTCGGTGGTAAAAATGCCGTTCTGCGTCAGGCTGCTGGTGCCGATCACACCGTCCAGCCCCACTTCACAGCCCGCCGCCGTGGTCACGCGGAACTCGGCCCCACTCAACGGCAGGCCGGTGGCGCTGTCCCGTTTCTGGATAATAATGGCCCCTTTCGGCTGGTTCTTGAACGTCAGGCTGACGGTGCGGCCCTCCTTGACCTGCACCGTTTGAGATTGGGTGTCCAGGATAAAGCCAGCGGGGGCGCGGGTTTCCGTCACCACCACGCTCTTGCCGGGGGTCAGGCCGGTGATACGGATTTCGCCGTTCTCGTCCGTGCGGTACACGCCGTTGCTGTCGCCCACAACGGTGCCGTCCGCATACAAAACCTTAAACTCGGCGTTCTGCAAGGTAACGGAGGGATTCACCGAACAGACTTTGCGGATCAACAAAATGCCGTCCGGGGCATTGGTGAAACGGACAGTGACAACGCTCTGTTCGCCGCTGTCGGCCAGCATGATGGTTTCGGAGGACTGGATGATGTTGTACCCGTCCGCAGCGTCCACTTCCTCCAGCACATAAGCGCCGGGGTTGAGGCCCGTCCACATGGCGGTGCCGTTCTTCCCGGTGACTTTGGTGCCGATGACGGTGCCGCCCGTTCCGCTGGTGCCGCC
>JAETOJ010000027.1 GCA_021768085.1 Bacillota bacterium
CCTTTCCGGGCACTTTTTCTGCCCTATGGGGAGTCTATCTTTTTTCCCTCCTCTCCGCCACATAATTACATTTTTTCCTCGGCGTTTTCTTACATTTTATCACTGGCGCTGACACTTGTTCCCGTCCTTGTCCACCCGCTCGAACAGCCGCAGGTAGTCGGCTATGTCCTCCAGCGGTGCCAGATACTTGTCCTGGATGAACGTCATGCCGTCCATGGTACTAAGCGGCTTCACAATGCGCCCGTCATACTCCACCGTGGGCCACTCGTCGTTAAGCGACCGCTCGCCCTGCTCCCAGTCCTCCAGGCTGTAGACCTCCGACACCGGCTGGCGCTTCGTCCGGCACTTCTTCCGCTTTTTCTCCGGGATGTCAAACATTGCGCACACGTTGTTCTCGTCCAGGATGGGCAGGCCGGACAGCAGGTAGATGGAATACCCGTCCCCCAGCCACTGGCGGACCTCTCCGCCCTCCCGGTTTTCGTCGAACAGGAAGAACGCCTTGTTTGCGCTGCACAGCGCCGCAACCTTTTTCAGCTTCATGCCTTGCCCCTTCCTTTCCGCCGCCGCTCCCGCTTTTCTTTGAGCTGCCTCCACCTGGGCTTCGTGGCGGGCGGCTTCTGCTCCGGCTCCGTGACCTCCTGCACAACCTCCAGCTCTTCCACGTCCTCCGCCGGGAACTCAAAGGCCATTCTCGCGTTGTATTTCCCGTTCAGCCAGTCCGCAAGGAATTTCTCGCGCTCGCCCTTATACAGCGGCTTCGGGTGGGTCTGCTCCGCCTCGAACACGCCGTCCATGATTTTCCCGTTGGCCTTGGGCCACGCGGCGACGTAGTAGGTGGGCGCGCCGCCGTCCTCCTTCCGGTACAGGTTGATTTCCTGCCCGTCGAACAGGTCAAAGGCCCGCTGCAAGCTCTCGAAATTCCGGTAGGTGAGGCCCTGGCCGGTGTACCGCTCCCGAATCTCGTCCACGGTTTTCCCGCCCGTATGCAGGCGGCACTTTACTTCCGTCAGCTTATACATTGCCCTGGTCCTCCTGTTCCGGCTCGCCGTCCGGCGCGCAGGTCACAGCGATAAAGGCGTGCTGCACGTCGTCCGCCGAGGCGTTTTCCACGTCCAGCTTCCACCGCTGGCCGACGCGATAGCCC
This sequence comes from Bacillota bacterium, assembly GCA_021768085.1. GTDB lineage: Bacteria > Bacillota > Clostridia > Oscillospirales > Oscillospiraceae > Enterenecus. The sequence goes on from JAETOJ010000027.1 coordinate 1,145, forward strand.
GTAACCTTCCGCTTACGCTTGCAGGCTTTCACCAGCTCGATTATCCCGCCGCCGACCATCGACAGCAGAATAGCAAACCCCAGCCATACCCAAAAGCTCGAAAAGATAAACCGCCAAAATTCCATGATTTCATACCTCCAAAAGTCAATAAATGCGCTCTTCACGATATACCACAGGTAGTACACGGTGTCATACCTCCTGGATGTCGATATTGAAGCGCTCCTTCATCAGCTTGCGCTTCATGATGTACTCCTTCGTGCGGGTGGCGCGGCTCTTCACGTCCTCCACCACATAGCGGACCCATCCGCCCGGCGGGTCGTCATACCTCCAGTACGCAAAATCCGCCCTGTACCGGATGGCCCGCACCCGTCGGCCCTCGCCGTCGGTGTAGGCTTCCTGCAAGGTGAAGTCCACCTGCATACGCAGCTCCCGGATTTCCCCGGCCCGCTCCAGCGCGGCCAGCTCGTCGTATCGTCGCGCCTCCTTCTGGCTGTCAAACCGCAGGACGGCCCCGGCGGGCGTCACCCGCTCGGTGGGCTTGTTGTGATACTTGGCGGGCTTCTCCGGCTCCGCATCGGCAGGGGAGGGGAGAGGCGGACGCTTCTTCCGCCGCTCCTGCTCCGCCCACTTCCGCAAAGCCTGTGCCTGATAGGCAGGCGGCAGGTCCTTCACGTCGATAGACACATTCAGCCCTCCCAGCTCGGAAAGCGCTCGCGTAAATCGTTCGCGTTCACCGCATAAAGCACGGCCCTGACCTTCACTTCCTGCTCGAACATATCATCCTGTCTCTGCCACAGGATAAACCCCGATTCCTGGAGCTTCTGCACAAGAATCTGCGTCAGTTGGTCCTTGCAGCATCGTTCAAGGTCACGCTCTCGGCCCGGCATCGGCACAACTCTTGTTACGGCCTGGAGCATCTGCGGCTTCATTTCCATCACTGGAATTACTTCCATCCGCCTATGCACAACAGGCGTGAACTGCTCCGTATACCCGCCCAGTTTCTTAATCATCCACCGGCGCAGGCGGTCAAGAATCTTCCTCACTTCCCGCTCCGCCTCGCTTTCCGCCGCTTCGACGCGCAGTAGTCCCGGATAATCTCGGTCCGCTCCCACTCGGTCGTGGAGGCTACCAGTTGGCCGTAGCTGACTCCCCGTTTCTTGGCCTCCGCCGCCAGCGCGCCCAGCGCCTCGCTCTCCGTGGCGCATCCGCCGCCCGGCAATTCAACCCTGCTCATGTGTTACACTCCCTTCTCACAGCGCCTGCATTTTCACCATCTGCCAGGCAAAATCTTTTGTGGCGTCCTCGATTTCCTTCTCCGTGCTGCCCTTGTTTTCCAGCACTTCCGCCAGCCTGTCCGCAGAATCCGCAGAATCCCGCAGGGCCTTTGCCATTTTCCGAATATCTTCCAGGCTATCCATTTTTCGTTTTCCTCCCTTCCCGCTTTTTCCTCCGCCCCTTCTGCGGCTTGATGAATTTCCCATCCTTCCGGTACAGGCGGATAGAAAGATAGGTCCCGCCGTTCACGTCGTTGTGAAACGCCTCCGCCGGTCCTGACGCCAGGTAGCCCGGATACAGCTTTTCAAACCGCGTGCTGTCCTGCCTGTGTTCGGCCAGGTCCTTTGCTTTCGCCCCGGATATGCGCTCGTCCCTTGTCCTCGGCTCCGGGTCCACCAGGTTTTTAGAGGCGGTCCACGCCTTGCCCCCGACCGGGGACTTCACGATGTAATTCGCCAGCCCGGCCAGCCCGTTTTCGTCGAATTGCAGGCGGCGGGAGTTGGCCCGCCCGCTCTCCCACAATTCCTCCAGGGTGTCCCGGTCTATCCCTCCGTTGACGGTGATGTGGTGGTGATAGCGCCCGCCCCGCTTGCCCCGCTCGGTGACGGCTATGTATTTCAGCGGCGGCAGTCCCATCTTTTTCCGCAGGCGCTGGACCCGCCGGATGTAGTTGCGCAGGTTTCGGGCCGCTTCCTCGTCGCTCCCCGGCTGCTCCCCCCGGTAGGTCAGGTGGATTTCCAGGTCCTCCGGCGTGAAATTCGCGTGTAAGAGGCGCGTCAGCTTCTCTTCCCGGTGCCGCTGGTTGAGCTTCTTTTGGGCCTCCGTGGAGGGCTTTCTTTTGGCCCGCTTCCCGCCGCTTTTCCTCCCCGCCTCAAAGACGGGATAGATAAACACGTCCAGGTATTCCCCGCAGACGTACTTCTTTTCCCGGTACACCGTCCGCATACCGGCAGCACCTCCCCGTGGTCGTTAAGTTACTATCCCATACGAGGCCGAAATGCGCCCCGCGCGCATTTCCCCTCTTGTGTACGGCCCCGGTTTGTGGTACAATATGTTGTGTCCATATAATGCACCCTCCGGGGTGTCCGCCCTGCGCAAGCTGTCGGAAGCTCGCGCAGGGCGTTATCTTTTTTCCGGTCCCTCTTTCCCCGGCGGTCCAGTCCCGGCGTCCAGCCAGCACAGGTGCTTGCACCGGCGCATCACGCACCCCCGCCGCCGTATGTAAACGTCATTCATCAGGCGTTCATGCAGGGCGCACCAGGCCGTGGCGTTTGCGGGCATCTTTCGCGGCTTCGGTTTCTTCCTCGCCATGTCACCGCCGGTCCTTCATGTCCCGCACGATGTCCTGGATGGTCGCCGCCCCGCAGTAGTACAGCACGGGCAGCAGGAGGGCCAGCGCCTCGCCGCCGATGGCGTGATACCCCCGCTCCCGCAGGGCGTAGACCGCGCCCAGCTTATACAGCAGCACCCCTGCCACCGTCAGTGCCGCATACCACGCCACGGTCCAACCGTTCAGCCGCGCAAGCCACGTTCGCAGGCTCACCCGCCGACGCTTCGGGGCTTGTCCCACTTTGATGTACTTTACCTTTTCCATGATTTCACCTTCCCTTCCGCCACGGGCAGGTCCGCCAATGCGGCACGAATCCCAGCGGCGTGTTGATTTTGTCCTCCCTGGTCTGCACTTCCTCCGGCCTCGCCGGACGCCCGGTAAGCATCCCCTCTTCTTCGTCGTAGAAATGCTCGCCTCCGTCGCCCTCAATGACAAATACCGGCTCCGGGTCCACCGGGATATACCGCCCTTCCGCCGTCTGCATCCAGTCGATTTCCCGGCCACAGTCTTTGCAGTAGCTCACCGCTTACCACCTTCTCTTTCCGTCAAACCGCGCCTTTGTCACGGCAATGGGAAATTCTTCTATTTCGCTGGCCCACAGGCATGACCCCGGCCCGTTCATCCGCTCCCATATCAGCGGGAACCCGCCGATACCGTCAAAGAGGCTCGCCATTGTGGCGTCCCGCTCGTAGCAGGCGCACAGCCGTTTCAGCACCCACGCCCAGGGCGGGATGGCAATGGAATTTCCCAGGGCTTTATACCGGGCGCTGTCGCTGCTCTCCTTGTGGAGCTTTCCGGTTCCGTCCGTCCACGGCCCTATATCTGTCCATCCGTCCGGGTAGCCCTGGAGACGTTCGCACTCCAGCGGCGTCAGTCTGCGCACGACAGATTCCGCGAACACCGTTTGACTCTCCGCGCCACCGGATTTTCCTTTGCTGTAGAGTGTCTGGCTTGTTCCATCCGCACCAGCTATCCGGCGTGATTGTATGTCCCATGGCGTCAGGCATCCGGCGTTTGCTACAATCGGCTGTTCATGGTTGCAGTTCAGTGTAGGGCAAGCATCCTGCGTTATTTCCGCTCCCGCTTGTCCTGTCGCCATCACAATAGCCGGAGGATGTGCGCCAGCGGCCAGCGGGTGGCATGGGTCCCCATTTTTTGGCCTACTCCAATTTTTTGGAGACGTGATTTGTGTTGTGTCAAACGGTATCGGTTCAGATTTCCCGTCCCCGCTCCCTCTTGCGTCATACACCGCTGGTTGCACAATGCACACGCCGCCCTGCTGGGATGTTGGCGCTCCGCCGTTGCAGTCCAGTGTGTTTGATTTTTCCACTGGGATAATCCCGGCTTTCGGGTTGTTTGACAGCATTGCGGCGCTGTAGTATGCCCCTATCCTGTATGCGCTTGCCTGACCAGCGCCGCTTCCAGCTCCGGCGGCATTTTCTTCCCCCTCCGGTCTGCCCGGCGCAGTATCCCCGCACACGCTTTCGCGGACAAAGAGTATTTCGGGTGCGGCGTGTCCTCCAAAATCTGCGACAAGCGCGATTCTACGGCGACGCTGGGGAACTCCCCAAAACTGTGCGTCGAGAACTCGGTAGGCGACGGACCATCCATCCCCGTACCAGCAGTCAGCCAGCGGCCACTTTCCCTTTGCAGGCAATGGAACGTCGGGCGCATCCGGCTCCGCGATTCTGATTGTTTCTTCGAGGACGGCCCGGAAGTCGCCTCCTTTGTTTGAGCTAAAGGCTCCGACGACGTTCTCCCACACCATGAATCGGGGCCGAATAAACTTTCCTGTACGGCCTCTTCGTACATCTGCTTCCCTCATTTCCTTTATGATTCTGATTTGCTCCATAAACAGGCCGCTCCGCTCCCCGGCGAGGCCAGCCCGCTTTCCAGCCACAGATAGGTCCTGACTAACAAGGTGAACCACCAATGACCACATCCACAGCGGGCAGCTCGTACCCGTTCAGCTTCGTAATGTCGCCCAAATGCTCCACCTATACCACCTCCTTTTCCCTCTTCATCTTCGGACACCACGCCGGTACATACGGCAAAAAATATACTGTTCCGATGTGGTATCCCTGGCACGGCCCCGGCGCACCGCATCTGTAGGCCGTTACTTCCTCTCGGTAGGACCCCTTCACCGGCCACGGCTCCGTCCTGACATACTCGCACCCCTCGCAGGTCCGGGAGAAGTCAGCCAGAATTTCCCTTGCACTCATGGCTTGTCCATTTCCGCCCGCAGGCTGTCTTTGATGTAGTAGTCCAGGCCCATTTCCCGGCACGTTGCCTCGGCCTCCCGGCCAAACTTCGCCCAGTTGATTTCCGACGGGTGGTAGTTCAGCTTCCCGATTTTCACCTTGTCGATGAAATAGGCACAGTATTTGACGCAGTTCAGCACCGCCGCCGGGTCAAGGACCGGCTCGAACGATACCCATGTGTTGATACCTTTGCACTTCGCCGTCTCCAGGTTATAGAGGCGGTCCGCCGGTCTGGCCGCGCACGGCTCCGCCTTGTCTGACATAGGCCGGTCGCAGGAGATAGTCACGCCGTACCAATCGCCGCCGTCCAGCAGGTCAAAGTCCCTGCTCCCGTCTCCCTTGGTCAAAATCTGGACGTGGTTCCCGTACTCCTTCAACACCTGAATGACCTCCCGTGTGGCCGTCGTGTCGTGGCCGGTGGGATACGGGTCGCAGGTGAAGCACAAGTGGACCAGCTTCCTGGTGATTTTCTCCCGCTCCAACTGCCTCCGCAGTTCTGTCACGATGTCCTTGCGCGGCTCCACGCAGGAGTGAAACGCCTCCCGGTCCCGATGCAGGACGCCGGGCGCAAAGCAGTAATAACAGCGGTGGGTGCATCCGGTATAGATGTTCACGGCGTAGTCTCCGTACTCCGCCGCCGCGCCCTTCGGCTTATAGATAGGCTTCATGTCTGCCTCCTTTCAAAACAGTCTGTAATTCAGCGCTTCATCCAACATGGACCATCGAAAAACCCTATCATCTGCCCAAATCAGGCCCGCGTCCTCCATCTGAAAGCGCCGTTCATAATCGTGTACCGTGTGGCCGTCCGAATGAAACGACCTTGGGCTCTCTGCGTCCCATTTCAGCATGAGCGCCCAATATTCCGGGTAATTTTTTCGCAGAATCCTTAACTGCCGAACTCCTTGATAATGGCAAAACCAGCACCCGCCACGTTCACCGTTTTCATAAATCGGTGAAAGAAGTCCGTTCTTTTCGCACCATGTCCTGCACTGTTGTTCTGTCCACCCTGCTTCTACTAACGGACTTCTTTTTGTATCTGTCAGATTGTGGAAACGTCCAGGTTCGTCAACCGCAATCCCTAAATAAGAAATACAATCTTTTTTGAGCTTGTTCATGGGGTTTACTTTTAACTCACTGTTGCACCAATTTCTTATAATTCCAGGGAATCCGGTTATTTTCCCTCGATATTTCTCGTTTTTACCTTCACAAATCTTATAGAAACGCTCTTGGTAGCTGTATTTTGAACGGACGTGTTCTACTGTAATCCCCCATCGTTCCTTTATGATGGCATCCGCTTGTTTCTTAAACTCAACCATCGGTGGCAGGTCCGCAGGAATCGTGTCTGTCGCCCAAATCTCCGCATGGATAATGCGGTCCAGCGGCCAGCCCAATTCTTCGATTGCTCCCAGGCAGGCCAGCGAATCCTTCCCGTAGGACAGCGAAAGAATATACTCCATTTTCCCCTGCCCCTATATGAAAAGCGCGTTTCTACATTTCGCCGCAATCAGCCCGCCTTGTATCATTTCCAGCCACTCTTCTTTCGTGGCCTTAATGTCTGCAAACACGGTATCATTCTCGGCGCACCAGTCGGCCAGTTCCTCCGGCGTTTTGAATACCGGGCTTCTCGGCTCGCCCTCCGACGTTGTGCCCCAAAGCTGCCAGCCCTCGCCCTCCGGCGGGTCCACCTTGAAATGCTTCCTCCAGTCCGGGCACGGGCTGTCGTCCTGGATGTGCTTGTAAACCTTCGGTGGAATACCCATGACGCGGGCGAACTCCTGGCACCGTTCGCATCCGCCCTCGTAATCTTCGTGACAGAATACAATTTGATAGCCGTACCACACCTTATGCAGAGGATAGTCAAAGTCCAGCGGGACGCGCTTAACCTCTCTTCCCACACTCACCGCCCCCTGTTCCACGTTTCATCAATCAACTTGTGGCAGGCGTCCGGGCCGATGTCGCCCACCCAAGTTTCCAGCGCCTCGCGCTTCTCCTTGCGCTCGTACTTGTCCATCACGTCGTAGTCTGGCTCCAGCGTCTCCCGGTTGAAGTAGCCGATGCAGGTATGGCTTGCCGTACAAAGCCCGGCGCGGACAACGATGCACCCGCTCATTCCCAGGTCCGGGCTGATGGAGACGCCCATGTTTCCCATCCGCATTGTGAAGAACCCTTCCAGGTACGTTCCCCGGTCCGGCTCCAGGCCCTTTGCCGTCCCGAACTCCTGGACGGCCAGCGCCCGCGCCGTTTTCAGCGTCAGCCGGAAGCCGCCGGGGTAACTCTTTTTAGCCATCGTCCACCGCTCCCTTCTGCTTCTCCCGCTCCGCCACGTTCAGGCGCTTTACCTCCTCCATTGCGGCCTTGTAGTCGTCGTAGACCTTTATTGTTTTTCCACCGTCTGTTTTGACCATATCGTGGAAGTCCGCTTGCCGAATCTGCAAGCTGCCGCCGTACCGCTCCGTGCTGTTCGTCTGCTTAAACGTGAGCGACATTCCATATTGGTTTACGTCGATTCTTTCCAACACCCACTTTGCGACGGAGTAGACGGTAGTTTCTCCGACAACTTCCTTTTCGCGCCAGTTTCCTTTGCACCTGGGGCAAGGATATTCAATGCCCTTAATGGTCACTTTCCCCGTGTTGTCACAGCAGACACAGGGCGCGCGGGTTTCCTTCCGCTTCTCTGCCACGGTGTAATACTCTCGGTTCCACAGAACAGGGAACGCCGCCTTGATTCTTACCGTCAGGCCCGGCACTTCGCCCTCCTTGCTGCCCAGCATCAGCCACCACAGCGGATTGTACCGCTTGTCCTGGTGCGGGCATCGCTTCCCGTCGCAGTTCTCCCGCTCGCAGGAATCACAGAACGCCCGGTGAAATTCCTTGTCCCATGGCCCGGTCGCCACGGGGAGAGAGGCCAAAAACTCGCCCAGCGCCTCCGGGGACGCCGTGATTTTCTCAAAGTTGGTCACGCCTGCTTCGCCTCCTTCTGTTCCGTTTCCCTCTTCGGGCGGCGTCCACGGTTCCGCAAGTTCCTCTGGTACACGGTTTCCCCCCGCTCGGCGCTGTACGCAGGCCGGAAGTTCTCGTCCAACACCACGCCTCCCTTGCCGTCCGCCTCCTGGCCTCGTTTCAGTTCCGTATAGACGGTACACTGGCTGATTTCCAGCGCGGCGGCAATCTTGACCGGGGAAGCGTTGCGCCTCCACATCAATTCAATTTTCCTGCGGTCCTCCAGCGTCAAAGTTCTCACCATAATCACCCCTTTTCCCCGTTTCAGCCCTCGTCAGGGTAAAAAAATAATGCAGAAAAAGGTCAAATAACCTTTTCTGCATTTAATCTACTACTCCAGCAAAAATTGATAGGAACACAGCCGTTGTATTTTAAGCAAAAGAGCCGTGCAGGTTGGAAATGCCGTGATAAAGCATCCCTTTATGATTACAGTGTGGCAGATTTTTCCCGGATCTATCCCGGTCAAAAGTAAACGGGGCTTACCAGCCGGTGGGATCCCACCGACGGATAAGCCCCGTTTACTTTTGACCACATAACCGATTACAGATGTGCCTGGAACGCTCGGGAACGCTGCGCTATGGCAAATAAAACTGGTTGAACGCGGCTAAAAGGCATTATAAGCCACACAAAAAGGTTTCCTCCCGGCGGTGATGTCGAAAAAGTATGATGAAACATATGCAGTGTCACACGATAGGTGAAGCCGGTTCTTTTCAAAATAGTGAGAGATGTCACCCGTGGAGAAGAAGGTTTGCCCCTCTGACTCGCGTTGACACCACCGATCCGATCGGCACCATCGCAATATCCACATTCCCGTCTGCGCTCCTTGTAATAAGCGTGCCGCCTCTCTGAATATAGCTTTTCTTGATATTTTTATAACCAAGGTAATCAACGGACATGCCATAGGTCATCTGAATCCCCTTGTATACAAGGGACAGTGTATTTAAGTGATCATGCCCGCAGAATATCCACTTGATGACGCCATTCTCTGCGGCCCTGTCAAAAAATGTACTCTTAAACTTGGAAATGCCGAAATACTCGTCCTTCTCGGCAATACTTCCATGTCGGTAAAGGACCGCTTTGTCACCAAGCTTCATTTTCTCATAAGCTTCTTTAAACTCTCGAAGTGGCATATGGAAAAACGCCATCGCTTTTATGTCCGGATTGTCCTGTTTCAGTGCAGTTAGGCGTTCCATGCACCAATCGACCTGATCGTCATGGATCCGATCAAAACCACTGAAAAACCAGCCGCCTTCTCCGTACATATTGGAATCCAGCATAACCAGAGGGAGAAGGACGTTCCCGGATTCATCCACTAATTCGATGAGGAAATTTCCCACGCCTGTAAGATTTTTCCGGCCCTCCGCAAAGATACAATAGTTCCCTTGCTTGTATAATCCAGCTAATTCTTCTTTGTCGCAGGCCGAAAGCAGTTCACAGTCATGGTTGCCAAAAACCAGTGTATAAGGCAGTTCAAAGCTATCCAGAAATTCCATTAGCTTTTTAGCTTGTTTTCCGTTATTCAAAGTTCCCGTCTTTGGCAAAAACGGGAATATTAAATCGCCGGTGAGAACGATCAGATGGGGGTTTGCTTTTTTCATGATCTTTCTGACCGCATCCAGCGCGAGCCTGTCCATTCCCCTGGAGAGCAGGCCAAACCCCAGGTGCAAATCAGTCAACTGCAAAATTCTGAAATCCGCGTCTTTCGGTATGCTAATTGTGAAGGTTTCAGCATCTACCTGTTTGAATTGATCTGAGCAATACATGAAATCCTCCTAACTTAACGGGACAAGGGAGCCTATGGCCGACACGACCGTTGAGATCACCATCAGAATCTGAAATGGGGCGGTTCCGATCACACCGCAGATTGGGCTTATACCGGCCTTCCTTCTTGACTTCCCATAGGTGAGCACAAGCATAATGCTCACTAACACCACCACGCCGCTCATGATCCGGGTCAAGATAATAAAGCTGTTTACCCCAAACATCGCAAACAGGATGCATGGAATGGTGGCAATCAGCCAGCTGATCCGATTTCCTGCGTTGATCTGCTCATGCACTACGTCACGTAGGGCCAAGGTATTGGACCAGAATGTTGTCAGCAGCGCAAACAGGGAGAAGATCCCGGCCAGAATGACGGCCCACTTACCAATGCTCTCGCCAAGCTGCATATAGGCAAGCTCTTTGTTGATCTCACCGTTTGTTCCAAGCAATACCGACATTGTCACGATCAGTACAAAAACAGAGGACAGGCCGAAACCGATCAAGATAGATTTCCTGATCTTGTGTGGGTTTCCATCCAATCCTTTTACCACTTGAATGACCGCCTGATTGGCTGAGGTCGCAAACACAACCATACTGTAAAGCGCCAGCAGATTGTTCCAGTGAAATTCTGAGGGATGCAGGGGATTGACTGGATGCAGCAATGCGCCCACCGTCATGGCCGCTACAATGCCGATCAGAAGTATGACGGCATATTTTTGTGCAATGCCAACCGCTTTCATCCCCATGAATACTACACAGCCCGCAATCACATAATAAACAAGTTGGGCTGCCCACATAGGCATTCCAAACCAGTTTGTAAATATCTGTGCGCCGCCGTTAATATTTCCACTTACTCCGACCATGATGGCCAGGCCATACACCACAAACACAACCCAGCTGAACACTTTCTTGGCTGTGCCATGGAACAATTCGCCCTCAAAACTTTTGACCAGCTGCGCGCCGCCGTTGTTATAAGAGAGCTCTGCAATGATCAGATGCAGGATCACATTGATGAGATAGGCAAGTGCCACCATCCACACCACATCCAAGGTGCTGTTCTTTGTGGCCAGATAGGGCACCGCAATGATTCCGGTTCCGATACTGTTCCCTACAATCATACAAATTGCTTCAAATGTAGTCAGCTTTGCCTCTGATTTAATTTCCATAACCTATATCTCCTGTTGTTTTGTGGATAGTCAATGAAGTGACCTGCCCAGAAATTCTACCTCAATACTATGGCTGGATCAATAGTTACCCTTTCCGCAATAGCATAAGCTTTTTTCGAATTTTCCATAATTGATAGATTTGGGCTAACTCTATTTTTTTCCCACGAAACCCCATGAAAATCATTTGAAAGATTCTATTGACGATGGTTTTTCCGGCATCGAACAGGTTTGGGGTTTCCATGCAGATGTTCCACTCATGCCGAAGATTACCGTAGCAGCCAGTCCTGGAATCACCGGAACTGGTTCCGAGGATTGCGCATATGGCATTATGCTGTCTGCAAAGGCTTAAATAATACGTTCTATACAGAAAATGATTGAACGGATAAGCTAATAGGCGATCGATATGGCATAGCAATGCCTTTAGCTGCTGCTCTATTTTCGGTCTGGAAAATACCAATATAGCCCACTTTATGAAAAGCTTTTTTGTTTGCTTGCCACAGAGATAATGAACCGTACTCCGCTCCACGTGCTCTTGCGCAGAGTCGCTGCTGCCACATTCCAAAATGTGGCAGGTCTGGGTGACATACGATTCAATCAATTGAGCTGGTGCGCTGTGCCCCCAGCCCATATAGGGTGAAAGATCTGTTTGATGGGATCGGTTCCATTTTGCGACAAGTGGTTTTAGCTCCTGGATGATGCGCCGATAGGACTTCTTTTTACTGTGCCAATTATTGTAAAAAATGTCATCTATAATGCGGTCGTTCATCTGGCCAGTAGGCTGTGCCATTTTTTGCAACGTCACTTGATCGGCAGCGTCATTTTTCCAGTCCTCATAGATTGTTTCCAGCCGCGCTACCCAGTCTGGATAGAACCAGTTTAGACTGATGTTGAGTTGAGATAAGAGACGCAGCATATTCAAAAATTGGAATTTCTCTACTTGGTCAGTGTCAAGGAGCAAAGTCGTTTTTTGCAAAGCCTCTTGCATATGTGCATAAGCCGTTCCTGGAATTTTGGAGAGATTTTTTGAACAACTTATGCCAGCACAGAGGCCAATGTGTTTAAAGAACGTTTCTGTGGTGCCATAACAGATGATTTGCTGTTGAAACGGGTCCAAGAGGTACTGATAGTTTTTTCCCCTGCTGCTTTCCCGTACACAGTCATCAACTGTTGGGCAATAATGCAAATATATGGCTTTTCCAGGATAGTGATCTTCCCGTAATTCCTGAAAAAACGGTTGAACATCAAAAAAGTCCGATCCGCTATATCCAAGAAAAATGATATCGTAGCCAGCTTGAAAACATTGCTTTAATTTATTTTGAAAAGTTTCCGATAAGCCCTTAGAAACATTGTTTATTGTGGCGCCAAGATTTTTTTCAATATCGCAGTCAGTTGCAACTCCGTGAAAATGGTAGGCGTATTGTCCGTTCCCGCAATCAATGGCTTTTACCCCATCAACAACAACGGGGGCATTCAGAAGTGTTTTTTCCACTCCAAGGGCTTTTTCGATGCAGGTATCAAAATTAGATGTAACGACTAAGGAGCCAGCCTTTACGAACTCGGCAATCCAATGATGGTAGATATTTGGCTCTGCATCGGCAAAATGGGCCAGGGCTTGAATGCTTGACTGCCGGGCATATGCCTTCTGATTTTCTGCTTTGTGAAAGCGGATGTCTCGAAACTCCTGATCAAGTTTATTCATTTCACCGATGATAAACTCCAGCCTTGGCCGCTCACGGGCCATTCCATTTTTGACATCTTCAATTGTATAGGTGCGGTGGGAAGTAACCTCATGCCAGTAGCCATTTTGGATTGAATCACGGATACTTGGTATGTGATTGTTCCACAAAGCAATCAATTGCTCTGCGTACTCCTTGCCGAGCATGGCATGCAAATATGCATCTGTTAGCTCATTTCCCAACGGAAGATTGCAGGGAGTGAGGTGGCTCACACCTGCACCGACCCAAAAAATAGTTTTGTGCGGATCAATGGTTGGGAAGGCAGTGTGCCCGGAGGACAAAATAATATCTTCGCGCATAAAACGATCTCCTCACTTACTTGACCTGCTATTACGAGGTATTTCAGCAGGTTACCAAGTCCAATTAAATCCACGGGGGTGAGTTTCTTTTTTCTGCCACAGGTCTAACCTCTTGAAGCTATTGTAACAGATATTATAAAGATTGGAAATAGAAATTATATTCGGAGTATAGACGGCGAAGTGTAGCGGATTGATCTACAGGGTGAACCTGCCTTGCCATAGTCGATATTACAGCGAGTAGATTCTTCCAACTGTATCTCTGCGGAGGATTCAAAGTTGACCTCTTCTGACAGGACTTCTTCTACACTGAATTCACCACCGGTCTGTGCCGGGGTGAGATCTGCAGCCTCCAGTGTCAGGACTTCGACGGCCAAGCAGGAACGCGCCAAGCCAGCCGCACCCTGCACAAAAAGGCAGGAGACGGATTCGAGACAGGTGAGACAAAAATCGGGCGGGGAAGACGCAGGATTCTGCTCCCTCAGAGTACAGTGGATATGCTCCGGGCGCGGCGGAAGGCGTTTCCCGGTAAGTGGTTCCTTCCCAATCTCAGCAGGGTCTTTCCTGCCTTACCTTGCCTGAGCGGGTGGGGCAGGATGGATTGTGAAAAGCTACAATCTGAGAGTGAGCGGGAAGAGCAGAAAAGGAGCAGTTCACCTATGGAGAGACAGGAGAAAACGTTGGCTGAAAGCTTAGCATAGAAAAAACGGGAGCGCCGTGCGAGAAGCCCAGCGCTCCCTGGAATTTTTCTTAATAAATATTAAGGTGGCATATATGTGCCATTAAGGAGGCGCGCGTAAACTGCTGAAAAAAGGGAGTGGTTCTCATGCTGGAGCATCTGGTGGAGGCGGTGCTGGAGGTACTGATTCCGCTGTGCGAGATGATGGGCATTCTGGTTATCGCCGTATCCACCTGCACCGCCTTCTGGCGGTATTTCCGGGGGCTGTTCACCCGCACCCCGGGGGACGTGAAGTCCCAGCTAGCCTCCGGGCTGGCCCTGAGCCTGGAGTTCAAAATGGCCGCCGAGATCCTGAAAACCGTGTTGGTTCGGGACATGACCGAACTGATGGTGCTGGGGGCCGTCATCATTCTGCGTGCTTTGCTTTCATTTCTGATTCACTTTGAAATGAAGCAGCATGATACATCCCAACAAGAGACTTTAGGAGGAATCGCAAAATGAAACTGAATCGGATCACCGCTCTGCTGCTCTCCGCGCTGCTCCTGCTGTCCGCCCTGGCGGGCTGCACCACCGTGGTGGTGGGGCCGGAAGGGGATAAGCCCTCCACCCAGGCGCCCGTTGAGACCCAGACGCCCCCCGAGACCCAGACGCCCTCTGGCAACGGCGATGCCGCCCCCGTCAAGACCGGCCTTGCCGTGGTGACCGGGCTGGACAGCAGCAAAGACGCCACGGCCGAGAAGGACGGCACTGCCCAGAGCGACATCCTGCTGGTGGCGGTCACCGTGGGCGACGACGGCGTGATTGACAGCTGCGCCATCGACGCCATCCAGGCCAAGATCAACTTCAACACCTCTGGCGCGCTGACCACCGATCTGGCCACTACCTTCGCCAGCAAGAACGAGCTGGGCGACGACTATGGGATGCGTAAGGCCAGCTCCATCGGCAAGGAGTGGAACGAGCAGGCCGCGGCCATGGCCCAGTACGCCGTGGGCAAGACCATCGACGAGCTGAAGGGAATCGCCGTGGACGAGGGCGGCAAGCCCACTGACGCGGATCTGGCCGCCTCCGTCACCCTGTATATCGGCAGCTTTGTGGGCGGCATCGAGGCTGCCGTCAACAACGCCAGCCACCTGGGCGCGGTTAAGGGCGACAAACTGGGCCTGGCCAGCGAGACCAATATGAGCAAGAGCAAGGATGCCTCCGCTGAGGGAGACGGTCTGGCCCAGGCCTACGCCACCTTTGCCGCCGTCACCTTTAACGGCGATACCGTCACCAGCTGCTATATCGACGCGGTGCAGGCCAACGTGAACTTTGACACGGCGGGCCACATCACCACCGACCTGACCGTCGCCCCCCAGACCAAGAACGAGCTGGGCGACGGCTACGGCATGAAGAAGGCCAGCTCCATCGGCAAGGAGTGGAACGAGCAGGCCGCCGGCTTCTGCGCCTACGTCACCGGCAAGACCGTGGCCGAGATCAAGGGCCTGGCGGTGGACGAGTCCGGTAAGGCAACGGACGCCGACCTGGCCGCCACCACCACCGTGGGCATCGGCGAGTTCCAGACGATCATCGAGAAGGCCGCGAAGTAAGCGGACAGACACTTCCGGGGCAGGCCATCCGGCCTGCCCCGGCCGCAAGGAGGGAAGGGACATGAGGCAGCGCGTTCTGGCGTTGGCAATGGCGGCGGCGCTGCTGCTCAGCGGATGCGCCGGGCAGGCCGGCCCCGAGCAAAAGCCGCGCCGCTATGAGGCCAGCTTCCTGACCCTCTTTGACACGGTGACCACCATCGTGGGCTACGGGGAGACCGAGGAGGAGTTTCGGCGCACGGCCCAGGAGTTTCACGACAGCCTGCTGGACTACCACCAGCTCTTTGACGTCTACCATGAGTACGACGGGATCAATAATCTGAAAACTGTCAATGACAGCGCCGGAGGGGATCCGGTGGAGGTGGATCGCCGGATCATCGACCTGCTGCTGTTCTGCCGGGAGCTGGAAGGGCTCACCGGCGGCCGGGTGGACGTGACCATGGGCAGCGTGCTGGCCCTGTGGCATGAGGCCCGGACAGAGGGGGTGGACGATCCGGAGCACGCCGCCCTCCCCGACGCCGGGGCGCTGGAGGAGGCGGCCCGGCACACCGGCTTTGACCTGCTGGAGATCGACCAGGAGGCGTCCACCGTCCGCCTCACCGATCCCCAGGCCCGGCTGGACGTGGGGGCGGTGGCCAAGGGCTGGGCGGTGGAGCAGGTGTGCCGCGCCGCCCCGACGGGGCTGCTGGTGAGCGTGGGCGGCAACGTCCGGGCCACCGGCCCCAAGCCCGAGGAAAATTCCCCCTGGGTGGTGGGGGTGCAGGATCCGAACGGGGAAAAGCAGGACTACCTCCACACCCTGAACATCGACCACCAATCCGTGGTGAGCAGCGGCGACTACCAGCGGTACTACACCGTGGATGGCGTGCGCTACCACCACATCATCGACCCGGATACCCTCCACCCCGGCCGGCTGTGGCGGGCGGTGACCGTGGTGTGTCCCGACTCGGGGCTGGCGGACGGGCTGTCCACCGCCCTGTTCCTCCTGTCCCAGGAGGAGGGGGCCGCCCTGGCGGAGCGCTGCGGCGCCCAGGCCATGTGGGTGGCTCCGGACGGCGGCCTGCTCTACACCGACGGCTTCCTGGAGCTGGTGCGTACCTGAGCGGCCCCGGAAGAAATTCATTTTAACAATAAGAGGTGATGCGTATGAAGTCCCTGTTTTTCGGCGGCGTCCATCCGGAGGGGCACAAGGAGCTGAGTGCCTCCGTTCCCCTCACGGCTCTGGCGGCGCCTGCCCTGGCGGTTGTGCCCCTGCGCCAGCACATCGGTGCGCCCTGCAAGCCCCTGGTGGCGGTGGGGGATGCGGTGTGCATGGGCCAGAAGATCGGCGATGGCGACGGGCTGTGCGTCCCCGTCCACGCGCCGGTGTCCGGTGTGGTGGTGGGAATTGAGGACCGGCCCCACCCCGGCGGCGGCGCCTGCCCCGCCATTCTCATCAAAAACGACTTTCTGGATACGCCCGCCGCCACGGTGCGGCCCTGCGCCAATCCGGAGGGGCTTACCCCCGCGGAGCTGACGTCCGCCTTCCGGGAGGCGGGGATCGTGGGCATGGGCGGCGCCGCCTTCCCCACCGGGGTCAAGACGGAGACCGGCATCGGCGCCACCGATACCCTCATCCTCAACGCCTGCGAGTGCGAGCCCTATATCACGGCGGACGACGCGCTGATCCGGGCCCGGCCCGGGGACGTGCTCCGGGGGCTGGCCCTGCTGGCCCGGGCGCTGAGCCCGGAGCGGGTGGTGATCGGCATGGAGGACAACAAGCCCGAGGCCGCCGCCTTGCTGAAAGGGATGCTGAAGGACTATCCCGGCATGGAACTGAAGGTGCTGCCCACCCGCTATCCCCAGGGGGCGGAGAAGCAGCTCATACAGGCGGTCACCGGGCGTCAGGTGCCCTCCGGCGGCCTGCCTAAAGACGTGGGCTGCGCCGTGTTCAACGCCGCCACCGCCGCCGCGGTCTGTTGGGCGGTGTACGAGGGGACGCCCCTCATCGAGCGGGTGGTTACCGTCACCGGCCAGGGGGTGCACAGCCCCCGGAACCTGATCGTGCGGGTGGGCACTCCCTTCCAGGAGGTCATCGCCGCCGCCGACGGGTTGACGGACGACGTGTGGAAGGTGCTGTCCGGCGGCCCCATGATGGGCGTGGCCCAGGCGGATCTGTCCGTCCCGGTCACCAAGGCCGTCAACGCGGTGGTGTGCCTGTCCTCCGCCCAGAACGGGGAGGGGGAGCATCCGGTGTGCATCCGCTGTGGCAAGTGCCTGGAGGTGTGCCCCATGGGGTTGGAGCCCCTGTACCTCTACCGCTTTTCCAACGCCGGGGATTTGGACGCCCTGCGGCGGCTCCATCTGACCGACTGCATTGAATGCGGCTGCTGCGCCTACGCCTGCCCGGGCAAGGTTCCGCTGGTGAAGGGCTTCCGGGCGGGGAAGCAGGCGTTGAAGGAGGGTGCGAAATGAATTTGACGGTAAGCGCATCCCCCCATATCCGGGGGAAGGACACCACCACCCGGCTGATGCTGGACGTGGTGATCGCTCTGCTGCCGGCGTTGGTGGCAGGGCTGCTGTTCCAGGGCCTGCGGGCCGCGCTGGTGGCGGCGGTGTGCGTGCTGTCTGCCCTGGCGGGGGAGTGGCTGCTGCGGCTCGTCCTGCGCCAGCACAACACCCTGCCCGACGGCTCCGCCTTGGTGACGGGGCTGCTGCTGGCCCTGACCCTGCCCGCCTCCGTGCCCTACTACGTGGCCGCTATCGGCGGGCTGTTCGCCGTGGTGGTGGTGAAGGGACTGTGCGGCGGCCTGGGGCAGAACACCTTTAACCCGGCGCTGGGCGCCCGGGCTTTCCTGATGCTGCTCTTTCCCGCCTGCCTCACCCGGTTCCCGGCCCTGGGCACGGCCCTGCCTCTGGGCGGGCTGAGCTCGGCGGATGTAGTCACCGGGGCCACCCCCCTGCACAATATGCAGATGCCCGCCTTGCCCGATGCATCCCTGGGCGATATGTTCCTGGGCCGGATCGGGGGCTGCATCGGGGAGACCTCCGCTTTGGCCCTGCTCATTGGCTGCGGCTGGCTGGTGTTCCGGCGGGTGATCAGCCTGCGCATTCCCGCCGCCTATCTGGGGACGGTGGCCGTGCTCACCCTGGTGTTCCCCAAGGGGGATAGCCCCATTCTATGGATGGCGTACAGCTTGCTGGGCGGCGGCGTGCTGTTGGGGGCCATCTTTATGGCCACCGACTATGCCACCTCCCCCGTGGGCCCCGTGGCCCAGGTGGTGTACGGGGTTGGCTGCGGCGCGCTGACGGTGGTGTTCCGCTACACGGGCCTGTTCCCGGAGGGGGTCACCTACGCGATTTTGATCATGAACGCCGCCGCGTGGCTGCTGGATCGGTATCTGGTGCCCAAGCGCTTTGGCACAGGAAAGGAGGGGGCGTGATGAAGGGGAAGCAGTTTATCGCCCCGGTTGTCGCCCTTGTTGTGGCGGCCGCGGTGCTGCTGGGCGTCTCCGCCGCCCTGGGCGGGACGGCCCGGAGCAGCGAGGAGGCGGCCCGGGCTGAGATCATGTCCTATATGCTGCCCAGCCGCCCCACCTCCTTCACGGAGGAGCCCTACGACGGGGAGGACGAGAGCATCCGCCGGGTGTTCAAGGCGGAGGACGGGTATGTTTTGGAGGTGGAGACCGCCGGCTACGTGGGGCCCATGACCCTGTGGGTGGGGGTGACCAACGAGGGGACGGTATCCGGCGTGACGGTGCGGGATCACGGAGAAACCTTTGGCCTGGGCCAGGGGGCTCAGACCGACGCCCCCTTCCTGCTGCAATTCCTGGGCACCGCCGGGGAGGCCGCCGTGGGTGAGGACATCGATGCCCTCACCGGGGCCACCGTCACCAGCAAGGCGGTGACCCGGGCGGTGAACGCCGCCGCTGCCTTTGTCACCGGCGCGGACGTCTCCTCCGGCGCCACAGAATGGGAGGGCTGACATGAAGCACAATCCGTTGAAACAAAGCGCGCTGCTGGCCATTGTGGTGGGCGTGGCCTGTCTGGCCCTAACGCTGGTCGGGGCGCTGGCCCCGCTGGCCATCCGGCCCAAGCTCGACCTGGTGATGATCCTGGGGCTCAGCCTCATCGCCCTGACTTTGGACGCCTACCTGGGCGCCCCCTCCCAGCCGTCCTGGCCGGCTCTGCTGGCCAACACGGTGCTGGGCGGGATTACCTTCGGCCTTCTGCCCTGGTGCGCCGGGGTGGCGGGGACGGTTCCCGTCTGGGCGCTGGGCCTGGCGGGGGCGGCGGTGTTCGGGATTGCCTCCCTGCTGTACTCCGCCGCGCTGGAGCGCATCGCCACCGGCGGCAAGGCGCCCCTGGCCCCGGCGGGCACTGCCCTGATGCTCTATCTGGCGGGCCAGTGCCTGAGCGGACTTCTCTAATCCAATCGAACAGCCCCGCCCAACCGTCAGGCCGCCGGCCTGTCCGGATTGGGCGGGGCTGTTGCTTTGCCGCGCCGGTTCAGATTGTCTGCGGGGCGGAGATCAGCTCCATAGCTCCACGGTGTTCTGCAGCTTCTTGGCCTTGCGCAGCATCTCGTCCGCCCGCTGCATCAGCACCGCCGGGATGTCCGGGCCAAAGGCGCCGCCGATGCTGACGGTGAGGGGCTGTCCGTCCTCAATGCCGTCTATGGAGAGGGCGGAGATGCCACCGCGAATCTTCTGGAGCTTTGCCTCAAAGGCGTCTGGGGAGATGGAGTCGAACAGGATTACGAACTCATCGCCGTCGTATCGCACCAGCGCGTCCGGCCTACAGATCTCCTGGCTGATGGCCTTTGCGATGGAGAGGAGCGCTTTGTCTCCGGCTGTGCGCCCGTATCTGTCGTTGAGAAGGCTGAAGTGATCCACGTTGACGATGGCCAGGGCGGAGCTGTTGTTCAGCTCCCTGAGCCTCATGTCGTAATAGCGCCGGTTATAGACGTTGGTGAGGGGATCCAGGAGCAGCTTTTGATTGAGATCAGCAATGGAGCGGCTGGGCAGCTGCTGCCCGTTTTCGCTGAGCAGGGCGTCGTCCGTGATCCGGGTCAGCATTTCTAACACCAGCGGGGTGCCGTCCACCTCGATGTACTGGGAGACGACATAGAACACCTCATGATAAAAAAAGACGATTTTCGCGCACTTCTTCTGGGTGGTCAAGCATTTGGCGGAGACGCAGTTGTCGCACTGACTGGTCTGCCTCCAAAGATCATAACAGTGATGGCCGCACTTGGAAAGCGTCCCGCTGCTGTCCAATTCCACAACGCTCTGATCCGAGGGGTCAACCAGCCGGACATTGTATACCATGAATTTGAGGGCATTGATCAGATACCAGGCGCTCCGGCCGGTCATGGCGCTGTTCCCGGGGGAGAACTCCTCCCGCTGGCCGGCGCCGGTGTCCCGACTGAATACGCCGTCCACGGGGATCAGACGGCCCGCCACCTCCGTGTACCGCTGTGCGTCGGTGGAGTCCCAGATAGTCCGCATCACGCACTGATACCGCTGAGGCGCTTCGCTCTGGGGGGCCAGCGCGAGCTCACACTGCACCGTGGGATGCTCGCTTGTGGCCGTCGCGAGCTTGTCCCGCAGGCGCTCCACCAGGCGGGGGTCGTATCCGTCATAGGAATCCAGCGCTTGATTGGGGCCGATGGTGGACTCGTCCACCCCCAAAAGCTCTCTACCGGCCCTGTTGAGGTGGAGGATAGGCGGAAATACGCTGTAATAGAACGCGGCGCACGGCCCGTTGAAAAAGAACTTTGACCGCAGCCGCTCCCGGGTCAGGGTCTGCATGATCTTGTCGGAGGAAAACAGGCCGTTTTCCCGGGAATGGGCCAGAACGTCCGCAACCAGAAGCTGACTGGAGACCGTACCGTCCCCGATGACATCCTTGGAGACACGGGACGGATTTTTCAGCCTGTCCAGGATGTCGGAAAGGCAGTCCAGCAGAAGGGGGTGAAAGGCCCCGCACTGGCCCTCCCGGATCATCTGCATGGCCTGATCCGGGGTGTGGGCCGGCTTATAGCACCGCTCGCTGGTCAGCGCGTCGTACACGTCGGCCACGGACACCACTTGGGCCGCGATGGGGATCTCGTCCCCCCTCAGCCCGTCCGGGTAGCCCCGTCCGTCGTACCGCTCGTGATGCCAGCGGCAGATCTCATAGGTCATCCGGATCAGCGGGCTCGCGTTCTCCTGATGGAGCAGGGGCTCCACCATGTTGGCGCCCGCCATGGCGTGTCCTTTGATGATCTGGAATTCCTCGTCCGTCAGCTTGCCCGGCTTGTTGAGAATTTCCTCGGGAACAGACATTTTCCCGATGTCGTGCAGGGAGGAGGCGGTGATGATCTGGAGCATCTCCTCCTTGGACAGGGGATACTGGTTCGTTTTTTTCATCAGCTCGTTCAGCAGCAGCCCGGTAATGTGCCGGATGTTCTGAACGTGGGCGCCGCTCTCGCCGTTGCGGGTTTCGACAATATGGGAGAGGATGGAAACCATGGCGGCGCTGCTTTCGTTTTCCCGGATGACCTCATCTACCAGGGCGTTGGACAGCTCCCGGTGCTTGCTGGACAGCGCGATGGTGTTGGCGATGCGGTGGCAGACAACCCGCTCGTCATAGGGGCGCTGGATCAGCTCGCTGGCCCCCAGGCGGTAGGAGGTTTCAATATTTTCAGGCGTATATTCCGAGGAGATCATGATGACGGGAAGAAAGTCCAGCCATCCGCACTCCTTCATGGCCTTGAGGAACTCAAAGCCGTCCATATTCGGCATGACGATATCCAGCAGCACCAGGGAGAATTCCTCGGCACGCTCCTGTAGGATCAGTATGGCTTCTTTTCCGTCGCACGCCTCCTCCAGCAGGTAATCCTTGGCCAGCATACTGGTCATCACCAAACGGTTGAATCTCGAATCATCGACAATGAGGATTTTGTATTTCTTGTTCATATCCAACATCGCGCCCCCCAGCGGTTCGGATTAATCTTGCGGCTTTACGGCCCGGAGCTGCTCCGGGGCAGCCTGAAGCGGCTTACTGTCTTACAGCCCCTACAAGCGGCTGCGCTCCGGATGTGTCACCTCCAGGTATGCTTTCTGAACACGCGGGTTGTGCCGAATGGTTCCAGGCAGCGCGGCAATCAGAAAATTTTTACCATTATAGCATCAGTATGCCTAAGATTGCAAGGATGATCTTGTTAACATATCGGTAAAACCTGTCAGGCATCAGTTCTTTTCAAACTCCTTAGCCACCTGCACCAGCAACTCGCGGATGGGCAGGTGTTGGGGACAGGCCCGCTCGCACTTGCCGCACTTGATGCAGTCGCTGGCCTTGCCGCCCTGTTTGGTGTGCACTTCATTGTAATAATAATCTGCATTCCAGTCATGGTAGAGCTGCTTGGTGTTCATCACGGCGAACAGGTCGGGGATGGAGATCTTCCGGGGGCAGCCCTCGTCCACGCAGTACCGGCAGGCGGTGCAGGGGATCAGGTTCTTGGAGCGGAAAATCTCCTGAACCCGGGCCACTGCCTCCTGCTCCCGCTCGTCCAGGGGCCGGAAGTCCTTCATAAAGCTGAGGTTGTCCTCCATCTGCTCCAGGGTGCTCATGCCGGACAGCACCATCATGCCCCCCTCAAGTTGGGATCATCTCAGCCCGCTCATAATAGCGCAGTACGTCCTGGGTGACGCCGTACCGCCTGCTCACTTCCTTGATGGTGATCTTCCGCACACTCCTTCCAAGCTGCTGATAACCCTATTATAATGGTTGGAGTAAACTCCAAGTCAAGTGCGAAATTTGAAAAGGCAGGTTTGCACGCTGAGACAAGCAGGCGCTGACCAGGTCAATCCAGGGCACTGGTGATGTGCCAGCGCCGCTTGTTCGCGGGCCAAGGTCGTCCGGCGGTGGATGGCAGGGATAGTCACAGGAACAAGAAAGGGGAGAAGACAAAAGAAAGGCAGGAGCGGAAGCGCCGCTCCTGCGTTATCTTGCGTTGCGATGCTGCGGAGGTCCGATTAGCCCAGAGCTCGGGCCAGAGCCGCAAACTCCGCCAACCCCAGCCGCTCCCCCCGGACAGTCTCCGGCAGGCCGCAGTCCGACAGGATCTGCCGAAGCTGATCCTTGGAGAAGCGGCTGCCGTAGGCGGCGGACAGGGCGTTGAGCAGGGTCTTGCGCCGCTGGGCAAAGGCGGCCCGAACTACGGCGAAGATGGCCTCCCGGTCGCCCTCCACCGGGGGGATGGGCCGGGGGGTGAGCCGCACCACCGCTGACGTCACCTTGGGGGCGGGCAGGAAGCAGTCCGGCGGCACCTCAAATAAAAGCTCGCAGTCCGCATGGTACTGGCAGAACAGGGAGAAGGCTCCGCAGTCTCCATCTCCGGGGGCGGCGCAGATCCGGCGCGCCACCTCTCGCTGGATCATCACTGTCACAGACTGGAAGCAGCCCGCCTCCAGCAGCTTTGTGATCACCGGCGTGGTGATGTTATAGGGCAAGTTGGCGCAGGCCTGTACTGGCAGGCCGGGGAACTTCTCTGCCGCCAGTGCTGCCAGATTCAGCTTCATCACGTCGCCGGGGATGATCTCCACATTGGGGCAGTTCGCCAGCGTCTCGGCCAAAATGGGCAGCAGGGCGCAATCCAGCTCCACTGCCGCCACCTTCCCCGCCCGCCGGGACAGCTCTACCGTCAGGGGGCCGATGCCGGGGCCGATCTCCAGTACGGCGCAGTCCTTGTCCAGCCCCGCCGCGTCGGCGATATCCCGGGGCACCCAGTCGGCAATGAGAAAGTTCTGCCCCATGGACTTGGAAAAGCGGAAGCCGTGCCGGGCCAGCAGGGCCTTAATGTCCCGGATATCGGTGAGGTTCACCGCTGCCCCACCCCCTTCAGCTTCTTCTCATAGGCCACCCGCCGGGGGTCATGGGGCGGCTGAGCCCCCACCAGCACATTTCCCCGGTACTGGAAGCCGGATTTCCGCAGCAGCCCCAGCATGGCCTTGTTCTTTTTGTGGGTGTCAATCCGCAGCCAGCTCAGGCCCATCCCTCGGGCCAGCTCCTCCCAGGCGGCAGCCATCTCCCCCGCCAGCCCGGAGCCCCGCCATTGTTCCGCCACTGCACAGCGGTGGATGGAGGCGTAAGGCTCCGTTCCCCCACCCCACTTGCCGTCAGTGATGGCGGCGTAGCTCTCCTCCGGGCGGGCGTACAGGGTGAACACCGCCCCCACCTGCCCCCCGCAGGTGAGCACATAGCACTCCCCCTGGGCCATATCGTTTCGGTAGTCTGCCGCCGCGGGGTACTCCTCCGTCCATTGGTCGATGCCGTTGGCATCCATCCAGGCCCGGGCCTGGGCGATGATCTCCACAATGGTGGGGACGTCTCCCTCCGCCGCCGGTCGGCACTCTACCGGCCGGGGAAGGATGGGCCGGGACAGCTCGCGCTCCAGCTCCGCCAGCAGCTTCTGATCCTCCCTGGAGGACAGATCCAGCCTTTCGTACAGATCGGGCCGCCGCTGCCGGGTGCGCAGCAGGGACTGCTTCCGTCGCCACCGCTCCACCTTGGCGTGGTCGCCGGTGAGCAGCTCCGGGGGGACGGCCCTGCCGTGCCACACCTCGGGGCGGGAGTACTGAGGGTACTCCAGCAGACCGTTCCAGTGGCTCTCGTTCTCAAAGCAGGCAGGATCGGACAGCACCCCCGGCACCAGCCGGCTTACCGCGTCCGCCACCGCCATGGCGGCAATCTCCCCCCCGGTGAGCACAAAATCGCCGATGGAGATCTCCTCATCCACGCACTCGTCGATAAACCGCTGGTCGATGCCCTCGTAGTGGCCGCACACCAGGATCAGGTGCTCCTCTTCCCAGGCCAGCCGCCGGGCGTCCGCCTGGGTGAAGGTCTTGCCGCAGGGGGAGAGGTAAATGGTGCGGGGCTTCCCCTCTGCCTGCCGGCACAGGTGCTCCCAGCAGCGGTACAGGGGATCGGCTTGCAAGACCGCCCCGTGTCCCCCGCCGTAGGGATAGTCGTCCACCTGCTTCTGTTTGTTCACCGTGTAGTCCCGGAGCTGGTGGGCCTCGATGCGCAAATAGTCCCGCTCCTGGGCCCGGCCCAGGATGGACTCGGACAGCACGTCCCCCACGGTGTCGGGGAACAATGTGATGATGTCAATGCGGTACATGGGGCGTACCTCCTACATTCCTTCGATGAGGCGCACCTTGAGGTAGCCGCCCTCGATATTGGTCTCCAAGATGAACTCGGGCACGGCGGGTATGAGAATCTCCCGCTCCCCCGACACCACGTACACCTGCTGGCGAGAGGGGGAGAGCACCTCCTTCAGCGTGCCCAGCCTCCGCCCCACCTCATCCACCACGTCCAGGCCGATGATGTCCGCCAGGAAGAAGGCCCCCTCCGGCAGTTTGGCGTCGGCGCGGCGGATTTGGACGGTTTTCCCCTTGAGACGCATAGCCTCCTCCACCGTGTCTACCCCGTCCAGCTTGGCGATGACGCTACCCTTGTGGACACGGGCAGAGATCACCTTCCAGGGCGCGGCATCCACGTAGAGCGTGCCGAAGCCCCGCAGAAAATCCGGGCTGTCCGCCCAGGGGACGATACGCACCTCCCCATGGATGCCGTGGGTGTTGACGATCTGGCCGCAGTCTAAAAATTCCTTCATGGGTTCTCTCCTCCCTGACGGGATCCTTTGGTAAAAAAACAGGCGGGGCTTGCCCCGCCTGTTCCTCGTGTTCAGTCAACGATGTCAACCGAAATCTTTTTGCCCTGGCGCTGGGCCACCGAGCGCATCAGCGCCCGGATCTCCTTGGCGATGCGGCCCTGGCGGCCGATCACCTTGCCCATATCGCCGGGGGCGACCCGGAGCTCCAGCACCGTCTCGGCGGGGGTCTCGGACTGGGAGACGGACACCGCGTCGGGATCGTCCACCAGGCTGCGGGCGATATAAGTGAGCAATTCCTTCATGTGTCCTCCAAATCCCGATTACAGCCCGGCCTTCTTCAGCAGGTCGCGCACGGTGTCGGTGGGCTGGGCGCCGGTGCGGATCCAGGCCTGGGCGCGCTCCACGTCGATGTTGACGGCGGCGGGGTTCTGCCGGGGGTCGTAGGTACCGATCTCCTCGATGAAGCGGCCGTCCCGGGGATAGCGGGAGTCGGCCACCACCACGCGGTAGAAGGGGGCCTTCTTGGCGCCCATGCGGCGCAGACGAATCTTAACCATTGTATCTTCACCTCCAAAGCTGTTTGTTCATTTATGGTAAAAGTCCCGAAAGAGACGTAAACCAACGGATTTTTAATCCAGCAGGAGCTTTTGCACATCCTGTGCGCGGAGCTCCACATTCCCGCACGCAAGGCACACAAAGCAGTCCACGCCGCACCGGTGTTCCGATTCAAAAATCCCCGGGCGTTTGCGCATCAGGTAGGGCGGCGTGCCGATTCCGCCGGTACAAAGCTGGGCGGCGGTCATGTTCGCTCCACACTTGGAACACTCCATAAAGCCGCCTCCTTGTCAGAAGGGCAATCCCATGCCCTTGAACCGCCCGAACAGGCCCTTGGCCTTCTTGGGGTTGGAAAATTGCCGGGTGAGCTGCTGCACCAGATCGAACTGCTTGAGCAGCCGGTTCACGTCCACCACCTGGGTGCCCGAGCCGGCGGCAATGCGCTTTTTCCGGCTGGAGTTGAGCACGGAGGGATTTTCCCGCTCATAGGGGGTCATGGACTGGATGATGGCCTCGACGCGCTTCAGGTTGCCCTCGTCGGCGGACAGATCCAGCTTTTTGCCCCCCATGCCGGGGATCATCCCGGCGATATCCTCCAGGTTGCCCATGCTCTTGAGCTGGAGGAGCTGATCGTAGAAGTCGGACAAGGTGAACTTGTTTTTCCGCAGCCGCTCCAGCTGCTCGGCGGCCTTCTTGGCGTCCAGGTTTTGCTCCGCCTTCTCGATGAGGGAGAGTACATCGCCCATGCCCAGGATCCGGCTGGCCATGCGGTCGGGGTGAAACACCTCCACCGCGTCCAGCTTCTCGCCGATGCCGGCGAACTTGATGGGCTTGCCCGTCACCGCCCGGATGGACAAGGCCGCGCCGCCCCGGGCGTCGCCGTCCAGCTTGGTGAGCATCACGCCGTCGATGTCCAGCGCCTCGTCAAAGGCCTTGGCGGCGGTGACCGCGTCCTGGCCGATCATGGCGTCCACCACCAGCAGGATCTCGGTGGGGTTCACCGCCTCTTTAATGCGCCGCAGCTCATCCATCAGCGCCTCGTCCACATGGAGCCGGCCGGCGGTGTCCAGGAACACCATGTCGTTGCCGTGCTTTCTGGCGTGCTCCACGGCGGCCTTGGCGATATCCACCGGGTCGATCTGCCCCATCTGGAACACCGGGATATCCAACTGCTCGCCCACCACCTCCAACTGCTTGATGGCGGCGGGGCGGTACACGTCGCAGGCGCACAGCAGGGGCCGCTTGCCCTGCTTCTTCATCAGGCCGGCCAGCTTGGCGCCGTTGGTGGTCTTGCCCGCGCCCTGGAGGCCCACCAGCATCACCACGGTGGGAGGCGCGGAGGCGATGGCCAGCTTGCTGTCGCCGCCCCCCATGAGGGCGGTGAGCTCCTCGTTGACGATCTTGACGATCATCTGGGCGGGGGTGAGGGACTCCATCACGTCTTGCCCTACCGCCCGCTCCGTCACGGAGGAGACGAAGCCCTTCACCACCTTGAAGTTCACGTCCGCCTCCAGAAGGGCCATTTTGATCTCCTTCATGGCCTCCTTCACGTCGGCCTCGGACAGACGACCCTTGCCCCGCAGGTGCTTGAAGGTGGCGGACAGCTTTTCAGTTAAGCTCTCAAATGCCATAAGGTTACTCCTGATTCAGCTTGGCCGCGTTTTCCTTAATGGTGCGGGCCAGTCCGTCCAGCATGGCGTCATTGTAGCTCCGGGTATCCACGGCCTGGAGGATCTGGTCGGCGGCCTGATCGATGGCGGCGATGGCCGCCTGGGACTGGTGAAACCGGCGGATGATGTGGGTTTTCTCCTCGATCTCGGACATGGCGGCCTCCGCCCGGACGATCACGTCCCGGACGCCCTGGCGGGAGATACCGTAGTTCTCCGCAATCTCGGACAGGGACAGATCCTCATTATAATAGAGATCGTAAAATTCCCGCTGGCGCTCGGTGAGCAAGTCGCCGTAGAAATCGAACAGCATGGCCATACGGTACGCCTGATTCTTCATGGGCCCACCTCCGCAGTCCTGAGTGTAAAGCTACTGAGCTTTACAACGCGATACTATACCACACAATCGCCGCAAAGTCAAGGGCAATGCGGGATTTTCCAGGGATTTTTTCCTTCTCCCGGAGGGCGCCAGTGGCCCCGTTCCAGCCCTTCCGGCAGCAACTTGAAAACTTTTCAGATTTTGGTGAAAAAACGCTTGACAAAGCCGGATGTTCTGGTATAATAGCATTCGTTCTTGTGATTGTAAAGTTTTGAAATAGCGGATTAGTGTAATGGTAGCACACCAGACTCTGACTCTGTTTGTGAGGGTTCGAATCCTTCATCCGCTGCCACCCAGAAACCCCTGCAAACCGTTGGTATCAGCGGCTTGCAGGGGTTTCTTCATGCCGTGCTCCGCTCGGCCGTGTGGCAGTTTTTGGCCGTATTCGGCGGTATTGGTGGTGGAAAAGGTGGTGGAAAAATTTCTGCCAACCCTGAATATATGGGGCTAAAGCAAGGCCGGGGATCTCTCCCCGGCCTTGCTTTTTCCTCCGCCTACGGGTGCGCCGCGGGCTTGGCCGGCTCCATGTGGCCGGCGTTGGACGTGTGCTCCGCATAGCCCATATGCTCCTTGCGCTCCCAGGGCTCCTCCTCGGCCTCGTCCGGGTGGATACGGCACAGCGCGTAATACGCGCCGCCCAGGGTGTCCAGGTTGCGGATGCTCTCCATGGTCAGCGGCTGGCTGCCCTCCTGCTCGATCATCTCCAGCAGCTCGTGCTTGTTGTGCTTTACCTGCATCATGTCACGCCTCCTTGATGTACTCGGCCAGGCGCTCGAAGTCCTCCGCGAAGAAGGTCAGCGAGCCCAGAATGGGCACGTCAATCTTCACCCCGGTGTCCGGAACGGTCTGCTTGACCGCCGCCAGGAGCCCGTCCAGATCCAGGTTGCCGTCCTCGTCCATCGCGCCCATCTGGGCCAGCACGGGGTGGGCCGCGTACTGCTGGACGTTCTTATGGACGGCGTAGGCCGCGCCGGAGAGGAAGGCCACCTTCTTCATCTGCCCATTGGGCACATTGACCGGGATCTGGGGCGCCAGCTCCGCGTCAATGTACTTGACGGCGCCGGCCTCAATTTGTTTGATGGTTACCATGTCTGCCTCCTAAAGTCTCCGGGGAGGGAGACGGCCTCCCTCCCCGGGCGGGAAATCACTTGTGCCCGAATTGGGCACAAATCTCAGCGCCCGCAGTCGCAGCACTGGGCGGGCAGCGGGTTATAGGTGGGCTGGGTACGGGTGGTGGTGCCGGTAGTCACAGAGGCGACCTGGATGGGGTAGAACGTCTGGTTGACGTAGTTGACGATGGTGTCGTCGGCGCACTTGCGCTCGCGGCGCTCGCACTCCAGCGCGGCGGCCTGTTTCTCGCAGCAGCAGTCCAGACGCTCCTGGAGCAGCTGGAAACTGTCCTTGGTGGCCTGATTGTTGACGGCCTGCTGGCCCAGCTGGGCCTCAATGGCGCGGAAACGCCCATCGACATACTTGTACATCTCCAGCGCCTTCTGATCGCCGTAGGTGTTGGCGTCCCGCAGTGCGATCTGGGAGTCCTTGGCAGCGATCTCCTGCACCAGGTGCATCTCCCGCTGGGTAACGGGGTCGCAGTCGCTGCCGCAGGGCACGGCGCCGCGGCTCCGCAGGTAGTCCGCCATCACCATGGCTGACACCATATCATTGTTGCACCCGGAGTTGCGGTTGTTGTTAAACAGACCGCCCAGACCGGCCAGACCGCCCATCGCGTTGATGACCCCCAGAGACAGACCGGCAATACCCGTACCCAGACCGGCGCCCGCAACGCCCTTGCTGGCGTATTCTTTGTTGATTACCATAGTTATCCTCCTTATGTATTTTGGTTTGATGTATCCCCAGACGGGGCCTTAGTGCTGCATTGGACTCACCTTCTTTCGGCTGGCGGAGCGTTAGTTCAGCACGCCCAGCTTATCCAGCGTCGTCATCACCCGGCAATACTCCTCCGAGATGTTGAGCACATTATCCTCCAGACTGTCGGGATCCGGGTCACTGCGCCCCACCAGCGCCCCCCGCTCCATCAGCTTCCGGATGGTGGGCTTGTAGCTGTCCGCCACATCGCCCAGCCGCGCATAGTACACCATGTCATCGTCCTCCTTGTCGTTTCTGTCGTTGCTGCCGTCCACCGCCGGGACGGTCTCGGCCCGCAGGTAGGCGGCGCTGACGTACCCCGTGATCGTCCCGGAGGCCACCAGCAGCCAGTCCCCGGTGCAGTACCCATAGCACACCGCCTGGGCCCCAGGGAACAGCCTGCCCAGCACCGGCTTGTCCATACCCGCGCCCGCCCGGACGTTCAGCCAGCCCTCCGCCGTCACCGTATACGTCCCGGCCTTGGCCTTGTCGCAGCCCGCGGCAGGTTCCAGGGCCACCGGCTCCGGTTTCCGGCCCAGCTCCGCCGCCACGTCATGGCGGAAGTCATCCATGCTCTTGCCGTGGCGGGGAAACCAGTGCAGCACGTCCCCGTGGTTGGAGGCGATGCCCCGGCGGCAGCCCTCCTGGTGGCAGATCACCACCCCGTCCGCCAGCGGGTCAAGGCCGTATTCCTTGCACAGCATGGCAGTCAGTTCCACCGCCTCCCGGTACACCTTGCCGAAGTAGACCGGGTCGGTCAGCCCATCCTCGCAGATCTCGAAGGAGATGTGGGTGTCGTTGGCGCTGCGCCCGCTGGAGCCGTCCCCGGCGTGCCAGCCCCTCCAGTTCCAGGGCAGGGTCTGGGCTGTGGCGATAGAACCGTCCGCCAGCTTCCCTATGAAGCCGTGGACGCAGGCTTGGAGCGGCACCCATTTGCCCTTAACCCACTGCCCCTCCCGGTTCCAGTCATTGGCGTTTTTGTTGACGCCCAGCTGGGCCAGCAGCTCCGCCCTCCCCGGGGTGGAGGCTACAGGCTGGACATACCGCCTCAATAGGGGATTGTTGGCCGCAGTGGAGTGCACCATGACACCCTTGGGCTTGATGGTGCGCCCCACCTTATAGCAGCGGTTGGCGGTGAGCAGGCACTTCAGCAGCTTCATGCGTCCTCCTCCCCGCCCAGCTTGTCCCCCGCCGCGTCCACCGCGTCCTTGCCCAGGGCCAGCAGCTTTTTCAACCATTGGGGCACCGGGGCGCCCATCACCGCGGCATTCTCCACCATGCTGCCCAGCTCCGTCACAATGTACCACACCAGCACCACCGGGCACACCAGCCCTGTGTACTCCACCGGCAGCGCCACCAGCGGCAGGTTGGCCAGCACCGTGGCCAGCAGCAGATCCGTGCCCGCCGCCACCAGCACCACCACGATCATCCCGCACTTGTGCCAGATGCCGTCCCGGGCCCTGGTGCTCGACCACTGGCCCGCCTTGGCAGCCGCCAGGGATCCGGTGAGGTAGTCCAGGGCCATCACAGTGACCCACCCAACCACCAGCCAGCCCATCCAGCCCCACAGTCCGGTGAGCAAGCCCAGCAGCGCGGCCACCGCTGCTTTGAGTTTGTTTACCTGTTCCATTGTCGCTCCTCCTTGTCACAAAAGTGTATACTTCGGCCTCTCCCCGCCGCACAGCCGGTAGTCCAGCCAGTCGAAGCCCACAATCACCGGCCCCGCCAGCAGGCACCACAGCCCCGCGTACAGCGGGCAGATCTGCCCCCAGAGATTGCCCCACTGTCCGGAGTAGTCCCAGACGCCCAACCCCAGCCAGACATTGAGCACCAATCCCGCCAGCAGCTCTCCGGCGGTAATGGCCAGCCCGCCCAGGACGGCTTGCACGGGCAGGGGCAACGCCCAGGGCATATGCTCGTTGGCCAGATCCAGCGGCACGCACAGCGCCGCCGCCAGCACCATCATCGTCCAGTGGGTATGCCCCCGCCAGAACGTCTCCAACAACCCGTACAGCATCCCGCCGCACAGCCAGCGGATCAGGTGTCCCTCCCAGTTACACAGCACCAGCACTACCTCCTGCCGCGGCCAGGATGGCCGCCATATTTGCCGCCAGATCGTCGGGCAGGGCCGCC
>JAETOJ010000072.1 GCA_021768085.1 Bacillota bacterium
GACACGCAGACTGTCATCATCAAAAATACCCGCAAGGGCGGCCTGATCATTGAGAAATACGACAGCGTGACCAAGCAGCCCCTCTCCGGCGCACAGTTTAAGGTGATGACCGCCAACGGGGAACTGACCCCGGACAACGAGGGCCTCACCTCCTCCAACGGCCTCTACACCACCGATATCAATGGGCAGATCGTCCTGTCCAAACTGCTCCCCGGCACCTATGTTGTGTCTGAGGAAAAAGCGCCGGACAATTACCGCAAGGACCCCACCCCCCAGACCGTGGTGGTCAACGCCGGGGACACCCAGACCATCCGGTTTTATGATGACCCGCTCTGCACTCTGACGATCCTGAAGCGGGATGCTGTGACCAAGAAGCCCCTGAAGGGTGCTGAGTTTATGGTACGGGACAGCTCCGGTCATGTGATCGGCCCCAACAACGGCCTCTACACCACCGGCACGGATGGTACCGTCACCGTCACCGGGCTGGCCCCCAATTCCACCGTGGTCGTCTCTGAGAAAAAAGCCCCCAAGGGCTACATCCTCGATGAAACGCCCAAGAGCATCGTGGTACGCACCGGCGTGGCCAACAGCCTGATTTTTGACGATGAACCCGGCACTACGCTGATCATTCGCAAGTTTATCGAGGGAACTGAGAACGAGCCGCTGTCCGGTGTGGCCTTTAAGGTTGTGGACGGCAATGGCGGCGCTATCGGTCCTGATGATGGCGTGTATTACACTGACAAAGCGGGAGAGATCGTGCTGGAGGGCATCGAACCCGGCACCACCGTGAAGGTACGGGAGATCAAGACGGTCGATGGCTTCGTGCTGGATGGGACGCCCCAGGACATTCTCATCAAGGGCGGCGAAGTGCAGCAGCTCACGTTTTGGAACAAGCGGGCCGGGACCCTGGTCATCCAAAAGAAAGACAGCGTGACTGGTGCTCTCATCGCGGGCGCGCAGTTCCAGCTCACCTACGCCAACGGCGGGTATGTGGACAATGACAACGGCCATCTGAGCAGCAACGGTCTCTACACCACCGATGACAAGGGTGAGATCCGCATCAGTGGCATCACCGGCACTGTGGTGGCCAAGGAGGTCAAGCCCGCCCCCGGCTACGTCATCGACCAGAGTACCCAGACCCAGACCGTCACGGTGAATCCTCTGGACACGCAGACCCTGACCTTCCTGAATGAACCCCTGTGCAGCCTGACGCTGACCAAGCTGGACTCCGTCACCGGCAAGCCCATCCCCGGCACCGAGTTCACGGTAAAGGACGGTAACGGCACAGTGCTGGGCCGCTATACCACCGGCAAAGATGGGACTGTCGTTGTGACGGGCCTCGTTCCTGGCAGCACTGTGGTCGTGGTTGAGACGAAAGTCCCCAGCGGCTACGTTCTCAACAGTACACCTCAGACCATCATCGTCAAAAACGGGTCAAATACTGTGAGCAGCGGGACCGTAGACGGCACCACCAATCCTGGTGGCGGCACCAACGGCGGCAACGATCTCACTTTTGAGAATGATCCCAAGACCCGGCTGATCATCGAAAAGTACATTACCGGCACCACCACGCCTCTGAAGGGGGTGGCCTTCCTGGTCACTGAGTCCAACGGTAAAGTGCTGGGGCCCAACAACGGCGAGTATGTGACGGACGAAAATGGCCGGATCGTAATCGAGGGCCTGGAACCAGGCGTGACCATCATCGCAAAGGAGATCCGGGGCTTGGATGGCTACGTTTTGGATTCCACCCCCAAGTCCATCCAGATTAAGGTGGGGGACGCCCAGACGCTTAAATTCTACAACGCCCCTGTGGGTGGTTTGGAGCTGATTAAAGTCTCCGAGAGCAACAAGAGTCAGCGTATCCCCAACACTACTTTTGAGCTCCGCCGCATGGACGGCGGGCTGGTGGATACGGTGACCACCGATAAGAACGGCCGGGTCCATGTCTCCCTGGATGCCGGGGACTACTACGCGGTGGAAATTGAGGCAGCGGAAGGTTTCAAGATCGACAGCACCCCCCATTATTTCACTGTTAAGGACAATGCGACTACCACCCTTACAGTAACGAATAAAGCGTTTTCCGGGCTTGTGATCCATAAGATCGACAGCGTCACTGGCAAGGGCATCTATGGCGTCAGCTTCCTGATCTATGACAGCAGCCAGAAACCCATCGACCAGGTGACGACTGACCAAAACGGCTACATTTACCTGGACAGCCTGGATTTCTCCGGCAAAATCTATGTGCGCGAGATGGAGAATAAGGGCTACATTGCAGATACCCAGCTCAAGACCTTCTACATCAAGCCCGGCGAGACCACGGAAATCACATGGAAGAACACGCCAATCATGGGTCAGATCCAGATTTGGAAGAAGTCCGCTGACGATAACCCCATCAACGGGTTCCCCGCCGGCACGCCGCTGGAGGGCGCTGTATTTGAGATCTATGACAAGGCCAACCGCCTGGTGGATACGGTCAAGAGCGATAAGAACGGTCTGGCAGCCTCTAAGCTGCTGCCGCTGGAGCGATACACCGTGAAAGAGGTCACAGCGCCGCCCTATTACGCCATCAACAACGAGGCGGTCACTGTCTATCTGGAGCATGAGGGCCAGATTGTGCAGATCGAGGTGCGCGACACCAGCGTTTTCACCAATGTATCCGTCCATAAGAGCGGCTATAAGGAAGTCGTTCCCGGGCAGTC
>JAETOJ010000073.1 GCA_021768085.1 Bacillota bacterium
TCGGCCAGCTTGCGCCGGGCCGGGGGATAGACCGGGTTGCCGATCTCCTCCGTACTGGTGGCGGCGGACTCGATGTGGAATTGGGCTTCCAGTCCGGCCTGCCGCACCAAGTCCTTCATCACGAATTCGGCCATGGGGCTCCGGCAGATATTCCCATGGCACACAAAGAGGATCCTTGTCATCATTTACACACTCCGTGGTACTGTTTTTCTCAGTATAGCACACTTCCGCTTCCAAGTCGAGAGCTATCTCCAGATGGGCGGCGGACGCAATCTTCTCCGCCAGCGTTACTTTGCTCCACCCGAACCGGCGTACCGCCCGGATGTACCACAGCTTGCCCTGGAGCGTCAGCTCCGCCTCCAGGATGACCGCGTTCTGCGTCCAGCCGATGGACATGGCCTCGTGCAGCACCTCCGGGGCCGTGGCGTAGACACGGTAAAAATCCCGCATCCTCCGCAGGTTCCGGGGGGAGAAGCCGGAACTGTCGGGACAGGCGCTGTGCAGATATTCCGCAGCCGCCACCGCCGCGCCCTTCTCCGACCTGCCACAGACCAGGCGGCCAATCTCGCGGTACAGTTCCATCTGGGGCAACTCCGCTGCCATCAGTGTATTCAGCGCCACGAACAGGGTGCTGTAATCGGTGGGCTTCCTGACGTTCATAGACTTCTCCTTTCCGGCGCCATGCGCCTGATTTTTGAGACCGGCAGAGAAAAACGCGGGAACCCAATCCCGCGCTTTTCCCTGCCGGCCTATTCGGTTAGCTGTACGATATCCTCATACAGCAGAATGTGCTTCTTGTCGATTTCCCGGTTGGCGTGGTAGTGCCCAAACAGCCAGCAGCCGAACTCCAGCCGCTGCTCCACAGTCTCCAGAAAATCCGTGAGCTTGTCCGGCTGGTAGTGCCGGTTCATCTGCCGGGCGATGCTGGTGGGCGCGCAGTGGGTCAGCACGTAGTCCGCCTTCCAGCCCGCCCGTTCTAAGGCGTCCGGCGCGGCGGTGTACTCCTCGTCGGAGGGCAGCTCCTCCGGCCACCAGGACTTGCCGATGATCCGGAACCTGCGCCGCCCCTCAAGGAGCAGGTGGAGGTACCGCGTCCGGAAGTCCGGGGCATCCTGATCGAGGATGCCGTCCTCCACATCGTGGGAGGTGGCCCCGCCCATGGAAAAGAAGGTGCGCCCCTCAATGTCATAGAGCTGCCCCCGCATAAGGTGCAGAATGTTGGGCCGGACGCGCTGCACCCTGCCGCCGTGCCAGTCCTCCACGGGGAGTTCCCGGAGCATCCAGTAGTTTTCGTGGTTTCCGCTGACGAACAGGGTGGTAAAAGGCTTTTCATTCAGCCAGTCCAGCCGCTTCCGCTCCTCTGAGGAGCCGTTCCATACCCCGCCGAAGTCACCCAGAATGATCATATAGTCATCCCGGCCCATACCTTTCTGTTGGGGAAAGTGCTTGGAGCCGAACCGCTGGAAATCGCCGTGGCAGTCTCCTGTGGCAAAGATCATATTTCGTTTCCTCCTATCGTTTGCTCAATCTTCATCCCGCCCCGCAGGCAGACCCGGAGCCTGTCCGCCGACAGCACCACCACCGTGTCCACCAGCTGGCGGATATCGCTCTCGTTCCACTCCGTGAACTGGGGATCGCCCGCGTTCAGGATGTCCACCGCGTCCCGGATGCGCCGGCTGGCGGCGGAGTTGCCCTCCTGCTGGGCCAAGATAAAGGCTTTTTTCTCCTTCAGCGTCCCCATCTCCTCCGTGATCCGCTGGAAGGCGCCGGCGTGGCCCAGGTATCCGCCGTACTCCTTGGAGGTCTGGAACAGCGTCTTGAACTCCCGCTCCAGCTCTCCCGGGCGCCGGTCGATATCGGCGAGTCTCATGGTTTCGCCGGGGACGGGGGTAACGATCTCGTCCGCGTCGATTACGGTGTCGTGATCCGGCGTGAAGGTGAACACCTTCGATAAGTACACCCGGACGTAGTGGGTGAAGCCGTTCCACCACTCCACGGCATCTCCTTGGGCCTTATGCCACGCGGGCAGCCGCATCAGCGCCAGATTCGGAAAGTGCCGGCTGTCCACATCGATGAGGCCGATCTTCATAGGGCGCCTCTGTTCCGCTCCATGATCTTTGCCATCTCGGCGCGCAGGCACGTCTCGCCGCCGCAGCACACAAAGCCATGCCCGGGATAGGGACAGCCCGCGCAATGGCTCTGCGGCCCGGTGACAGCGGGGGGCGGCTCATGGAGCGTGGTGGTGAGGCACATGGACTCGTAGAACTGCGGCTCTCGGTTATGTTTGTATCGAACCCTCACGGCGACAACCCCATTTCCGGCCCAGCGTCGTCGGGGCAAAGTCCGCTCCATGTGGAACACCCTTCGGGTATTCCACACTGCGCTTCCTTGCCCCTCCTCTCCCCACGAAAGCTGGAGGACGCTTTCGCGGGGGCCCCTTCATGCTGCTCCGCCTCCTCCAGCTCCCGCTGGTTGGACTGCCCCACCAGCTCGTCCAGGTCGTCTACGCTGCGCTGGATCTGCTCCGAGATCCCGGTCAGGAGTTTGTGGCGTTCTGTGGTTATGGGGTACTCGCTGTCCAGCGTCTCACTGACGCAGCGGTAAACCTCCGCCAGCTGCTCATCGGTGAACTGGCGGTGCTCGTCCACCAGCCCGGCCCGGCAGGCGAAGTCCAGCTT
>JAETOJ010000074.1 GCA_021768085.1 Bacillota bacterium
AAACACAAGCATTTCAACCGCCTGCTGTCCATGCTGCTGGTGGTAGCTACGCTGTTCGGCATCCTCGCCGTCCCCGCCAGCGCCGCGTCCCTGGAAAGCAGCGGCACCGTCACCATCCAGCAGGCCGGGTATGGCAAGTACCTGGGCACCACCAAGGGCAGTTCTATCGGCGGCGGCTATTGGAAGTATACCAGTAACAACGGGCTGACTGGCACCGCCTACTGCGTCAATCACGGGTTACGAGG
The DNA here is from genome assembly GCA_021768085.1 of Bacillota bacterium. Lineage (GTDB taxonomy): Bacteria > Bacillota > Clostridia > Oscillospirales > Oscillospiraceae > Enterenecus. The sequence goes on from JAETOJ010000074.1 coordinate 246, forward strand.
GGTATCCCCCTCCAAGGCCCTGACCGTCCAGCCCTACAACCGGGAACCCAAGACGATGGGGGCCTTTGCCAACGGCTACCCCAACCGCACATTGGCGCAGTTTAAGGAACTCCACGCCGGTGATGTGCGGGGTATCGCCAGTCTGACCGAGGACGAGTACAAATACGCCACGCAGTTGGCGGTTTGGGCTACCTGCGGTCAGCTTGCTGTCCCCGACACAGCGTTTTCCGCTGGCCGGGACACCCTGAAAGCGCCCACCTCGGACGCCCAGCAGATACGCATTTTTGACAGTGTAAAGGCTATTTTGCGCCTTGCCAACGGCTGGACGAAATACCTCTACACCGGCCTGTCCCTCCGTGCTGAAGAAGATAAGGACGTGCGCGGCGTGGAAGTCCTCAACGAGTACGGTTTGGAGGGCGCTGCCGAGGACAACGAGGACGGTATCAAAAAGGAGCGCATCAACGGCAAGGAGTATTACACCCGCGTGATGTATGTGGCCTCCGCCACCTCTACCTGGATCGACGACTACAAAACCAAGGTGTACTCCACCGACGCACCCCAGGGCACCATCTTTGTGTCCGAGAACAACTCCCCACTGGAATCTACGCAAGAGAACGGGGCCACCTGCTACAAGGTGGACACCAGCAAAGAGCGCAGCACCAACCTTAATTCCAACGGCGGCGAGTATTACGGCGCGTTTAAGGTGTGCATCCCCGTGGATACCGCTGCCACCGAGGGCAACTTTACCATCAAGGCCACGGGCGGTGTGGCACAGTTTAATTTGTATCTGGCCTACAATCCCGCCGCGTCGGAGCAGTCCTATATCATCTCCGACCCCGGCTACACCACCCTGGACGCTCAAATTCCCTTTAAGTGGAGCGGCACGGAAGAACCTGACACCGCCAGTCTGCAAGTTATCAAGGCCGGTGCGGGCGGCGCTCCCCTGGAGGGGGCCGAGTTCACCTTGACCGGCGACAAGGGCACCACTGTCACCGGCACCACCGACCGAAACGGACAGATCGTGTGGCGTGACCTGCCCGCTGATGAAAAATTTACCTTGACGGAAACCGCCGCTCCGGAGGGCTATCAGATCGTGGCCCCCATAAATGTCACCCTGACCCCTGGCCGCACCGAGTACCTGACCGTCACCGATGATGTGGAACATGGCTTTACCATCAAGAAGGTGGACGCGCAGAACAGGGGCAGCTTGCAGGGAGCGGTGTTCCGCTTTGAGCAGATCGACGGCAGCTATATGACCACCGGTATCACCGGCTTTGACGGCACCATCTCCTTTGAGGGCGACGAGCTGCCCTACGGCTCCTACCGCATCACGGAGCAGACGCCCCCGGATGGCTATGTGAAGTCCACCCGTGTGGAAACAGTGGAGTGGGACGGCACCAAGGACGTGACCATTGTTTGGGAGAACGTGCGGGACATCAGCCTGACCATCATTAAGGTGGACGAGCAGACCGGCGTTTCCCTCCCCAACGCTACCTTTGATGTGTTCGCGGACGGCAAGCTCATTACCTCTGTCACCACCAACGACAACGGCGAGGCCCGCGTGACCGGCATCCGCAAGGAAGCCTATATTGAGATCGTGGAAACCGCCGCCCCTGCCGGGTATGTGCTGGACAAGACGCCCCACGGCATCCACATCGACCCCTACGACCCGGCCACCGAGGATGACCCCGTGTTGACCGTCACCAACCGGGCGCGGCCCGCCCTCCGCATTTTGAAGTATGACCTGACCAGCAATTCCCCCATGCCTGACGTGACCTTTGAGGTCTGGCACGACGGCGACCTGTTTGGGGAGTACACCACCAACGCCAGCGGCGAGATTTTTTTGTATGACCTGGAACCCGGCACCTACCTTGTGAAAGAGGTAGCCACGGACGACGCCCATGTGGTGAACAGCACCCCCCAGCAGATCGAATTGAAAGCCGGGGACACACAGACGCGGGAGCTGGTCTTTTTCAATTCCCTGAAACCGGGTATCCATTTGGTGAAGGTCGATAGTGTAACAATGAAATCCCTGCCCAACGTCCGCTTTGAGTTCAAGCTGGTGGGCGGGAGCTACCGGCAGGAGTTCACCACCGATATTAACGGCGAGATCGACCTGTCCAAGCTGACCCCCGGTGCGTATGAAGTCCGGGAGCTGGAGGCCCCGGAGGGCTACCTGGTGGACGACGCTGTGCGGGTGGTGCAGGTGAACCCGGACGAGAACGCCAACTTTGTGTTTACCAACACCCCCAAGCCCGCCCTGCGCCTTATCAAGACCAGCTCGGACGGCACCCGGCTGGGCGGCGTCCATTTCCGCATCGCCCGCATTGAGGACGG
>JAETOJ010000028.1 GCA_021768085.1 Bacillota bacterium
TTGTAGCCCTCGTGGTTGAGCTCGCCGCCGTAGATGTCGGTGTTCTCCGCCTCAATGCCGAACACGTCCTTGGCGTCCTCCTCGTTGGAGATGCACACGTCCACGTACTGGCACAGATCGGTCATGGCCGCCCGGGCCTGCTCCCGGGTCCACAGCTTGCCCCGGTAGTTCAGGTCGCAGGAGATCTTCACATTGTGGGCCTTGGCGGCCTTGCAGGCCTCCTTGCAGATCTCGACGACATTGGGCCCCAGGGCCGGGGTGATGCCGGTGAAGTGGAACCAGTCCACGCCCTCGAAGATCTTGTCCCAATCGAAGTCGGCGGTGGACGCTTCCTGGATGGCGGAGTGGGCCCGGTCGTAGATGCACACGCTGCCCCGCTGGGAGGCGCCCTTCTCATTGAAGTAAATGCCCACCCGGTCGCCGCCCCGGACGATCATGCTGGTGTCCACCCCGTACCGCCGCAGGGAGTTCACCGCCGCCTGCCCGATGGCGTGGGCGGGCAGCTTCGTCACGAAGGCCGCGTCCAGGCCGTAGTTGGCCAGGGAGACGGCCACGTTGGCCTCACCGCCGCCAAAGGTGAATTCCAGGTGATCCGCCTGGACGAACCGCTCGTAGTTGTAGGGCTGGAGCCGGATCATCAGCTCGCCGAAGGTGACAACTTTCATGCTTCTATATCCTCCTTAAAGTTTTTGCGCGGTGTCGGTGGAGCTCTCCGCATACTGCCCCGGAGCAATTTCTGCACCGGAGGCGGGCATTGCTGCGGGAATGTCCTTTACCGTGCGGCCTAAACGGGTTGCTTCCACAATGTCCCGCGATTTTTTGCACAGCCGTGTGATTTCCTCCCACGCCTGCCCCTCGATCAGATCGGCGGTCACCATGTAAGAGCCCCCGCAGGCGGCAATCACAGGGGCAGCGATGTAGTCAGACAGGTTTTTCAGCGAAATCCCGCCGGTGGGCATCACCTTGAACTGGGGGAAGGGAGCGCTCATGGCCTTAATTTTGGCCAAGCCGCCGGATTGCTCGGCGGGAAAGAATTTCAGAACCTCAAGCCCAAACTTCAAGGCGGCGTGGTAGTCGGTGGGCGTGGTACAGCCGGGATAAATGGGAATATTTTGTCCCTGTGCATAGGACACCAGTTCCGGGTCAAAACCGGGTGTGACGATAAACTGCCCGCCGGCGGCAAGGGTAGCGTCGATCTGGGCCGCCTCTGTAACGGTTCCCGCCCCCACGATCATCTCCGGGCAGGCTTCCCTCATGAGGCGGATAGCGGTATCGGCCCCGGCGGCCCGGAAGGTGACCTCTGCCACCGGCACACCGCCGGCGCACAGGGCCTTGGCCAGAGAGGCTGCGTCCCGCTCCGGGTGGTTCAGCTTAATGACGGGAACAATACCAATATCAGAAATCGTCTGGTTAAATTTGTTCATATGGGTAACTCCTCTATTAGATTATTTGCTGGCAGAGCCGCCGTCCACAGGGATTACCGCGCCGTTGGGATAGTCCAGATAGGCTCCCTTCATGGGAGAAGCGGCCAGATCGGAGAACAGTCGCAACACCCCTCTGGGATACTTGGAGGGTTTGGGCTGCCAGCGCTTCCTCCGCTGGGCCAGGATGGCGTCCATCTCCTGGGGGGTTCTGCGCTCCCCATTCACGCCCACGATGGCCAGGATGCGCTCCTTCACGTCCAGCTGGATGAGGTCGCCTTCCTCCACCAGGGCGATGGGGCCGCCGGCCTGGGCCTCCGGGGAACAGTGGCCGATGACCGGGCCGGTGGATGCCCCGGAAAAGCGTCCGTCGGTAATGAGGGCGATGGACTTGCCCAACTCCTTGTCGGAGGAGATGGCCTCAGAGGTGTAGAACATCTCGGGCATCCCGGAGCCCTTGGGGCCCTCGTAGCGGATGAATACCGCGTCGCCGGGCTTTACCTTGTGGTGGAGCACCGCGTCGATGCATTCCTCCTCGCTGTCGAAGGGTCGGGCATTGAGGACGGCGGAGAACATCTCCTTGGGGCAGGCGGTGTGCTTGATGACCGCGCCCTCGGGGGCCAGATTGCCCTTGAGAACAGCAATGGAGCCGTCGGTGCCGATGGCCTGATCGTAGGGCCGGATGATGTCCTGGCGGGTCAGGGACAGGCCGTATTTTTGGTTGGCCTGATCCAGCCACTTCTGGCAACGCTCATAGAAGCCGTTTTGCTTCAGCTCCTCCAGGTTTTCCCCCAGGGTCTTGCCGGTGACGGTCATCACGTCCAAGTGGAGGACGTTCTTGATCTCCTCCATGATGGCGGGCACGCCTCCAGCGTAATAGAAGAACTCGGCGGGCCAGCGCCCGGCGGGGCGGATGTCCAGAAGATAATGGGCCCCCCGGTGGAGACGGTCAAAGGTGTCGCCATCGATCTCAAAGCCGAATTCGTGGGCGATGGCGGGCAGGTGGAGCAGGGTGTTGGTGGAGCCAGAGATGGCGGCGTGAACCAGAATGGCGTTCTCAAAGCTGTCCATGGTTATAATGTCGCTGGGCTTCATGTTGTCCATCTGGGCCAGCTTCACCGCCAGCTTTCCGGCATTCCGAGCGTATTCGATGAGATCCGGGCTGGTGGCGGGGAGCAGGGCGCTGCCGGGAAGCGCCAGGCCCAGAGCCTCCGCCATGATCTGCATGGTGGAAGCTGTGCCGATGAAGGAGCAGGCACCGCAGCTGGGGCAGGCGTTGCACTTGGCCCAGTTCAGTTTTTCCTCGTCGATCTCGCCCCGCTCAAATCTGGCGGAGTACATCCCCAGCTGCTCCAAGGTGAGCAGGTCGGGGCCCGCTGCCATGGTGCCGCCGGTAACCACCACGGCAGGGATGTTCACCCGGGCCAACCCCATCAGGTTGCCGGGCAGTCCCTTGTCGCAGCTGGCAATATATACTCCTGCGTCAAAAGGAGTGGCATTGGCCTGGATCTCGATCATGTTGGCGATCATCTCCCGGCTGGCCAGGGAGAAATTGATGCCGTCGGTGCCCTGGCTCTCGCCGTCGCACATATCGGTGCAGAAGTACCGAGCGCCAAAGCCGCCCGCCTCGGCCACGCCCTGGCGGGTAGCCTCCACCAGCTTGTCCAGGTGGCCGGAGCCGGGGTGGCTGTCGCCAAAGGTGCTCTCAATCAATATTTGGGGCTTGGACAGGTCCTCCGGCCGCCACCCAGTACCCAGGCGGAGAGGATCCAGCTCAGGAGCCAGCGTTCGCATTTTCTGACTTGTCAGCATAGGGCTGCGCTTCCTTTCTTTTAGTCGTGCCGGGGATTGCGGTATGATTTGTGAAAAGCGGGGGTAGTTTCCAGATGCCCACATCGTAACATACGACGTATGATGTGTCAATCGGGCAAATGGCCAATTTTTTAGAGAGGGCGTTAGATATATTGACGGAACTACTCTTTAAAATCGGGCGAATTGCACAATTAAGTCTTATACAAATTGCTGAATCATCCAAATATTTGAGCAAAAGCCACTTCGTTATTGACATATGACGTATGACGTTGTATGGTAGAGGTGTGAAAAGCAAACACCGCTGTGTGGGAGCAGCGGGAATCCCCAGCCCTGTCAGAGAGGGTCAATAAAAAATGGAGGTATTCCCATGTTATTGCTTGTTTTCTTCATTTCCATCGCCGTATTGCTGCTGTGTATCATCAAGATCAAACTGAATCCCTTTGTGGCCCTACTGGTGTGCGCCTATGGCACTGGCCTGCTGGCCTTGGCTACCTACGCTGGAGGCGCAGCCCCAGACAATTTTGCCTCCATTGCCGACGTGACTGCCTGCGTTACCGGGAACTTCGGCTCCACGCTTGGCTCCATCGGCATCGTCACCGGCCTGGGCGTCATGCTGGGTATGTTCATGTACGAGTCAGGCGGCATCGACAGCATAGTTGATAAGGTGCTCAAGGCGGTGGGGCCTAAGCGTTCCCAGTATGCAGTGTCCGTGGCGGGCTTTATCACCGGCATCCCTGTGTTTGGTGATGTAGTTTACATTATGTTTGCCCCTATGCTCCGGGTGCTCTCCCGCAAGACCGGCTATTCCATGGCGGCCTATGGCGGCGCACTGGCCATTGCCACCACCTGTACCTTTGCCCTGGTACTGCCCACCGCGCCTCCTCTGGCGGTGGCTGGGGCCATGAACATCAACGTGGGTGTGTTCTTCTTCTATGCCCTTATTGCCGCCTTTATTGGGATGTTTGTGGGCGGCATTGTCTACGGCGGTTTCGTAAACAGGCAGGATCAAAAGGCGGGCAAGGCCTGGGACTTCTCCGACCTGGATGCCGAGCTGGCGGAGAACGCCGCCAACGCCTCCCGCAAGCCCAAGATGGGCGCTATGATGGCCCTGTCCATCCTGCTGGTTCCCATTGTGCTGATTCTGTTGGGTTCCTTCTCCGCCTTCCTCCTGCCAGAGGACAGCACGGTGTTGAAGGTGTTGGCCTTCCTGGGGGACAAAAATGTAGCCATGACCATCGGCGTGCTCTACGGCGCGTTTATCTCCCGGCCCCATCTCAACCGCTCCATCACCGAGATCATGAACGAGGGAGCAGATAAAATCGGCCTGGTGCTGCTTATCACCGGTGCAGGCGGGGCCTATGGCGGCGTGCTGAAGGCCTGCGGCATTGCCAACGTTATCACCGACGGCCTTCAGGGCTTCCATATGCCCATACTCGTCATGTGCTTTGTCATCGCTCAGGTGCTGCGCATCGCCACCGGTTCCACCACTGTGGCTCTGACCACCACGGCGGCCATTGTGTCCGGCGCGGCGGCGGCCTCCGGAGTGTCCCCCATTCTGTGTGCCATTGCGGTGTGCGCGGGCGGTATCGGCCTGTCTCTGCCCAACGACTCCGGCTTTTGGGCGGTGTCCCGGTTCTTCCACCTCAATGAGGTGGACACCATCCGAGGCTGGACAATAGGCGGCTTTGTGGCGGGTGTCACCATCCTGTTGTTCACCTGCGTGCTCAGCCTGTGCCAGGGTTTTCTGCCAGGGCTGGTGTGAGCTGGAAGGGCCCGCTTCCTGCCGTGGGGCAGAGAGCGGGCCCTCTTGCAATTTTAGCATATATCCGCTATAATGTGGGGGAAATTTGGACGAGTGGGAGAGGTGATCCCCAGTGATGGAACCAGCTTTTGAGAATATCCAGGCAAAGGGAGCCACGCTGCCGGAGCAGGCGGCGGAGCAGATATCAAAGCTGATTGTGGAGCAGCATCTCACCTGTGAGGACAAGCTACCCAGCGAATTTGAACTGGCGGAGATGCTGGGCGTGGGCCGGGGCACAATCCGGGAGGGCGTGAAGCTGTTGGTGGCCCGGAATGTGCTGGACATACGGCGGGGCAAGGGGACCTACATCGCGCCTAACCCCGGGGAGATTCCGGATCCCTTGGGGTTTTTCTATTATCCGGATCAGTTCCGGCTTGCCTTGGATCTGGCTGAGATCCGGCTCCAGATGGAACCCTGGGTGGCCCGGGTGGCGGCGGAGCGGGCGACAGCGGAGGATCTGAAGAAGCTGCGCGAGGCCTGCTGTGTGGTGGAACAGGACATTGTGGCGGAACGGGATCATTCCAAGAATGACGTGTTGTTCCATGTGGCCATTGCGGAGTGCACCCATAACCTGGTGGTACCTAAGCTGATCCCTATTATCACTTACGCGATCACGCTGTTTGTCTCATTGACACAGAGCCGGTTAAAGGCGCAGACCTTGGTGGATCACCGGGAGATTTTGGACACAATTTGTGACCGGGATGTGGAGCGGGCCGGGGCGGCGATGGAGCGCCACATTGAATATAACAGGGCCTTATTACAGGAAATTGTCGGCAGATTGGGGAAAGACAAAGGAGAGCTTCCAAGCAGTACTGATTAAGGCGGATGCTTGCCGCCGATCGGTAAAAGCGGGCAAAAACTTGCTAAGGCTCTGGACTGCACCGTGCAGCTGTCCAGAGCCCGGATAGTAGGTCAAAGGAACGTCATGCGGACGGGTCCCTCAAGCTGTCTGCCCGCTGAGTCACTCGGACAACGCGGTATTCCAGCCGCCGGCGCAGGCGGGCGCGGCGGTTCATCAGCCACCCCACGCACAGCCCCAGCAGGGCCAACAAGGCGGCAGCCAGTAGCCGCTCAGGCAGGGCCAACCTGCCGCCGACGATCATCCCCAGCAGAAACAGCGCTGGGGAGGCCAGATAGGCGATTCTTGCAATGGGCTCATCCCAGGGGGTGGCGGGCTTTACCTCCACCAGATCTCCCCGCTTGGCCTTTTCGAAGTCCTCCGCCACGCAGCGCTGCGAACCGGGAGCGCCGTTTTCAAGCAGGGCAATCTCGATGTAGTTCTCGCAGAAAATGTGGGTGACCTTGGCCTGCTTTACGTTTTTCATGGCTGCCGTCCTTTCTGTAAATGACGGGGAAGGGGCCGGGTAAGACCCGAGCCCCTTCCCCCGAGGGCAGGGAAAACGATTGTTGAGATACGGTTCCTGCCGAAAATTGAGAAGGGTCAGGTTGAGCTTAGACAAACATGGGGATGAAGTACAGGCCCAGGCACACAATGACCAGCCAGAACACGCAGATGAAGGCCATGAAGCCCCAGACGTCCTTCAGCTTCATGCCCACCACCGACAGGGCGGGGATGACGTACAGCGGCTGGAGCAGGTTGGTGCACTCGTCGCCGTACACGAAGGCGTTCAGGCAGTTGACCAGGTTGGCGCCCTCGATCTGGTTGGCCGCCGCCACGATGAGCGGGCCCTGGACGGTGAACTGGCCGCCCTGGGAGGGCACGAACAGGTTCACCAGGCAGGCGGACAGGAAGGAGAAGATGGGCAGGGTCTGGGCGTTGGCCACGGACACGATGGCGTTGACCAGCACCGCACCCAGGCCGTTCTCCACGTACATCATGCCCATGATGGCGCCGTAGAACGGGAACTGGAGCATGACGTCGGTGGCCAGGTGCATACTGTGCATATGGGCGTTGATCCACTGCTTGGGCTGGGGGAACAGGAAGCAGTTGATGCCCACGAACAGGAAGATGACCAGGTTCATGTTCAGCGCGCCCAGCAGGCCCTTGGTAGCCACGGAGTAGATGATGTAGATGAAGATAAACGCGCCGGTGATCCACATGAAGGGCTTGAAGGTATTCATATGCTCGGCGGCGGTGGTGGGCTTCTCGGTGATGACGTAGGACTCGGGCTCCACGTCGGCCTCGGTGGCGATGTCGCCCAGCTCCACCAGCTCATCGGGGCCGGGGCGGGTGAACAGCACCAGCAGGATGAACACCACGGCCAGAATGCAGAACAGCACGATGTTCATGGGGTTGTAGCAGGTATCGGCCACGCTCATAGTCTGGCCCACGATCTGGGCGTAGGAGCTGCCTTCAGTGGCCAGGTTGGAGTACAGGGTGGCGGAGGGGCCAAGGCACTGGCCCAGGATCATGCAGGAGTAGCCGCCGGCCACCATCATGGGGAAGTGGAGGCCCTTGATGCGCTTGGCCAGGTGCATGGCCAGGATGGGGGTGACGATGGTGCAGAACGCCCAGTTCAGCATGGAGGTGACGTAGCCGAACACCATCAGCAGGATCAGGGCGGCGGTTTTGGTGTGAACCAGCTTAGCCAGGCCATTGAGCAGCTTGGCGACCTGGGGGCTGCGGGCGCAGGTGGCGCACACAATGACCATCAGGCCCATCTGGAAGGCCAGGGTGAACTGGCTGCTCAGGCCGTCCCACCAGGCGGTGAGCAGCTCCAGCGGGCCCTTTCCGATCAGCAGGGAGCACACAAACACCACCAGCATCAGGATGACGCAGAACACAAAGGACTCGGGGATGATCTTCTCAGCGGCGAAGTTGAACTTCTTGCTGATGCGCCACAGGACGGTGCCTTGGGACTTGGTTTGGGACTTGGACATGGGGTTTCGCTTCCTCTCTTTTTTATTTCAAATAGCCACGCAAAAGGGACTGCGGCCCGGGGATACAGTATCCCCGGAAGGACGCGAAAACGCGTCCTTCATTTGATTTTACAGCCTGTCAGGGTTACTTGCCGTACAGCATCCGGATCAGGTACTCGTTCAGGTCGGCGTTCTCCTTGGCGATCTGCTCGGGCGTCCACTTCATAAAGCCCTCGCCGGATTTGAAGCCCAGCTTGCCCTCGTCCAGCATCTGCTTGAGCAGGGGGGAGGGCTCGTGGGAGTCCTCCAAGTCCTTGAGGATGTAGTCGTGGATGTTATAGGTCAGCTGCGTGCCCACCATGTCGGAGTTGGTGAGGGGGCCCAGCTGGGGCAGGCGCAGGCCGAAGGCGTACTTCACGGCCTTGTCTACGGTCTCGGCGTCGGCGATGCCCCGCTCCACGATGGAGATGGCCTCACGCCACAAAGCGTGCTGCATCCGGTTGGCGATGAAGCCGGGGACGTCCTTCTTGCACAGCACCGGCTCCTTGCCCACGCTGGCCAGCACGTCCATGACGGTCTGGGCCACCTCGTCGCTGGAGGCGTCGGACTTGACCACCTCCACCAGGGGGATCAGGTGGCCCGGGTTCCAGAAGTGGGTGCCCACGAAGCGCTCCCGGTGCTTCAGATCCCGGCTGATCTCGGAGGGGCTCATGACGGAGGAGTTGGTGCAGAAAATGGCGTCCGGGCGGCAGCGGGCCTCCAGCTTGGCGAAGGTGTCCCGCTTGATGTCCATGTCCTCGAACACGGCCTCAACCACCAGGTCGGCCCTGGAGACGATCTCGCTGTCGATGTCGGTGGTGAAGGAGATCCGGCTGATCCGCTCCTCCACGTCGGCGTCGGTCATGACGCCGTGCTCCACCAGCTGGCGGGTGTTGGTGCGGATGCCGGCGGGCACGTCGGTCTGGTACAGATCATACACGCCGATCTGGTAATCCGGGTTGGAGGCGAACACGAAGGCGATGTTCTTGCCCATCATGCCGCCGCCGCAGATCAGGATATTTTTGATGTCCATGGTTGGCGCTCCTTTCCGCCCGCGGGCCCTGCCGCGGGTGTATCTGAATTTATCGTTCTACCTCAAAATACTCCAAATCCTGGGGGATACGGGGGCCGTCCTGCTCATAGTCCCCCGCTGCGCCGCAGTTCGGGCAGGCGCCGAAGCGATCCCCGAAGTCGGGGATGTCCTCCACGGCGTACTTGAACTTTTTCCCGCAGTCCGGACAGTGATAGTAGAAAAAGCCGGAGCCCCAGCTCATTTCTTCAGCCCCAGAATCTCCCGGGCCTCGTCGGGGGTGGCGATCTCCCGGCCGAACTCGCGGCTGACGCGGACGGCCCGTTCCACGAACTGGGCATTGGAATCGGCCAGCACGCCCTTGGCGTACATCACGTTGTCCTCCATGCCCACCCGGACGTGGCCGCCCAGGGCGATGGCGCCGTACAGCATCTCCATGGCGGAGTGGCCCACGCCGAAGCAGCTCCAGGTGGAGCCGGGGCACAGCTGCTCCATAGTCTCCTTCATGAACACCAGGTTCTTCAGGCTGCCAGGGATGCCGTTGGCGCAGCCCATGCAGAACTGGAAGTGGAGGGGGGCCTTGAGCACGCCCTTCTTCAGGTAATAGGCGGCGTTGGCGATCATGCCGGGGTCAAAGGCCTCGATCTCGGGCTTCACGCCCCACTCCTGCATATTTTTGCCCAGCTCCTCCAGGAACTTGGGGTGGTTGAGGAACAGGCTGGTGTGCAGCCAGTTCATGGAGCCGCAGTCATAAGAGCCCATCTCGGGGCGCAGTTCCTTCAGGTGGAGCTGGCGGGTCTCGTCGGTGGCGTTCAGGTCGCCGGAGGTGGTGAGGTTGAGGATGATGTCGCAGTCGGGGTGGTTCTTGCGCAGCAGCTCCACGGTCTCGCGGAACTTGTCGGCGCTCATGGTGCCGTTGCCGTTGTCGTCCCGCATATGGAGATGGGCCACGGCGGCGCCCGCCTTCCAGCAGGCGTAGACGTCCTCCGCGATCTCAGCGGGAGTCATGGGGACGTTGGGGTTGTTCTCCTTCTTGGGCCACGCGCCGGTGGTGGCCACGGTGATGATGGTTTTGGTCATGGAATACACCTCATCCTTTCGAAAATTTGGGCGAGCTGCCCTTTGTACTTTTTAGGATGACGCAAGGTTCGTGCCAATCTGAGCAGCGAGGGGCAAAAAAGGCCGGAGGCCCTGGGAGACAAGGGATCCGCCCCGCGGCCGAAGACTGGGAGACGGCGCAAAAAAAGCAGGCGGTGAAATTCTTCACCGCCTGCGTACGGAGGGAGCCAGAAGGGCGTGTTCACAAAAAGTACACAAAGTTGAAGGAAACGAGGCTGGCTTCCCACGCCGAGGTGCAGGGAGGTTACCAATTGGTATCTGGTGAATAATTTCACCTAATTGGTGAATTATTTCACCGCATGCTAGGGTTTGCCAGCTCATGCTTCCTTTGGGTGGCGTCTGCATTTTGCGTTCGGCCGCCATAGCGGTATCCGCCGCTGCTGTTCACCGCCCTTACCTTGTTTGGTGGTTTAAATGGATTTCTGCGCCACATCTATATAGATCCATGCGGCGACCCTCTTTTCTGTTCCGCTCAACGTGGCATAAGCTTTCTCGGATCAAGCCAGGCGCCCGGGCCTTCGGTTGTGGCGACCTCCTTCAGCTCTCCGGTCTCTTTGGCGAAAGCGTACATGGCCTGAGCGATGGAATACATTTGCGGATAGACTTCCAGGCAGCGCCTTTTCGGGTTCTCCTCCTCAAAAATGTAAAGCCAATCGGTACCTGTCCGCTCTCTTGCCTTCAAATAGTGGGATACCGCTTGGGCAAAGCGGTCTTGTCCTTCCATTTTCTGAGTTCGCCCGGCGTATTCCATATAGGACAGCAGAGCATATTCCGCTTTGGAGAGGCATTCGTTTACCTGGGGAACAAGGTAAGAGAGGATCTCCTCGCCCACGAAGCTGAGCATTCCATCTGCCCGAAGATACAAGTGCGTAAACTCATTGCGATGGCGCAGTGCAAAGGCGGCAGGCTCGAAGTCCAGCGCCTTGTATACCTCCAGCATCAGTTCTGGCCCCAGCCTGGTTTCCATCATCGGGACATTCTGCTGCTTGGTCACAAAGATCACCTCATTTGTAATCAGCTTCTGATGAATTTGATTATATCACACCGAAAAAGAGGTTTCAATATTTGCAAGCAGCTCGATATAGTCCAATATGGTCATGATATACCTCCCATTGGGCGCATTGATGTACGGCCAGAAAGCCGAAGTGCGTTTTTGTTCCCATGGCAAAGTGTAAATTCTGCTGTGCCTATCGTCTCCCTCCGCTATCAAAGATGTGGAGAAAAATAGATACGCAGGGTAAAGAGCGGGAAAAAGTGCGGGGTTACAAGCGGCCCCGCTCGAATCCCATTGCGTCACAATGTGGGCCATTATTTTCGAGGTGATTCATCCGAAAAACACCCCCGCCTCTCAACAAAAATGGTTGAAAGGCGGGGGTGTTAGTGTTTGCGTATTACTTGCTATATAACATGCAGCCGTTTAGAAAAAACAGAAACGGAGATCGTACCTGTCCGCAAAAATCAGAGTTCCATATCCAGCAGGTAGGAGGATAGACCCTTGCCATGCATATCCACGGACAGCGAGCGGGTGACGCCGCCGCCCAAGGCCGCGTACATCACGAAGTTCAGCGCGTGGATGTTGGGCAGCTCATAGCGCACTACGTCGCCGTGAACCATGCCCTTGAAATGCTCCTTCACCCGCTGGGGGGTGACCTTTTCCCGGATCAGCTCGTAGTCCTTCGGATCATAAGCGATGAGGGACACATTGGAGATATTGCCCTTGTCGCCAGTGCGAGAGTGCGCGATTTCCCAAAGTTTCATTATGATCTTCTCCTTTCTGTCCCTTAGACCTCAAATACTTCCACTTCGGGCTTCACATCGTATCGACTCACCAGAATGGACGCCACCGACACGATATCCCGGGTGCGCTTCACGGCGCCGCAGCCGCCGGCAGGGCCGTTGGTGTAAAGCGCCTCCACCTCGTTGGGCACCAGATCGGCGATGGCCTTGGTTTTGGCTCGGCCAGCCACCCGGATGCGCACCTCAGAGGGTTCCTGGTTATACCGATAGTCCGGATTCCAGTACAGGCTGTTGCAGCCAATGAGATCAAACTTCAATTCGTCGAACTGCCCAGGGGCCACCAGTTCCAGCCGCTCCTTCATGATCTCCAGCGCCAGCTTGGCCCGTTCCAGACAGCCAGGGCCGCCGTAGCTGATCTCGCCGTCGCCGATGAAGCAGTCCCGGTATCCGATGGAACACTTGAAGGTCTCGGTCTTGGGCTTGCCGGTGACGCCGGTCACCACAACCTTGTCCTTTTCCACCTCGGTGAAGGTGATCTGCTTGCAGTCGGCCACCACGTCGGGGGTCAGGTAATTCTCGGGGTCGTGGATCTCGTAACAGATCTGCTCGGAGCAGGTCTCCACCGTCACCATGCCGCCCGCTTCGGGCACCTTGGTGACGAAGAAGGAGCCGTCCTCAGCGATCTCGATGATGGGAAAGCCCAGATGGCCCACGCCGGGTACGTCTTTCTTGCCCGGCTCGGCGAAGTAGCCGCCGGTGACTTGGCCGCCGCACTCCAGCAGATGGCCCATGATAGTGCCCTTGCCCAGCTTATCCCAGTCGTCCAGCGACCAGCCGAATTCGTGGATGGCGGGGGCCATGAAAATGGCGGGGTCGGCCACCCGGCCAGTGATCACCACGTCCGCGCCCTGCTCCAGGGCCTTCAGGATGCCCTCCACGCCCATATAGGCATTGGCGGACACGATCTCCCCGGGGAGCTTGGACAGGGGCTCGCCGGTCTCCCACACCTGGGTGTCCATGTACTTGTCAATCACAGGCAGCAGATCGTCGCCGGTGACGCAGGCAATCTTCATGCCAGTCAGACCGTGCTTCCGGGCGATCTCCACGCACTTGGCGGCGGCGGCCTGGGGGTTGGCGGAGCCCATGTTGGTGATGAGCTTTACCTTGTGCTTCCAGCACAGGGGCAGGGCTTTCTCCATGCGGTACTCCAGCAGGCCGTTGTAGCCCTTGCTGGGATCCTTGAGCTTGGCCTGCTGGCCGATGGCGATGGTGCGCTCGGCCAGGCACTCATAGCTGATATAGTCCAAATTACCCTTTTCGATGAGCTCCAGAGAGGGCTCCAGACGGTCGCCGGCGTACCCGGCGCCGGAGCCGATACGGATGGATTTCATGCGCGGTCGCTTCCTTTCAAAATGATGTTGTAGTTCAGAGGGATGTGCCGCCAGCGGCGGCAGGTTTTAGCCGCTTCCCACCTCCTCGGGCGGGGAACGGGCAGGTTATCTTAGATGGACACGCCGCCAGTGATAACGGCAACGACAAGCATAACGATAGTCACGAGGAACGCCAGGGGAATGGTCTTTTTCTGGTGCTCGCCGAAGTCCACCCCAGCCAGGCCCACCAGCAGGAAGGTGGAGGCGGTGAGCGGGGAGACGGGGAAGCCGGTGGTCATTTGGCCCAGGATGGCGGCGCGGCCCACGTCCTGCGCGACAACGCCGAAGCCCTCAGCGGTCTGGGCCAGCACGGGCAGCACGCCGTAGTAGAAGGAGTCGGGGTCAAACAGCAGGGAGGCGGGCATACCGATGATACCGGTGATCACAGGGAAGAAGCGGCCCAGGGAGGCGGGAATGATGGACACCAGGGCATCGGCCATGGCGGTGATCATGCCGGTGCCCTTCATGATACCGGTAAAGCAGCCGGCGGCGAACAGCACGGAGCACATCATCAGGCAGCTCTTGGCGTGGGCGTCCACCCGGCCCTTGGAGTCAGACACCTTGGGATAGTTGATGAGGGTGGCCAGCACGTAGAACACCATGAAGATCACTGCGGGGGCGAAGCCAGACTTCAGCAGGCAGGCAATGGCGGCCACAATCAGAATGATATTCACCCAGAACAGGTGGGGACGCAGCAGGGCCTTCTCCTCGTCGGACAGCTCGGGCTCCACATATTTGCTCCCCTCCAGGGCCACGGCGCCCAGGCGGGCCTTTTCGGCGCGGCCCAGGAACACGGCGATGACGATGACGCACACCAGACCGGCCAGAACGGCGGGCAGCACTGGCATAAAGAACGCCACGGCGTCAGTCTGCTGTCCCTCTGGGGTGAGGGCGGTGGCGGCGCGGATGGTGGGGCCGCCCCAGGGTAGGATGTTCATGGTGCCGGCGGATAGGGCCACGATGGTGGCCAGGGTGGTGCGCTTCATCCCCAGCGCGTCATACAGCGGCAGCAGGGCGGGGACACAGATCAGGAAGGTGACTGCGCCGGAGCCGTCCAGGTGGACAATGGCGGCCAGGATGGCGGTGCCGATGGCGATCTTGATGGGGTCGGTGCCCACCAGCTCCAGCACCTTCTTAATGATGGGGCGGAAGGTGCCCGCATCGGTGAGAATGCCGAAGAACAAAATGGAAAAGATGAACATGACGCCGGTGGCAGCCACGGAGCCGATACCGGAGCTACCGGTGATAAAGCCGCCCAGTTTCTTGAAATTGGCGGCGAAATTGATTACGCCGGGGGCATTTTCAGGGTCGGTCACGAAGAAGAAGCAGGAAATGATGCCGGTGACTACGGGGACAGCGATGAGGGCCACCAAGGGGGATGCTTTTTTGGTCATGATCAGAACCAGCATAAGCACCACGGTCAGAAAGCCGAGAAACGCTAACATGAAGAAACCTCCTCTTTTTCTTTTGAGCGCGGTCCGCGCCTGTAGCTACACTGCCTAAATAACGCATGGCGTGTGCCAAATCCAAGGAGATTAGAAAATTCTTTTGAATGCGTTGGGGCGCAAGAGAAAGGGGCAGTAGGGCCTGGGGGAACAGGGAAAGACGGCCGCCCAGCATTCTAAAAGCTTAGAATATCGGGCGGCCATTTTCTTGGAAATGGAAACGTCGATCCAAGAGCCTCCAGGCGCTTCTAAAAAATTAGAATTAATTTCTAAAGAATTAGAATCAAGTGCGCCCCAGTTTGTTGTACAGCGTGGCCAGAGAGATCCCCAGCTCCGCCGCCGCCTTTTTCTTGCCCTCCAGAGTATCGCCGTACCGCTGGAGCAGCTTTTGAATCTCGGCGTGCTCAAAGGCCCGCACCCGCTGGCTCAGCGTGAGCTGCTGTTCCTCCTCCGAGTGGCGGAGGATGTGCTCCGGCAGGGAGTCGGGGGTGATAAAGCCGTCGGCGGAAAGGTAGACGGACGCCTCCAGCACGTTGCGCAGCTCCCGCACATTGCCCGGCCAGTTGTGCTCCATCAGGCAGGTCAAGGCTTCGGGGCTGATCTCTGCCCGGCGCTTGAGCTTGACGGCCAAGCCGGACAGGATGGTCTGGGCCAGCACGGGGATGTCCCCCCTGCGTTCCCGCAGGGGCGGTATGCGGATCTGAAAAGTGGACAGGCGGTAGAACAGATCCCGGCGGAACCGGCCATTCTCAATGTATTTGTGAAGATCGGCGTTGGAGGCGGAGAGGAGCCGCACATCGGTCTCCAGCTCCTGCACGCCGCCCACCGGGCGGAACCGCCCCTCCTGGATCACCCGCAGCAGCTTGGCCTGGAGCCCTATGTCCATTTCGGACACCTCATCCAAAAAGAGGGTGCCGCCGTTGGCCGCCTCAAGCAGCCCCATTTTACCGCCCCGTCTGGCCCCGGTGAAGGCCCCCTCCACATAGCCGAACAGCTCCGATTCGAGGGTATTGGCGTTGAAGTTGGCGCAGTTAATGGCCACAAACACCTCCCCCCGCCGGGGGCTGGCGTTGTGAATGGCCTGGGCGTACAGCTCCTTGCCGGTGCCGCTCTCTGAAGATAGCAGCACCGCCGCTTCAGTGGCCGCCGCCTTTTGGGCCAGGGCCTTCACTGTCCGGACGTTCTCCTCCACTGCCACGATGGAATCAAAGGTATACCGTGCAGAATTGGCCTTGTTGACCCGGTGAAGCACCTGCCTGCTGCGCTTTTCATAGGCCTCCAGCTCAGCGCGAAAATCATAGGCGTCCCGCATAAAGGTGACCACAGAGATGCCGCCGGTAACGGTGCCGTCCGTGAGAATGGGGTACATATTGACAAAATAGACGTCATCGCTTTTCTCTGCGCGAGGGGCGTGAAGGATAGGGCGGCCAGTGGACAGTACCTCCGGCAGGCGGGCTCCGGGACGGATTTCCCGCAGGGGCTGGCCGATGATCTCTGCCTCGGTTTTGCCCAGAAATTCCAGATAGGAGCGGTTTGCAAACAAAATTCGGGTTTGCACATCAATGATCAGGATTCCTTCTCGCATGGATTGGAATACAATCCGTGCTTCTTCCGGCAAAGTCATTTTGACACCAGCTTTCTATACGGTTCCTTTTTTGATCATTGTACCATATCCCAGTTTCAAAATCCATTCCTTCGCAGCCCTTTGTTGCTGGGACTGTGCCTCCTGCATTGCGCCCTATTCCGCCGCTGCCAGCTCCGGGCTATATTTCAACGTGGAGCTGAGCAACCGGGGAATTAAGCACTGCATCATCTTCCCTCCCGATGGCATTGGCAGCTATGCAGGCGTGTATGCAGTTCAGATTGACAGTCTGCGTACCGTCAACGGCCAGCCAGATGACGCCGGTGAAGACGGTCAATTCTGTCCCTGATGTGGTGGAGGACAACCAATGTGGCCCCATCGTCTGCAAGTGGTATCGGGCCGGCATCGTGGAGGGCAGCGGAGGGAACTACTTCCGCAAAAACTCCATCATGAAGCGGTCTGGGGTGGCTACGATCCTGTGCCGGATCAATGACCCGTAACGGGACTGCACCCTGCGTTTGAACTAAAAGCTCTCTGATTAGATGCGCAAAGGAAAGGACAGGGCCAGATGCCAAGACAGTCTCCAGCATCCTGGGCCACCACAGTGTGGGCGTCACGCTGCCTGATCTCACGAGGTAAGCGCAGAGAATTTTCTCAAAATACGGTTGACAGTTTGAACACTGTTCAGTATAATAAACTGAACAGTGTTCAGGGAGGGGCTTATGGACAGTAAAGAATTGCTTATTCAAATTACGACAGCGCTAATAAATGAGAAAGGGGAGCGAGTAGATGAAATTACAGTGCGGGAAATCTGCAAAAGGGCAAACGTGGGCCTGGGCCTTGTCAATTATCATTTTGGAAACAAGGATAGGTTGATCGAATTGTGCGTTGAGCGTATGATCAATGGCATTGTGGATAGCTTTCGCTCCATACAGGAAAAGACCTGCGGGCTGACCCCTTTTGAAAAGCTCACATATCTTGGCAATATGACGCTGGCCTTTTTGTTTGAGCATTACGCGATTTCAAGGATTTCTATACTCTCTGATATGGAAAAACCAAAAGAAGATGACAATACGCATCGGACATATCAGGCATATTTACCGCTTGTGTCTGCCTGCCGTCCAGATTGGGATGAGCGCACCCTTCAGCGAAAAACGTTTTGCTTGATTGCTGCAATGCAGCAGCTCTTTTTGCGACACAAAGTTTTTTTAAGCATCTATGGAATTGATCTGACAAAAGTGGAAGAACGCGAAGCGGCTCATGAACAAATCCTGCATGACCTTTTGGAGGTATAGTCTATGAAGATCACGGTTGTAAACGGTACGGAAAAACATGGCATCACCTACCGGTTGAAGGAAATGTTCTTAACGCCATTTAAGGAAACGGCAGAAATCACAGAATATTATTTGCCAAGGGATTGTCCATCGTTTTGTATGGGATGCATAAGCTGTACTTTGAAAGGTGAGCATACTTGCAAAGATGCTGCTTATGTTCAGAAAATTGCAGTGTCACTTTTGGATGCGGATTTAATCGTAATGACGTCGCCCGCCTATGTTTTTCATGTGACCGGCGCCATGAAAACGCTGCTTGACCACTTCGCCTACTTATGGATACCACACCGTCCCGCGCCGGAGATGTTTGCCAAACGGGCGGTCGTGATAACGCAGTGCCTTGGCGGCGGTGGAAAATCTGCGGCAAACGATATCAGACACAGCCTTAGGTGGTGGGGTGTTTCAGATGTTATGTTATTTACTGGAAAACTGATGGGTGATATCGTGTGGGACGGGCTTACAGAGAAAAAACGATTTGAGCTGACGAAAAAGATAACGGCACTATCAGAAAAATGTATTCGGATTGATTATGCAAAACCGGCGCGAACAAAGCTGAGGACAAAGCTAAAATTTCTATTCTGTCGTATGATGCAGCAATCCCTACATGAAAAAGACCCAGAATACCTGGATGGAAGGTACTGGGCCGAACAAGGTTGGCTTGGGAATGCCAGACCATGGAAGTCAAGAGGATGACAGTATGATAGATCAGAACAGGGCGCCGCTCCCCTCGTTAGTGTGCAGACCAGCAGGGGCGCTCCGATCAAAAATCAAAGTGCGGCAGTCCTATTTGCGCGCTCCAATTCAGACAAAAATAGGAAGGCGGCGGCTTGGAAGGTATACCTCCTAAGCGTCGCTGCCTTTTATATGCCGGTATTTGCAAGATGTCAATGTTTAAGATGCAAAAATTACACTATCCCCTGGAAAAATGACTGGTAAAAATCACGTTTTTGATTTTGCGAGGAAATGATATTGCATTTGAAGAAAAAAACGTATATAATGCTATCCAATAGATAACGGGGCCAGCATAGGGCCCCGTCCGCCTTTTTGAGAGGAGCGCTTATGATGGACATCTGCTCAGAGCATCCCCATGAGGAGTGTGGCGTATTCGGCGTATATGACCCGGCGGGAGACTGTGCACGCACCGCCTATTACGGGCTGTACGCCCTTCAGCACCGAGGTCAGGAGGCCTGCGGTATTGCCGCCATTAACGATAGGGAGCTGTCCTTTTACAAGGATGTGGGTCTGGTGGGCGACGTGTTCACCGAGGAAATCCTGGATAAGCTGGGCGGCACCATGGCGGTGGGCCATGTGCGTTACTCCACTGCGGGGGGAGTTTGCCGGGAGAATGCCCAACCGCTGACCTTGAAATACGTCAAGGGAACTCTGGCCCTGGCCCACAACGGAAACTTACCTCATGCAGATGAACTGCGCACCCAATTCGAGTACCAAGGGGCTATCTTCCAAACCAGCAGTGATTCCGAGCTCATCGCCTACGCCATCGCCCAAGCCCGTCTCCGCTGTACCTCAGTGGAGGAGGCGGTGTGCCAGGCATTGGCAGGGCTACAGGGGGCATGGTCCCTAATGGTTATGTCCCCTCGGAAGCTGGTGGCTGCCCGAGATCCCTGGGGCTTCCGTCCTCTGTGCATGGGCCGGCGGGGGGCGGCGGTGGTATTTGCCTCCGAAAGCTGCGCCCTGGACGCGGTGGGCGCGAGTTTTGAACGGGAGCTGGATCCGGGCGAGATCCTGGTGGTTGAGGATGGCAGGGTTCGCACAGTTCAGCAGCCGGTTGGGGATAAGGGCCACCTGTGCATTTTTGAATACATCTACTTTGCCCGGCCTGATTCCGTGATCTGCGGCCAGTCCGTCCATGAGGCCCGGCGGCGGGCGGGCCGACTGCTGGCGCAGGAGCACGCCGTGGACGCCGATGTGGTCATCGGCGTACCGGACTCCGGGCTGGACGCGGCCATGGGCTATGCCCAGGAATCCGGTATTCCCTACGGGGTGGGGCTGGTTAAAAACCGCTATATCGGCCGCACCTTCATCACCCCCGGCCAGGATCACCGAGAGCAGGCGGTGCGGATTAAGTTGGGGGCGCTGAAAAGCTGCGTGGAGGGCCGGCGGGTGGTGCTGGTAGATGACTCCATTGTTCGGGGCACTACGTCTCGGCAGATCGTGGCCCTGCTGCGGGAGGCGGGGGCCAGAGAGATCCATCTGCGTTCCTCCGCGCCCCCCTTCATCTCCCCCTGCTGGTTCGGCACCGACATCCCCAGCAGGGAGGAGCTCATTGCATGTCGCTATTCCATCGAAAAAATCCGAGCGCAGATCGGCGCGGACAGCTTGGGTTTTTTGAGTCTGGATGCCTTGAAACACATTGCCCCAGATGCCGCCTGCGGCTTCTGTGACGGGTGCTTCACTGGAAATTATCCTTTGGCCCTGTGACCCCTTTGGCCCGCGCCTGTGGGTGCGGAGAAACAGAAAAGTTCCGTGGTTCCGGCGGGAACCATGTGGGCGGAAAGTCAGCCGGGTCATCCAGGTTGGGACGGGGATCGGCCAACTGCAATGGCAGTGATTTTTGAGTTGTCCGGCAAACTATAATTGGAGGAATTATAATGGAGAAGCAAAATCTGCTCTACGAGGGCAAGGCCAAAAAGGTCTACACCACCCAGGATCCTGAGCTACTCATCGTATCTTACAAGGATGACGCCACCGCCTTTAATGGCCAGAAAAAGGGGACGATCCAGGGAAAAGGGGCCATCAATAATCAGATGAGCAATCTGCTGATGGCGGCACTGGAGCGGCAGGGCGTGCCCACCCATCTGGTGCGGGAGCTGAACGCCCGGGAGACACTGGTGAAGCGGGTGTCTATTGTGCCCCTGGAGGTCATTGTGCGCAACCTGGCCGCTGGCTCGTTCTCAGCGCGGTATGGCGTGGAGGAGGGACGGACTTTTGACGAACCTGTCCTGGAATTCTCCTATAAAAATGACGGGCTGGGCGACCCCTTGCTCAATGATGACCATGCCATGGCGCTGAAGCTGGCCACCCGGGAAGAGCTGGCCCTGATCCGAGCATACGCACTCAAAATCAACCAGCTGCTTCAGAAGATTTGGGCAGACCGGGGGATTATCCTGGTGGACTTCAAAGTGGAGTTTGGCCGTCTGGCGGATGGCACTATCGTATTGGCAGATGAGATTAGCCCCGATACCTGCCGCCTATGGGACGCACAGACCAGAGAAAAGCTGGACAAGGATCGGTTCCGTCGGGATTTGGGCGGGGTGGAGGAAGCCTACCGCCAAGTTATGGAGCGGCTGTCCAGCAGTCTGTGACAGGCAGGACAGAAGGAGTGCTATGACCAAACCACAACAACATTGCCAAAGGACGGCCCCGGAGGTTTTCCCTCCGAGGCCGTCTTTTAATCCATATTTGATGTTTAGTACCCGCTGGCTCCATAGTTGGACAGCACCCGGGCGGAGGGATCGTCCACATCACAGCCCTTCCAGGATTTGTTGGGCATCCAGAAGTCCACGATCATCTCCCCCTGGCCGGGGTAGTAACGCTCAAAAATGTCCCGGTACAGGAGGGACTCCTTGGTGAATGGCCGTGCGTGATCGTACTTTGCGCAGCCAGCCTCGAACTCCTGACCGGTATACTGTCCCTCAGCGTACTCTTTCAGGTAGTCCACCATAGAGTGGCCTACCGCGTCGGAGAACGCGGCCTTTTCCCGCCACAGGATATCCTTCGGCAGGTAGTTTCCCTCCTCAAACGCCTTGCGTAGCAGGTACTTGCCCTTGCCGTAGTGGTTCAGCTTCAGCTCTGGGTCTATGCTCATGACGTACTTGACAAAGTCCAGATCGCCGAAGGGGACCCGGGCCTCCAAAGAGTTCACTGAAATGCACCGGTCCGCCCGGAGTACATCGTACATATGTAGCTCCCGCAGGCGTTTCTCCGCCTCCGCCTGAAAAGCTGAACTGTCGGGGGCGAAGTCGGTATACTTGTAGCCGAACAGCTCATCGGAGATCTCCCCGGTGAGCAGCACCCGGATATCCGTCTGTTCATGGATGGCTTTGCACACCAGATACATCCCGATGGAGGCCCGGATGGTGGTGATGTCAAAGGTGCCTAGTAAACGGATTACCGGCTCCAGGGCGGCAATCACGTTTTCTGGGGTCATGTATACCTCGGTGTGGTCACTGCCGATGTAGTCTGCCACTTGCCGGGCATAGCTCAAATCAATAGCGTCCTCACTCATGCCGATGGCAAAGGTGCGAATGGGAGTTTTGCTCTTTCGGGCGGCGATGGCACACACCAGGGAAGAATCCAGTCCGCCGGAGAGCAGGAAGCCCACCTTGGCGTCGGCCACTAGCCGCTTCTCTACCCCGGCAACCAGCTTGTCGTGGATGTTTTTGCAGACGGAATCCAGATCATCACGGCACACCTCGTCTGCCGAGGCAATCTTGCAATAGGGGATGAATTTGCCGCCCTGATAGTAGTGCCCCGGCGGAAAGGGCATGATCTTCCCCACCAACCCTACCAGGTTCTTGGGTTCGCTGGCAAAGACGGCAGTTCCGGCCTCATCGTACCCATAGTACAGTGGGCGGATGCCGATGGGGTCCCGGGCGGCGATGAACTCCCCTGCATTCCCATCATAGAGGATGCAGGCGAATTCCGCGTCCAGCATGGAAAACATCTCCACGCCATATTCCCGGTATAGGGGGAGCAGAATCTCGCAGTCCGAATCGCTCTCAAACGTGTAGCCCTTTGCCTCCAGTTCCGAGCGCTGCTGTTGGAAGCCGTATAGCTCACCATTGCACACTGCGTAGCTGCCATCCAGATGGAAAGGCTGCATCCCAGACGGGGTTAGGCCCATGATGGACAGGCGGTGAAAGCCCAGCAGGCCCATGCCTGTATCCACCACTCGGCTGTCGTCTGGTCCTCTGGAGATCGTCTGATCAAAACCATGTTGGAACGCGGCCATATCGACTTTGGTGCCGCAATAGCCCATAATGGAGCACATGACGTTTCACCTCTCTCTGCACTCTATCATACACCCTGATTATGCAAGATGTAAATGTTGAACTTGCATAAACTATCTTTTTACCTGGACATAAACCTCATAAAATGCAACAAAAACTTTTTGACGATGCAAAATAGCCTTGACTTTCCCACGCTAAAAGGCTATACTGATCCCAGTTCAGGCGAGGACAACGGCGTTCCGCCCCAATAGGGGAGGAGCGCCCTTCCATTTTATGCAGGAAAGCTTGCAAGAAAAGAAAGGGGACACCATCATGAGCTACAGCAAGGAAGATATCATCCGCATGGTGAAAGAGGAAGATGTCAAGTTTATTCGGATGCAGTTTACCGACATCTTTGGCCAGCTGAAAAACGTGGCAATTACCGCCTCCCAGATCGAGAAGGCGGTGGACAACCAGATTATGATCGACGGTTCCTCCATTGAGGGCTTTGTGCGCATTAACGAGTCCGACCAGTACCTCTGGCCCGACCTGAACAGCTTTGTCATCTTCCCCTGGCGGCCCCAGCAGGGCAAGGTGGCCCGGCTCATCTGCGACGTGCACAACCCTGACGGTACGCCTTTCGTGGGCGACCCCCGCGGTGTATTGCAGCGGGTGCTGGAAAAGGCCCGCGCCATGGGCTACGACACCTTCAACGTGGGCCCCGAGGCGGAATTCTTCCTGTTCCAGACCGACGAGGAGGGCAAGCCTACCACCAAAACCAACGATGAGGCGGGCTATTTCGATCTGGGCCCCCTGGATCACGGAGAGTCCACCCGCCGGGAGATCTGCCTGGCCTTGGAGGACATGGGCTATGAGATTGAAGCCAGCCATCACGAGGTGGCCCAGGGCCAGCACGAGATCGACTTCAAGTACTCTGACGCCCTCCAGTGCGCCGACAAGATCATGACCTTTAAGCTGGCGGTCAAGACCCTGGCTCAGAAAAACGGCCTCCACGCCACCTTCATGCCCAAGCCCATTTTCGGCATCAACGGCTCCGGGATGCACACCAATATGTCCCTGTTCCGGGATGGGAAGAACGTGTTCTTCGATGAGAATGGCGAGAAGGGCCTGTCCAAGGAGGCGTACTCCTTTATTGCCGGCATTCTGGCGCACATGAAAGGCATGGCTGCCATCACTAACCCCCTGGTGAACTCCTACAAACGGCTGGTGCCCGGCTATGAGGCCCCCTGCTATCTGGCTTGGTCCGCCTCCAACCGCTCCGCCCTCATCCGCATCCCCGCCGCCCGGGGCCAGGCCACCCGAGTGGAGCTGCGCTGCCCCGATCCGGCCTGTAACCCCTATCTGTCCCTGGCGGTCTGTCTGGCTGCCGGTCTGGACGGCATTGAGAAGGGTATGACCCCGCCCGCCGAGATCACCGAGAACATCTTCGCCATGACCCCCAACCTCCGGAAACGCCACGGCATTGAGGCCCTGCCCGGCTCCCTGGAGGGGGCGCTGGTGGCCATGAAGAAGGACAAACTGGTGATGGACACTCTGGGGGGGCACGTCTCCAGCCAGTACATCGCGGGCAAGGAGGCCGAGTGGGACGAGTACCGCACCCGCGTTTCCTCTTGGGAACGGGACAAGTACATGATTAACTATTGAGACAAAGCCCGTACGGAGAAGGGGTGAGCGGCCATGCGCCAGGTGATCGTGGCCTTTGAGCGCGAATCTAACTGCGACCGGATCCGGGAGATCCTGGAGCGTACCGGTGAATTCTCCTGTCTGGCGTGCCGTAGCGCCGACGAGATCAGGCGCGCGGTCCACCAGCTCCGGCTGGAGCTGGTGGTGTGCGGCTTCAAGCTGAGGGAGGAAAGCTGCGAGTTAGTATACCAGGATCTGCCTCAGCGCTGCGTTATGCTGATGGTGGCCCCTCAGGCCCAGCTGGATCTGTGTGAAACAGCGGGTATCCTCAAGCTGCCTGCCCCCATCCACCGCGCAGAACTGCTGGCGTCGGTGCGGCTGCTGGCCCAAATGGGACAGGGCCGGGAGCGCGCTTCTGTCCGGCGTTCCCCAGAGGAGCGGGAGCTGGTGGAGCAGGCCAAGCAGATCCTCATCCGGTGCGGCGGCATGACCGAGGATCAGGCCCACCGCTTCCTCCAAAAGCGGAGTATGGACAATGGCGCCCGTCTGGCGGACACGGCCCGGCAGGTGCTGGAGGGAACTATCATTGGGCAATGACGCCTGACTTGAGGGACGGCGGCGCTCCATATGCTGCCGTCCCTTTTTTGAACTGATCCCGAAAAGAGGTTTTGATATGAAGCAAGACGGGAATCAAAAGATCGCCCCGCTGTACGACCCCCGCTTCGAGCACGATGCCTGCGGCATCGGCGCGGTGGTGGATATCCAAGGCAGGCAGAGCCACCGGACGGTGGACGACGCGCTGAAAATCGTGGAGAAGCTGGAGCACCGGGCGGGCAAGGATGCCGAGGGGCAGACCGGTGACGGTGTGGGCATCCTGCTGCAAATCTCCCACAGATTTTTCCAAAAGGCCGTGGCCGGCCTGGGCATCGAGTTGGGAGAGGCTCGGGACTACGGTGTGGGGATGTTCTTCTTCCCCCAGGACACCTTGCGCCGCAACCAGGCCAAGAAGATGTTTGAAATCATCGTGGAGAAGGAGGGCATGGAGCTGCTGGGCTGGCGCACCGTGCCCGTGGTTCCGGACACCTTGGGCCACAAGGCGCTGGCAAAAATGCCCCACATCGAGCAGGGTTTTGTCAAACGCCCTCCGAATGCCGGGCGGGGGTTGGAGTTCGATAGGCGGCTATACATAGCCCGCCGGGTGTTTGAGCAGTCCAGCGGCGACACCTATGTGGCATCCCTGTCCAGCCGCACCATCGTATATAAGGGAATGTTCCTGGTAGGGCAGCTGCGGCGGTTCTACCTGGATTTGCAGGACACAGATTATGAGTCCGCCCTGGCCTTGGTGCACTCCCGGTTTTCCACCAACACCAACCCCTCCTGGGAGCGGGCCCATCCCAATCGGTTCATCCTCCACAATGGGGAGATCAACACCATCCGAGGCAACGTAGATCGGATGTTGGCCCGGGAGGAGACGATGCACGCCCCGGTGTGGGAGCACGACATAGACAAGGTGCTGCCGGTGGTGAACGTGTCCGGGTCGGACTCGGCCATGCTGGATAACACCTTGGAATTTCTGGTGATGAGTGGCATGGAGCTGCCCCTGGCCGTGATGATCTGCATTCCCGAGCCCTGGATGAACAACGAAAACCTCTCCCGCGCCCGCCGGGATCTGTACCAGTATTACGCAGTGATGATGGAGCCTTGGGACGGCCCCGCCGCCATTCTGTTCTCCGACGGCGACCAGGTGGGGGCGGTGCTGGATCGCAATGGCCTGCGCCCCGCCCGTTATTACCTCACAGACGACGGGCGGCTGATTCTATCCTCCGAGGTGGGGGTGCTGGACATCGACCCCGCCCGCATCGTGAAAAAGTCCCGGCTGGAGCCGGGAAAGATGCTGCTGGTGGACACCGTCCAGGGCTGTGTGATTGGTGACGGCGAGATCAAGGAGAACTATGCCGCGCGCAATCCTTATGGCGAGTGGCTGGATCGGAACTTGGTTAAGCTCCGCGACTTGCCCATACCCAACCGCCGGGTGGAGCGCTATTCCCCGGAACAGCTCACCCGGCTGCAAAAGGCCTTCGGCTATGTCTACGAGGACGTGAAGGACGCCATCCTCCCCATGGCCCGCACCGGGGCGGAGGCCACCGCCGCCATGGGCGTCGATATTCCCCTGGCGGTGCTGTCCGACCATGACCAGCCGTTGTTCAACTACTTCAAACAGCTTTTTGCCCAGGTGACCAACCCGCCTATCGACGCCATCCGGGAGGAAATCGTCACTGACACCACCGTCTATGTAGGCGACGACGGCAACCTGCTGGAGGAGAACGCCGACAACTGCCGGGTGCTGCAGATCCACAACCCCATCCTGACCTGCGTGGATCTGATGAAAATAAAAGCCATGGACAAGCCTGGGTTCCAGGTGGAGACGGTGTCTCTGCTCTACTTTAAAAATATGCCGCTGAAGCGGGCGCTGGACCAGATGAAGATTGCCGCAGACCGTGCCTATCGCAATGGGGCCAACATCATTATCCTGTCCGACCGGGGGGTGGACGAGAACCATGTGGCCATCCCGTCCCTGCTGGCGGTGTCGGCGCTGGAGCAGCATCTGGTGCGCACCCGCAAGCGCACGGCGTTGTCCGTCATTCTGGAGTCCGCCGAGCCCAGGGATGTCCACCACTTTGCCGCTCTCCTTGGCTACGGTGCTCGGGCCATCAACCCCTATCTTGCCCAGGAGACCATCGGTCAGCTCATTGACCAGGGGTTGCTGGACAAGGACTTCGGCGCAGCAGTGGATGACTATAACAGGGCGGTCCTGCACGGCATTGTGAAGATCGCCTCCAAGATGGGCATATCCACCGTCCAGTCCTATCAATCCGCCCAGATTTTCGAGGCCGTCGGCATTGCCAAGGACGTGGTGGATGAGTACTTCACCAATACCGTCTCCCGGATAGGGGGTATCGGGCTGAAGGAGATTGAGGGGTTGGTAGATAAGAATCACAGCCGCGCCTTTGATCCGTTAGGGCTGGAGGTGGACGAAAGCCTGGACTCCACCGGGGCCCATAAGACCCGATCCGGCCAGGAGGATCATATGTATAATCCCCAGACCATCTACCTGCTCCAGCAGTCCACCTGCCGGGGTGATTACGGGCTGTTCAAGCAGTATACCGCCCTGGTGGACGACGAAACCAAGCCTCACACCCTTCGGGGGCTGATGGAGATGAAGTACACGGACGAGCCCATTCCCCTGGAGGAGGTGGAAAGCGTGGACTCCATCGTTAAGCGCTTTAAGACCGGGGCTATGAGCTATGGCTCCATCTCCCAGGAGGCCCACGAGTGCATGGCCGTGGCCATGAACCTATTGGGGGGCAAGTCCAACTCCGGCGAGGGAGGCGAGCGGCCCGATAGGCTGCATAGCGAGCGCTGCTCCGCCATCAAGCAGGTAGCCTCCGGGCGGTTTGGGGTGACCAGCGAATATCTGGTGAGCGCCAAAGAGATTCAAATAAAAATGGCCCAAGGGGCCAAGCCCGGCGAGGGTGGCCACTTGCCGGGGAAAAAGGTCTACCCCTGGATCGCCAAGACCAGGTACTCCACCCCTGGGGTAGCCCTCATCTCCCCGCCGCCCCACCATGACATCTACTCCATTGAGGATCTGGCCCAGCTCATCTACGATCTGAAAAATGCCAACCGCAGCGCGCGCATTTCCGTCAAGCTGGTGAGCGAGGCGGGCGTGGGCACCGTGGCGGCAGGGGTGGCCAAGGCGGGAGCCCAGGTGGTGCTGATCTCCGGGTATGACGGCGGCACTGGGGCAGCCCCCCGCACCTCCATCCACCATGCGGGCCTGCCCTGGGAGCTGGGGCTGGCGGAAACCCACCAAACTCTCATCCAGAACGACCTGCGCTCCCGTGTAGTGGTGGAGACCGACGGCAAGCTGATGAGCGGCCGGGACGTGGCCATCGCCTGTATGCTGGGGGCGGAGGAGTTTGGCTTTGCCACCGCGCCACTGGTGGCCATGGGCTGCGTGATGATGCGGGTGTGCAACCTGGACACCTGCCCCGTGGGGATAGCCACCCAGAACCCGGAGCTGCGCAAGCGCTTTCGGGGAAAGCCGGAATATGTGGTGAATTTCATGCGCTTTATCGCCCAAGATCTGCGGGAGCACATGGCCAAGCTGGGTGTGCGGACGGTGGAGGAACTGGTGGGCCGCACGGATCTGCTGCGGGTGCGGGAGCACGCCGTCAACGAGCGGGCCGCCACGGTAGACCTGTCCGCCATCCTGGGAAACCCCTACATCGGGGAGGGGTACAAGACCCACTTCGACCCCGCCGATATCTACGACTTTGGGCTGGAAAAGACGGTGGATCAGTCTGTACTGCTGGCAAAGATGGGGGCCGCCTTGAAAAAGGGCCAGAAAAAGCGGCTGCCCTTGTCCGTTACCTCCACCGATAGGGCAATGGGGACGATGTTCGGCTCCGAGATCACCCGCATTCATGGGGAGGGGTTGGAAGAAGACACCTTTACCGTCCACTGTGCCGGCGGCGGGGGGCAATCTTTCGGGGCGTTCATCCCCAGGGGCCTGACGTTGGAGCTGGAAGGGGATTCCAACGACTACTTTGGTAAGGGCCTGTCCGGCGGTAAGCTGGTGGTGTATCCGCCGAAAACCGCCAACTACAAAGCAGACGAAAACATTATCGTAGGAAACGTGGCCCTGTACGGTGCTACCTCCGGCAAGGCATTCATCAACGGCATGGCCGGGGAGCGCTTCTGCGTGCGTAATTCCGGGGCAGTGTCCGTGGTGGAGGGTGTGGGCGACCACGGCTGCGAGTACATGACCGGGGGCCGAGTGGTGGTGCTGGGTCCCACGGGGAAGAACTTCGCCGCGGGCATGAGCGGCGGCATCGCCTACGTGTGGGATCCCCGGAGGGATCTGTACCTGCGGGTCAACAAAGAGCTTGTGTCCATCGAACCGGTGCGGTCGAAGCACGATCTGGAGGAGCTGCGCTCTCTCATTACCCAGCACGTGGAGGCGACCGGCTCTGAGAAGGGCAAGGCCATCCTGGCGGACTTTGAGCACAGCGCCGCCAGCTTTAAGAAGATCCTGCCTCGGGATTACGACCGCATTTTGCGGGCCATTGCCCAGTTTGAGGAGCAGGGTATGGGCCGTGATAAGGCGGAAATCGAAGCGTTTTACGCGGTGACGAGGGGAGGGGAGCGGTGATGGGAAAGCCCACCGGATTTTTGGAATACCAGCGCCGCGGCTGTCCCGCCCAGCCCCCGGAGGAGCGAATCAGGCACTGGAATGAATTCCATCCCATGCTCCCGGAGGCGGAGCGGGTTAGGCAGGGTGGGCGATGCATGGAGTGCGGCGTGCCCTTCTGCCAGTCCGGGGTACAACTGGCGGGTATGTTCACCGGCTGTCCCCTTCACAACCTGATCCCCGAGTGGAATGATCTCATTTACAGCGGTAACCCCGGCCTGGCCTGGGAGCGGCTGCGCAAGACCAACAGCTTTCCGGAATTTACAGGACGGGTATGCCCTGCCCTGTGCGAGGCGGCGTGCACCTGCGGCCTTCACGGCGACCCGGTTACCGTCCGGGACAACGAGCTGGCCATTGTGGAGGAGGCCTGGGCCGACGGCCGCATCACCCCCCGTCCTCCCAAGGTGCGCACCGGTAAGCGGGTGGCGGTGGTAGGCAGCGGCCCCGCGGGCCTCGCCGCCGCCGATCAGCTCAATCGCAGGGGACATACCGTCACCGTGTTCGAGCGGGAGAACCGGGTGGGGGGCTTGCTCATGTATGGCATCCCCAATATGAAGCTGGAAAAGCGTTTTGTCCAGCGCCGCGCCGACCTGATGGCGGCGGAAGGGGTGGAGTTCCGCACGAACTGCGATGTGGGCCGGGACGTATCCGCCCAGGAGGTTCTGGACGGGTATGACGCGGTGATTTTGTGCTGCGGGGCGAAAAGGGCCCGGGGCCTTCCCGTGGCGGAGGGGGTAGAGGGCGTCTACTTCGCGGTGGATTTTCTCGCCTCCACCACCAGGTCTCTGCTGGATAGCGGCCTTGCCAAGGGCACATTTTTGGATGCCGGGGGCAAAGATGTAGTCATCGTGGGCGGCGGCGACACTGGCAATGACTGCGTAGGTACCGCCATCCGCCATGGGTGCCGCTCTGTGGTTCAACTGGAGATGCTGCCCAAGCCCCCGGATGTCCGGGGGGAGGACAACCCCTGGCCCCAGTGGCCCCGGGTGTGCAAGACCGATTACGGCCAGGAGGAGGCCGCCGCCCTGTTCGGCGCCGACCCCCGCCGCTACCAGAGCACAGTGAAGGAGTGCCGCGTTGACGAATCCGGGGCGCTGTGTTCCATTGTCACTGTCCGGCTGGAGCGGAAGGAACAGGACGAACGCCAGATCATGGAGGAGGTTTCCGGAAGTGAGGAGGAGCTGCCCTGCCAGTTGCTTCTCATCGCGGCAGGTTTTCTGGGGCCGGAGGACTACATAGCCGACGCCTTCGGGGTGGATCGGGACAGCCGCTCCAACGTAGCCACCGCCACTGGCCGATATTCCACCGGAGTGGACAAGGTGTTCGCTGCTGGGGATATGCGCCGGGGCCAGTCCCTGGTGGTGTGGGCCATTGCAGAGGGCCGGACTGCTGCCCGGGAGGTGGACGAGTACCTCATGGGGTATAGCGGCCTGGCCTGAAACTGCACAAAAACGTTGCTTGACTGGCAGACTTTTTCATATATATGAGGTAAAATGGAACAGGGTGAGAAAAATGATGGAAAAGGGGAAAATGGAGCGGGGTGTGGTGGAACTGGTGGATACAGAGAGCCTTGTACCACAGGAACATCTGCTGCGGAAAGTGGACAAAGCGGTGGATTTCAGGAAACTGTATGAGATTGTGGAGCCGATGTACAGTGAGGAAGATGGACGGCCCAGCGTTGATCCGGTGGTACTGTTCAAGATTGTGCTACTCCAGCATCTGGACGGGATACCGTCGCTGCGAGGGACGCTGCGCAGGGCGCAGACAGACATCGCATACCGCTGGTTTTTAGGATACACGCTGAACGAGGAGCTGCCGCACTTCTCCACAGTGAGCTATAACTTCCGCCATCGGTTCACAGAGGAAACGATAGAGAGGGTATTCCAGTGGGTGCTGAATGAGGCTGGAACAGCGGGGGCGCTGTCTCCGGCGGCAGTATTTATAGATGGAACCCATATCAAGGCCAGCGCAAATCTGAACAAGAAAATCAAACAGGAAGTGCC
>JAETOJ010000075.1 GCA_021768085.1 Bacillota bacterium
GAGAAGAATGTCCCCAGGCTGTTCAGCTCGCCGGTGGTCGTGTTATTGGAGCCGTACCAAACCTCGAACTTCGCCCCTTTGATCGGACTGCCGGTGATGCTGTCCACCTTGTTCACGGTCAAGGTGGGCTTCTTGTGGTTCTCAAAATAAATGGTGTGGTCGCGGTTGGGGTAGAGCGTCACAAGCTGGCTGGGGGCGTCCATGAGCCAGGGGGCCGGGACGGACTTCTCGCTCACCTCGTACACTCCGGGCAGGAGGTTGGTCAGGGTGGCCCTGCCGTTGGCGTCCGTCTTGATTTCGTCTACGCTGTGGCCGTCCGCCGCCCGGACGGTAAAAATGGTGTCCGGGATGGGCTTGCCGGTGTCTGCGTCCTTTTTGTAGACAATGAGGTTGGGTCGCTTCTGATTTTCCAGTGTAATGGTGCTGGTCTGGCCCGGAAACAGCTCCACATGGTACTCCTGCAAGTCCAGAATGTGGTCGGCAACGGTGGCAGTTTCCTTGATGGAGTACACGCCGGGTTCCAGCTTGGGGATGTTGATCTCGCCGTCCTGGTCGGTGATACGGTCAAGGTAATGGGTGCCGTCCTCAATGCGGGCAATCCTGAAATGGACGCCGCCCAGCCGGGTGCCGTCCGAGCTGGTCTTGATAAGGCGCAGGGCGGGCTTGGGGGTGTTCGTGAAAACGAAATTGGCGTTCTCGTCCGGGTTCACCTGCACCACCCGCACAGCGTCGTCCACCAGGTAGCCCTCCGGGGCCTCCAACTCCCGGACTTCATACGCGCCGGGGGTCAGCTTGGACAGGTCAATCTCGCCGTTAATGTCCGTGGTGAACTCCTGCCGGTAGCTCCCGCCCACCAGCTTGAACTCAAAGCGGACATTGGGCAGGGACTTCATGGTGATGCTGTCCACCTTGATAAGATGGATGCCCGGTTTCAAGCTGTTGAAGAAAACCAGCTCCCGCGTCTGCGTTTCACCGGCCTTTAACTCAATCTGCTGGGGGGTGCTGTTCACCACATGGGCGTCATCCGTGGCTACCTCTTTCACAAGGTAGGTGCCGGGGTCGAGGTCGTAGAGGAAAATCTCGCCGCTGGCGTTGGTGGTGTACTCCCCGAACAGGTCGCCGTCATGCCAGACCTCAAAGGTCACGTCAGGCATGGGGGAATTGCTGGTCAGGTCGTACTTCAAAATGCGGAGGGCGGGCCGCGCCCGGTTGGTGACGGTCAGTACAGGATCGTCCTCCGTAGCCGGGTCATACGGGTCAATGTGGATGCCGTGGGGCGTCTTGTCCAGCACATACCCGGCAGGTGCGGCGGTTTCCACGATCTCAATATAGGCTTCTTTCTTGATGCCCGTCACACGGGCCTCGCCGTTGTCATTGGTGGTGACGGAGGTAATGAGCTTGCCGTCCGCGAACACATCAAAGGTGGCGTTAGGCAGGGAAACGCCGGTCTGCTCGTCCACCTTGATGATGGTCAGGCTGATGTCCCGCACGTTCTCCCAAACGATGGTCACGTCCTTGGTGCCGTCCCATTCCACCGTTTCCACACGGGAGGACTTCACATAGCCGTCCGGGGGCGTCTGCTCCGTGACGCGGTAAGAGCCGTAGGGCAGCTCGTCGCCCTCAAAGGAGATGGTGCCGTCAAAGCCGGTGATGCCGGTTGTCAAATAGGAGCCGTCGATTTGCTCAAAGCGGAACACCGCTCCCTGCAAGCTGCCTTTGTTCTGCGCGTCCACCTTCTTGACGGTAAAGCCATGCTCCACATCATCGGTGACGGTCAGATACTCCGTGCGGCCAGGGGTCAGGGTGACATTCATGGGGGCCACGATCTGATACCCCTCCGGGGCGCTGGTTTCTGTCAGCGTGTATTTTTCATCGGCGGGCAGGTCGCGCCACACGATCTGCCCGTTACGGTCTGTGGTGCCGGTGACGGTGGTGCCGCCATCGCCGGTCAGGGTGAACTCGGCCCCCTCCAGGGGAGCGCCCCCCGCACCGGCCTTGATAACTTGCAGGCTGGCGGTTTCGGTTTCCTCCGTGCCGCTCCACTTAAAGGGGATTTGGGCGTCCAGGGTAGTGTAACCGGGGTCGGAGATGATATAGGACTGCTCCGACGCGGCGGGGTTGTAAGCCAGGAAAAGGTTATACTGCGCCACGCCGCCCGTGGCCTTGATGGTAAAGCTGCCCTCATCGGGCACATTGTCCACGGGGAGGCAGACCTTGAATGTGCCGTAGTATTCCGAGCCGTTGGAGTTGAGATTGGTGTTGCGCTGTCTGCTGGTGTCCACCAGATAGCAGGTGGCCCCACTCTCCTGCGTAGTCTCTAACGGCGAATTGTTCTCCGCCACAAAGATGGTGCCCTGGGGTGCGTCGGTGGAGTACACCTTGGTCTTGCGCCCGTCGATCCAGGTGGAGGTGGCGGAGGCCAGATACACCACACGGGTATAATACTCTTTCCCGTTGATGGTTTCTTTCTTGATGCCGTCCTCGTTGTCCTCGGCAGCGCCCTCCAGACCGTACTCGTTGAGGACTTCTATCCCCCGGATGTCTTTATCTTCCTC
>JAETOJ010000029.1 GCA_021768085.1 Bacillota bacterium
AAATCGTGAACACTCTTTTTGAGCAAGGCAGTACCTGATTTTTGTTACCCCCCGCCGCCGAAAAATGACAAAATTTCTTCGGCGTTTTCTTACAATTTCATATCGGCGTTGACATCGACCTGTACCGCACCGACTTTGAGAACACTGTGAAGGAGCAGGAGGCCCTGTGGCTCCGGGACGGCGGGCCGGATGACGCCGAGTGGGAGGAGTACAAGGAGTACCTGTCCAAAAAGTGCGGCATGGATCGGCTGCTCCAGGCCTATCAGGACGCCTACGAGAGGTACGCCGCGGCGGAATAACGGCAAAGGAGGTTGCACACCATGACCAGTAAAACCCTGCAAAAGGCCCGGGCATTCGAGGCCCAGTACGGCCCCCACATCCCCGACAGCGAACGCCCCGCCTTTCACGCCACCCCCACCATCGGCTGGATGAACGACCCCAACGGGTTCTCCTTCTACAAGGGGGAGTGCCACCTGTTCTACCAGTACCACCCCTACTCCATCGAGTGGGGCCCCATGCACTGGGGGCACCTCAAAACGAAGGATTTCATTCGCTGGGAGCGCCTGCCCTGTGCCCTGGCCCCGGACGAGAAGTACGACGCCTCCGGCTGCTTTTCCGGCGGGGCGGTGGAGCTTCCCGACGGGCGGCAGCTGCTGATGTACACCGGCGTTCAGCGCCACCACAACGCCGAAGGGTTCATAGAGGATGTGCAGACCCAGTGCGTGGCCATTGGGGATGGGGTGGACTACGAAAAGTGGGGGGACAACCCGGTGCTGGACGGCAAGGATCTGCCCGAGGGAGGCAGCACCATCGACTTCCGGGACCCCAAGGTGTGGCGGGACAAGGACGGCACGTTTTACGCCGTCATCGGCAACCGCACCGAGGACGGCAGCGGATCTATCCTGCTCTATCGGGGAGTGGAGGACTTCAAGGGAGAACTGGTTCGGGTTTTGGATCGCAGCCGTAACCAGTATGGCCGGATGTGGGAGTGTCCGGATTTCTTCCAGCTGGACGGCAAGCATATCATCCTCACCAGCCCCCAGGACATGACCCCCATTGGCCTGGAATTTCACGCGGGCAACGGAACCATGTGCCTCATGGGCAGCTATGATCCAGAAAAGGGCTTCACCCGGGAGCGGGTGCAGACTATCGACTATGGACTGGATTTCTATGCCCCCCAGACGCTGGAGGCCCCCGACGGACGGCGGATCATGATCGCCTGGATGCAGAACTGGGACACCGTGGGGGCAAAGCCCTTTCACTGCCGCTGGTTCGGCCAGATGACCCTGCCCCGGGAGCTGTCCATTGAAAACGGGCGGCTGTACCAGCGGCCTGTGCGAGAGCTGGAGGCGTACCGGTGCAGCCCGGTGATCCACCACCACATTTTGATCAGCGGGGAGACCAACCTGCCCGGCATCCAGGGCCGGACGCTGGATATGACCGTCACCGTCAAACCCACGAGCCCCAGCTCTTACCGTTGGTTCCGGCTCCATGTGGCAAAGGATGGCCGGCACGACACCATCATCCGCTATAAGCCGGATGAGAGCACTGTGAAGATTGACCGCTGCCGCAGCGGCCTGCCCCGGGATATTGTCAATACCCGCAGCTTTTTGGTGAGCCCTCGGAACGGGGAGATCAAACTCCGGGTGGTGCTGGACCGGTTCAGCGTGGAGGTGTTCGTCAATGACGGCGAGGCGGCGGCCACCGCGGTGATCTACACCCGTCAGGAGGCGGACGCCATTACATTCGAAGCGGACGGCCAGGTGTTGGTAGATGTGGAGAAGTACGATCTTGCTTTTGATGGGGAGGGCTAAACCATGGCCGGTAAGCGTTTTGATGTGACCGCCTTGGGCGAATTGCTGATTGATTTTACGGAAAACGGACGGAGCGGGCAAGGCAATACTTTGTTTGAGGCCAACCCCGGCGGCGCGCCCTGCAACGTGCTGGCCATGCTGAAGAAGCTGGGCCGATCTTGCGCCTTTGTAGGCAAGGTGGGGGAGGATGTGTTTGGCCATCTGCTCCGGGACGTGGCGGTGGAGGCCGGGATCTGTATGGACTATCTGGCCTTCGACAAGGACGCCCGCACCACCCTGGCCTTTGTCAAAACCTTGGAGAACGGTGACCGGGACTTCTCCTTTTATCGCAGCCCCGGCGCGGACATGATGCTCACCGAAGATGAATTGCCCCTGGATGCGATCGCCAGCAGCCGTATTTTCCACTTTGGCACCCTGTCCATGACCCATGAGGGAGTGCGGCAGGCCACGGTGAAGGCCGTGGACTGCGCCAAGGCAGGGGGAGCGCTGATCTCCTTCGATCCCAACCTGCGCCCGCCCCTGTGGGGAAGTTTGGATGAGGCAAAAAAACAGATTATGTACGGTTTGACCCATTGCGACATTTTGAAAATCGCGGACAATGAGCTGGAATTTATGACCGGCGAGACTGATTTTGACAAGGGTGCGGCCATTCTACGGGCTGAATACCCCAGCATTACGCTGCTCAACGTCACCGCCGGAGCAGAGGGCAGCTACTCCTATTACGGAGACAAGAGGGCCTTCATTCCCGCTTGTACGTTGGGCGGCACCATCGAAACCACTGGCGCGGGGGATACCTTCTGCGCCTGCGTGCTGAACTTCGTGCTGGAACGGGGGCTGGACGGGTTGACAGAAAGAGAGCTGATGGAAATGCTCCGCTTTGCCAATACAGCAGCCTACCTGGTTACCACCCGGAAAGGGGCTATCCGTTCCATGCCGGAACGGGCTGAGGTAGAGGACCTGTTATAGTGCTGAAAATGGGGTGTGACTGAAGCAGCTATGACTGCTTCAGCCACACCTCAAACTCCGCCACAGTTTTTGCACCGGCGCATTTTGATCTTCCGCTTCAGGCACTCCCGCAGATGATAGTCGATGAGATCATACACAGTATCTGGGCACAAAACCTCCGCAAATGTTTCACGGGACATCAGCTCATAGCTCATCTTCTGCGGCCGAAAACGAAATACATCCTTCCCCGCCTGCTCCGCTTCAAGGTAGTAGGCGGTCATTTTTCGTCCACGGATTTTTCGCTGGTGTCCTCCACCCAAATTGTGGGTGAGCAAATCTTAAGATACTTTGTCAACTCTGAGAATGACCCGGAGAGTTTTGTTGCCTATGTCCATCCCATCAATACAAATACCGCGGTTCAGGACATAACGGCGGGAGAATACTATGAAAACGCGGTAAAATGGGGAGAGATAAGGTACAATAAGTTGCGCAAATTGAAAAAGGGATAAAAAGACAAGGTTTGCAGTCTCGAGTAGAATGGAGTTGGGAAACCACATTCAGAAAGGAGACAGCAAACCATGTCAGAAAAGATTGTACAGCTAAACGAGGAAGTAATCAAGGGGCAGGCTGAAAGAATTGGTACGGGGGAGTGTGGAAGAAACGCTGAACGAGCTGCTGGAGGCAGAAGCAGAAAAACTGACGCAGGCGGCCCGTTATGAGCGAAATGAGGTGCGGCAGTGATACCGCAGCGGGCACTATGATAGGAACCTCACCACAACATCAGGAGAGGTAACACTGCACGTTCCCCGCCTAAAGGGAGTCTCGTTTGAAACAGCCATCATCGAACGGCATCGGCGGCGGGAGAGCAGTGTAGAGGAAGCGCTGATTGAGATGTATCTGGCTGGGGTATCGGTGCGCAGAGTAGAGGATATTACCGAGGCACTGTGGGGCAGCAAGGTATTCCCGGCAACCATCAGTGAGCTGAACAAGAAAGCGTAAGTCCACATAGAGGCATGGCGCAACCGGCCCTTGCAGGGCGGGCGGTATCCGTATGTTTATGTGGATGGGATCTACCTGCGGCGAAACTGGGGCGGAGAGTTTGAGAATGTGGCCATTTTGGTGGCGATTGCGGTAAATGAGGACGGATACCGGGAGGTTTTAGGTGCTGCTGAAGGCATGAAAGAGAACAAGGCCAGCTGGATCAGCTTCTTCCAATGGCTGCGTGGCCGAGGCTTGGATGGCGTGAAACTCATCGTGGGGGACAAGTGCCTGGATATGCTGGAAGCCGTGGGAGAAGTGTTCCCGGACGCCAAATACCAGCGCTGTACCGTCCACTTTTACCGCAATGTGTTCTCTGCTGTGCCTTGCTCCAAGGTAAAGCTGGTGGCCAAAATGCTTAAGGCGATTCATGCCCAGGAGAGCAAGAAAGCCGCCCGTGAAAAGGCTGAACTGGTGATTGCCCAGGTACTTGAGATAAAGCTGAAGAAGGCGGCGAAAAAGGTACAAGACGGTGTGGAAGAAACCTTGACTTACTGCCAGTTCCCCTACGAGCATTGGACTCTCATCCGCACGAACAACGTGATTGAGCGTCTCAACCGGGAGATCCGCCGCACCCGGGTGGTGGGCACTTTCCCCGATGGCAATTCTGCCCTCATGCTGGTCTGCGCCAGGCTCCGCCATGTGGCCGGCACCCAGTGGGGCAACAGGAAGTACATGAATATGAAGCATCTGGAGGCTGCCTCTGACGACGCCTCTATCGCTGGCTGACCTCATTCAGCAGAAGGCTGCAAACCAAATTTGCGCATTATTCTTGACAGTACCAAAATGGGCGATGAAGTACGGTATCACCAACGGCACCAGCAGCACATCCTTTACCCCTGGAAGAACCTGCTCCAATGCCGAGATTCTGACTATGGTGTACCGGGCTTTTGAGTGGATGCCCGTCTTAGGGAACAATCCGCTTACTGATGTGAAGCAGAGTGATTATTACCATGAGGCTGCCCAGTGGGCGGCGGAGTATGACATTGTATCGGGCGTCACCAATGGCACCGGCGCCACTACGTTCAGCCCAAATGACACCTGTACTCGTGGGCAAATCGTCACCTTCTTGTACCGGGTCATGGGCTGATTACAAACAGCCTCAACTTGTCCATGATATACCCCAAAAATCCGAGGAAAAGCGCAAAATAAGGGAAAGAAAAAATTTCAACTTTTCCTTGGAGCGCAGAAGAAATCCGCAAAAACTCATAGTTTCTGTGAAAGTACTTGAAATAGAGAGTAATAATTTAAGTGTGCTGTTTCACGTTTTGCTATTAGGTAAATACAAAACCGCCACGCTGTCTTTTTGGAAAATTGTCCCATCTTTCGCCGGGCCGCTTTGTCCTGCCTGACACGGAGGACAAAATACAAATTCGGATTATTCTGGAGATAGGCGATCGTGTTGTATGATTCGTATCCCTTGTCAAGGACTACAATGGTCGGCTCACGGTATTTCTGCCTGTAAATCAGAGCGCGCAGAGCGCCCTGTTCATCGTGGGCGATTCGGCTGCTGATTTCGTCCTTCCCCATGTAACAATCCACGAAAGCCTGGTTCAAAATATCAAAAACCAGGTTTGCGTGGGTGTTGTTCCACCCTTTAGGGTTGGTTTCGGACTTAAAGTGATTACTTGAATCAGGGTTGCGGGGGCAGGGGATGGTACTGCCGTCGATGGGCCAAAGACGATAGCCCTTCAGCGTTGCCGGGTCATCGCAAAGGTCGTTAAAATGCTTCATGAGGTTCCAAAAACAGGAATTGTCAACCCTTTTTCGGCGGTCAACGAACGAGGATGCGGCCCTTTCTATGACCTAATTCAATTTGCAGCGCAATTCGTCAGCGTGATTTGTAGTCATGGTGTTGATTTCTTTCCGCTTGTTTTGAATCAATCTAACGCAACCAAAAAACAAAGCGAGTACATCGCCCGTAAAATACGGACAGTGCACTCGCTTTGTTTGCTCCTTGCTGGGGCGATGAATCCGACAACGTCAGGTATGGGATTCGACTTTGAAAATCCTCGTGCGCCAATAGATTGTAAACTTATTGTAGCGGGTGGGTTTTCGGTTGTCAATGGGGAAGCGGTAAACTAATTGTAAACAACAAAAAAACGATGGTGTAACGCCGGGTTGGGGCTTAAACTCATGACATTGGGCGTAGCCGTTAAGGAACCGCAGTTTTCTGTCCTGTGCTTGGATCGCTGCTATTCGCCGTAGGTGACGGGGTTTCCGGTGAAGGAGCCACCGTCCACCGTCTCAATATACGCGCCCCTGGCCCCCCGGATGGTGCCCCGGTTGTCCAGACGCCCGCTGACCCGCAGGGTCTCGTCCTCCCACTCCAGGATGATGGTTCCGTCCTCCTCGTTCACCAGCGTGCCCTCGATCCGCTGCTCGGTGACGTGAATTTCGCCGTGGTTGGTGGTGTCGCCCAGGGCCATCATCTCCTGCCAGCCGATGAGCCGCAGCTCGCCGTTGTTCACCAGGGAGAAGCCGTCCATCTGGTACAGGTCTCCGAAGTAACACTCGACGGTGCCGTCGTTGACCATGCTGGAGGCGCTCAGGCCCAGGGAACCGTAGATCCGCAGGGCGCTGTCCTGCTCCACGCTCACTTTGCACTGGCCCAATTCGATACTGCCCGAGAGGATGAACTGGCCGCCGGTTCGCAGGTTCAGCTGTCCGGGGTTGGGCATGGACGAGCCGCCCGTCAGGCACAGCAGGCCGCCGTTCTCCACCGCGATGTCCCCGCCCGGGTTCAGCGTGTCACCGTCCAGCAACACCGTGCCCCCGTCTATGTGGAGGGCGTTGCCGCAGAAGTCCACGTTATTGCCGATGAAGAAGGCGTTTTCCCCGGACAGGGTGAGCCCGCCGCTGTTAAACTCCGGGCGGTTGTCCCGGTCGCCCTCCAGCACCAGCCCCTTGGTGACCTTTAGAGGGCCGCCGTTCAGGTTGATCTTCCGGCCAGGCTCGTAGCCGTTCCAGACCACCAGGTCGCAGCGGTCGTCCGC
Organism: Bacillota bacterium; assembly: GCA_021768085.1. Classification (GTDB taxonomy): domain Bacteria; phylum Bacillota; class Clostridia; order Oscillospirales; family Oscillospiraceae; genus Enterenecus. The sequence goes on from JAETOJ010000029.1 coordinate 6,794, forward strand.
CAGGGCGGCCCGCAGCTCCGACTCGCTGCTGACATGGCGGGTTCGGTCGCTGTCATAGTTCCGCGGGAGAACCCGGCCGGAGCCCTGGAAGATGCCGCCACCCAGGCCGAGGCTGCCGCCGTCCACCACCACGCCGCTGTTTTCCAGCTCCGCTCCGGGATCGGCCTGGATCACGCCCTCGTCCCGCAGCAGGCCGCAGTTGCGCAGCGCACCGCCGTCCCGCACCGTGAGGCTGCCGGCGTGCAGACAGACCTGGGCGTAATTCCACAGCTTCCCGCCGTCCTCCACGGTGATCTCGCCGTAGTTGTTCCAGCCGGTGCCGCCATAGAGCGCCAGTTCGCCGTCCCTGCCCACGGTGATGGTTCCGGCGTTGTCAGACCAGTTCCCCCGCATCTCCAGTAGGCCGTTTACCGTCAGGCTTCCCAGGTTGGCCAGGGTGGTCTGGTTCATGATCTCCATGGCCGTGATGTCCCCCAGGTTGATGATCGTGCTCAGCTCCGTCCAAAGGGAAGCGTCCACGGCGCCGTAATTGATGAAACAGCTGGGGTTTGACTGGCCCTGCTCGTCGCTGCGGCAGTGCAGGCTCAGACGGCCCTTGATTGTCCCGCGGTTGACCAGGCGGGTGTCCTCGGACATCTCCAGGGTGCAGCTGCCCTCGCTCCGCCCCGGATTGGGGCAGGGCGCGTCCAGCGTCACCCCCTCGGGAATGTAGACGGAGGCGGTGACCCAATAGGATCGGGTCAGGGTGAGATCGCTGTCGATGACAATGCAGGTGTCGTCTATCTCGCTGTACCGGGCGAACTCCTCCTCGCTGCTGATGTGGACGGCGTTGGCAAGCAGATTATCCTCCGAGAACACCAGGTAATGGGATCTGGCATAACCGTCCAGGGTGTCCGGGGTGTGTCCACCCCAAATGTCCACATTGCTGTCCGGGGCATAGGTGAGGTCGTCTCCACGCTCCAGCCAGAGCATTGCGGCAGACAACCCGCCGCCGGACTCCACCGAGACGGTGCCGCCGTCCTCGGTGCGCAGCAGGGCGCTGATGTTCAGGCCGCCCCAGGTCTGTACTTGGCCTTCGGCCCCCACGGTAAGGCCCTTGTTGAAGTTGGCATACGCCCCCGCCTCAATGCGCAGGGCCTTGGTGAGGGTGGCGGGCACCTCCACCCGCACGCCAACGTCGCCGGGAACGGTGACGCTGTCCACGCCGTCGTCCGCCAGCAGGGCCAGCAGTACCTCGCCGTTCTCCAGCTCGTCCTTGTCTGGGGAAAAGGTTCGGCTGACGGGGGCCTGGGTCTGGGACGGGGAATCGGTGTCCTCCGGCCCCGGCGTGCCCTCCACCGTCTGGGTGGGGTTGGGATCGTCCACATTGGACGGCCCCGCCCAGGGCCGCCAGATCAGCAGGACAAGGAGCAGCACTGCCGCCGCCCCCACCCCCGCCGCGATCTGCCGGTGGGCCTTCACCCGCGCCAGCCCGTCCGGCTTTTCGGCGGGGGCTTGCTCCGGCTGGGGCTGCGTCTGGGTCTGGGTAGGGATCTGGGCCTGGGTTTGCGTTTGGGTCTGGGTTGGGGGCGGCCCCGCTTGGGCGGGCTGCCCCAGCTCCGAGGGGGCCTCCCCCGGCATGGTCATGCCGATGGGCTCCGGCCCCCGCTCCCCGGTGGCCGGGGGATCGTCGGGGATGTCGTCCCACCCCTCGGGCAGAACGCCCTCATACAGCGCGGCGTGGAGCTCCTCCACCGACTGGAACCGCTTTCGGGGGCGCACCCCCATGCCGTAAACCAGCGCCCGCTCCTGCCGCTGGGTCAGATCCACCCCCAGCTTCCGGGGCAGAACCAGGTCATCCTCCACCAGACGATCCATGGACTGGGGCGGCCTTCGCCCGGTGAGGCAGTAGTAAATGGTGGCCGACAGGGCGTACACGTCCGTCCACGGCCCCTGGCCCTTGTTCTGGTACTGCTCCACCGGGGCGTAGCCGTGCTTCAGGGCGATGGTCATGGTGGCCTCGCCCCCGGCGGATTCCCGGGCGCAGCCGAAGTCCAGCAGGCGCACGTCCCCGTTTTCCAGCATGATGTTTTCCGGGCTGATGTCCCGGTGAATGAGGCCCCGCTTGTGCATGGCCTCCAGGGCGGAGAACAGCGGCTCCATCACGTGGAGCAGCTCGCCGGCGGGGATGCGCCCGCCCCGCTGATCCACCAGATCCCGGAAGGTGGTGCCCTCCACGTATTCCATCACGATGTAAGCGGTGTTGTTCAGCTCGAAGAAGTCCCGCACGCCCACGATCACCGGCTGCTTGTCCATCTTGGCCATGGTGCGGGCCTCCTGGAGGAAGCGGGCCTTGCCCGACTCGTATCGTTCCCCGGCCACGCCGGAGTAGCTGGACACCTCCAGAGAGGCCGCCGACACCCGGTTGGCCCGGTCGGTGGGGAAGTACTCTTTGATGGCCACCTTCAGCTCCAGCCGCAGGTCGCAGCCGATGTAGGTGATGCCGAAGCCGCCCTCGCCCAGCACCCGGCCGATGAGATACCGCTCCCGCAGCACCGTGCCCGGGGGCAGGTGGTGGGGGGAGGGGGCGTAGGCCCCGGCGGTGAGGCCGCAGGAGGGACAGGGCGCGTTGGGCTCCACGGGGCTCATGCAGTAGGGGCAGTAGTTGATCTCGTCCATGCCGTCACCTCCTTTCTTTCACCTTTATTTTGTTCTGACTATACCACAGTTTGACGGGATTATCCATAGGTTGTGAAGCAATAGAGGGAGTAGATCCCGCTGTTTTCTTGGATGTGCGCGCCCACGGCGTCAAAGTATTCCCCGGCGTGAGCCCCTTCGGAGATGGGGGAGCCGGCCCAGTTGCGGATGTATTGCTCCGCGGCATGGGCTGCCGTCTCATAGGTCACATAGGCTCCACCCCAGAAGGCGCCGCACTCTGTATAGGAGACACGGTTTTCGTCCAGGGCGGTGAAGGTGCTGGAGCCGTCGGGCCGCAGCTCGCCGTCAGAGTTCCCGGAATATTCAGAAGCGCGAACCTGGGCGGGATAGAGCAGCTCGTAAGAGGGCTTCATGTACTGCCCGCCCCGGGCCTTGTTGACGGCCTGGGCCAGACGGCAGGAGAGGACCCAGTCGGAAGCAAGGCTGTTATCGCTTGTGTCCCAGGTGGCCTTGTCATACAGCTCAAGGTCAAAACGGGCGGTTCGCGTGGAGATGGGGATGCCGAGGGGGGCGCCGTCCAGGGCGCCCTTATAGATCCAAAAGACTTGGCGTTCTGTGCCGTCTATCTCAACCTTGCGGGGGATGGTATAGCGCGTTACGTTGGGCGGGAGCCGAAGCAGCACGGCGTAATCCAGCCCCTGAAGGATGCCGTAGAGCGCGCCGTCCTCCGCCGTGTAGAGAGGGTAAGACAGCGTGAGCGGGGGGTCGCCGAGTGCGTCGCTGAGCTCCATGCCCGGCGGAAACTGGGCGGTGTCCTGCGCCGGGTCGGCGGTGGGGGCTGCCGTGCCCGTGGGTGGCAGGGTGATCTTGGGAATGTTGAGGGTGGGCGCGGCCGACGGGTGCTGGGTGGGGCTGGGCCGCTCCGCCGTTCCCCGGCCCAGGGCGAAGGCGATCAGCAGGATCAACACCAGCACCGCCGCCGCGATCCCGATGAGGATACGCCGATCCATGCCGGCCAGCTTATCCAGAGTGAAGCCGGCCTTGGGAGCGGGGGACGCCGGCCCAGGCTCCGAGGCCGGGGGTGGCCCGGAATCGGGCAGGGGCTCCGGGTGATCGGCGGCCCACTGGCGGGGGAACAGCCGCTGAGCCAGCAGCTCCATGCCGGCGGGGCGCTGCTTGGGATCCACCGTCAGACCCCATAGCAGGGCATCCTGCTCCTCCGCCGTCAGCCCCGCCCCCAGGGCATTGGGGGCGGCCATGGTGTCCTCCATGAGCCGGTCGGGGGCGGCAGGGGGGATCTTCCCCGTTAGACAGTAGTACACCGTGGCGGACAGGGCGTACACGTCCGTCCACGGCCCTTGGCCGTGGGTGCGGTACTGCTCCACTGGGGCGAATCCCTGCTTCAGGGCCACCGTCATGGACTTGCCGTCCTCCATGGCCCGGGCGCAGCCGAAATCCAGCAGCTTTAGGGTCCCGTCCCTCATCCACATCACGTTGTCCGGGCTCACATCCCGGTGGATCACCCCGGCGGCGTGCAGACGGCCCATGTCCCGCATCAGGGGGTACAGCCGGGGCAGCAGCTCCGGGGCGGTGATACGGCCCTGCATCTTCACCAGCCGGTAGAGGGGGGTGCCGTCCAGATACTCCATCACCAGATAGGCGGTGTTGTTGATCTCCAGATAGTCCAGCCCCTGCACTACTGAGGGCATCCCGTCCAGGGCGGCCAGCATACGGGCCTCCTGGACGAAGCTATACCGCCCGCCCTCATAGACGGCCTCCTGGCCGGACAGGGGCTCCACAACGCCCCCCGGGCCCCGGTGGGCGCAGCGGGTGGGGAAATACTCCTTGATGGCCACCCGCCGGCCGGTCTCGTTCTCCAGGGCCACATAGGTGACGCCGAAGCCGCCCTGGCCCAGGTAGGCGCCGATCTGGTAGCTGTGCCCCAAGCCGCCGCCGGTGAGCACCGCGCCCACCGGCAGGAGATGGGTGGGATTTGCCCACCGCAGATCCTTGCCGCAGTGGGGGCAGCGATCCCCCTCTGCCGGACGCATACAGTGGGGACAGAGGTTCATGTCACACCCCTCCCTTTCCGGTGATCTGGAACAGCTCCCGCTGGGAGGCTAAGTAGAAGGAGTCGCCCTTGCGCAGCTGGACGGGCTGGTGGGGGGTCAGCTTTTGGCCGGAGGCCAGGAAGGTGCCGTAGCTGGAGCCCAGATCCTCCAGCCACAGCGTCCCACCCTGAAGGCGCAGGACGCAGTGAGCCCCGCTGATCCCCTGGGTGGAGCTGGGGTAGACCAGATCATTCCGGGCGGGATCCCGGCCGACGCGCAGCTGACCGTTGATGGCGAACCGTCGCCCGGCGAAGGCCCCGGACTGGCACTGGAGCCGCCACGCCTCCACGGCGCCTCCGGCGGGGATGGCCCCACGGGGGGGCTCGGTGGGGGCGAAGGCAGGGGAGGATGGGCCGGAGGCAGAGGAAGCAGGAGGCGCGGCATGGGTCGGCTTCTTCCGGAGCAGCAGCACCGCCACCACGGCGATCACTGCCACCACCGCCACGCCGACACCGATGATCAGGCCGGTGTTGCTCTTGCCGGGGGTGGGCTCGGGGTCAACGGGGGAGTCGGTGCCCGGGTCGGTGGCGCCGCTGCCGGTGGCGTAGGCTACGCCGTTGCGGTTCAGCAGGGTGATAGCCTCGCTGATGTTCACGGCGTAGTTGGTTTGCTCGCCGCTGGTGTTGGACACACTTTTAGTGGTGATGCCGATAGCCTGTCCGGCGGCGTTCACCAGAGGGCCGCCGGAATTGCCGTGCTTGATGTCACAGTCGATCTGGACGATAGCCTGACCCGTGCCCTGAGTGGTGAGCAGGCGGCTCACGGCGCCCCGGGTAACGGTGACGTCGGAAATGCCCCAGGAGGTGGTAGCTCCGGCAAACAGGTTTTCAGACAGGCCAGGATAACCCACGGCAAAGGCCACGGAGCCCACCACGCTGTCATCGGGAACCGCCAGGGGAATGGGCTTGCGCAGGTTGGTGGTGCCGTCCAGCTTCAGGATGGCCACATCCTTGTTCTCGGCATACTCCACCACATAGGCCTCCTCGTAGGTGCTGGAGTCATAGTACACCCGAATCTTGGTGCGGCCCCGGTAGGTCTGGCCGTTGATGGTGTAGTCATGAAGCTCACCCGCGCCATAGTTGATAAAATCCTCAATGACATGGTGGTTGGTTACCAGATAGCTGGGATCCTGCCCTGCCTGGCCCACAAAAAATCCGGTGCCCCAGCCGAAGCTTATTTCACCGCCGTCGGTGTCCAGGCAGGTGGCTACCACCGCCACGCTCTCCCGGGTGGCGGGGTTGAAGCTCTCAGCATGGGCGGGCACGAACAGGGCAAAGGTTAGCGCCAGGGCCAGCGTCATAGGAAGCAACCGTTTTTTCATCTTAATCTCTCCTCTATTCTCCGTCCACCCAGATCGCGGCGGCGGTGTTGTTGTCGTTGTCCGGCGGGATACGACCCTTTAAATAGGCCCGCATCCGTGCGATCCAGTCCTCCGGGTCGGACGCCCTGGCCAGCGTCGCCTCCATCTCGGGCTCCAGCACGTACTCCCAAAAGCCGTCGCTGCACAGCAGAAAGGCGTGCCGCCCGGGGGCCAGGGGTTGCTCCGCCACCTCCACGTTCAGATCCTCGTCCTGGCCCAGGGCCCGGAGGACGCGGCTGCGATCTTCGTGGAAACGGATCTCGTCTGGGGTGATCTCCCCCAGCATGACGCCGATCTGGGCCACGCTGTGATCTCGGGTCTGGAAGGCCAGCCTGCCGTCCACAAAGTGGTACAGCCGGGAGTCCCCCACGTGGGCCCAGGCTGCTTTCCCCGGCTCCAGAGCCAGCAGTACCAGGGTGGTTTTCATGGCGCAACCGGGGGTTTGCAGGGCCAGCACCTTCCGGTTGGCCTGCCGCGTCCATTCGGTGAGGGCGGCGGGATCGGCCCTGCCGTCCCAGGCGGAGCAGATGACTTCCGCCGCCGCGGCGGAGGCCTGAGCTCCGCCGCCGTGGCCGCCCAGGCCGTCCGCCACCAGGGCGCACAGCCTGCCGCCATTCTGGGCGGACAGCCGGACGGTATCCTCGTTGGCGGACCGCCCGCCGACATCGGTATAGCTTGCCGTTTGGATCATGAAAAACCTCCTCGCTATGGCTCCCGCAGATTGCCGTCATCATCCAGCCACACATCATGCCGCCTGACGATCACTGCGGTATAGTTGTCCTGATTGCTGTAGCCCTTGGCCTGGATGGCGGAGCGCAGGGCGTCGGCGATGCTCCCCGGGGCGGACAGGGCCTGGATCATCTCATATTCCGTGAGGGCGTTGTAAACCCCATCGCTCATGAGGACAAATACGTCGCCCTCCCGGATGACCACGGGCTGAGCGGGTATGTCCACATACTTTAACTCCCCCATGCCCAGGAAGCTGGTGAGGCCGCCCCCCTTGGGGTGGCTCTCCGCCTCCTGAAGGGAGCACAGACCGTTTACTCCGTCGGTATACAACTCGTTGCAGTAGATGTGCTCCCGGTTGAGCTGGTAGAGGGCCCCGTCCCGGAACAGGCAGATCCGGCTGTCCCCCACGGATAGGTAGTGGAAGGTGCTGTTCTCAATGAGTGCTGCCACCATGGTGGAGCCACTGTGCCGCAGACCGTCAGGGCCCAGTAGGCCATTTACCGCTTGGTTGGCTTGCTCCAGTAGGGATAGCAGCACATGCCCCGGCTTGCCCTGGGCGTGGAAGAAGCCGTTGGCCATGGCGGTTACCGCCGCCTGGCTCACCTTGTCGCCGTCGGCCAGGCCGCCCATGCCGTCCGCCACTACCGCCAGCATCCGCCCACCGGGGGCGGAGACGTAAAAGCTGTCCTGTTGGCTCTTGCGGGCTCCCTGCTCGTGGAGCTTTTCCACCACGAAGGGAATGGGGGGCGGCTGCCCCAGAAACTGCCCGGCGCAGTGGCGGGCAGGCGGTCGGGGGCGGAGGGTTTGTGCCGGATCCGCTGGACGACGAGGGCTGCGATCCCGGCGATGGCCAGCCCGGCGGCCAGGCCGATGGCCGCCAGCCCCCAGCCGGGGATGGTTCCCTGGGGCAGGGGCTCCGCCACCTGCTGGCTCTCCTCGGGGGCTTGGGTAGGATTCGCTGTAGCCTCTGGCGTGGCCTGTGGGGTGGCCTCCGGGGTAGCCTGAGGAGTGGCCTCCGGGGTAGCCTGAGGAGTGGCCTCCGGGGTAGCCTGTGGGGTGGCCTCCGGAGTAGCCTGGGGGGTGGCCTCCGGAGTAGCCTGCGGGGTGGTCTCCGGGGACGTGGTGATAATCTCCGGGGTGTTCCCGGAAAAAGACAGAGTTCTGTTAGCCATTGCCGTCCTCCGGGCCTTCCCAGCCGAACTGCTCGCCGCACAGGGCCACAAAGATCAGCTTGGTGGAACCGATGGAGATGGTGTCATAGCTGTGGATCTCGATGGCGTTCAACACGGTTTTACCATTTACCTTGATCAGGTTGCGCCCGGCGGCGGGGCCCACGAAGTAGGCCCGCTCGCTGCTGTCGTAGGCGATCATGGCATGGTTCTGCCGGGAGATCTGGGCGTCCCCACGCAGGCGCACGTCCCCCGCCTCCCGGCCGATGTAGTTGTAGCCCGCGTGGAGGCGGAAGTCCGCCCCCCGCACCGGCCCCTCAGCGCATACCAGCCAGCCCACCACCGGCTCGGAGCCCTGGCTGCCACCGCCTCCGATGGTGGTTTCCACGGCAAAGGGATCCACTCCGCCGCCCCGGTAGCTGTCCGGGGGCATGGTGGCGCCGAAGTCGGGCCGAGGCGCGTTGGGCGCAGCGGCGCCCGGGGCCTCGGTGGGGGTGAAGGCGGAGGACGCCCCGCCCAGAGGCTCGGTGGGCGTGAAGCTCCCCGCGCCGCCGCCCATGCCGGGGGCCTCGGTGGGGGTGAAGCTGCCGGCTCCGCAGTAGGGACAGGCGGCGTGCTTGGCCCCGTCGTAGTGGTGGCCGTTGGGACAGGTGGTCATGGTGGTTTTGATTTCCATAGCTGCTCCTCCTCTGTGAAATTTGTTGTAATTGACTATAGCACGGTAGGGGTGGAGTACGTCCAAGAAATTTCCAGTGGAACAGGAGAAAATGCCTGACAGGACGGGAACCGGCGGCGAATTTGGGCATGAAAAATCCCCCGATCTCCGGAGAGATCGGGGGACAGCTTCATGAGAAGGGCCGGAGAGCAGGGCTGGGAGCTGGGTACAGTCTGTTCCCTATGTCCAACCTTTTTCCAGGCCCCGGTGCACCGTTTCCAGGAGGAAAGGCAGGGAGGGGTTGAGGCTGTCCCGCCGCCAAGCCAGGGCGTGGCAGGACAGAGGTACCCCCACCAGGGGGATAAAGCTCACCATGTTCTGGGACAGATGCTCCAGATTGTCGGTCAGGGTGCTGACGCCCACGCCGCAGGCCACCAGCATCAGCAAGCTGGGTACGTAGTTGGCCTCTGCCACCACCCGGGGGGTGAAGCCCGCGTCTGCGGCCATTTTCCACACCAGCCCGTATCCGGGCAGGGATGACGTGCGGGACATGACCACAAAGTTCTCGTCCCGAAGATCCTCCATGCGCAGGCTGCGCATAGAGGCCAGAGGGGATGCGGTTGGCACCACCGCGCACTGCCGATCCCGTCGGAGGATGATGGTTTCCACGTCCTCTTGGGGCAGGGCCTCCCCGGAGTTGATTACCGCGTCCACCTCCCCCGCCATCAGCGCGCGGATTAGATCGGAGTGACTGAGCTCCAGAAAGGACAGGTGGATCTGGGGAAAGTCCCGGGCCAGGGCCTGATGGATGCGCACCGCGTTTCCGTCAAAGGTGTCCCGCAGGATGCCCACGGTCACGTTTCCACGAAACCCCTGCTGGGCCAGCAGTGCTGCGTCCACCCCGGCCCGGTAGCTGTCCAGAATCCGGGGGCACTCCTGGGCGAAAGCTCGACCCGCCGGGGTGAGGGACACGCTGCGGGAGCTGCGGTAAAAGAGCTGAAGCCCCAGCTCCTGCTCCAAGGCGGAGATCATGCGGCTCAGGGCGGGCTGGGAGATGAACAGGTCATCGGCGGCCTGAGTGAAGTTCAGCCGCTGGGCCAGAACCAGAAAGCTCTCCAACTGGGTCAGTGTCATTCCGCCACATCCTTTCTGTTGGATCAGGGAGTGCGGGCCCTGTCCTTATGGGGCAGTATACCACAGCTTTCGTCATTTGTCACAGCTTTTTATCTGTTTTCCGCATAGCAGCCATAAAAATTTTTGCCCAAAAACGTGATTCTGCCCAGGTTGGGCCGGTATTTTCCGTCAGAGTGCATAAATACGGCCGGGTTTCGGGCGGCAGCGGGGCCTGGAACGCTGTTTTTTTATTCATCTAAACCTTTTTTGCATTCCTGCCATTCGCTTTTTACATTTTACACATAGATGAAAAGGACTTAAACTATGTTTTGTGTATAAGCTTACCAATCATGCGGTTCAGCAAATGAGGAGTTTCAGCGCATTATGCCAGGTCAAAGATAAGTACAAGGAGGTCAACAAAGTGAAAATTCTCGGCGTATCATTAGGCACCAAAAACGGCAACAACGACACCATGTGCAGGGTGGCCCTTGAGGCCGCGAAGGAGATGGGAGCGGAGATCGAGTTTATCCATCTGATGGACTGGAATATCGACTACTGCTCTGGCTGTGTGGCTTGCTCCCGCGGCCTGGTGATGGGCAAGGGCATGATCTGCACCCGCAAGGACGACTTCTCCGCCTTCTATGAGAAGCTCATCGAGGCCGACGGTGTTCTCATGGTTGACCCCATCTTTGAGTCCGGCGGCACCGGCCTATATCACTCCATCACCGACCGCATGGGCCCCGGCCATGACGCCGGTATGCTGATGATGCTGGACGGCAAGCTGAAGGAGCAGGGCAAGCCCGGCCTGAATCCCCGGTACTTCAAGCAGAAGGCCATTTCTTTCGTGTCCATCGGAGGTTCCGACTGGGCCGTCCGCTGCGAAACCGACCACGCCATGCTTGCCCTGAGCCCGGGCTGGAAGATCGTCAACAATGAATATTTTTCCTGGTGCAAAGACGTCATCATGCAGGATGACAAGATCGAGCGCATGAAGGAGATCGGCCGCAATCTGGTGGAAGCCGCCCGGTACATCATGGAAAACGACGTGCAGATCGCCGGGTCTGAAAACCTGGATCTGTGGAAGGGCAAGGAGGGCGCCTGCCCCCACTGCCACGGCAACGCTTTTTACATTTTCCCCGGCACCACGCATGCCGTCTGCGAGTACTGCGGCATGGAGGGCCATCTCACCGTCGTGGACGGTGCGACTAAGTTTGTGTTCGACGAGTCCATCGTCCCCAACGGCCATATCGAGCACGCCCATGATGTGCTGTCCGGCAAGATGGCCCATGGCCAGGATATCTTTGAGAACGAGGGGCGCCTGATGGATCTCTACAAGGATCCCGAGTTCCAGGCCCGCAAAGCCCACTACACCGCCGTCTGCGAGCCAACTCCTCCCCCCTCCAAACAGGACTGACTGCGTACCGAGCGGGGAGACTGCTTCCAACGACAAATTTTCATACAGCAGGAGGTAATGTATTATGTTTGAATACCGCCCCATGCGCAGCGTGATCTATGTGGATTGCGTGAAAGAGGAATACCGCCACCGCCTCCAGCACTGGCTGTATTCCACCCATGTGCCCGACAGCATCAGCAAGTTCACCCCCTACTGCAACAAGTACGCCTTCTATAATGCCCTGCCCACGCCCCCCGAGGGGGAGCGGTTCGGCACCCGGCGGATGCAGATGACGGAGCACTACTGGATGGTCAACGAGATGACCCCGGAGATGCACATCAACGCCTTTGCCGAGCGGATGCCGCCCCATGTGCTGCGCTGGCAGGGGATGCTCCCCGACACCGACGAGGCCGTGGGCGGCGATCAGAACATGGACGGTGACGCCCACCGCTCCTCCGGCGGCGACAACGGGATGCCTCCCTTCGTGTTCGCCCACGTCCCCATGAACTGGCAGGAGGACTACAAGGGCGCGGGCCGCACCATTGACGATGGACCCAACTACCGCTGGCAGTTTGTGCTGCGCTGGCCCTGCGAGAAGACGGGGGAAAAGTGGTTTGAGGAGGTCTTTGTGCCCTACTTCCAGAGCCGCCCCGAGGTCAACCGCTTCGTGTCCAGCAAGATCTACCATGACGTGGTGGGCTGCCAGTTCCACCGGCTGGTGGAGCTGTGGTTCGACGGCCCCGAGGAGTGGTACGCCGCCACTGTGGAGGGCACGAAGGACATGGCCCAGCCCGACTGGGCGAAGGAGGATCCCAAGGCGGCCCCCCAGGCCCGGTTCCCCTTCCTGAAGCCCAACTTCAATATCGTCGGTATGTTCCTGTCCGATATGGCCGCCTGCGACAATCTGACCCAGTACCGGGGCTATATCACCATGCGGTAAGCCGCGCCCCCGCGCGGCGGAGCGCAAACGCTATTTGAGAGAGGAGATTATCATTTTATGAATCAGAAGCAGAGTATTGGGTTGGGAACCCGCGGCTGGCTGCTGTTGATCTATCAGTTCCTGGCCTTCATCGTATTTATGGTGTTCACCAATTACCCGATGAACATCCTGGCCACCTCCCTGTCCGATGTGTACGGCGACGCCCAGACCATTTCCATGATCTACACCGTCAGTATGTTGGTGGGCATGGCCATTCAGCTGGTTTTGTCCCAGTTTATTGGCAAGGTAAAGAGTGTGAAGTGGCTCAGCCATATCTTCGGCATCATCACCCTGGCGGGCACCCTGGGTGTGTCCGTCATTCCCGGCGGCACCGCCTGGACGATTTGCTACATTATCACTTGCATTTTCTGCGGTCTGTATGGTATGTTTTCTTTGGGGATCCTGGTGGGCCAGTGGTTCCCCCGCCGGAAGGGCACCGTCATGGGAATTGCCACCCTGGCCTTCCCCATCGGCAACGGCCTGATCGGCGTGTTTGCCGGGGCCCTGTTCTCCAAGGGCTATCCTGACGTGACCGGCGCGTTTATGCCGTTCTGGATTGCCGGCTTGATCGGTCTGATCATTGGCATCATCTTCGTCACCGACTATCCGGAGCAGTGCGGCGCGTTCCGTGATAACGACCGCTCCTTCACCCCGGAGATGGCCAAGGCCATGATGATGGAGGAGATCGAGAACAAGAAAACCTCTGTCTGGAAAATTGGCGCAACGCTGAAAAGCGCCCAGTTCTGGCTGATCACCCTGCCCATGGGTGCCCTGCTGATGTGCTCCGTGGGCATGATGGCCCAGACCAACGCCATCATCGGCGCGTACCCCGATCTGCCCTTTGCCGGCGTGATGGCTGCGGTCATGGTGTTTGCCTGCCTGGGCAGCTATCTGCTGGGCCTGCTGGACACCAAGCTGGGCACCAGGAAGGCTGTGATCATCGCCTCCGCCATCATGGCGCTGTCTGGCGTGTTCGGTGCCATCGGCGGCACCATCCCCACCGCCATCTCTATCGTTCTACTGGCGGTCTTTATGGGTGCGGGCTCCAACTTCACCGTGTCCGCTGCCGCGCAGTATTGGCGCCGTGAGGACTTCCCCAGCGTGTTCGGCGTCGTCAACCCTGTGGCCAACATCCTTCAGTGCGCCGGCCCCATCATGGTGGCCGCCACCATCGGCATGATGCCCATGAACCGGATGCCCTTTATCCTCACCGGCGTCATTGGCCTGGTGTCCGTGGTGCTGTCCGTGGCGTTCAGCCCGGCCAAGGTGAAGGAGACCGACGACCAGCTCCGCAAGGCCGCTGGCAAGCCTCTGGATGAGGTGCTGGCAGGCCGCCGGTAAAATAAAGCCGCGTTGACAGCCAACGGGGATGGGGCGGCCCTGCCGTTCCCATCCCCGGCTTCTTCGTGAGCTCTGCCCCCAGTGTCCGGGGCATCATCTTGAAGGTATGAACTCTCAATTTTGAGAAAGGATGATGAAAATGTCAGCACCATTTTATGCCAAAAGCCCCGGCAATGAGGGCTACATCAAGAACCTGGAGGTAGTGGGCTTCTCCGATCTGAACGGCATCAACGCTTTCCAGATGGCCCTCTATAAGACCGCGGACAAGTACTATATGTACTGCGGCTCCTTCAAGGGGGCCGGGGTGAATATCCTGGACGTCACCGATCCCACCAGGCCCGAGGTGGTGGGCATCGTCTGGGTCAGCGATCCCAATGTCTACTTCGCCCAGTCTACCCCCAAGATCCAGGTGGCGGACGACAAGCTCATCGTAGCTTTGGGGGGCGGCGTGCCCTTCCTCCACGGTATCAAGCCCGGCGATCCCGCCGACGACGGCCTCCAGATCTACGATCTGAAGGAGGATCCCGTCCACCCCAAGCTGCTCTCCCACTGGCATACTGGCCTGCCCAACGGCATGGGCGTCCACCGCTTCGCCTACAACGGCGGGAGGTACGTCTATATGCCCGCTGAGTGTCCGGGCTTTGTGGGCTTCATCGTCCGCATCCTGGATATCTCCGACCCCTGCAACCCTGTGGAGGCGGGCCGCTGGTGGCTGCCCAAGCAGTTCAAGGACGGCATGGTGGAGGGCACCTACGCCGTGGGCCATGACGCAGAGAAGTTCTGGGGGATGTGCCATGCTTGCAACATCTGCGCCGACCGGCCCAACGAGCTGTACCTGGGCTACTTCGGCGGCGGCGCCATCATCCTGGATATCTCTGACCCCACCCGCCCCAAGCTCATTTCCCAGCTCATGGTGCAGCCCCCCTTCGCCGGCAAATTCGACGGTGCCCAGTGCCACACCTATATGCGCCTAACCGGACGGAACTTCGCCGTGCTCACCAACGAGGGGGAGCGCTTCCCCTTCTTCACCAAGGACAAGATCCTCAACGGTGTGCACAAGGGCGCTCAGCCCATGAACAACCTGCACATGATCGACGTGTCCGACCCCGCCGATCCCACCCTGGTGGCGGAGTTCCCCTACCCAGAGGTGCCTGAGAATTTCCCCTACCCCAACTTCAACGACTGCGGCATCGGCGCCCCAGGTCCCTTCGGCCCCCATAACATCCATGAGCCCATGGGCAAGCCCTGGCTCCAGGACGATCCCAACCTGGTGTATAACTGCTACTTCCACGCGGGGCTGCGGGTATTCGACGTGTCCGATCCCTATTACATTAAGGAGATCGCCTATTTCATCCCGCCCAACCCCGAGAAGCTGCTGTTCGATGTGCCTGTGCCCGGCCCTATGATTGCCACCACTGAGGACTGCGTGGTGGATGACCGCGGCTATATCTACATTGACACGTGGCACGACGGGATGTATATCCTGCGGCTGAAGAAGGACAATTAAAACCCTGGGTACGCAGAAAAAACCGGGCAGGCGCGTAAGCGCCTGCCCGGTTGGTTTGTGGAGATTATAGCATGAGGCCGAAAGAGAACCCAGTAAGGCCAAGGATCAGAGCCAGGGCCGCGGCCAGCCCCAGCAGGCCCCAGCGGGCGGGGACGGGCCCGAGGGCGGGCTCCATGCCCGGGACAGGGGCAAAATTGGGGTAGGCCTTGGGGATGGAGATCTTCTTCCGCCGGCCGTTGGACACCGAGTAGGTGCCCTTCCAGCCCCAGGAGGTCTCCCGATCGATGGTGAGATCGGTGAGGGGCTGCACCGCCATGCTTAGGGCGCTGCCCGGCATCACCTGACCGCTGGACAGCAGGGCGATGGCCCGCCGGATGGAGGACTTGGCCCGCTCCTGCTCCTCCGCGTCCAGGATCTCCCAGCGGATGGCCCGCAGGGTGATGGCCTTCTTGGAGAAGCGGTAGGTATCCGCGCCGTTGAGCATGGGGAGCATCACCTTCCACACCACGCCGCCGGAGCGCACCATGAGGGCCATGGCGCCATAGCACAGCTGCACCTGGGGCAGGGCGAAGCACATCGTCACAAAGGAGCTGAGGATGCACCCCAGGGCGGACATGGTAAAGGCCATGGGGTCGCCGTTGGCAATGCTGTAGAAGAGCAGGCCGATCCCCGGCACAAGGCCCACCAGCATGGACAGGGCGGCGGTGAGCCGCAGGGGGCGCATCCAGGCCACCTGCCCGGGATAAAAAGCCGCGTCCGTCCGGCTTCCGTCCTGAAGGGTGGAGGCCGGGGCGGGAGGCATATCGGGCAGGGAGGACGCCCGCAGCCCGCCCAGGATGGTGGGCACCGCCCCCAACAGAGTGAACAGGTACAGCAGGGCCAGATCGCCCCAGTAGGCCCGGGCCTCCAAAATGCCCTCGCTCACCAGGGCGGGGACGAGCTGAAAGCTGTCGAATACGCCGATGCTCAGGGCGCTGGCCACGGCGAAGGCCAGGGTGAGCCGGTGGGCCAGATAGGTCATGATCAGGATGAAAGCGCAGGAGATCACCGCTCCCTTTTTGCTTAGCGTGCCGCCCAGCAGCTCATAGCCCTTGAGGGCTCCCACCGCCATGATCAGCCCGGATACCGAGGCCACATAGCCCAGCTGGCCGATGATCACCGTGCATAATACGCCCACAAGGGTGCCCAGAAAGGCGCCCACCACGCCGGCCACCACATTTTCCCGCCGCTGCTTCTTGTCGGTTTCCAGTTCCAAAGTCAGACAACTCCCTTTTTGTATCTGTGTGGTTACGCCTCTCCGTCAGGGAAATAGTCCTGGAGGAAGGTGGATACCGCCGTCCAGTACAGCGCCTCGTTGGTGCCCACCGAGGCGGCGTGGCCCGCGTCCGGCATCCAAAGGAAGCTCTTGGGACAGCGGGCGGCCTGGTACAGCTTGCCCATCATGGCGGAGGGTACGAAGTCGTCAGCCACGCCGTGGATGAACAAGGTGGGAGTTTTGGAGTGGGCCACCGCCTGGAGGGGGGCGGCCTCCCGCAGATCATAGCGGGCGCGGCGCAGGGCGGTCTTGCGCAGGGTGGAGAACAGCAGCCCCGCGGGGATGGGCAGGGGGGTGGGCAGCTCCGAGCGGATCTTGCCCAGAATGTGGCGCATCTCCGCCTCGATGGTGGTGTAGGAGCAGTCGGAGATGGCGGCCTTCACCTGGTCGGGCAGGGCGCCGCCGGTGGCCATGAGCACGGAGGCGGCCCCCATGGATACGCCGTGGAGGAGAATGTCCGCCTCCGGATCCTTCCGGAGCACCCAGTTCACCCAGCCCACGATATCCAGCCGTTCGTCAAAGCCCCAGCCCACGTAGTCGCCCTCGCTCTGGCCGTGGCCCCGCTGGTCGGGCATCAGCACGTTCCAGCCCAGGTCGCTGTAGTGCTTGGCGATGGCGCCCATGGACTCATAGGTGTCATGGTAGCCGTGCATACAGATGGCCCAGTGGTGGCAGTCCTCCCGGCCGGGAATCAGGGCCGCCCAGAGGATCAGGCCGTCTATGGCCTGAATAGTGGCCTCCTGGAAGCCCTCCCGTTTCCGGGCCCAGTCCCGGCCTGCAATCTGGATAGGGTTCACGTCCTCCTCCTCCGGATCCCGGATCTGGGGGATCATCACCCGGTTATAAAGGTAGCTGCCCAGGGCGGCCCAGCCGCCGGCCGCCCCGGCTCCCGCCGCGGCCAGGCCCAGCAGTCCAACAGTGGTTTTCTTTTTCATAAGCAACCTCCTGAAGCTGTTTTTCTCACTATACTACCCGAACGGGCCCAGCGTCAACAGGGAACGTAAAAATCTTTGGAAAAACTTGATGGCCAGGGTGGGAGCGTGCAACCTTGCCCCCGGCCAGGTGTCCCTTTTTCCGGGCCATTTTGAAAAATTGCCGGAAAAATTTGGCCTGCTGCGGCTTGACTTTGAGGGCGGGGGGTGGTAAAGTAAGGGACGAAATCGAACATATGTTTCACAAAAAGGCAAAGGGAGGATGGGAATGAGATACGCAAATGGGGAGGCGATGGAGCACTTGAGCAAGGGAGCATAGCGAAAGCCTCCCACCCTTTGGGTGGGAGGCTTGAACGGGGCGGACTTTGCCCCGACGTGGTGGAGGAGGATGGATTCGAACCATCGAAGGCGAAGCCAGCAGATTTACAGTCTGTCCCCTTTGGCCACTTGGGTACTCCTCCATATGAAATTATAAAGAAAAAGGTGGAGCTGGTGGACGGATTCGAACCCCCGACCTGCTGATTACAAATCAGCTGCTCTACCAGCTGAGCTACACCAGCACGGTAAGGCTTCCGCGTTCACAACGGAGCTTATTATAGCAGTGGGAGGGAACTTTGTCAACAGGTTTTTTCAAAAATAGATCGCAAAATGGGGCGGCCGGCCCGGGGCGGGAGCTGCGGTGCTGGCTGTGCCAGGGGGAGCTGTACCCCGGGGATCCCTATTTCGCGTTAGACGGCCGGGTGGTGTGCGAGGACTGCCTGGAGCGGTACGCCCGGCGCCGCTTTGCCCACCGGCTGCGGCGGGTGGGCCGGGACGAGGAGGACGGGAGAGGGACGTTATGACATTGTACGAACTATCACTGGAATACGAGCAGACGGCGGCCATGCTGCGGGGCCGGATCTCGGAGCTGGAGCGGGCCCTGCGGGAGGTGGGAGACGAGCAGCACCGGCTCCGGCTGGACAGGCGGCTGCGGCCGCTGCGGGCTATGTACCGGGACGTGCGGGGGGTGGCCCGGCAGCTGAACGGCTACTATCGGAAATATACCCCACGGCGGGGGGCCGGGCCCGGCTCGGCGGATCACAGAAGGAGGTAACCGATGCGAACCGTTTCTTATGACAACAGCTTTGGCCTGGCGGATTTGCGGGTATATGCTGAGCTGATGGCCGACGACAACCGGGATCAGATCAACCGCCTAAAGCGGAACCTGACCCATGCCCTGCGGCAGGATGTCACCGCCCGGCAGCGGGAGTACATGATCCTCTACTATGGGCGGAACATGAGCATGGAGGCCATCGCCAAGCAGTGCGGGGTGAACAAGTCCACCGTGTCCCGGACGCTGAAACGGGGACGGCAGCGGCTGTACCGCTGCCTGCGCTACGGGGCGGCCAACCTGCTGGAACAGGCTAACAGTTGAAAGGCGGAGCGTTTTGTGATATCATACCCCAGAATAACCGAAAGTGGGGGCATGACATGGACTATCAGGGGATCTTTTTTGACTTTGACTATACGCTGGGGGACTCCACCGCCGCCATCGCAGAGGGCTATCGCCTGGGCTTTGCCGCCCTGGGCCTGCCCGAGCCCACGGTGGAGCAGGTGCGCACCACCGTGGGGATGACGCTGGAGGACGGCTTCACCCACCTCACCGGGGAGACGGATCCGGTGCGGCAGGCGGCCTTTGTCCACCAGTTCCACATTACTGTGGGCACCGAGGCCCATGGGCCGGGGCGGGAGCTGATGATCCGGGGGACGAAGCTGCTCCCCGGGGCGGTGGAGCTGCTGGCCGCGCTGAAGGGGGCGGGGGTGCATACCGCCATCGTGTCCACCAAGCCGGGGGGCACCCTGCGGCAGATCTTCGCCCACCAGGGGAAGCTGAATCTGCTGGAGCTGGTGATCGGCGGGGACGACGTGAGCCGGAACAAGCCCGACCCGGAGGGGCTGAACCTGGCCCTGGAGCGGCTGGGGCTGGAGCCGGGACAGGTGCTGTTCTGCGGGGACACGGTGATCGACGCGGCCACTGCCCGGGCAGGGGGCTGCGATTTCTGTGCGGTGCTCAACGGCACCACCCCCCGGGAGGCGTTCCGGGACTATCCCCACGTACATATCGCGGATGATCTGCCCGGGCTGCAAGGCTGGCTGAACGTATAAGGAACGCGCCCTCCGGCATGGCCGGAGGGCGCGCATTTTATGGGATTGCCTCCCCACCGATAGCGCCCAGCAGCTCCCGGGCGTAGGGCAGCTCCAGAATGGCGGCGCACAGCACGTGCCACTCGTCCAGCTTGTGGTTCCGGCGGGCGAAGTAGAGGTTGACCAGCACCTCGTAGTTCAGCGTCACCGTCCGCATCTGGTTATAGCTGGAGGGCAGGAGCTGGATTAGGTCGTACCAGTCGGTCTTGTTCTTGTCCGCTACATACCGCTGACGCACTGTCTCCAGATAGGCGATGTACTGCTGAAACTCCGCCAGCGAGGCGGGGGTGAGGCGGTCGGCGGAGAAGTCGGACAGCTGGATGGGCCGGGCGTGGAG
The DNA here is from genome assembly GCA_021768085.1 of Bacillota bacterium. Classification (GTDB taxonomy): domain Bacteria; phylum Bacillota; class Clostridia; order Oscillospirales; family Oscillospiraceae; genus Enterenecus. The sequence continues at coordinate 26,556 of JAETOJ010000029.1, forward strand.
CTTGTGCATGGTGGAGGTGGAGTTGGCCACGGTGCCCACCTTATAGGTATCGAATTCCTTCCACCAGTACAGGGGGGCGGTGATGTCCATGGACACCATGATCTGCCGGAGGAATTTCCGGTGATCGCTGCCCGCGGCGCACAGGCGCAGGGCCAGATCCAGATCGTTGGGCCCCAGCCGGTACTGCCCGTCGGGGCCGTAGGCGCTGTCCGAGCGGGCCCAGCTGTTCATGGGGTTCCGGGCCCCCCGCATGGCGTTTTCCAGGTTCATGACGCTGACGCGCTCCACTGTGAGCATAGCGGATGCCTCCTTATGAAACGGAGCGCCGCCCGGACGGGCGGCGCTCCCGCGTTTCCAATTCAGTTGGTGGAGATATACTCGCCCCGGATATAGCCCTGGGTGGCGGCGCCGCTCTGACCGGGGAAGGTGATTTGATACCAGCCGTCCCCCGCCTCGGCCACTACGGTGACGGAGTTGCCGTTCCACAGGGTGGCGATGGGGGCATAGGTGGTGCCCGGGCCGGAGCGCACCCGCAGGCCGCCCTCCGCGTTTACGATGACGCCGGAGCGGCCCACCGTGACGTTGCCGCCGGAGGGGGGCGCCTGGGTGGGATCCACGGGGGGATCGGACTGGGCGGGGGGCTCGGACTGGGAAGTTTTGGCCCCGGCCACAAATACCTTGCAGTCCGCCGTTAGGGTGCCCGCCCTTACCGTGATCACGACGCCGTGCACGCCGCCCACCATATCGGGTCTGGCGTGGGTGACCACGCCGGCGGCGCTCACCGTGGCGTAGGAGGGGTCGCTGGACTCAAAGGTCACAGTGCCGTTCCATCCGGCGGGGGTGACGGTGGGGACGATGGTGACCGGCTTGCTGTCGGGATAGATGGTGAAGTCATAGGTGCTCAGGGTCAGGCCGGTGGGTTCGTCGTCGCCGGGGCCCACCAGGGGTGGATCGGTGAGGGCGGGATCCACCGGGGGCTGGGTGATAGAGGGATCCACGGGAGCGGTATCGGTGGGATCGGCGGGCTGGGTGGGCTGACCCACCGGGGCGCTGGCGGGGGCGGTGGGCTGCTCGGTAGCGTTAGCCCCGGGGCCGCCCTCCCCCCGGAGCTGGGGATAGATGACGGTAAACACGATGATCAGTGCCGCCACGATGATGATCAGGGAGCACACGAAGGTGATCATCCGGGGCCAGTTGATCTGGGCCTCGGCAAAGGGGTTGGAGGAGGGTTTCTCTGCCAGACGTTTGCCCCCTCTGGGGCGGGTGGGGCGGTAATCCTCCTCGGACTCGTCGTCAAAAAGATCCTGCCCGTCGAACACGTAGGTGTCGTCGGGGTCAGCGGGGGCCCGATCTCGGGCCGGAGGCGGGGGCGGGGCCTGCCGGTGGCCGGAGGCGGGGGCGGCGGATGGGGCGTTCTTTGCCCCACAGAAGGGGCAGCGTTTATAAGTGGCACTATAATCCTCGCCGCAGACGGCGCAGTGGATCAAACTGTTGGGAGAGGGCCTGGACGCCATGCTGGAATTCCTCCTTCAACGGTGGACACGAATTTTGTCGGACAGTACTATCTTAACACCCCCAGGCCGGTTCGTCAATCCCCTTGGAGGGGCCAGGGACAGAGGTTTTACAGAATTTTCATGAGAAGTCCCACTTGTAAATTTTTTGTTTTCCTCTTTACAACCGGGTCATTGTAGGCTAAAATAACAAATATCAGAGAAAAGGGGGGTGCGCCCTATGAGCGACATCGACTACACACGGAAATTCAGCGTCAACATTGACAAGGATCAGGAGATTCGCATGATCCTGTCCTCCGTCTATAATTCCCTGCGGGAGAAGGGCTATAACCCCATTAATCAGATTGTGGGCTATATTCTCAGCGAGGATCCCACCTACATCACCAACCACAACAATGCCCGCACCCTCATTCGCCAGCTGGATCGGGATGAGCTGCTTCAGGTGCTGCTGAAAAGTTATCTCCACGAGAAATGAGGAAGGGGGGCCGCTGCGGCGGGCCCCCTATCTTTTTAAGATTTGTTTAAGGGGCTGTGTGTTATGAAAAGGCTTGTTGCGCTGCTGCTGTCTGCCACCCTGCTGGTGGGGCTGGTATCCGGGTGCCGGCAGGAGCCCGCCGCCGGGACACAGATGCCGGCGGAGTTTGAGGGGCCGGCGGCGCTGGACGTGGTGAACGCGGTGTTCCCCCGCTGCGGCTATGGCGAAGGTTCCGGGGACGTGGAGTACCTGACCGGGGACGAGGACGGGAAGGAATTCCTGACCGCCTATCTGGACAACGCCTACAGACTTCAGGATTCGTGGGAGGACGCAGCGGTGATCCGTGGTATGGGGGCGTCCGCCTTCGAGCTGGCGGTGCTGCGGATGGAGGACGAGGGGGCCGCGGTGCGGGCGGCCACAGCGCTGATGACGTATACCGTTGAGCGCCAGGGAGATTTCACCGGCTATGCCCCCGATCAGGCGGAGATGGCGGCCAACGGCAGCGTCAATCAGAAGGGGCCCTACGCGGCGCTGTTCATCTGTCCAGACACTGGCAGGGCGGAGGCGGCCTTTGCTGCGGCGGTGAAGGGGGAAGTGCTTCCCCCGCCGGGGTTCGTCACGGATGTGAACGAGTTGCGGGATCTTTTGGTGTCCGATCAGGGGATGGACGGGGCAGATCTGGAGAGGCTGGACAACAGCGATCCAGAGGCGCTGAAGACCTATGCAGAGGATGTGTATGGCCTGACGCCGGAACTGTGGGAGGCGTGTGCCGTGGCCCGGGACGAGGCGTCCGCCTTTGAGGTGGCGGTAATCCAGGTTCCCGATGATGGGGGACTGATCGGGCAGGTGGCGGCTAAACTGAGGGACTATTTGGATAGCAGGGAGGCCGAATTTGACGCGGCCACCGACCAGGGGCGTCTGCTCCACAGGGCCCTGACGGCCCAGACTCGAACCACGGGCGGAGTTGGTTACGTGCTTTTGCTGGCCTGTCAGGATTGGGATAGGGCTATGTCGGCGTTTTCCGAGGCGACAGACACCACGGGATTCGGTTATTCCCCCCGCTATCGCTATCTGGACACCGACCCCAATTACCCGGATCGCTGCCTGTTTACCCAGCCCAACAAGGACGATATGTCACTGTACGACACCTCCGCTATCCGGACCGCCTGGGAAAAAGACGATCCCTCCGGACTGTCCGGGGAGGATCGGGAAATTTACGACAAGGCAAAAAGCATCCTGAGAAAGGCGCTGAAGGACGGCATGAGCGACCTGGAAAAGGAGACGGCCATTTACAGCTGGATCGTCAACAATGTGAACTACGACTGGACGCACCAGGATTGGATGAAGGAGACGCCCCGGGCGTCCTTTACCCCTTATGGCGGGCTGGTGAACCGAAAGACGGTGTGTCTGGGCTATGCCACCACCTTCCAGCTGCTGTGCGATTTGGCCGGGGTGGAGTGTATCACCGTGGTGGGTGCGGCCTTTCAAAGCCAGGAGGATCACGGCTGGAACATGGTGAGACTGAACGGCGACTGGTACTGCGTGGATGTGACCTGGGACGCAAACTACCGGGAGCAGGGATCTGACTGGAAAGCCAGTGGCCCGGAGGACTGGAGGTATTTCAACGTCACCAGCGACGAGATGGCGGAGTCAGATCACCAGTGGGATTACGCCAACACCCCAGAGGCTGTCACCGAAGGGAACGGCAAGGGCTGAGGGAGAAAACAGAGGGCGGGCGCCTGGGGGGCGTCCGCCCTCTGGGCGGAAAAATATCCGGGGAAATAAAAGTTACCCCTTTACAAAAAATTTTTTTCTGGTATAATACAACCGTTGTGGTTCTTCCGCACGGGGGTTGTGGAGGGATAGGTAAAGTGAATTTGGGCTCGTAGCTCAGCTGGGAGAGCGCCGCGTTCGCAACGCGGAGGTCGAGGGTTCGATCCCCTTCGAGTCCACCATGATGGGTTGACAGGCTGCCAAGATAGGTGGCCTGTCAATTTTATATATAAAGTTCATAAATTCAGTAGGCTGCAATGATTTTTGTCACTGCGGCTTTTTATTTTATGGAAAGGACAAATTTACATGAACATCGGGAAAAGCAAATCCATTCGGGACGGTTTACAGAAAGGCTTCCGGGATGGCACCTCCAAGATGGCCCAGCGTAGGTGCTACGGCTACAACACCGGCCCGGACGGCGAGTTGGTCATTAACGCGGATGAAGCAGCCGTTGTCCGTTGGATTTTCGACCGTTACCTCAGCGGCGACAGCTTGGGCAAGATTGCCGCTGGGTTGGAGAAGGAGGGCATTCCTTCCCCTACAGGCAAGCCCAAGTGGAACCGGGAGGCTCTTAATAAACTGTTGTCCAACGAGAAATATACTG
>JAETOJ010000030.1 GCA_021768085.1 Bacillota bacterium
AAATCGTGAACACTCTTTTTGAGCAAGGCAGTACCTGATTTTTGTTACCCCCCGCCGCCGAAAAATGACAAAATTTCTTCGGCGTTTTCTTACAATTTCATATCGGCGTTGACATCCCGCAGGTGCTCCACATCCCGTACAAGCGCGGCCCGCCTTGCGCCCTCCAGCGTGGGCTCTACTCCCAGCGCATCCTCGTCCCCAACGGTCAGGGCGTAAGTAACCTCCGCTTCATAGAGGGCGTCGTTGATGGCGTCCAGCACATCCCGCAAGTTCTCGGCGTCCGTGCGGTCGATCTGCTTCTGCTCCCTGTTCTCGAAGTAGTCTGCAAGCACTCGCATGAGCAGCCGCCTGGCCCTGGAAACGCACACGAATGGGAAGTCCGCGGCGTCCCGGATTATCATTCTCTCTGCGGCTGTTGTCTTTTCAATATACATGGTATTCCTCCTTGATTTCTGGAGGGGGCCGGTTTATAATTGATTCACCGGCCCCCTGTGGTGGTTGGTGTGTGGCTCCATATCCTCTTGCTTGGCGGCTGGGATATGGGGCCTTTCTCATGCGACGCAGAACCGGCGCGTGGTGGTGGTTTTGGTGAACGCCTGGGCCACCTCCGGGAAAGCCTGCTGAAACGCCTTGCCGTCGATGCGGGTGGTGGTGATGGGCTTCCAGCTTACCCGGTACTCCCCGGCCCACAGCTCGTCCACCCCCTGGGCGGTGAGATGGGCCTTGATGCTGTCCTTGATGGCCTCCGCCTCCTGCTGGGCTTCCTCGATCAGGCTTTGGAGCTGGCGCAGATCCCGGCACTTGCCCTCCAATTCGGTTGTGCTCATGATGTGCTCTCCTTTCGTTTGATTGACCAGGCGGCGGGGGGCTTCTGTGTACTCGCTCCTATGGCTTTCTAAATCCCGTTCCGCTCTTGCCTCTGGTTCTTCCCCACATAGTGGACTTCTCCAGTTGGCCCAGTCTGTGGTGGGCTGTCTTGCCCTCCTGACAGTGATAAGTATACACTATCTACGCAGATATGTCTATTGGCAAACCACACATATCTGCGTAGATATATTTGTTGATATTGTCTATATACACAGATATACTTTTTCGGTATAATATAGCCATACCGGGAGAGATGCGCCCAATTTTGGACGCATCCAATCAAAGGAGGGAAAGCGATGGCTGTATCAAAAGCACAGCAAAAGGCCGTCAATAAATATATGGCGGCAAACTATGACCGCATCAACCTAACCGTCCCCAAAGGAAAAAAGGACACTATCCAGGCCCACGCCGAAACCCAGGGCGAAAGCGTCAACGGCTTCATCAACCGTGCCATAGATCGCCAGATATCCCAAGACCGCGATAGAGGCCCCTGTGAGGCTCAACAAGGCCCATCTGTGGGCGGGGGTATATCCTTACACCCAGAAGTCCTTCAAACGGCCAAGAAGGCCGCTCAAAAGGCCGGAGAGACGGTTTCCCAATTTGTAGAGCGAGCGGTGGATGTTCAAGCAAAGCGGGATGAAATGGCTCGGAAGATGGAGGGCGTACAATGAGCCAATATGAAAAGCTGCTCCTGTCCATCTTGAGCGGCACCAGGGACAAGAGTATTCTTTTTGCGGATTTACGGGCCGTCCTTGACCGCTTGGGCTTCCAGTGCCGCATAAAGGGGGATCATTTCATCTACACTAAGGACGGCGTGGAGGAGATCATCAATATTCAGCCTGTGGGCAATCAGGCAAAGCCGTACCAGGTGAAACAGGTTCGCAACGTTATCTTGAAGTATCAGTTAGGAGGGGATATCCATGAAGTATGAGATCATCCTGTATTGGAGCGATGAGGACGGCGCATACATCGCGGAGGTGCCGGAGCTGGCCGGGTGTATGGCGGACGGGCCCACCGCAAAGGAGGCGCTGCATAACGTGGAGCAGATCGCCCAGGAGTGGATCGACACTGCCCAGGAGTTGGGCCGGGAGGTGCCGGAGCCGAAGGGGCGTCTGAGGTACGCATAAAGCGAAGGCCGGGGAGTGTTCCCCCGGCCTTCGCTTTCTAAAGAAAAACGGCCCCACAGCGTAAAACTGTGAGAGCCGTTTTTCTGTTGGTATTAAAGCCAAACCCTTACGGCAAAGCCGCCTTTGTAAAAGAAAGGTTTGTTTAATACCCCATTGGTGGAGCGACCGCAACCAACGGTGAACACCCTGCATGACTTAAAACCGCGTCCTCAAAATGTTCCTCTATCTCGTCCAGCAGAATATCGTCAATGGTAATCGGCCTGTCGCCGCCGTTGAGGATCAGCGTCATTCTATCGTCGTAGAGGTAGACTGCCCGGAGGAAAATATTCACCATTCCCCGACGGTTGTTCTCGTCATTGATATTCCCTCGTTTCAGCGAATAGAGAAACGCCTTGATCTGCGGAGCGGTAAATGTGACCTGTTTCCCCGTCTCGATGGCAAGCTGGCCCTGCAACTCGTCCTTTTCCTGCTTGCGCTTCTCGATGCGCTCGGCAATCATATCCACCGCCTGCCCGCGCTCCAACACTTTCCAGAGGTTTTCTATGGCGGCGTCCGCTTCTTGTATCGCCGCCTTGATGCGCTTGATGGCGGAACTGTCATAGTCGGCCTCGCAAGCGGCGGCAACTGCAAAGGCGATTTTCTCAATGTTGCTGTCCGTCAGCAGCTTGCGGCACTCCAAAACAACCCTATCCTCGATTTTCTGCTTGTTGACAACTTTCTTCCGACAAATCTTTTTCTTGGCGCTTTTACAGGCGTAATAGCGGTAGGCCGTCCCGGATTTTCCTGTACCGCCGTACCCGGTCATCATCTCCCGGCAGTAGCCGCAGAACAGCTTCGTCGTTAGAAGATATTCCTCCCTGCCTCTGGAACGGGCAGGGGCTTTTTTGTTGCGGTCAAGGATGTGCTGTACCCGCTCAAAAAGCTCGTTCTCAATAATGCGGGGCATACCGCCCGCTGTTTCCGTGTCTTTGTAGATATAATAGCCGATGTATCGTTTATTCCGCAAAAGGCGGTGCAGGCTGTTCTTGTTGAACTCCTTGCCCTGTGAGGTTTTGACCTGCTTTGCGTTGAGATGCTTTGTGATTTCAGCGACGGTTTTCCCACTGGCGTACATCTCAAAAATCTCCCGGACAACAGCGGCCCCATCCGGGTCAACATGAAAGCGGCGTTCCTCGTCCACATGGTAGCCAAGGCCGGGATTGCTCCCGTTGCTCAAACACTTTTCGGCGTTGATGTCCATGCCCCGCCGTATCTTTTGGGACAGCTCCGCCGAATAGTATTCGGCCATGCTCTCCAACACGCCCTCCACCAAAATGCCGCTGGCATCGTCGCTGATGTTCTCCCTTGCGGAGATTACCCGGACACCGTTCTTTTTCAGCTTGGCCTTGTTGATGGCGCTGTCGTAGCGATTTCGGGCAAAGCGGTCAAGCTGGTAGACAAGAACGCCATCAAAAATGTGCTTGTCGCTGTCGGCAATCATGCGCTGGAACTCGGCCCGGCTGTCCGTTGTGCCACTCTGTGCCCGGTCAATGTACTCGCCAATCACGATATGTCCGTTGTTCTTGGCAAACTCATAGCAGGTTTGAAGCTGGCCCTCAATGGACTGTTCTGTCTGGCTGTGGCTGGAATACCTGGCGTAAATGACGACGTTCACTCTTTCACCCCCTCCAGCATCTCAACGATAGCTTTTTTCAAGCGGTCATTCATGGGTGAGGTGTGGTCAAAACACATCTCCACAAACCGCCTCATGTCCTTATCTTCTTCCAAAATTTTTGGCTTGTACTCATACAGTTTGCCCTGCGGTTTATCGGTGCGGCAGCAGATATAATCCATCGACACATCGAAGTAATCCGCATACCAAATCAGCACTTTAATGGGAGCGGCAGAATAGCCTGTTTCGTACCTGTTGATGGTGGCCTGGGGGATGCCCGCAATCTTCCCAAACTTTGCTTGGGACAAGCCGATACCCTCCCGAAGTGTCCGCAATCTTGTACCTATATCGCTCAATATGTTCACCCCCTGTCGTACTGTTATTGTAGCAGAAAATGATGTTTCTGTCAATTCAAATTATGAATTATTTTGAAAGGAGATATGAATACTATGACGGTATTCCATGTTGCGAAGAACACAAATTACACAGTCATGTCCAACCACCATCTGCGAAACCGGGAGTTGTCCCTAAAGGCCAAGGGCCTGCTGTCGCAGATGCTCAGTCTCCCGGAAAAGTGGGACTACACCCTGCAAGGGCTGACCTACATCAACCGGGAGCAGATCGACGCCATCCGTCAGGCTGTCTATGAACTGGAACAGGCCGGATATATCGTGCGGACAAGGGAACGGGACAGTCGGGGACGGCTGCGGGGGGCGGAGTACACTATTTACGAAGAACCGCAGTTATCGTCTGATTTACCGATGTTGGAAAAACCGTCGTCGGAAAATCCAATGTTGGAAAAACCTACGTTGGATAATCCAACGCAATAAAATAAAGATATAAGTAAATAAAGATTTTATCAAGTAAAGACTTATCAATTACCCATTCCTTTCCTATCCTTTCTCCTACCCCCTCCCGCGGAGGACAAGCGACAGAGCCGCCGGAAAGGAATGGAACGGAAGCGAGAAGCAGAGCGGTCATATAGTAGCAGGGGTTATCATGGCCGTTATCTGACCCGCTGAAAGCGTACAGACGCGAAGCGGGTGTACGCTTCCAGCGGGTGCCGCAAGAGGGCTGCGGCCCTCTTGCGTGACAGCACATTTCACAGGCCAGAAAAAGCCAGGGCAGGAGCGCCGGGGTGTCGGCCTCCTGTCCTGGCTTTTTCTTCCTCGTTTCTACGCAGTTAGAAGTCCATTTTCGAGGGTGCAGGTCAAATCGTATTACCCCCTGTGTGACCGCCGCTCGAAAGCCTTGAAAACAGGCCACTGAACAGGCCCTAAATGCGTAGGCTGGCGGGCTGATTTGGGGCTGTCAGTTGGGAGGCCGGGACTATGTAGAAAGAGTTACCCCCATTTTCGGGAGAACAGATATAAACACCTTGCCCCTGATTTTTGACGCCCGCTTAACTGACACATATTGAGGCGGCCTTTTCATCGTTGATCTGTCAGAATATGTTGTTGCGTCTGACTTATCTCCGCCAGCGTCGCCTACGCTTTGCATAAGGGTTTGGGACTATCCCAACAAGCGAAAACGGACACGGCCCGGCAGGGCTAAAAGAGGACGTTTTTCGGGAGTGTGGCCACACTCCCTATGCTTGCTCTGTTAGCGTTTCCCTCGTTATCGTTCCTCCGCTTCTGACATTGATGGGGTGCATGAGGAAAGGAAAAATACTCACCAAAGTCAACATTCACAATATACCTATGATGACCCAACTGGCTTTGTAATTCTCAATCACCGTATATAGCAGCTATATCATAAATTCTGCGTTTCATTTCTTTACGAATATGGAGAGGCTCAACACACTCACATTTGTTTCCAAAGCCAAGAAGAATATCATAATAATACTCGTTTTCAATAAATGGGAAACTCACAAAATAATGCTCATCGCCATCTGGCGTAAAGTGGTCGAAGGTACAATATTCAAGTACCCTGTCCAGTATAGATTTATGAATACGAATTTTGACTTCTGTTTGCATCGCTACCAAGATTTCCTCAAAATCCAAAACCGGCTTTTGATAATCTCGCGGAATAAAAACCTCCTGCCTCATTTGCAGGTCTGACATACGGGACAGACGAAATAGGCGATAGTCGTTTCTGGTATAGCAGTACCCATAAAAATACCAGTGGCTGCTTTTCAATACAAGCTGATACGGTTCCACTGTTCGTGCAGTTTTGTTTCCATGATGAGCCGTATATCCAAAGGAGAGCAGCCTGTGATCTTGTATCGCCGCCCTAATCATTTCTAAATAAGGTTGTATATTTTGATTGCCCATCCACGGACTTAAATCTATACAGATTTGATTTGTCTTTATTTCAATGTCTTTTACCTTTTCAGCAGGGATAAAACTTTTAACTTTTGCAAGAGCGTTTACCAGTTCATCACCTCGCACCATATTTGAAAGGCTGGAAAGCCCCATCAAGATTGCGGAAAGATCAGCAGTCGAAAAAACCTTTTTGTCAATCTTGTATTCCGGCATGATTTCGAAGCCGCCGCCAACTCCTGATATAGAACGGATAGGAATGCCAGCTATATTGATTGCGTCTATGTCACGGTAGATTGTGCGGGTCGAAACTTCAAACATATCGGCTAACTCCTGTGCGCCCATACGCTTTTTATCGAGGAGTACCATAATGATGCTGACAAGTCTATCTATTTTCATCTGGCAGACTCCTTTCAAAAGTCTCTATGTCATTATAGATTGTTGCTATACTGATGTCAATGATTGAATGATACAATAGCGACGTAATCAAACGAAAACGAAAGAAAGTGGAGGAAATTATGTTCACAGTCTATGTTTATGTCCTTGATACCTTGGCCGACTGGGAGTTGGGCTATGTTACAGCGGAGTTGAGTTCCAGACGATTTTTCAGGAAAGACGCACCAGAAGTATCTGTCAAAACAGTTGCCATTTCAAAAGAGCCGATTAAAACAATGGGCGGCCTGACGATTGTTCCCGATTGCACCATCGACGATATTCTTGTAAGCGAAAAGAGCGTACTGCTGTTGCCTGGAGCGAACACATGGGACAATCCGAAGCATGGCGCAATCATTGAAAAAGCCGGTGAGCTTCTTTCTGTGGGTGCTATGGTATGCGCCATCTGTGGGGCCACTGTCGCACTGGCAAACGCTGGCCTGCTGGATCAGCGTCCGCACACCAGTAATGGAGCCGGATACCTTGAAATGGCCTCTCCTGCTTATAAAGGGCAGAAGTTCTTTGCTGACACACCATCTGTCGCAGACCATAACTTGATTACTGCAAGCTCCACCGGGGCTTTGTTGTGGGCGAAGCAGATTATTGAGCGGTTAGACGTTTTCCAGCACGACACACTGGAAGCATGGTATGCGTATTTCAGCACCGGCGAGGTTCAGCATTTCTTTGCCCTCATGCAAACTTTGTCGGAGAACAGATAAAGTTGCTTATTTGAAGTTGTTTTAATCTGCCAGCGGTGGCAGCAAAGAAAAAAACCGCTGCTGGCAGAGAATTTTTCACGCCTTTTTGTGCGGCGGTTTTCAGAAGATGAAAGCCGTCGTTCTTTTTATTCTCCAAAAGAATGACGCGGTAACGCTGGCAGATGCGGCGGCTGACAGGAGGCAGCCGCCATGAAATACACCACTATTCGACACAATCTGACAGCCCTTGACTTGTCAAAAAAAGCCCGTCCCCCACCTGGGGGAACTGCGGCCATGAAGTTATACTATACGATGCAAATATAGTAAACTATACAGTGCAAACCGCCCGGCGGGTCTATGGCCTGCCGGGCGGTTTTTGTCGTTTCCTGCGGCCCCCAAATTTTTCTTCACTTTTTTCTCTGCGGAAAGCGGTTTTGCGCGCAAAACCCGCGCTGCTGAACGCTCTGTTAGCGGAAAGGGAGAGTACCACCACCATCCCCCAACGAAAGGGGGTGAAAAGATGGAAACCAACCCCCGCGACTACGGCGAACGGTGCAGATTTGACGCCTTTTGCAAGACCGTGTTGAAGCATGAGGCAATCGACTACATCCGGGAAATGAAGCGGCGGGCCAACCGGGAAATGTCATTGGAACGGTTGCCGCAAACGGCGATGGACAAGTTGTGTTCGGCGGACGATTACCCCAGCGACAGCTACGTGTTTTCGTACTGTGGCTATGACCTGCCAATCAGCAGCGAACGGGTTGCCGATGCCTTTGCCGGTCTGCCGGAGCAGGAGCAGGGCATTTTGATTTTGCGCCTGGTTCTGGACTTGACAGACAGCGAAATCGGCGAGGCCCTGGGACTGTCCCGGAGTGCCGTCCAGCGGCGCAGAACAAAATCGCTGAAAGTCCTGCGGACAAAATTGACAGCGAGGAAAGGAGGTTAGCGCCATGAAGCGCCGTAACTACAAGGGCCGTGAACTGCTACCGCTGGGGGTGAGCGATGCGGCCCGTGCCGGGGACGCCGACGCTGTGGAACAGGTCTTGCGGTACTATGAGGGCTACATAAGCAAGCCATGTACCCGGACGGTCTATGACGAAAGCGGCTATCCCCATGCCTGCCTGGACGAGTACATGAAAAGCCGTCTGGAAAACAAGCTCATCCGCGCCATTCTCGGCGTGAACTGATAACCGGCCCCGGTGGGAGGAACAGCTTACCCTTTCCCTGTTTCTCCTGCCTGTGGGCCTTGTCCTGCGTTTTGGAAAGGGGAAATGCCTTTGACGAAAGAACAACCTGAAATCAGAACTGGAACCTGTCAAATCGAACTGCCACAGGCTATTATAGAAACTTTTGCCCGGTTCCTTGTCCCGGAGATACGGAAATACTACGACAGCGAACAGGGACGGCGTGAGTTTGCGGAGTGGCAGGAAACACAAGGCAAAACTGAATAATAAAACAGCGGAGGCCAAGGCTTTTACACCTTGACCTCCGCTGCTCATTTTGACATCAGAGCCACACCATCACGGCAAAGCCGCCTTTGAAATAACAGGTGTTCGTCCAATGTCCAGTTGGTGGAGGCGAGGGGAGTCGAACCCCTGTCCGAAAGCGCGTCCACAGGAACCTCTCCGAGCGCAGACGGTCGGTTACATTCCCTTACTCAGCCGCAGGCCGTCAAACTGCCGAGCTTGGTAGAGTCATGATCCATGGCACGGTCAACTCTTTCCGTACTCATGTTCACCACTGAGATGACGCCCCAACCCGGCTCGTGGTCCTTCCGGGCGGGACGGCCGCGTTAAGCCGCGGCGAGAACTACGTTGTCGTTGTTCTTTAATTTATAAGTTGCCCGTTTTTAGGATGTCAGGCGCATCCGCTCGCTATTCCTGCTTCGGCGCCCCCGTCGAAACCAGTACGCCCCCTCGGCGTCGAGGCAAAGTCCATTCCGTGTGGGACGCCCTGCGGGCATTCCATACTGCATTCCCTTGCCTCTCCTTTCCCCACAAAGCCTGAGGGACGGCTTTGCGGGGGCCCCGTTAAGGGCGCACGACCGCGGCCCGCTTCGCTGGCCTGCGGTCTTTATTTCATCCGTCAGGCTTCGCCTGCCGGGGTGAAAAACATTGTTACACCTTCTCCGGCGCAGGATAATCCACACTCTGGGTATCCACGGTGACCTTCTTCATCCGCTGATCCTGTTTAGGCCGGTCGCTGTAGTCCCGCTTGGCGCTGACGATGGCATCCGCCGTGTCCAGGCCCTCGATGATCTTGCCGAAGGCGGCGTAGCCGCCGTCCAGGTGGGGGGCGTCGTCCACCATGATGAAGAACTGGCTACCCGCTGAATCCGGATCCATGGTGCGGGCCATGGACAGCACGCCCCGGGTGTGGATCAGGTCATTTTGAAAGCCGTTCTGGCTGAATTCGCCCTTGATGCAATAGCCGGGGCCGCCCATGCCGGAGCCCTCCGGATCGCCCCCCTGGATCATGAAGCCGGGGATCACCCGGTGGAAAATGGTTCCGTCATAGAACCCGGACTGTACCAGGGCAATAAAGTTGTTCACCGTGTTGGGCGCGACGTCGGGGTACAGCTCCGCCTTCATCACGCCGCCGTCCTCCATCTCGATGGTGACGATGGGGTTGCTCATGGGTATCCTTCCTTTCCTTTTGCCGTCCGGCGGATCAAATCCGGACAGTTTCTCAGTAGCGGCCCCGGGAGGCCCGATCCATCTCCCGTTTGGCATCCCGCTGGGCGGCGGCCTCCCGCTTGTCGTAGAGCTTTTTGCCCTTAGCCAACGCCAGCTCCACCTTCACCCGGGGGCCGGAGAAGTATAACGACAGGGGGATCAGCGCATAGCCGTCCTGCTGCACCCGGGCCTGAAGCTTGCGAATCTCCCGTTTGTGGAGCAGCAGCTTCCGGGTGCGCCGGGGATCCTTATTAAAGATGTTGCCCTTCTCATAGGGGGAGACGTGCATCCCATACAGGAACATCTCCCCGTCCTTCACCGCGCAGAAAGAATCCCGCAGGTTGACGGCCCCCTGGCGGATGGACTTGACTTCGGTGCCCGCCAGCTCGATGCCTGCCTCGAATTTGTCCTCGATGAAATAGTCGTGGAACGCCTTCCGATTGGAGGCGACCTGCTTTATCGACTGCTTGCCCATGTCCGGCGCCCCCCTCTTTGCGGCGAAAGCGTATCACGATAGTATAGCATACCACGCCGTCCGCCCGAATGCAAGGGAAAACAGGCCCCTCTTTTGTTACATTTTGATTACGGCGGCCCCCTGCAAATCTCCTCTTGTTTTTACGGAGGGAATAGCATATAATAGCAGGGCTTTAACTCTGTATCGGAAGGAGGGCGCCTATGGATACACGGCCCATCGGGGTGTTCGACTCCGGCCTGGGCGGGCTCACCGCGGTGCGGGAGCTGGCCCGGATCATGCCGGAGGAGGATCTGGTCTACTTCGGGGACACGGGCCGGGTGCCCTACGGCGGGCGCTCCCGGGAGATCCTGGTGAAATACGCCCGGCAGGATACGGCCTTCCTGCGCTCCTTCCACCCCAAGGCCATCGTCATCGCCTGCGGCACCGTATCCACCACCGCCCTGGACGTGCTCCGGGCGGAGAACGACATCCCCATCTTCGGCGTGGTGGGGCCCGCCGCCCGGGCCGCCGCCCAGGTCACCAGGAACGGCCGGGTGGGACTTATTGGCACGAAAGCCTCCATCCGCTCCGGGGCCTACGAGCGCACCCTGGCCAAGCTACGCCCCGGGCTGGAGGTTACCGCCCGGGCCTGCCCCCTGCTGGTGCCCCTGGTGGAGAGCGGCCGCTTCCGCCCCGGCGACATCGTGGCGGAGACGGTGGCGGGCGAGTACCTGGCCCCCCTCCGGGAGCGGGGGGTGGACACCCTGATCTTGGGCTGCACCCACTATCCCCTGATGAAGGCGGTGATCGGCGCGTACATGGGCCCGGACGTCAATCTGGTGGACGTGGGGGAGCAGTGCGCCCGGTGGGTGAAGCGCCAGCTGGAGCTGGACGGCCTGCGCAACCAGCGCCCTGGCGCGGGGCGGCGACGCTATTTTGTCAGCGACAGCGTCCAGGACTTTTCCGATCTGGCCTCCCTCTTTTTGGGGGAGGATGTCCACGGCGGCGTGGAGCAGATCGACATTACGGCTTACGAGTGAGGAACACTATGACGGACAATGTAATTATATCCATTAAGGGCAGGCAGCTGTACGCCGAGAGCAGCCCCGACGAGGTGGAGCTGGTGACCTCCGGCACCCTGAAACGGGACGGCGCGGGGGGCTACATCGTGTCCTATGCGGAGACGGAGCTCACCGGGTTGGAGGGCACTACCACCCGGCTCCACGTGGACGGGGGCCGTGTGACCTTGCTGCGGGAGGGGAACGTGAACTCCCAGATGGTGTTTGAGGAGGGCAGACGGCACCTGTCCATGTACGAGACGCCCTACGGGGCGCTGTCCATCGGCATCAACACCCGGCGGATGCGCTCCACCCTGGGGGAGGCTGGGGGCGATTTGGAGATCGACTACGCCATTGAGATCGACAACCTCATCGCAGGGCAAAACCTGTTTCGGATGAACGTGCGGGCCAACCCGCCCCTGCGCCAGTGACGGGAATTTTTTCACATTGGGGGTTGCAATCCCCGCCGGATCGTGGTAAACTACGGCTATGTAAGGTATGAAAGGAGTGAGGCTGGGGCCTCACTCCTTCTTTTGAGAGGAAGGAGCCGATACAGGATGGCAAAGGTAACGGACGCAGTGGCCGCCCTGGCCCTCCCCATTGTGGAGGAGGCGGGCTGCACCCTGTGGGACGTGGAATATGTGAAGGAGGCCGGGGAGTGGTTCCTCCGGGTCTACATCGACCGGACCGGCGGCGTGGACATCGACTGCTGCGAGGCCGTCTCCCGCCCGCTGTCCGACGCGCTGGACGAAGCCGACCCCATCCAGGGCAGCTACACTTTTGAGGTGTCCTCCGCCGGGCTGGATCGGGCGCTGAAGAAGCCCGCCCACTTTGCCGCCTGTCTGGGCAAGTCGGTGGACGTGCACTTTTACCGCCCCGTGGACGGACGCAAAGAACTCACCGGCACTCTCACCGGCTATGAGGACGGGGCCGTTCTGGTGGACGGGGTACGTTTTGAAAAGAACGACGTGGCCCAGGTGCGGCTGCACGTCGAGTTTTAAGGAGTCGATGGACAATGGCCAGAAAAAAAGTCGCTGCAAAGAGCACGGAGCTGGACACCAAGGAATTTTTCTCCGCCATCTCCGATATCGAGCAGGAAAAGGGAATCCCCAAGGCCTATATGCTGGAAAAGATCACCCAGGCCCTGGTAGCCGCCTACAAGCGGGATCACGAGGGGATCACGGACAACGTGGTAGTGGACGCCAACGAGGAGTTGGGCACGGTGCGGATGTACGTGAAGAAGGACGTGGTGGAGGAGGTGGACAACCCCCACACCGAGATCAGCCTGGAGGATGCCCAGAAGGCCCTGCCCCGGGCCCAGCTTGGGGATGTGCTGCGCATTGAGATCAAGCCGAAAAACTTCGGCCGCATCGCCGCCCAAACCGCCCGCCAGGTGATCATCCAAGGGATGCGGGAGGCAGAGCGGGGCATGATCTTCAACGAGTTCTCCTCCAAGGAGCACGAGATTTTGACGGGCACCGTCACACGAGTGGACGAGCGCAACGGCTCGGTGGCCATCCGGCTCACCTCCGGCTCCGAGTTTACCGACGCCTTCCTGTCCGCCGGCGAACAGGTGAAGGGCGAGGTCATCCACGAGGGCGACCGGGTGCGGGTATACGTGGTGGAGGTGCGGCAGGCCAGCCGCGGGCCCCAGGTGCTCATCTCCCGCACCCACCCCGGCCTGGTGAAGCGGCTGTTTGAGCTGGAGGTGCCCGAGATCTACGACGGCACGGTGCAGGTCATGTCCATCGCCCGAGAGGCAGGCAGCCGCACCAAGCTGGCCGTGTGGAGCGACGACGAGAACGTGGATCCCATCGGCGCCTGCGTGGGCCCCCGGGGCCAGCGGGTGAATGCCGTGGTGGAGGAGCTGCGGGGCGAAAAGGTGGACATCATCAAGTGGTCGGAGGATCCCGGCCAGTACGTGGGCGCGGCCCTGGCCCCCGCCGACGTGATCAGCGTCACCGAGCTGGAGGAGGGCAAGAGCTGCCGGGTGGTGGTTCCCGACGATCAGCTGTCCCTGGCCATCGGCAAGGAGGGGCAGAACGCCCGGCTTGCCGCCCGGCTGACCGGCTATAAAATCGACATTCGGCCCGCCAGCGCCCCCGAGCCCCCCGAGGAGGAGGCCGTGGAGGAGCCGGATGAGGAAGATATTGAAGTGACCGAGTGATCCTTTCAGGAAGGAGGAGCGCGCCATGCCCAAGAAAATACCCATGCGCCAATGCCTTGGCTGCCGGGAGATGAAGCCCAAGCCGGAGCTGATCCGGGTGGTGCGTTCCCCCGAAGGGGAGCTGTCCCTGGACTTCCGGGGAAAGAAGCCAGGCCGGGGGGCCTACCTGTGTCCCGATCCCGCCTGCCTGGCCCGGGCGAAAAAGAGCCGCGCCATCGAGCGGGCCCTGTCCGCCCCCATGCCCCCCGAGGTGTGGGAGGACCTGGAGGCCCAGATGAAGGCGGGTGACGGCGGTGACTGACAGCGCCCTATCCCTGCTGGGGCTGGCCCTGCGGGGGAGCAACCTGGCCGTGGGCGAGGAGCCGGTGGCGGAGGCCTGCAAGACGGGCCGGGCCCAGCTGGTGCTCACCGCCGCCGACGCGGCCCCCAACAGCGCGGAACGGGCCCGGCGCTGGGCCCAGGCCGGGGCCGTCCCGTGGATCCCGGCCCCCTGGACGAAGGAGGAGCTGGGCGGGGCCCTGGGGCGGTCGGTATGCGCCATGGCG
This sequence comes from Bacillota bacterium, assembly GCA_021768085.1. Lineage (GTDB taxonomy): Bacteria > Bacillota > Clostridia > Oscillospirales > Oscillospiraceae > Enterenecus. The sequence goes on from JAETOJ010000030.1 coordinate 13,936, forward strand.
GCCCTCACCGACCGGGGTCTGGCCGCCGCGCTGGCGGCCAAGCTGGCCCTGCGGGACGAAGCCCTGCGCCCCATTGCCTCCCAGCTGGAGGAAAAGAAGAAGCCGCGGGCTCAGAAAAAGCCCGCTGTCCGTGAGATTTAGGAGGTGGCCTGTTTGAGCCTTGCGAAACTGAACGCCCGGGATGTGGCCAAGGACTTTGGGATGCAAGCCAAAGCCATTACCGCTATCCTGACCGAGTACACCAAAGAGACTGTGTCTCCCACCAAGATCCTGACGGATCGGGAGCTGTCCATCATCTTTGAGCACCTGACCCAGCACAACCAGGTGGACTCCATCGAGTCCATCTATGCCGACGTGTATCAGGAGCCCGCCAAGGGGGAGCCAAAAAGCGCCCCTCAGAAGGACGGCAAGGCCGCCCCGGCCTCCGACAAAGGGAAGGGCGGCTCCGCCCCGGCCCCCCAGAAGGAGCAGGCCAAGCCCGCCGCCCCCGCCAAGCCCGTGGGCCGCGCCCCGGAGAAGAAGGTGGTGGACACCCGGAAGGGCGGCGGCCCCAACCTGGAGAAGTACGATCAGCGTCTGGAGGATCTGGCCCCCGACAAGGCCAACCGGATGCAGACCGGCAAGCAGAAGTTCCAGAATCGAGGCGGCAAAAACCGGGGCCAGAGCTTCGGCAACAAGCGCAAGCAGGAGGAGCAGGATCGGATGCGCCGCCTCCAGCTGGAGATCGCCAAAAAGACCCCGCTCACCGTGAAGATCCCCGACGAGATCGGCGTGGGCGAGCTGGCCTCCCGGATGAAAAAGACCGGAGCGGAGGTGGTCAAGTGCCTCATCCGCAACGGCGTGATGGCCTCCCTGTCCGACATCATCGACTACGACACCGCCGCCCTGGTGGCCATGGAGCTGGGCTGCAAGGTGGAGAAGGAAGTCATCGTCACCATTGAGGAGCGGCTCATCGACACCGCCGAGGACAAGGAGGAGGATCTCCAGTCCCGGGCCCCGGTGGTGGTGGTCATGGGCCACGTGGATCACGGCAAGACCTCCCTGCTGGATCACATCCGCAACGCCAATGTAGTGTCTGGCGAGGCGGGCGGCATCACCCAGCACATCGGCGCCTACCAGGTGCTGGTGAACGGCAAGCCCATCACCTTCCTGGACACGCCGGGCCACGAGGCCTTCACCGCCATGCGGGCCCGGGGCGCCATGGTCACCGATATCGCCATTCTGGTGGTGGCGGCGGACGACGGCATCATGCCCCAGACCGTGGAGTCCATCAACCACGCCAAGGCCGCCGAGATCCCCATCATCGTGGCCATCAACAAGATGGATAAGCCGGAGGCCAACCCGGAGCGGATCAAGCAGCAGCTCACCGAGTACGAGCTGGTGCCCGAGGAGTGGGGCGGCGAGACGATCATCTGCCCCATCTCCGCCAAGACGGGCATGGGCATCGACAACCTGCTGGAGATGGTCACCCTCACCGCCGAGATGCGGGAGCTGAAGGCCAACCCCAACCGCACCGCCCACGGCGCGGTCATTGAGGCCCGGCTGGACAAGGGCCGGGGCCCCGTGGCCACCCTGCTGGTGCAGAACGGCACCCTGCGGCAGGGGGACGTGATCATCGCCGGCATGGCGGTGGGCCGCGTCCGGGCCATGACGGACTACAAGGGCAACAAGGTCACCGAGGCGGGGCCCTCCGTGCCGGTGGAGATCATCGGCATGGGCGAGGTGCCCGGGGCAGGCGACGACTTCCACGCCGTGGCCGACGAGCGGATGGCCCGAGAGCTGGTGGAACAGCGCAAAGCGGAGATGAAGAACGCCACCACCGGTTCCACCAAGCAAAAGGTGTCGCTGGAGGAGCTGTTCAGCCAGATCCAGGCAGGCGAGATGAAGGATCTGAATATCATTGTCAAGGCCGACGTGCAGGGCTCCGCCGAGGCGGTGAAGGCCAGCCTGGAGAAGATCTCCAATGAGGAGGTGCGCGTCCAGGTGATCCATTGCGCCGTGGGTGCCGTGAACGAGTCCGACGTGATGCTGGCCACCACCTCCAACGCCATCATCGTGGGCTTCAACGTCCGCCCGGACAAAAACGCTGCCGAGTCCGCCGCCCGGAACAAGGTGGATATGCGGATGTACCGGGTGATCTACGACTGCATCAACGAGATCGAGGCCGCCATGAAGGGGATGCTGGCCCCCAAGTTCCGGGAGGTGGCCCTGGGCGAGGCCGAGGTGCGCCAGGTATACAAGATCACCGGCGTGGGTTTCGTGGCCGGGTGCTACGTCACCGAGGGCAAGGTGGCCCGGAACGCCCAGATCCGTCTGGTGCGGGACGGCATCGTCATCCACGAGGGCGTGATGAACTCCCTCCAGCGGTTCAAGGACAGCGTGAAGGAGGTCGCCCGGGGCTACGAGTGCGGCATCGGGATTGAGAAGTACAGCGACATCAAGGAGGGCGACATCATCGAGGCCTTTGTAATGGAGCAGATCGAGGTGTAAGCCTTTTTGACAGCAGACGGGTTTTATGTTACAATAAACACATCCTAAAGGGAAGGAGACCGTAACCATGGGGATGACAGACAAACAATTTGCCGGTTTTCTCCGGCAGGCAATTCGGACGCTCCGGAAGGCGCTGGCCGCGAAAGACCCGGAAGAAGCTAAGGAACTGATTGCAGGGCTCCTCGAGGATATGCAGGCCACTCTTGAGGACTAAACGGACGGGGCGGGCGGTTTCGCCCGCCCCGTTTTCCTATCGCAGAGATGTGCCCAGCCGGAAGCCGCAGGCAAAGGCCGCCTCCATGTCCCGCAGGCGCAGCTCCTCCGCGCAGTCATACAGGGCGGATACCCGGCGGAACACATCCGGTGGGCTGAGCTCCTCCAGCGCGGCCCGGTTCTGTTCCACCGCCCGGGCGCACTCGTCCCGGCTCTGCTGGGCCTCCCGGTCGTAGAAGCCGTCCAGGCGGTATCTGCTGGCGTATTCCCAGAGAACGTGAGTTAATTCATCCATTCTGATCCCTCCATGAAACGAATTACGAATTATATTTCACGCCTATAATATACACGAAAAGTTTATCGTAGTCAAGGGAGTAATCTCATGATTTTTAACGACCGCTTAAAAGCATTGCGAAAAGAACGAGGCATGACACAAGAACAGACTGCACAAGCACTGTCTATTACGCTACGTAATTATCAGCGAATTGAATCCAACGGGAATACACCAAATTATGTAAATCTTGTTCGCCTTGCGGATTTCTTCGACGTTTCCATGGACTACCTGGCGGGCCGCACGGACAAACGCGAGGTCAACCGTTAATTTCGGAGATACTAACCTCTAAAAGGAGGAATTTCTATGCCAAGCAATCGCATCGGACGCGTCAACGAGGAGATCCAGCGGGAGCTGGCCGCCCTCATTCCCACGGTGAAGGATCCCCGGGTGGCGGAGGCGGGCATGGTGAGCGTCACCGCCGTGGACACCACCCCCGATCTGAAATACGCCAAAATCTACGTCAGCGCCCTAAACAAGGACAGCAGCGCCCAGCTTTTGAAGGGCCTCAAGTCCGCCGCCGGCTACCTGCGCCGGGAGCTGGGCCGGGCCCTGAACCTGCGCAACACCCCGGAGCTGTCCTTCGTCCGGGACGACTCCATCGACAAGGGGGCCCACATCTTGGATCTGCTGCGCAATCCGGACGTGGTGAAGCCCCCCAACCCGGCCAACGAGCACATCATTTTGGACGAGGAGGACTGACGGCCATGGATTACCGGGAAGCGGCGGCGTTTCTGCGCGCCCATGACAACTATCTGATCCTGACCCACAAGCGGCCCGACGGGGACACCATCGGCTGCGCCGCGGGGCTGTGCCGCGCCCTGCGGGGGCTGGGCAAAACGGCCTATGTGCTGTCTAACGAGGACGCCACCACCCTGCTGGGGGGCTATCTGGACGGCCTCACCGCGCCGGAGGGCTTCGTCCCGGACACGGTGGTGAGCACAGACGTAGCCACGGAGAACCTACTGCCGGACAGCGCCGCCGGGTACAAGGGCCGGATCGACCTTGCCATTGATCACCACCCCTCCCAGGAGTTTTTCGCCAGGGAGACCTGTCTGGAGGCGGACAAGGCCGCCTGCGGCGAGATCATCTGGAAGATCTGCGGTGAGCTGGGGGTGATGGACGCCGGCATCGCGACGCCGCTGTACGTGGCTATCGCCACTGACTGCGGCTGCTTCGTCTACGCCAACACCACCCCCCACACCCACCGGGCGGCGGCGGCGCTGATGGAGCAAGGGATCCCTTTCCAGGCGCTGAACAAGCGGCATTTCCGTACCAAGTCGGTGGCCCGAATGAAGCTGGAGAGCCTGATTATCGAGCACATGCACCTCTATCATCAGGGCACGGTGGCAGTGGCCCCCATCTCTCTGGAGCTGATAGCTCAGGCCGGCGCCACCAGCGAGGACACGGACGACATCGCCGCCTTCCTGGGCCAGCTCAAGGGCGTGCTCCACACCGCCACCATCCGGGAGCACGAGGGGGGCGAGTGCCGCGTCTCCGTGCGCACCAAGGCGGACGAGCTCAACGCCACCCGGGTCTGTGCCCGGCTGGGCGGCGGCGGGCACAGGGCCGCCTCCGGCTGCACCGTGAAGGGGACGGTGGACGAGGCGGAGCGGGCCATTCTGGCCGCCATCGACGAACAGCTGAGCGAGCCCAACCAGGATTGATAAGGTCAAGGGCCTTCTTCTTTTTCTCGAGAGAAAAAGAAGAAGCAAGAAAAAGAGCTTGAAGCTGGCCGTTGGTGGAACAGCTTCCTTGGTTGGGAGGGGGGATTCTTCCTATGCCAAATGGAATTATTGTGATTAACAAGCCTGCCGGGTGGACCTCCATGGACGTGTGCGCCAAGTTGCGGGGGATGTTCCACGAGAAGCGGGTGGGCCACGGGGGCACGCTGGATCCCATGGCCACCGGGGTGCTGCCGGTGTTCCTGGGCCGGGCCACCCGGGCGGTGGAGTTCGCCGCCGATTCCGATAAGGAGTACATCGCGGGGCTAAAACTGGGGGTTGTCACCAACACCCAGGATACCACCGGGGAGGTGCTGGAGGAGCGGCCCGTGGATGTGACCCGGGATCAGCTCTGGAACGCGCTGGCCCGGTTCACCGGGGACATCCAGCAGATCCCGCCCATGTACTCCGCCATCAAGATCAACGGCAAAAAGCTGTACGAGCTGGCCCGGAAGGGCAGAGAGGTGGAGCGGAAGCCCCGGCCCGTCACCATTCACACCCTAAAGGTGCTGGACGAGGCGCCGCCCGAGGGGGCGGATTACCTTCTGCGGGTGGTTTGCTCCAAGGGCACCTACGTGCGCACCCTCTGCCACGACATCGGACAGGCCCTGGGCTGCGGGGGGTGCATGGCCTCCCTGCGGCGGGTCAAGGCGGCGGGCTTTACGCTGAAGGACGCCGTCACCCTGGAGACCGTCCAGGAGGCGGTGGATCGGGGGGAGGGGGGCTCCCTCCTGCTGCCGGTGGACGCCTATTTTGCCGACGTTCCGATGCTGGTGCTGAAAACCGCCGGAGCAGAGAAGAAAATCCGCAACGGCGGGTTGCTGAATACCTGTGATCTCCCGGACGGGGCATACCGAGTGTACGGCATGGACAAGACCTTTCTGGCCCTTGGACGGGTAGCGGGCGGGACGCTCACTACCGTCAAGAGCTTTTTCGAGGTGTAATACCAAATGGATACTCAACGAAACGTAATCGCCCTGGGCTTCTTCGACGGGGTACATCTGGGCCACGGGGCGCTGCTGCGGCGGGTGGCGGAACGGGCCGCGGAGCTAAACGCCCGCCCCTGCGCGTTCACCTTTGACCAGAGCCCCGCCGCCGCCCTCACCGGACGGGAGGTGCCCCTGCTCACCGGGGTGGACGACCGGGCGTGGCTGATGGAGACGCAGTACGGCATCCGGGAGGTCATCGTGGCCCCCTTCGCCCTCATGCGGGACATGGACTGGCGGGACTTCGTGGGGGACTACCTCCGGCGGGAGCACGGGGCCGTCCACGTGGTGGCGGGTCACGACTTCCACTTCGGCCGGGGCGGGCAGGGCAATCCCCAGCGGCTGGCGGAGGAGTGCGCCCGCTTAGGCATGGGCTGCGACATCATCCCCCGGGTGGAGCTGGACGGGGTGACGGTGTCGTCCACCCACATCCGGGGCCTGGTGGATCGGGGGGAACTGGAGGAGGCCAACCGCTTCCTGGGCCACCCCTTTGTGCTGTCCGGCCCGGTGGTGCACGGCAGCGAGCTGGGCCGCACCCTGGGCACCCCCACCGCCAATTTGCACATACCGCCGGAGATCATCGTCCCCGGCTTCGGGGTGTACGCGGGCCGGGTGCGTCTGCCGGACGGCGAGAATCGGCTGGCAGTCGTCAACATAGGAGTGCGCCCCACGGTGAACGCCGCCCTGTCCGGCGTGACGGTGGAGCCGTGGATCCTGGACTTCAGCGGCGACCTGTACGGGCGGATCCTCCGGTTGGAGCTCCACAAGCAGCTGCGCCCGGAGCGAAGGTTTGACGGCGTGGACGAGCTGCGGGCCGCCATCCTGGAAAACGCAGCGCAGACCCGGGCCTATTTCGCGGCAAAGGAGCGCGCCTCATGTTAGCCACTGTCATCAACGTCCTTCTGGTGCTGCTGGGCAGCGCCGCCGGCCTGCTGTTCAAGAACCTGATCAGCTCCCGCCTTATGGCCGTCCTCACCCAGGCCCTGGGCCTGTGCGTGTTGGGCGTGGGTATCAGCAGCGCCATCGGAACCCAAAATATGCTGTGCGTCATCGTGTGCATGGTGCTGGGCACCGTGCTGGGGAACGCCGTGGACATTGAGCGCCGGCTGGAGGGAGCCGGAGATCTGCTCCGGGCCCGGATCCCCAAGGGGGAGGGGACAGGCCGCTTCACCGAGGGCTTTGTCAACGCCTCCCTGCTGTTCTGCGTGGGGGCCATGGCCATCACCGGCTCCATCGAGGCGGGGCTGAACCACAACTATGAGATCATCGTGTCCAAGGGCGTCATCGACGGGGTGACCTCCATCTCCTTTGCCGCCACCATGGGGATCGGCGTGGCCTTTTCCGTCCTGCCGCTGCTGATCTACCAGGGGGGCATCACCCTGCTGGCGGAGTGGCTGGGGCCTTACCTACCCCAGGCGGTGATCACCGAGATGACCGCCGTGGGCGGCGCGCTGATCATCGGCATCGCCGTCAATATGCTGGGGCTGGGCAAGGATCGGATCAAGGTGGGCAATATGCTGCCGGCCATGTTTCTGCCGATTCTGTACTTACCGCTGGCGGACTGGCTGGCGGGGCTGTTTTGAGAAGAAAATGACCGCCTCCCAGGTTGGGGGCGGTCATTTTTTCCGCCGTGGCCCAGACGGGAAAGCTGGAGAATTTTTGTGAAAATCCGAAAGATTGCCGCAAAAACACCTTGCAATAGCCGGACAAAGGCGGTATACTATGTGAGGATTCAATGGGACTTCCCCGATCCACCCTGACGCGGCATGACCGGCGGACGTCGCCACGGCTCATTGCCGCACCCCTTTTTTCTCGGTTTGTTAAAAAAATAGCGAACTTTTTTGCCGGAGGAAGCGGGGCGGCGGGGCGTCCCTGGAGCCAGATCTCATAGCGCGAGTACATTTATTAAGGAGGCAATGTGATGTCATTTGTAAACTTTGAACAGCAGGGCGCTGTGGCCATCCTGACCATCAACCGCCCCGAGGCGCTCAACGCCCTGAACAGCCAGGTGCTGAGCGATCTGGACGAGGCCATCGCCAAGGTGGAGGCCGCGGACGACGTTCACGCGGTCATCCTCACCGGCGCAGGCCGCTCCTTCGTGGCGGGCGCCGACATCGGCGAGATGAAGGGCTTCTCCGCCCGGGACGGCAAGCAGTTCGGCGTCCACGGCGGCGGCGTGTTCCTAAAGCTGGAGAACCTGTCCAAGCCCGTCATCGCGGCGGTGAACGGCTTTGCCCTGGGCGGCGGCTGCGAGCTGTCCATGGCCTGCGACATCCGCATCGCCTCCGAGAAGGCCAAGTTCGGCCAGCCCGAGGTGGGCCTGGGCATCACTCCGGGCTTCGGCGGCACCCAGCGCCTGCCCCGGATCGTGGGCATCTCCAAGGCCATGGAGCTGATCCTCACCGCCAAGGTCATCAACGCCGCCGAGGCCAAGGAGATCGGCCTGGTCAGCGCGGTCTATCCCCCCGAGGAGCTGATGGACAAGGCCATGGAGCTGGCCAACGCCATCTGTGCCAACGCCCCCATCGCCGTGGCCGAGTCCAAGCGGTGCATCCGTATGGGGATGCAGACCGACATCGCCACCGGCTCCGCCTTCGAGGCCGAGGCCTTCGGCGTGACCTGCGGCACCGAGGACAAGAACGAGGGCATGGGCGCCTTCCTGGAGAAGCGCCAGGAGAAGCATTTCCAGAACAAGTAATCCCGATTTCATCCACATAAATTTTTTATCAGGAGGTACATCATCATGAAAAAAGTAGGCGTGATCGGCGCGGGCACCATGGGTCAGGGCATCGCCAAGGCGTTCGCCCAGAGCGGCTGGGCCGTGGCTCTGTGCGACATCAAGCAGGAGTGGGCCGACAACGGCAAGGCCAAGATCCAGAAGGGCTACGCCAAGCTGGTGGAAAAGGGCAAGATGGATCAGGCCAAGGCCGACGCCAATGTGGCCGCCATCACCGCGGGCCTGAAGGAGGATCTGTGCGCCGACTGCGATCTGATCGTGGAGGCCGCCTTCGAGGACATGGGCGTGAAGCAGACTACCTTCGGCGAGCTGGACAAGATCTGCAAGCCGGAGTGCATTTTCGCCTCCAACACCTCCTCCCTGTCCATCACCGAGATCGGCAAGGGCCTGAGCCGTCCCCTCATCGGGATGCACTTCTTCAACCCCGCCGACCGCATGAAGCTCATCGAGGTCATTGCCGGCGCCAACACCCCCTCCGACATGGTGAACACCATCGTGGCCATCTCCGAGGAGCTGGGCAAGACCCCTGTGCAGGTCAACGAGGCCGCCGGCTTTGTGGTCAACCGCATCCTGATCCCCATGATCAACGAGGCCGCCTTCATTAAGATGGAGGGCGTGTCCAACATCGCCGGCATCGACGCCGCCATGAAGCTGGGCGCCAACCACCCCATGGGCCCCCTGGAGCTGGGCGACTTCATCGGCCTGGACATCTGCCTGGCCATCATGGACGTGCTGTACCACGAGACCGGCGACAGCAAGTACCGCGCCTGCCCGCTGCTGCGGAAGATGGTGCGCGGCGGCCAGCTGGGCGTGAAGTCCGGCAAGGGCTTCTATGTCTACAACGCCGACCGCACCAAGACTGCCGTTGACGAGCTGTAAGAGGCTGCCGGGCAAGTTGATAAGGAGGTAAAAACACATGGATTTTAAACTGTCGAAAGAGCAGTTGATGCTCCAGAAGCTGTTCCAGGAGTTCGCGGAGAACGAGGTAAAGCCCATCGCCGCGGACGTGGACGAGGAGGAGCGGTTCCCGGAGGAGACCGTCAAGAAGATGGCCAAGCTGGGCATGATGGGCATCTACCTGCCCAAGGAGTACGGCGGGGCCGGCGCGGACTACCTGTCCTACGTGATGGCGGTGGAGGAGCTGGCCAAGGTGTGCGGCACCACGTCCGTCATCCTGTCCGCCCACACCAGCCTGTGCTGCAACCCCATCTTTGAGTACGGCACCGAGGAGCAGAAGCAGAAGTACCTGCCCAAGCTGTGCTCCGGCGAGTGGATCGGGGCCTTCGGCCTCACCGAGCCGGGCGCCGGCACCGACGCCCAGGGCCAGCAGACCACCGCCGTGAAGGACGAGAACGGCAACTGGGTGCTCAACGGCTCCAAGATCTTCATCACCAACGCGGGCTATGCCAATGTGTTCATCGTCATCGCCATCACCGGTGTCATCGAGAAGCGGGGCCGCAAGACCAAGGAGCTGTCCGCCTTCATCGTGGAGCGCACCGACAAGGGCTTCTCCGTGGGCAAGCACGAGAAGAAGATGGGCATCCGCGGCTCCTCCACCTGCGAGCTGATCTTTGAGGACTGCGTCATCCCCGGCGACCGGATGCTGGGCAAGCAGGGCAAGGGCTTCAACGAGGCCATGGCTACCCTGGACGGCGGCCGGATCGGCATCGCGGCCCAGGCTCTGGGCATCGCCGAGGGCGCCATCGCCGAGACCATCGCCTACACCAAGGAGCGCGTGCAGTTCGGCAAGCCCATCGCCAAGCAGCAGAACACCCAGTTCCAGCTGGCGGACATGTACGCCAAGACCCAGGCGGCCAAGCTGCTGGTGTACTCCGCGGCCATGAAGAAGCAGAACCACGAGCCCTTCAGCATGGACGCGGCCATGGCCAAGCTGGTGGCAGCGGAGACCGCCTCCGACGTGACCCGCCGCTGCGTGCAGCTGTTCGGCGGCTACGGCTACACCCGGGACTACCCCGTGGAGCGCATGATGCGGGACGCCAAGATCACCGAGATCTACGAGGGCACCTCTGAGGTGCAGCGCATGGTTATTTCCGGCGCGATCATTAAGTAAGGAGGTAGAAACACCATGAAAATCATTGTCTGTGTCAAGCAGGTGCCCGACACCTCCGGCGTGGTGGCCGTCAAAGCCGACGGCACCATGGATCGTGCCGCCATGGCCACCATCTCCAACCCTGACGACATGAACGCCCTGGAGGCCGCCCTGCAGATCAAGGAAACCAACCCCGACGTGAAGGTGTGCGTCGTGTCCATGGGCCCCCCTCCCACGGAGTCCATGCTCCGGGAGTGCCTGGCCATGGGGGCTGACGAGGCCTACCTCGTCTCCGCCCGTGAGTTCGGCGGCGCCGACACCTGGGCCACCTCCAACACCCTCACCGCCGCCATCGAGAAGATCGGCGTGGACAAGGGCGACATCGTGATGTGCGGCCGTCAGGCCATCGACGGCGACACCGCCCAGGTGGGCCCCCAGATCGCCGAGAAGCTGGGCCTGCCCCAGGTCACTTACGTCACCGCCATCGACTACAAGGACGGCGAGCTCACCGTGCGGCGTGAGCTGGAGGACGGGTACATGACCATCAAGGTGCAGACCCCCTGCGTGCTCACCTGCATCAAGGAGCTGAACACCCCCCGGTACATGAGCGTGCCCGGCGTCATGGAGTGCTACGCCAAGCCCTACGCCGTGTGGGACTACGAGGCCCTGAAGGACAGCCCGTGGGTCGGCCCCGTGGAGAACGTGGGCCTGAAGGGCTCCCCCACCCAGGTGTACAAGTCCTTCTCTCCCCCGGTGAAGGGCAAGGGAACCATGATCGAGGGCGCCGACAAGGCCGCCTGCGAGAAGCTGGTTTCCATGCTGGGCGAGAAGCACATTATCTAAGGAAAGGGGAGGTTGAATATGGCCTATAATAGTAAAGACACCGCCGCCTTCAAGGGCGTGTGGGTATTTTGTGAGCAGCGGGACGGCGTGATTTTAGGCACCGGCTACCAGCTGCTGAGCGAGGGCCGCAAGCTGGCCGACGACCTGGGCGTGGAGCTGTGCGGCGTGCTGCTGGGCAGCGGCGTCAACGAGCAGTACGCCAAGGCCCTGGGCGGCTACGGCGCGGACAAGGTGTACATCTGCGACCATGAGCTGCTGAAGGACTACACCACCGACGCCTACACCAAGGTGCTGTGCGACCTGGTGGAGGACAAGAAGCCCGAGGTGTTCCTCATCGGGGCCACCAACATCGGCCGCGACCTGGGCCCCCGTGTGGCCGCCCGGCTGCACACCGGCCTGACCGCCGACTGCACCCACCTGGACGTGGACGTGGAGAAGTACAAGGCCTTCCTGAAGACCACCTCCACCATCGACGTGGACAACACCCCCTTCGAGGACACCAAGAACCTGAAGATGACCCGTCCGGCCTTTGGCGGCCACCTGATGGCCACCATCGTGTGCCCGGACTACCGTCCCCAGATGTCCACCGTCCGTCCCGGCGTGATGCAGACCCAGGCCTTTGACGAGGCCAAGAGCCAGCAGACCGTGCTGGAGAAGATCGACGTTCAGCTCAGCAAGGACGATATCCATGTTGACCTGGTGGAGATCAAGAAGTCCGCCAAGAAGCTGGTGGATCTCATCGGCGCCGACGTGGTTGTGGCCGTGGGCCGCGGCATCAGCTCCAACCCCACCCGGGGCATCGAGATCGCCGAGGAGCTGGCCAATGTGCTGGGCGGCGTGGTAGGCGCGTCCCGCGCGGTGGTTGACGCGGGCTGGATCGGCGTGGATCATCAGGTGGGCCAGACCGGTAAGACGGTGCACCCCAAGATCTACGTGGCCCTGGGCATTTCCGGCGCCATTCAGCACCTGGCCGGTATGCAGGACTCCGAGTGCATCATCGCCGTGAACAAGAATGGCAGCGCCCCGATTTTCGACGCGGCCACCTACGGCATCACCGGCGACCTGTTCAAGGTCGGCCCCATGCTGGCTGAGGCCATCAAGAGCTTCAAGGCAGCCAAGGCCTGAGAAAATCCAAAGATTTACAGTTTGTAAAGCCCAGGGGGGACAAAGTGTCTCCCCTGGGCCTTTTGTGCATTTCTACATAATTTTTACATGGAAATATGTGGGGCACCCAGAATTGGTATTGAAAACTCCCTGTAAACTTCCACATCTTGTACCCGTGTCGAATTTTGTCGAATTTTGCGATTTCTTTCCCTTGCGTGGCGGGAAGATCTTGGCAATAATGGAGTTAACCCAAGGAAAGAGAGGTGAACTCACTCATGCGCGAGCTGTTCCTGAAAACGCTGGATCTTCCTGACGAGACCGGTACGCTCCGCAGCTACGACTACTCCATTCTCATCGACGAGATGGACGTGGGCCCGTTTTCCTGCGAGAGCTACGGCATCCGGGTAGCTGAGCGGGGCGGAGCCGAGGCCTCGGCCGCCCATGTGACGTGCAGCGCCGCCCGCATTGATGAGCTCAGCGACCTGGTGGTGCGCAATGCGGTCACGCCCACCACCCTGAATGATGTTCTGTCCGACTGGCTGTAACTGTCCGAACGGGTTCTAACTGCTCTGCGGTTCCAAAGGCTGTACACTGTCCGACGGTTGTAAATAACGCGGGACGCCCTGGGAGGCGTCCCGCGGTTTTTTATACTAATTCTTCATAAAACGGTGAAACCGTTTTATGAAGCCGCGGAACGCGGCCCGACGGCGAAGCCGTCAAGCATGTTGTCAATACTTTTCTTGGCGCGCCGCAGGCGCGGCGGCGTGAAACGCCGCGATAAAAAGGTTTTAACCTTTTTATCAAAAAACAGTATTAGATCCGCTCCAGAGCAAGGATTTCGTCGGCGGTGCGGTCGGCGGTTTCCATCACGCCGTCGAAGTTCACATAGGGGTTGTAGAGCCGCTCCAGCTTGTCGTGGGCGGCCTTGGCCTGGGCCAGACCGGCCACTGCCTCCTCTGTCAGGGCGGCGGCCACCCGCCGGGTGAAGCGCAGCCTGGGCTTGGCGGCCCGGCAGGCGTCGGCGTCCACCATGGCGTCCAGCCGCAGACGGCGGTAGGCCCGGTGGGGCCAGGGGTCCTCCGGGGCGGAGGTGACGAAGGCCAAGGAGAGATCGGGGAAGATGAGGTGGGCCAGCCGATCCGGGGCCATGGGGTCGGGGCAGGCCACCGCCCGGTGCCCCGCCGCCAGCCCCGCGGTGAGGATGGGGTTAAGCAGATGGTGGGCCAGCCCAGAGCTGTCCGCCAGCTCATAGACCCGGACCGCCTGGGCCTCCACCGTACCCCAGAGGGTGAGGGCACCCTTGTGGGAGACGGCGGACAGGAACCGCTGATCTGCGCCGCCCGTCCCGCCTGGCTTTTTCAGCTCCCGGCCGATGATCCCCGCCGCCCGCTTGGCCAGCTTCTGCTGCACCGCCGGGGCAGCAAGCAGCTCATTGATATCTCGGCGCAGTTCCCCCGCGGCGCCAAGACAGCGGTACACCCGCTTGTAGTGGCCCTGATACTCAGCGGTGGCGGCCATAATGTCCTCTTTGATGGGCTGGAGGCCGGCTCGATCGTAGAAGCCGCTCAGATCTATGTAGCGCTCCACCGCGCCGGGGCATTGGGGTTCCACAACGTGGGGCGCTGTTCCGTCCACCACCGCAGCGCCCAGGGCCGGTATGATCAGCGCGTCCAGTGAATCCGGATCCCCTGAGCACAGCACCTGCTCCGTCTCCAGCCCCGCGGCCTGGGCGTGCCGCTCCACCCGGCGCATGAGGGTGGACTTGCCGCTACCTGGGCCGCTCTTGATGATGTAAACTGCCCGAAATCGCCGGGGATCGGACAGCTGGTGGTAGAGAGAATAAAACCCCGAGGGCGTATTCCCCCCCAGGAAATATTGGATCTTCGGCATCCTGATAAAGCCTCCTCCTGATTGGCCGGCATTCCCGGCCTGGGTTTTCTCTCCAGACTATGCCGGCGGAGGCCAAAAGGTGCACTCCGTCGGCCTGTCCGCCCCGCCGCCAAATCCACCGGAAATTTTCCACCCAAAATCGGCGCTTTTTGCCTTGACGGGGAGCATCATCCACGGTATAATTCAACACGGTGAATCGACATTTTTTTAACAATGCGGGCCGGCCAACCGCCCGCGCCGATGCTGAGGAGGGAACAGCCCATGCGCCACTATGAAACTACGGTACAAAAGCTGAAGGATGACGTGCTCACCGCCGTGGCCCGCCTTGCCTGGAACGAGCGGCTTCAGACCAACGACCTGCTGAACATTCCCGAGGAGATCATCCCCGGCCCCGAGGCCCAGATGCGTTGCTGCATCTACAAGGAGCGGGCCATCGTCAACAGCCGGGTGAAGATGGCCATGGGCGGCGACCGGGCCAACCCCGCCCTGGTGGAGGTGCTGCCTATCGCCTGCGACGAGTGCCCCGTCACCGAGATCAGCGTGGGCCCGTCCTGCCGGGGCTGTATCGCCCACCGCTGCGTGGAGGTGTGCCCCAAGGGGGCCATCCGCATTGAGAACCACCGCTCCGTCATCGACCACTCCAAATGCGTGCTGTGCGGCAAGTGCATCGAGGCCTGCCCCTACGGTGCCATCACCAAGAATATGCGCCCCTGCGAGCGGGGGTGCCCGGTGAAGGCCATCACCATGGGCCCCGACCGCAAGGCCACCATCGACGTGAACAAGTGCATCTCCTGCGGCCAGTGTGTGATCCAGTGCCCCTTTGGCGCGGTGATGGACAAATCGTACATTGTGGACGTGATCCAGATGCTGCTGGGGGCGGACAAGTGGGGGCTCCACGTCTATGCCATTCTGGCTCCCTCCTTCGTGGGCCAGTTCGACTGCACCCCCGGCC
This sequence comes from Bacillota bacterium, assembly GCA_021768085.1. Classification (GTDB taxonomy): domain Bacteria; phylum Bacillota; class Clostridia; order Oscillospirales; family Oscillospiraceae; genus Enterenecus. Next base: position 29,256 of record JAETOJ010000030.1, read on the forward strand.
AGATGGCCGCCGCCCTGAAGGAGATGGGCTTCTACGACGTGCAGGAGGTGGCGCTGGGCGCCGACCTCACCGCCCAGGCCGAGGCCGCCGAGTTTGAGGAGCGGGGAGGCGGCCCCATGACCTCCTCCTGCTGCCCCGCCTTCGTGGCCTTTGTGGAGCGGCATATGCCCGACCAGGTGCCCCTGGTGTCCACCACCCCCTCCCCCATGGTGATGCTGGGCCGGAGCATCAAGGATCGGGATCCCCTGGCCCGGGTGGTGTTCATCGGCCCCTGCGTGGCCAAGAAGCGGGAGTTCCACCTGGGCCGCACCCGGGCCAGCGTGGATCTGGTACTTACCTTCGAGGAGCTGTACTCCATGCTGTCCGCCAAGGAGATCGACGTATCCAAGATGAAGGAGATCCCCCTGGATCACGCCAGCGGCTTCGGCCGGGCCTTTGCGGCCGGGGGCGGCGTGGCGGCGGCGGTGGCCCAGGGCCTCAAGGAGCGGGGCAGCACCGTGGAGGCCAGGACGGTGGCCTGCAGCGGCATCGAGGAGTGCAAGATGGCCCTGCTGAAGATGTCCAAGGGCGTGCTGCCGGAGAACTTCATCGAGGGTATGGCCTGCATGGGCGGCTGCGTCCAGGGCCCGGGCATCATCAACCGCAGCCCCAAGAACAAGAACGAGGTGGCCAAGCACGCCAAGGAGGCGGGCAAACGCACCATCACCGACGCGGTGAACGCCATCGGCGGCCCCGCAGAGGTGCCCGCCGAGAGCAGCGACAAGAAGCCCGGCGGCGCCGTGGAGAAGGCCCGAGCATAAGCCCTCCCCCTGTCCAGTTCAAAGCCTGCCGCCCCCAACGGACGGCAGGCTCAGCATGTCGAAAAAGTCTTTTCGCCACGCTGAGCGCGAATTTTTGGAACAAAGAACGTTCCAAAAATTCGTTGATTGAACGTGAAAGACACCCCTCCTGGGTTTCTTTCACA
>JAETOJ010000031.1 GCA_021768085.1 Bacillota bacterium
ATGATCGAGATCAAGTCCGGGGAGGATGGTGAGGCCACCGGGTATCTCTATCTTCCATCTTCGGATCGGCAAATCCAGAGGACTCTGATGCGGGCGGGGAGCGGTTCGGAGGGCTTCCGGATGGAGATTGCTATGGACGAGCTGCCCCCGCAGGTGTCCAACATGGTCAGTCCCGCCCGCGACGGCCTGGATGACCTCAACGCGCTGTGCCGGGCTGTCGAACCGCTGAGTGCGGAGGAGCGGAAGAAGCTGGAGGCGGTGGTGCTGCTGGCCCAGCCCAGGTGCGCCAGCGAGGTGCGCCAACTGGCCGAAAACCTGGATCAGTTTGATTTTGTGCCCAAGCCGGACAGTCCGGCGGCGGACAGCGCACTCACTGAGCAGGGCTATGTGGCCTACCACGGCAGCCTGACACTGGAGGAGCTGATGATGGAGGATCCCACGGAACGGCACCAGCGGGAGCAGGAGATGGGGGGCATGGCGTAATGGATATTTTCGTTTCCAAGGGAGAGCATGATCACGAAGTCTGCATCCGGCTTCCCGCCGCCCCTGACATGATCTGGCCCATGCTCACCGAATTGGACCGCTGCAGCGTAAGCGGCGGCCCTGCCAGGATCACAGGCACCTCCCTATTCTTGAACCTCGCCCAGTATATCAGCGGCGCGGATTTGGAGGAGGAAGCCGACATTCGGAGGCTGAACGTATTGGCAGGAATGGTGGACGGCATGAGCGTCAAGGACCAGCAGCTTCTTTCCGGCGCACTGGATGCCGAGAGCGTCAACGGGTTAGACGATGTCCTCCGCGTTGTCTACAGCCTGGGCCAATACGAGTTCATTGAGGGCGTCACCACAGATAAGGAGCTGGGCGGCTGGCTGGTGGAGCATGGGCAGGCCGAGGTGGAGTTTCCCAAGGAGGTCTGGCCCTATCTGGACTACGCCGGGATCGGCAGGTCATACTACGCCGACCACGGCGGGGCGTACACACCCAGCGGCTACGTGAAGCGCCGGGAGGCTGTTCAGATGCAGGCGGAGGAAGCCAGCCCCGCCTTTACCCTCACCCTGGCCTCCGCCGCTGGCGCCGTCCGTCTCGACCTGCCCGCCGAGGATGCCGAAATGGAGCGGGCAAAAAGGGCACTGGGGCTGGACAGCCTGGACAGCGCGGCCATCAGGGATGTGGAGATCGGCTACCCCTGGGCCCACCTGCTGCCCACGGACGCCATCACCCTGGAGGACGTCAACGTCCTGGCCCAATGCGTCCGGGCGATGTCGGGAGAGGAACTGAGGGTCTTTGGGGCAGTTCTGGAAGTTGAGGGGCCCTGCTCCCTCCATGAAGCCGGTACCATCGCCATGGACATCAACGACTACGAGCTGGTGACCAGCAGCGAGAGGGAATACGCTATCACTGCCCTGGGGTACGCGGGCGCGGACGATGAGGTCTTGGATATGCTGGAGGGTTTCACCGACTTTGACGCCCTGGGCCGTGCTGAAATGGAGGCGGATGGTGTCCGGCAAACCTCCTTCGGCGCTGTCAAACGCCTCAGTGCCCCCTGGCCCGAGCAGGGGCCGGAGATGAGACAGACGATGGGATAATAACAGTAGACTTTCCCGCAAAAGTGTGGTAGTTGTTGTGTCAAACGAATCGAAGGGAGAATACACAATGGCAGTGAATATTTTCAAGGACAAGCTGCGGCACGCCCAGTTGTTCGGCAAGCCCGTGCTTGCTGCCGATCAGCCGATCCCCCGGGAAACAGTGCCGGACGGGTGGTATTGTTACGATATGCGGGGGACGGGCAGTGACCCCGCCGCCCACGCCGAGCTGGTGGACTACACCAGCTATTACCACACCGGCACCGTCCTCTCCCCCAAGCCGCTGAAGCGGTCCACCACCAAGGCCAGACGGATCGGGAAGGGGGACTATTTCCTCCACGGGGAGGAGATGGATCTGGAAGCCTTCTGCGCGGAGTACGGGCTGGATGTCCCGGATAACCCCATCAAGTTTGAGATGCGTCCCGCCACCCCCGAGGAGGCAGGACTTTTTTATGCCCTGCCGCCTGAAAAGGACGAGGAGCTGGGGACAATCGGACACCTTCGCATTGACTTTGGGCGTGATGGCGACGAGTTCTGGCACACTTGGTGGCCGAGAGGGCCCGAGGGACTGAACACGCCCGCGTTCAAAGAGGAACTGGGCAAGGTGGTGGATAACCTGCGCCAGGGCGTGCTGAAGGATTTTTCCACCATGCTCCGCCTGTGCCATATCGACGGCGGGGAGATCGGCGGCCACACTGCGGCCCGGAACTACGGCTTCGTGCTGGAAACGGAGCGGTACCGCTACTGCCTGCGGTGCAACCCAGTGCGTGGGGACTACCAAGGGTACCTGACCTGCTTCGATCTGCGCCAGCAGGAGCTGAACCAGGTTCAGGAACAGGACAGCGGCCCGGTGCTGGGCGGCATGGGCTGAACCGATACATAAAAAAGGAGGTTATGCGATATGAACGACAAATTTTTTCCTGAACTGGCCCGCCGCCTGAAGCGGGAGGGCATCTCCACCGGGCCGGTGGAGAAGGAGCGTCTGCCGGTGCTGCTGGATGGACAGGAGGTCATGGCGGTGGCCCCGGGCGGGACGATCTTCCTCATGCCTGAGACAGCGGACACCCAGCCGGTGGTGGACGCCTATGGCACAGTGGCGGGGATCAGCGCTCAGGTTCACGAGTACACGGAAGCCATGGCTGCCGCCCCGCCGCTGGCAGCGGAGGGGCTCCACGAGGGGTTCCGGCTGCTGGCGGATTTCAACGGTGTGGTTCTCGCCGGACAGGAGCTGGAACAGGGCTGGGGGTACAAGTTTGTCACTTGGGCGCGCAGCCCGGACCGCGCCGCCGTGGCCCATGGCCACTACTATGACGGCGGTGACAGCTATGAGGCCGCCAAGCTGGACTTCGCCTGCCGCGCCGGGCTGGTGGATGAGCACCGCCAGTTCACAGACGAGCAGTTGGCGGAGATGTACCGCTGCATCTATGAGACGCTGAACAGTGAGTATCCCATCACCAAAGAGCGGTGCCGCACGCTGACCGAGGCCGCAGAACAGATCCAGCGCAGTGTGGACGATCTGGACGAGCGCGTCAGCCTGTCCAATCAGCGGGAACTGGAGGCGATGGAGCAGCAGGGGCCGGAGCTGCCGGAGGACATTCACAACCAGGGAGGTATGCGCTTTGAATAACACGGAAAAAACGGCAGGGACCCCGCAGAGGGCCGGAAAATCCTATACGGTAGAGGAGCTTCTCACCCTGATGGGGCCTGAATTTCAGAGACAGAAGGACGTCATGCGCCAGTGCATCGCCGGTCTCACGGAATACGCCGCCCAACTGGCGGTACAGGGCCAGGAGGATCAACTCCCCCGGCTCCGTATGGTCTGCATCGAGATGGCGGAGTTTTGGGGGCTGGCTGAGGAGGATACGCCGGAAGGCGTTCGGAACATGGCGGAGCAGTACGGCAGCGCCTTCGACCACGCGGTGTCGACCGCCCGAGGCGCCGGCTGTGCGCCGGGCCTGGGTGAGCAGGCTGTACAAAACACCCTTACGGGTTTGGAGCTCTACGCCCGGGAGCTGCGGGCCAACGACAAAGGGCTGGAGGATTGGGCTGTGGAGTGCGAGATCCTCGCGGAGGATCTGGAGGAATTTGCGGCACAGTCCGGGCCGGAGGAGCAGCAGGCGGACGCTGGGCCGGGGATGGGGATGCTGACGTGAGGGTGAGATATAAAAAGAACCGTATGATTCAATTTTATGAATCCGAATGCCTGACCACCGTCCCTCGTGAGCAGCCCCCCATCCTTACCGGCCCCTTTGCTCGGTGCGCGGACTGCCCCTATCCCGGCCACGGTTTCCTCTGCTGGGGCGCGGACGAGGAAAGATGCCTGCGCACCGAGGTTGCCCGGATCATGGAGAGGGATCGGCAGAAGTCTGTTGGTTATGCCGGGTAGCTTTCGGCGGTACATTGTGGTAATGTTTCGGTCAATGCCGGAGGAGGTGAGCAAATGGGCGCGGCGAATCAGCGGTTTCAAATGAATATGTCCAGACACAAACAGCACCCAGCCCCGTTTCAGTCAATGAAACGGGGCTTTTTCACGCCCCGCCGGAGGGACTTCCGGCGCAAAAATCACAACAGGAAAGGATGAAAACCATGAGCATCCAAAAGGAATGGCTGGACTTTCTGCGGGAGCAGTACCCCGTGGGCAGCCGGATCAAGCTCCGGGAGATGGGCTCGGACGACCCGTGCCCCATCCAACCGGGATCTATGGGCACGCTCCAGTACATCGACGATATGGGGACCGTTTTCGTGGCCTGGGACAACGGGCGCGGCCTGGGCCTGGTGATGGGCCAGGACTCCTTCACCGTCCTGCCGCCGCCCCCTCAGACGCTGAAGCTCTATATGCCGCTCACCGCCGACCTGTTTGAGCCGGACGGGTACGGGAACATGAGCGAGGAGAGCGAACTGCTGGAGGGGCGTGAGCTGCTGAAGTACGAGGATCAGATCCTGGCGGCGCTGATCCGCAACCGGATGCCCGAGGAGGCGGAGCGTGGCGTCATGCACTGGTACCACGAAAATGATGCCGTGGCCGACAAGGTGCGCTCGGTGGTGTTCGGCGTGGAACGGAGGGCGGGCCAGCTCTGGGGCGTGGCCGAATGCCAGGTGCAGGGCGAGCTGACACCCGGGGAACTGGACACGCTGAAGGAATACGTCACCGGGCAGGCATCCGACGGCTGGGGCGAGGGCTTCGAGCAGCGGGAGCTTGACGCCGGTGACGGCGCGGAGTTGTACGTCCATCTCTGGAATTCGGACGTGTGGAGCATCCAGACGGAACAGGAGCGGTTCGGGACGGAGCAGACCGCCGCCCAGCCCCAGATAGGGGGGATGGATTTTGCGTAAGGTATTTGAGGTGGAGCTGAATTCGCCCGACTGCGACGCCTATGCCGCCCTGACCCTCCCCGCGCTTCCTCACGCCATGCTGGACGCGCTGGAACGGCTGGGATTGGCGGAGGGGCAGCTTCCCGGGTGGCGCATCACCCGGGCCTATGGCGACAGAAACCCGTTCGCGCTCACCCGTATGGAGGGCGCCCTGCCCGAGCTGAATGCCCTGGCCCTGCGCCTGACCCAGCTCAACGAAACGGAACTGGCCATTGTGGATGGGCTGGCAATCATGGCGCGTGAGTGGGGCGGGCCGTCCATCCCCATAACCCAGGCCATCGACATGACCTACAGCACAGACTGCTGCCACATCATCGAGGAGGCCGCCGACGATCAGACGCTGGGCCGGTTCTGCGCGGAAAACGGCTTTGTCCTCGAGGCGGAAAGCCTTTCAGATGAAGCGTTCGCGCTGCTGGACTTTGAGCGGATCGGCAGACAGTTCAGGCAGAACGAGCGCGGCGTGTTCACCCGCGGCGGCTATGTCCAGCGGCGGGAGGAGCTGAAGCAGGCCAGCAAAAACCTGGATTTCACCCTGCAAAAGCCGGACTACGCCATCCTGGCGGAGCTGCCGGACGGCAGCCGGGTCAAGCTCCCCACCCCGCTGGGCAAAACCGTGGTGGAGGAGCCCGCCCGGTGTGTGGACTGCACCGCCCCCGCCCTCAACGGTCTCACCGCCATGCGCTCCACCCTGGATCAACTGGCCTTCCGTCTGGCGGAGCTGGAGGTGGACGGCGAACTGACCAAATACAAGGCGGTGCTGGCCGCCACCGGCTGCGATGATATCGCCCAGGCGCTGACGCTGGCGGATGGGCTGGATCAGTACGCCTTCGACCCGGAGCCGCGTGAGCCGGACGAGGTAGCCAGCGGGCATTTGAAGGAACTGCTGCCGGAGGAGGAGCTGACGGTCCTGCTTCCCAACGTGGTCCTGTACCGCTATGGGCAGGCGGTGATGGAGCAGAGCGGCGGGAAGCTCACCAGGTACGGCTATGTCCAGCCCGCCGCCGGCCCCGTCCAGGACATGGTTCGGGAACAAACGCAGGCGGAAGGGATGAGTTTTGCCTGACGCGGCCTGCATCAAAAAAGGAGGGGGTCTGGAGTGGACACGGGCAAAGATTATGATGTGCGGACAAGGGTATCATTCAAGCTGGACTTCGACGGCAGCGGGGAGCTGAACCTGCTGGCGCTCCCGGATGTGCAGCGTGCGTTTGCCGGGCACGTCCAGAATGTCTTCCAGCAGGATGATACGCTCGGAAGCTATGTTCAGGGCGATTTGACATTCCAATTTGATGGCCGGAGGGTGGACTTGGAGTACACCTTCACCTGCCACGATGAAAGCAGGGAGGAGGCGGAGAGCTTCTCAGACTACTGCGTCAAATCGGTTAGGAAGGACTTGGAATCATTCGGCTGCAAGCTGTTGCAAACCCGCTGCACAGCGGAGGAAGCGGATATGACATGGCTGGATCAGATGGAGGACGCCGTATTCGGCCCCGGAGAAATGGAGATGCAATGAACGATTTTGACTACCTGGCCCGGCTTCCCGGCGAGGATCGGGAGCAGGACTGGATCAGGATGCGGCTGGGGACGCTGAGTGTGCGGGAGGGCATCATCCTGGCCGCCGCTGCCCAGGCCGATCCGCCCGAAAACGCCGTCCAGGCCATCAACCGGCTCCAGTCGCTGGACGAGTACACGGTGTGCCTGAACGCGGGCAGCTATGAGGCGCTGGGCAGGCGGTACCTGATCAACGACACCGCCATGCCGATGGACGCCCTGGCCTTCGCCGACCTGGAGGCGGCGGGGCGGCAGTATGAGGACAGGCATCCCGGCCTGTTCATCGGCAGCTACTATGTCCAGTATCCGGAAACGTCCCCCCAGCCGGTTTACCGGCGCGGCATGGCCCTCCCCGCCGACAACGGGTGGAGCGTCAAGGTGAAGCTGGCCTCCCCCGCTGTACCCGAGGGGGTGTGGCTGTGCCTGCCGGGGCCGCTGGAAGATGACTACGAGGACACGATGGAGGAAGTACTGGCCCTGCGGGAGCTGCGGGTAAAACGCTGGGACGAGTGCGCCCTGGTGGATGCCCGGTGCGTTCTGCCCGAAGCCGGGGACTTGATGGCCCAGTACAGCAGCAATGTGGCGGACCTGCTCTATGACGGCGTCCAGCTGGGCTATGTGCTGGAACAGAAGGGCCAGGGGTCCCCGCACTTCATGGAGCGGTATGCCGCCGCGCTGGCGCTGGAGGGCTGCCATGACCTGAGACTGGCGCTGGACATCTCGCAAAACCTCAACTGCTATGACTGGATGCAGTGCGCCGATCTGGAGGAGTCCGGCAGGTGCAAGCTGCTGGACGCCGGCATGACGGAGGAACAGATCCGGGCCAGCGGTATTGACCTGGCTGGCTACCAAGTCTATCTGTTGGAGCGTGAGGGTTACACACCCACCCCGGACGGCGGGGGTTACATCCGCCGCAACACCAACGAGTTCTATTACCAGTACAGCACCCCCGCCCCCGCCCAGCCCCAGGAGGAGCCTGGGATAACAATGCAATAATACATTTACAAGGGCCGTTTTCCCGTTGGGGGATGACGGCCCCTTCTTTTTTTGCGTCTATATGCCCCTTTTCCGGGAAAACGCCCCCGAAAAAGGAGGACGTCATGAAAGAAGAACAGCTCCTGGCCTATCTGAAGGCCAATTGCTTCGGGCGGAAAGAGAGCCAGACCCGGGGCCAGCTCCAGCGGAAGCTGGGGCTCAGCAAAGACCAGCTCACCAACATGGTCCACCGGATGCGCTGCAAGGGCCTGCCCATCGCGGGCGGGCCCCTGGGGTACTTCTACGCCCAGAACGCCGGGGAACTCCACGCCACCATCCGCTGGCTGGAGAAGATGGTGCGCACCCTGCTGAAGTCCATTGATGGGCTGGTGAAGGCCATGGAGTCCTTTGGGCCCATGGATATCGGGGAGGGAAACGGCGGTTCCGGGGGTGACAGCCCCTGAAAAGCTTCATCCCCTGGGTGGGCGGCAAGGGTAGGCTGCTGTGGCTGATCAATAAACTGGCCCCCGCCCGGTACGCCCGGTTTGTGGACGTATTCGGCGGCAGCGGCACCGTCACCCTGGGCCGCCCCCTGCGCCGGGGCTGCATTGAGATCTACAACGATTTCAACAGCAACCTCACCAACCTGTTCTGTTGCGTGAAGGAGCGCACCATGGCCCTGCTCCGGGAGCTGGGCTTTTTGCCGCTGAATTCCCGGGACGATTTCGATGTCCTGTACAAATTCTTCTCCCGCCAGGAGTTCACCGACGACTACCTGGAGGAAGAACTGGAGCTGACGCAGGTTTTTCTTGACCCGCCCCAGAGGGAGGCTGTCCGCCGCCTGATGCTGGAGCGCGCCCCCCGGGGCGATTTGCGCCGGGCGGCGGACTACTTCAAGCTGGTGCGGTACAGCTTCAGCGGCGGGGCCAGCGCCTTTGCGGGCCGCCCCTGCGACATCCGCCGCTTCTTCCACCTCGTCTGGGAGTGTTCCCGCAGGCTGAAGGACGTGGTGATTGAAAACAAGGACTTTGAGAAGCTGATTGAGCAGTACGACCGGGAAAACACCTTTTTCTACTGCGACCCGCCCTATTATGACGCCGAGTGCTACGAGGTGGCCTTCCCCAAGGACGACCACATCCGGCTCCACGACGCGCTGGCCCGGTGCAAGGGGCTGGTGATGGTGTCCTACAACTACTGCCCCTTTATCACCGAGCTGTACCAGGATTTTTACATCTTCCACACCACGCGGCCCAACAGTATGTCCCAGACAGCGGGCAGCGAGTATGAGGAGGTGGTGATGACCAACTACGACCCCCGCGTCCTGGGCGCGGATCGGGGCTGGCAGATCAGCCTGTTCCAGCGCCCGGAGGACGGCGGAGGGACATACCGGCTCATCCACGAACCCATTAAAAATAAGGAGGAATCCCAATGAACAAGCAGAAAAATGTAACTTTCTCTATCCCCGTGGAGGACGCGGAGTACTGCGGCCTCACCCCGGACAGTGAGGTCACGATACACGCCGGGGAGAACGTGCTGATGGTGATGCCCAAGGAGATGACCGTCCTGCAGGCCGCCTTGGCCACCAGGTCGCTGATCGAGGTGGCGTGTACGCTCATCGGCGGCATCAGGAAAACCTGCGGCAAGTGCGTAGAGCGGCGCTGCGCCGACAGCTGTCCCTACGGCCCCCTGGAGGAACCGGGCAAGTGCCCCTATTGGGACGCGGAGCCGGAGGTGACGCTCTCCGACTCCGCCCGGGAGGCGCTGGGGATCCCGAAGGACGCCAAGCTCCAGCTTTTGCCCGACGAGGGCGAGGGGCTGGTGTGTGCCGCGGACTACGACCACGACATCACCGATATCCCCGCCCAGGTGCTGGCCGCGCTGGATTACGCCGGCGTGTGCCGGGGGCGGCTGGACGAGGCGGTGATGAACAACGAGGTGATCCGCCATGGCTGAGTCGCCCTATCCCTATTCCCGGCAGGCGGCCAAGGGGCGGGGCGAGCTGGCCCGGTGGAAGCGGAGCCACCAGGCCAACGTCAAGTGCGCCCGGGACATCAACAACCTGATTGCCTCCCACACCCGGGACGGCCAGCTGGAGCCGGACTGTGCCCGGACGGCGCTGGACTGGTGGGGCTTCCCCCGGGTGCAGTTCGTGCTGTCCAACACCCTGCGCGGCGCCAGCGGCCAGGGTTTCGACCCGGATGCCCTCCATTGGGCGCAGACGGCCCAAGTCCCGTATGAAAAAGCCAACGGCGAGTTCAAGCTCCAGGCGGACAGCGCCCTGCTGGCCCAGTTCCTCCGGCAGACCTACGCCGAGTACCAGGCGCTGGGGATGTTTGGCCCCGAGCATTGCGGCGGGGCGGATCAGGACTACGCCGGGAAGGTGCTGATCCTACGCCCGGACAGGCTGAGGGAGGAGTGTTGGTCCGCCCAAAACCAGGTGTGGCTGGGTGAGTGCGGCTTCGGCTGCTCCCCCGCCTCCAGGGGGCGGGCGGTATTCGCCACCTGCCTGGGGGACGGCGAGGAGGCCCGGTGGAACCGGGAGGACTTCATGGGCGTGCTGGACGAGCAGTACCTGCCCGACTGGGCCATGAAGCGGTTAACCGAACTTCGCAGCACTGCCCAGGAACCGAGCGAACCCGTTCAAGAACAGGCGGAAGGCCCCACCCAGGGCGGCATGGAAATGGGGTGAGGGCAATGCTCCAATTCTACGTGGTGGACAACCTGTGGCAGGGGACGCTGAACACCGCCCACTTCCACTGCCTCCCCGACGCTGTCCGGGCATACCGGGAGCTTCCCGCCGCCAACCGCAAGGCGCTGGGTATCCAGCGCGGCATCGACGCCATCGACCTGGTGCAGTGCCTCCCCCTGTTCCCCGATGACCGGGAGGGCGAGGATGTGATGGTGTTGCGGTACTTGGAATATCCCCTGTGGAAGTCCGACCCCCAGCTGATGGAAGCGGCCCAGGAGCTGGTCTCCCGGCTGCACATCCGCTACTGCCTGTTCCGGCGCTGCATCATCCCCGCCCCGGATCGGGACAAGCTGCCCCGCAGCCTGCGGGGCCGGTATCTCTGGCCCGATGAACCCGGTGACTTCGCCACCGCCGCCCAGTGGATCTATGTGGCCGGAGTGGGAAGGCTGTCCGCCCGCGAGTTCAAAAGCCGCTACACCGGCACAGCATTTTACCCCTTGGTGGTCCACATCGGGGCCCACGGGATGGACAGCCGGGGCAATTACAAGGCCCTGCAAGTGACCCCGTGGAAATTTCATCTGTTGATCCAGCGCTCCAAGGAGCGCGTTGATCAAAATAAAAAGGAAACGAGGAATGTCAAATGAACCAGTCCATGAATCAGATCCCCAAAAGCGGGGCCATCCCCATGCAGGTGGATGTGAAGATCCACACGCTGCACACCAGCGGCTCCGTCCTGGCCAGCGCCTCCGTGAACCTGAACGGCTGCTTCGCCATCCGGGGGGTGAAGGTGGTGGACAGCCCCAAGGGCCCCTTCGTGTCCATGCCCAGCTATCAGGGCAGAAAAGGGTACACCGACGTCTGCTTCCCCTGCACCAAGGAGTTCCGGCAGCAGTTCAACGACGCGGTGCTGGACGCCTACCAACAGGAAATGGCCCAGGTTTTCCAGCGCAGCCAGTGTCAGGAACCCAACGGCGCGTTCCAGGAGGAGCCGGATGACTCCATGCTCCCGGACATGGCCATGTAAAAGAGAGGAGAAGCCAACATGAAACGTAAGATCATCCCCACCCTGCTGGCGCTGGCCCTCACCGCCGCGCTGATCCCCGCCGCGTTCGCGGCGACCCCGCCCGCCCCCTGCTACCCGACCTCCGTCACCCGCAGCGAGGACGGCGCCCAGATCCGCAAGGTGTACGACCTGGGCCCCCAGGACGACCCCGCGGGCATCTCCCGCTCCGACTTCGAGCAGGAGAACTTCCACTATACCCTCGTCGACCTGCTGAAACAGGAGGCCCCCGAGCGTGAGGAGCGGTTCCACACCGAGACCGTGACCCTGGACAGCAAGTCCAAGGACATGGAGTCCGTGCTGGCCCTGCTCCCCGCCCAGCGGGAGTTCACTACCGAGGACGGCCTCACCGGCACCCTGTCGCTGAAGCTGGACACCGTCAACGTGGAGGTGTCCGGCTATGGCAGCTCCACCCGGCAGGTGTCCGCCACCCGCTCCTACCCTAACCTGGCGGGCCAGGACACCTCCTACATCCCCAAGGAGATCACCGACAGCGGGCGCACCCTGGAGCTGGCCTCCATCGACTGGCGCACCGACAACACCGCCAACGAGGATGGCTATGCCGTGGCCGACCGCTATACCGCCATCGCCACCTACACCGGCAGCGCCACCAGCTCCTATATCAAGGGTTACGTGGTCACCGCCGACTACAGCGGCACCGTCAGCCGCATCGCCCTGAACAAGGTGCGGTATGTGGCCATCTTCGAGGGTACACCCCTGGTTCCCGTGGAGCCCGAACCCACGCCTGAGCCCAGCGAGGAAGTGCGGGAACCTGCCGCCCCCATCCAGTTCCACTGGGCCTATGTGCTGGTTCCCCTGGGGCTGGTGGCCCTGGCAGGCGCTGGCATCGGCGCGGCCCTGTTCATCAAGAAGCGCCGCGAGAGCGGCTATGAAACGGAGGAGGACAGCCAATGAAGAAACTGAAAACCCTGATTTCCACCATGCTCTGCCTGTGTGCCATGTGTGCGCTGGCGCTCCCTGCTCACGCGCTGGAGTATAACATCAGCGCCCCCGGCGACCCGGAGTACGGCAAGCCCACGTCTTTTGAGCCGGTGGTCACCGCCGACGGCGGGGCCATGAAAAACGAGGACGTGAGCAAGTCCGCCGCCCTGATCCCGCCCGGTTTCGGGACACCCACCAGCTATATGCTCAACACCGGCGAGTACCTGACGCCCAACCTGGTGCCCTCTCAGATGGCGGGGGCGGGCCAGGTGAACGGCAGCGTGGCCGTGGTCACGCCGCCTGTCTCCGGGGGCGTCCCCGGCAGCACGGGCAGCTATCCCATCACCGATACCAGTACCTCCCCTTCCACCACGCCGGGCTTCACCGAGGTGACCAGCGCCCTCTACTACAGCGACGGCAGCCTGGGGACACTGAAGATCCCCTCCATCGGCCTCACCGTCAAGGTGTTCGAGGGAACCAGCTCCGCCCCGCTGCTCAAGGGCGCGGGCCACTTTGAGGGCACCAGCATCTGGGACGGCAACGTGCCTATCGCGGGGCACAATCGCGGTGTGCGCAATGATTTCGGCAAGATCCACACGCTGAAAACCGGGGATATCATCACCTTCACCACCAAGCTGGGCGCCCGCACCTACGCGGTCACCGGGGTGGAGAAGGTCAGCGTCAACGACGTCAGCGGGCTGGAGCCCACCGCCGTCAACATGATCTCTCTGTACACCTGCGTCATGGATCAGCCCGCCTTCCGCTGGCACGTCACCGCCGTGGAAACTGTATAATATGCTTCGTTTTGGCCCTGCTTTTTCTCCATAGTTTGCTTCGAAAGTTGTGGATTTCTCCCTGGTTCTTCGGTATTGTGTTGCTTACCAAAGGCGCCATTAAAATCGAAGGGAGACCACATCATGAGCAGGAAAAGAGAAGCGGTATTTATGGGGATCGGCATCCTGGCGGGCCTTGCCCTGAGCGGTTCTGTCAGCGCTGCCGTCCAGCAGCTCACCGCCAGCCCCACCACCCAGACTTTCTACGTGGACGGGCGGCAGGTACAGTTCGAAGCGTATCAGATCCACGGCAACAATGTGCGCTTTGTTCCTTGACAATCTGCGTAGAAATACGCAATAAAACAAGGCAGATTTTGAAAGAAATCTGAACTCTATGCTTGATTGAGCAGGGGAGGAACCTGCTAACCCCGGTGTGACGGGTAATCAAAACTCTAATGCTCCGACATGCCCCCATAGTGTCATATGGGAAGTATGAAGCTCGGTGAAGTGGCGGTTACGCAGTCTGAGACGGCTGCGCCCGCTGGAGGCTATAAATCGGTCATGCCCAGAATGTCTTGTTGCAACTGACAAATATCTCGAATGTACGGCTCGTAACCGTGAGGATGATAAAACAGCCATCCGCTCCCATGTGGGGAACTGCCGCCGTTGAAACCTGTTGTTGTGGAAAACGGCAGAAAACCAGTACAGGTCGAATGTCTTTGGCAAGATATCACACAGGCCAAAGATGGCAGTCGGGCTAAAGGGATGGGCTAAAACCGATATGAAAAGCTAAAGCATAGGGAACAAAGGAACCATGGACGGCACTTCGATTTGTTGAAGTAAGTGGAGTGGCACCTCCGCCGCGCGGGTAGGAAATGACCCGCTAATCCATGGGGCAGCAGCCCGTAGTAGCGATGAAGCCCCTGTAATGGGGGTGGAGCGAAGGGGCATAGTCAATGCGGATTCGTATGTGAACAGAAAGTCGAGGAAGCCGTAGGCATACCTGACTAACACCAGAAACACCAATTCCGAAAGGAGGCGGTGCGTATGGCACAACAATTCGACTACCCAAAAACCGAAACACAACTACGCGAAATTCTGGATAAGCTGTATCAGCACAGCAAAGAAGCCTATGGCGTGGGCAATCGTCCAGCGTTCAATGGACTGCTCGAAATCATGTCAGCAGAAACTACCATTGTAACCGCAATTCATAACATTAAAAGCAACCGCGGCAGTAAAACCCCTGGTGTGGATTCCAAAACCATGCGTAACTATTTGCAAAGGCCCTTCCCGCGAGTAGTCAAAGAAATTCAAAGCGCGTTCAAAAATTTTGAACCGCAAAAGATACGCCGGGTGTATATCGACAAGCCAGGAAAGGCCGAAAAGCGACCGCTGGGCATTCCCACCATACGGGACAGAATCGTACAAGAATGTATGCGGATTGTGCTGGAACCGATATTTGAAGCGCAATTCTTTGCCCACTCCTACGGTTTCCGCCCCATGCGGGATGCGCCCACGGCAATGGAACGGGCAAAAGTGCTCATTCACCACACAGGCTATTACTGGATAATTGAGGGTGACATCAGCAAATGCTTTGACCGCATTGACCACGCCATTCTCCTAAAGCGCCTTTACCACATAGGCGTAAGGGACAGGAGGGTGCTGCAAATTATAAAGGCTATGCTGAAAGCGGGTATCATGGACGAGTGCGAGGTAAACGAGGAAGGGACGCCACAGGGTGGGCTTATCAGTCCGCTGTTAGCAAATGTGTATCTGGATATTATGGATGAATGGATTACCAAGCAATGGGAATGCAAGAAAACCCGCACAACGTATTCCACGTCAGGAGTTAAGTTTCATGCCCTACGCAAAAAAAGCAGCCTGATACCGGGATATCTTGTCCGATATGCAGATGATTTTGTGATTGTCACAGACACCCGCACCCACGCTGAAGACTGGAAAGCTCGGTTGCAGGCCTTCCTTCAGAACAAAATGAAGCTGACATTATCACAAGAGAAAACGCTGATAACAGACATCCGAAAGAACTACATCAAATTCTTAGGCTACGAGTTCAAAATGGTTCCGGGTAAATCCCGTCAGGGTTACATCTCAAGGACGATACCAGACCGGCGCCGATTAAAAGGAAAGGCCGAGAAAATCGCGGAGGACATCAAGAGAATCCCGCGCAATTACAGCCGGGAACAGATAATTGGTGCGATTAACCGTATCAACAGCCAAGTCAGAGGGATTATCCAGTATTATCAATGCTGTACATGGGTAAACATCTCCATGCAAAAATACAGTAGATGGTTACAATTCACTGCAAAGCGCCGTCTAAAACAGTACCATGGAAAATGGATTCCGGCAAATCAGACGCAGAACCTTCCCCGAATCCACCAACAATATAAGAAAAAAATCCCCTCAATAAAATACCGCGATATTTATGTCGGCTTCACCGCACTCACCTTCTGCAAATGGGAACGAGTTCCGTCTAAAAACCAAGCCGAAACTCCCTATACTGACGCGGGCAGACAGCTACACTTCGAGCGCACGAAAAAGAAGAAGATTCAGGCGAGGCTCGATGAAATGTACTCGGAGAGAACGGCCCAAGTCATTTTACACGGAAAATGGAACAACCTAAATAATTTTGAGTTTGTCATGAACAGGGCCTATGCGCTCAACCGTGATAAGCTCAAGTGCCGGGTTTGCGGTGGATGGCTTATTTCCAACACGCCATACGCCCATCGTATTAACCCCAATCTCCCTTTGGACAAGGTAAATCGTGTTGACAATCTGGTCTCGCTCCATAGGAAATGCTTTGACGCGGTGAACGACCCCAGCCAGGATATTAGCCAATTTGATGGAAAAGCACAGAAGAAAATTATCGGTTATAGGGAAAAACTGGTTCCTTCACATACACGCAACAAATAATCTGCATTGATGGAACGCCGTGTGCGGTGAAAGTCGCACGCACGGTGTGAAGCGGGGGAAAGTCCGCTCTGACTGCTGTTCTCTTATTGAGGCAGTAAAAGCGGCGGATTACCTATCGCTATTTCGTCAAGCTCCGGGACATCGGGAAAGCGGTGGACTTCGGCGTTACCTATGACAGCGCCACCAACAGCGTCCACATCGACCCGGACGCCCCCTACATTGAGGAGGTGACCACCCCTGCACAAGCCACGTCCGCCCCCCAGACCGTCACCGAGGCAAGCGTACAGGCTTCCCTGGAACGGCTGAAGCAGACCTACCCTACCGGCGCCGTATATCCCACCCCCTACCGCTCCACCACCGGCGGGCCGTACAGCCGCGGCATCCACTGCTCCGGCTGGGCCACCCTCTGTTCCGACGCCGCCTTCGGCAGCCTGCCATGGCGGCGGGTGGACAGGCCAGGCTGGGATCAGATCCGCCCCGGCGACCTGGTGGAATACGAGAGCGCATCGTCCTACCATGTGGTGGTCGTGATCAGCAAAACGGACGAGTACATCAAAGTGACCGAGAGCGGCCTCAACAACCATGCCCGCTGGGGCGGGCAATACTTCCGCTGGTGGCTGGAGGAACAGCCCCGGTACATCCTGTACACGCGCTACCCAAACTGAACACCTTACAATAAAATGGCCGGACTGCAAAAGCAGTCCTCCTCCCAGGGTGGGAAGGCCGGGCTGCTTATGCGGCCCGGCCTTCCCATTTCGAGGAGGAATCGCTTTGAAAAACAAGATCGTAACCCGGGCCCTGAGCCTTCTCCTGGCCCTGGTGTGCATCATGGGCGTCCTGCCCCTGTCTGCCTTCGCCGCCGCGGGACTGTCCAGCGCCCCCGGCTCCATCACGCAGAAGTCTTCGGACTACATGAAGATCGGCGGGCGCTCTGTCCGCTACCGGGCGGCCAGCAGCGTCATCAACAACGTGGGCCTGCCCTATGTCTTTGACGAGCAGGTGGATGTTCCGGGTTTTGGCCCCACCCGCGCCCTGTGCGCCTATCAGAAGGGCACCCTTGGCCCCGGGGCCAACGGCCAGACATGGAATTTCAAGGAGGAAGTGAACAGCGAATCGCTGCGGGTGCTGCTCACCTACATCTACGCCCACACCTACGGCAATTTCACCGACGCGGGCAACGCCCGGGGACTGGAGCATTGGGGCCAGTATTGGTCCGACATCTGGTTCCTGGTGGCCCAGGCGGGGAGCTGGCTCTATGAACACGGGGTCATCCTGGACGTGAACAGCAACCGGGAGGGCTTCATCGAGCAAATGGCGGAGGAGTTTGTCGCGGCCATGAAACTGTACCACCGCACCTATGGCCAATCCTCCTGGATCAAGGATTGGGACGCCATCAATACCCACAGTATCATAGACAGCTCCGACGGCGGCAAGACCGGCTACTCCGCCTATGACTATGTTGCCACCGGGGTGAATTTGGTGCTGGATCACCCCGAGTATTACCGCAGCTACCGCCTGTGGATCTACGAGTGGGACAAATCCCAGCCCTGGAAGCTGGCGGGCCAGTCCGGGGTGCCCATGCAGCGGCTTTTGATCGCCGTACCCGGGGAGCCCGACGAGGAATCTGTAAAGCTCACCGTGAAGAAGCTGGAGGCGGGGTCCAACAAGCCCCTGCCCGGGGTCACCTTCAAGGTGGAGAGCGCGGATGGCTCCGGGAATTACTCCGTCACCCGTCAGACCGGCGCGGACGGCACCTTTACCCTGACCTCCGAGGCGGACGACCTGTCCGCGGGCCAGTTCACCATCACGGAGGAGGCCGTGCCGGAGGGCTACGTGGCCCAGACCGCCTCCCAGACGGTGACGGTGATGCCAAACAACTCCATCTCCAACACCTTCACCTTCTACAACGAACCCAACCAAAAAGATGGCGACGGTTCCATTAGGAAAGTTGACGCCGACAACCCCACCGTGGGCATCCCCGGCGCGGTCATCCGCATCACCAGCGTGAAGCTGGATGACGGCGGCAGCTACTTTGGGGAGTTCGTCACCAAGGACGGCGGATATATCCTCAAAGAGGATCTGGATTTCTCCAAGCTCCCCAAGGGCAGTTATCTCGCGGAGGAGATCACCCCGCCCCAGGGTTTCATCCTCAGTTCCGATGTCTCCAAGGTTCGCCAGCCCTTTGTCTGGGATGGCAAAACCGATGTGTCGCTGGTGTTTGAGAATTCAAGCAAGGTTAAGGTACAGCTGAAGAAAGTGGATGAAAGCGGCAGCCCCCTGGCTGGCGCTGTTTTTCTTGTCCTCCGGGACGGGCAGATCATCTCCACCGAGGCGACCCAGGGGGATGGGACCATCACCGTGTCCAATGTCAGCGAAGGCCACTATGAATTTGTTGAGGTGTCAGCTCCGGAGGGCCTGGACTGTGACCGCTCCCCGGTGGGCGTCCATGTGAACGCCGAGGATTTGCAGGGCGAACAGACCATTGTGGTCACCAAGGTTAACCACCACAAGCGGTCCCTCACGATCACCAAGCGGGACGCGGAGAGCGGTGACCCCATCCCCAACACTTCCTTCCACATCCGGGGCATCAACATCGGCTATGAAAACGATGTGGTGACAGGTTCGGACGGGAAAGTGGTGCTGGAGGCCATGCCCAGCGGCTGCTTTGAAATCGAGGAAACCGCAGTTCCCTCCCCCTGGATCCTGGACGCCAACAATCGCAAGACCGTCTGGATCGACGCATCCAAGGATAAAGATATCACTGTGGATTTTGTCAACAGCACCCGCCCCGGCATTCGGATCCTGAAGCTGGACGGGCAAACTGGGAAGCCCATCGCCGGGGCCACCTTCCTGATCGAGGAGGTCAACGGCGGCTTCTCGGACCGCCGCCAGACCGATCAGGACGGCCTGATCGTGCTGGAGGGCAAGGACGGCGTCCGGCCCGGCGCCTTTAAAATTTCTGAGGTGGCGGCGGCCCCGAATTACGTGCTGGACGATACCGTCCACGTGGTTCAGCTGGAGGAGAACCGCACCACCACCCTTGAGCTGACCAACCTGGTCAAGCCCACCCTCAAAATTTTGAAGGTGGACAGCATCACAAAGAATCCCGTGGCCCATGCCAAATTCCAGATCTGGCGGGCCAGCGGGGACACCAAGACCGGCGAGTACAACGATCTGGGCACCTTCTATTCCAACGAGGCGGGTGAGATTGTCCTGGAGCATACCGATCCCGGCTGGTTCAAAATTTCTGAACTGGAAGCGCCCTCGGGGTACTCCATCAAGCAGGCGGACTACGAGTTTTATCTGGCCGCTGGCGAAACCAAGACCGTCCAGGTGGAGAACATCCCCCTGTCCGCCCTCGTCGTCTATAAATATGACCGGGTCACCGGGGAGCCGGTTGAGGGCGCCATCTTTCAGGTCAAGTACCTTTCCGGCGCCTCCGGCACGGGCGGCACCGTCATCGGCACCTACCGCACGCTGAAAAATGGTTCCTTCACCGTCACCGGCCTCCAGGCCGGCGCCTATGTCGTGGAGGAACTGGCCAGCGACAGCGGTCACATCGTGGACGCCGCGCCCCAGACCGCCTACATCTCCGGCAAGCAGCAGGACGTGGTGCAGCTCTATTTCGGCAACAGCCCCAAGTCCTCCCTCCTGATCTCGAAGGTGGACGCGAATGACGGTTCTCCGTTGAGTGACGTGGAGTTTTTGGTCACTACCTCGGACGGCACCCTGGTGGGTAATGCCAACGGGAAGTACGTGACGGACAGCACGGGAACCATCCTGATCGAGAACCTCGACCCTAATCTGACACTGGTGGTGAAGGAAACCCGCAGCAAGCCCAATTATATTTTGGACGATGTACCTCAGACCATCAAAACGAAGCCTGGGGAAACGGTGAAGCTGGAATTCAGGAACAAAAAGCAGGGCAATCTCGTGATCCACAAGCTGTCCAGCGCCGACAAGAGCCCCATTGAGGGCGCCCAGTTCAAGATCACCTACGCGGACGGGAAAGTGGTGGACGCGGCGGGCGGCCAGCTCTCCTCCAACGGGCTGTATACCTCCAATAAGGAGGGCCAGATCGTCCTTTCCAACGTCACCGGCACCATCATCTGCACGGAAGTGTCCAGTGCGCCGGGCTACGCCATCGACCCCGAGACCCGCACCCAGACCATCGTTGTCAACCCCGGCGACGACACCCAAAGTCTCTACTTCTACAACACCCCTCTCTGCTCCCTCACCCTCTCCAAGGTGGATTCGGTCACGGGGAAGCCCATCCCCAACACCACCTTCACCGTGAAGTACGCCAGCGGCGAGCTGATCGGGCGCTACACCACCGGGAAGGACGGGACGGTCACGGTGTCCGGCCTCCTGCCCGGTTCCACCGTGGTGGTGACTGAATACAAGGTGCCCGACACCCACGTCCTCAACACCACGCCGCAGACGATCACCCTTAAAAGCGGCACCAATACCGTGACCAGCGGCGCGGTCAGCGGCGGCACAGGCGGCGGCAACAACCTGGATTTTGAGGACGATCCCAAGATGACCCTCACCATCCGCAAGTACATCAAAGGCACCAACCGTGAGCCGTTGGCCGGGGTGTGCTTTAAGGTGACCGAGGGCTCCGGCGCCCCTGTCGGCCCCGGCGACGGCACCTACTACACCAATTCCGCGGGTGAGATCGTGATCGAGGGCCTGGAGCCCGGTATCACCGTGACCGCGCGTGAAATTTCCACGGTGGAGGGGTTCGTGCTGGACGGCGAGCCCAAAACGGTGAAGATCCAGGCGGGGAAGCAGTCCCCTGAGCTGATCTTCTGGAACGAAAGGGCCGGTTCCCTCGTCATCCAAAAAAAGAACAGCTTGGATGGCAGCCCGCTGGCCGGGGTGCAGTTCCTTCTGACTTACGCGGACGGCTCTTACGTGGATGCGGACAACGGCCACATGAGCAGCAAGGGGCTGTATGAAACGGACTCCTCGGGAGAAATTCGGATCACCGGGCTCACAGGCACCGTCATCGCAAAGGAGACAAAATGCCTCCCAGGATTTACCATTGACCCGGGGAACCAGGAGCAGGTGGTCACGATCCGGCCCGACGACTGCCAGACGCTGGTTTTTTACAACACGCCTGTCGGGAATTTCGAGCTGGTCAAGGTGGTGGAGGGGAACGAGAGCAAGCGCATCCCCAACGTGACCTTTGAGATCCGGCGCGCCTCGGATGGCGGGCTGGTGGACACCATCACCACCGGCAGCGATGGCCGGGTCAGCCTCCAGCTGGACGCGGGCAATTACTACGCGGTGGAAACCGAGTGCCCCAAGGAGTTCAAGCTGGATCCCACACCCCACTATTTCACCATGCGGGACGGCGGCAAGGGCACCACCCTGACGGTGAAAAACAAGGCTTTTGCGGGCATTCTGATCCACAAGACCGACTCGACCACCGGCAAGGGCATCCAGGGCGTGAGCTTTCTGCTCTATGACGCCGCCAACACCCCCATCGGGCAGTACACCTCCGACGACAGGGGCTACGTCTACATTGAGGGCCTCACGGATGGCGGGCGGTACTACCTGCGGGAGTTGGACAATGAGGGGTATGTCCCGGACAACCAGCGCAAGACCGTTTATGTCAAGGCGGGCGAAACGACGCTGGTGGAGTGGCAGAACACGCCGGTCACAGGTCAGATCCAGATTACCAAGACCTCCGCAGACTACAACTCCATGAACGGCTGGCCCGCGGGCACCCCCATCCCCGGCACCGAGTTTGAGATCTATCACTACCGCACCGGCAGCCTGGTGGACACCGTCCGAACGGACAAAAATGGTGTTGCCGTGTCCAAGCCCTTGCCTTTGGGCCGCTATAAAATTGTGGAATCCAAGGCGGCGGACTTCTACTGCCTGGACAAGACCCCCATTGAGGCGGAGATCGAGCACGCCGGCCAGATCGTGAAGGTGGCCATGACCAACAAGGCCCTGTCCACCAACGTGTCCATCAAAAAGACGGGCTACGCCGAGGTCATGCCGGGCCAGGACATCCGCTATACCTTCTCCGAGATCGGCAACAACTCCACCACCGCGCTCACCTCCTTCTACTGGCGGGACACCCTGCCTGTACAGGCGGTGCGCCTGAACCGCATCTTCACCGGCACCTACAATGCCCCCGGCAATTATAAGATGGTGTATAAGACCAACCTGAGCAATGGCGAGTACCGCACCATGTACGACAATCTGAGCACCGCCAAGAACTACACCCTGGACGCTTCCCCGGTGGCGCTGGGGCTGGCTTCCAACGAGTACGTCACCGAGTTTATGCTCGTCTTCGGCGTGGTTCCCGCCAACTTCCGGCAGGTGGAGGCCCCCAAGGTGGACTGCAAGGTGCTGCCCACCGTGAAGGGCGGCAGCAGCTTCACCAACGCCGCCGACGTGGGCGGGGTGTACAACGGCCAGTGGATCCAGGCCGTCACCCGCTGGACCACCAAAGTCTACGGCAAGCCCCCCAAGCTGCCCACTACCGGCTATTGAGCCCAGAGACAAGAAATGGGAGGCCGCTCAGTGAGCGGCCTCCCCAGTATTTAAGGAGGAAAACGCACATGAAAAAATCTCACATCCGTATCTATCCTATTCTGCTGGCCCTGCTGCTGTGCGCCCTGTGCTGCGCCCCCGCCTTCGCCGCCGCCAGCGGCGGCTCCGGGGTGGCCGACGTGGTGGAAAAGACCTGGAAGGACGCCGCGGGCCAGATCAAAACCGTGGTGGACAACGTGGTCTTCCCCGCGCTGGACATGATCCTGGCCATCGCCTTCTTCGGCAAACTGGGCCTCAGCTACTTCGACTACAAAAAGCACGGCCAGTTCGAGTGGACCGGCCCGGTGATCCTGTTCGCCTGCCTGGTGTTCGTCCTCACCGCCCCGCTCTACATCTGGACCATCGTGGGGCTGTAAGCTACAGCCCCGTCAGCCGGAGCAGCCCTTTTTTGAGGCAGGTGGTCAGCTCGATGCGTTTCACCTCGTCGATGTCCTCAAAGGCGATCAGCGCCACGCTGCCCAGGCGGCCCAAAATCTCACCATGCCCGAATTGCTTATGCACCACCTCGGCCCCGGCCATGAAGTCCTCCTGCTGCCGTGCCAGCTGGGCCGGGGTGGGGCCGTCCTCATAGGCGGGGCGCTTCGCCCTGACCTTCTTCGGCTTGGGCTGGGGGTTGAACTGGGGCGTGGGTTGGAGTTCAAAAACGGTGGTTTCTTCCCCCAGAAGCTGGTCAATGAAGGTTCGGCCCGCCGCCATAGGCTCCCCGAACCGGCTCTCGTAGCACAAAAACTCCAGCTGCTTTTTTGCCCGGGTGGCCCCCACGTAGAACAGCCGCCGCTCCTCCTCCAGCGCCGCCCTACCCTCGTCATCGTGGGGAAGCGGGTCGGATGGGAAAACGCCGTCCACCGCGTCGATGAGGATGACGCGGTCATACTCCAGTCCTTTGCTGGCGTGGATGGTGGACAGCACAAAGGGACAGCTCGGGTCTGGCTCCATGCCCTCGATGGTGTCCTTCAATTCCTGTAACCGCAGAAGAAACGGCCCCGTGGCCGGGGTCTGGTTGGCCAGGGACAGCAGCACATCCAGCTTGGAGGTGTCCGCCTTCTGTTCCCGCAGATAATCCCCGTAGCCCATGAACTTCACCAGCCGCTGGATGGCGGCAAAGCTGGTGAGCTGGGGGAATTTCGAGTAGTGGGTCTGGATCGCCCTGATCTTCCCGTACTGCCAGGGCTCCAGCCCCTCGCCCCCCAGCAGGCGGTCAAACACCGACTCGTCCTCCGCCATCCCCCGGAGCATCCCGGCCAGGATGGGCTTTTTGATCTTCAAATCCAGCTTGTAGTAAAACCGGAGGAACTTCTCCCAGTTGGCGTCGTCAAAGGCGAACTCCAGCATATCGGTGATGTCCCGGACGATGGGGCTGGTAAAGAAGAAGCCCTCCCGCTGGCGGCAGGCATAGGTCACCCTCTCCCGCTCCAGCAGGTCGATGAGGGGCAGGGCGCTGTCATTGTTGCGGTACAGCACCGCCGTCTGCTCCTTGCAGTTTTGGGCCACCTTCAGCAGATAACGGTATTGGCGGTTGTAGTCCGCCAGCGGCACCTTTTTCACCGGCGCGCCCTGGACATTGTCCGTATGCATATGCTTGGGGCGGCGGCTCTCGTTGCGCTGAATGAACGAGTCCGCCGCCTCCACGATGGACTTGGTGGAACGGTAGTTGGTCTCCATCATCAGCACCTTCGCCCCCGGCCACACCCGCTCAAATTCTAACAGCGCCTGGGGCCACGCCGCCCGGAAGCCGTAGATGCTCTGATCCTCGTCCCCCACCATGAAAATATTGCGGGTCTTCGCCGCCAGCAGACGGAGAATAGCGTGCTGGATTTTTGAGGTATCCTGAGCCTCGTCAACGCAGAGAAAAGGCCAGCGGCGCTGGAAGTGGGCCAGAATGTCCGGGTACTGACGGAAAATACGGTAGGTGAACACCATCTGGTCGTCGAAGTCCATCAGGTGGTTTTTGAGCAGGAACGCCTGGTAGCCCTTGTAAACTGCCGGAAAATCCATGCCGTCCACCTGGTGGGCCTCCACGTCGGCGTCACTGAACATCATGTTCTTGCAGTAGGTGATATGGGTGCGGGCGTCCTTGACCTGCTGGTCCGGGGGGTAGCCACCCCCGCCCTTGGACAATAGCTCCCGGATCACAGCGTTCAGACGGCTTTCATCGTCCGCCAGCGCAAAGGGTTTGGTGCCCTTTTTCCCCGCGTAATAGCGGATCGCCACCGCGCACAGGCCGTTGATGGTGCGGAAGGTGAGTTTGTCTGCGTATTCCTCGCCAAAAAAGCGGACGAACCGGGCCTTCATGTCCTTTGTGGCGGCGACGGTGTATGTAACGGTGAGGATGTTCTCCGGACGGACGCCCTTGCAATAAATCATGTAACCCAGGCGGGTGACCAGCACTGTGGTCTTGCCGCTTCCCGGCACCGCCAGGAGCAGAACCGGACCGTCCACCTGCCGCACCGCCGCCTCCTGCTGGGGGTTGAGCCGGACGTGGTATTGGGTTTTGAACTCACCATAGGTCATGGACCCGCCCTCGCTTTATACATTAAATATAGGAAGTGATCAACATAGAAACGATTCTGCTGGGCGACGCGGCGGAACAGCTTCGCACCCTGGATGCGGACAGCGTCCACTGCTGTGTCACCTCGCCGCCCTACTTCGGCCTGCGGGACTATGGCGTCCCCGGGCAGATCGGGCAGGAGGCTGCGCCGGAGGAGTACATCGGCAGGCTGGTGGAGGTCTTCCGTGAGGTACACCGGGTGCTGCGCCCCGATGGGACGCTGTGGCTCAACATCGGGGACAGCTACACCAGCGGCGGCAGAAAGACCCGGGATCATGACGAAAAGCTCCCCGCACGGGCGGCGAACCACCGGCCCGGTACGCCGGAGGGCATGAAGCCCAAAGACCTGATCGGCATCCCCTGGATGCTGGCCTTCGCCCTGCGCTCGGACGGCTGGTATCTGCGCCAGGACATCATCTGGCACAAACCCCGGTGCATCCCGGAGAGCGTCCGGGACCGCTGCACCCGAAGCCACGAATACCTCTTCCTACTGTCCAAATCGGAGCACTATTTCTTTGACGCTGATGCCATCAAAGAACCAGCGGCAGAGAGTACAAAAATTCGGATGGCGCAGGATATCCAGCACCAGGCGGGCTCGTTCCGGCAGCCGGGGAAAGCCAACGGCCCGCTGAAACCGGGCGGCGATGGGGAAACCCGGAACAAGCGGAGCGTGTGGAGCGTTTGCCCCGCGTATTACAAGGGCGCACACTTCGCGGTGTACCCGGAAAGGTTGGTGGAACCCTGCGTCCTGGCCGGATGCCCCGAGGGCGGGACCGTGCTGGATCCCTTCACGGGCAGCGGCACCACCGGGGCGGTGGCCAAGCGGCTGCGCAGGGACTTCATCGGCATCGAACTCAACTCGGAATACCGGGAAATGGCGCTGGCCCGGGTCGGCGCCACGGAAGTGGAATATGAACAGATGAAACTATAGACCGGGCCCGGCACGTAAAACCGGGTCCGGCTCCGTCTCATTCCATCCAGAACACCCTGCCGGCCTTTCGCTCCGCGGCCTTCGGTGCCTCGCCGTCTATATAGCCGACAGCACAATGGCCAATGCCCTCCCACTCGCCGCTGATTCCAAGACTGGACAGGAGTTCCTTGTACTTCTCCATCTCGAATTCTTCCTTGGCGCGGTGGATCCAAATGCTCCCCAGACCCAGGGCGTGGGCCGCCAGCATCATGTTCCCCATGACCAGGCTCCCATCATAGACGTGGGTCGGCCAATCTTTCTCAGCCAGGACAATCAAAATAGCCGGGGCGCCGTAGAAGGGATCAAAGCCCTCCTCCCATCCACCGATCTTGCAGTTGTCGGCGGCGATCTGATCCCGCAGCTCCCGGTTCGTTACCGCAAGGGTGAGCGTGGCCTGTCTGCCCCTGCCGTTGGCGGCATAGCGTCCAGCCTCGATGATTGTTTCCAGATCCTCTTTTGACGGCATATCGGGTTTGAATTTACGGATGCTCCGCCGCTCCTTCATGGCTGTTAAGATGTCGTTCATGGCCTACTCCTCCTCGTCGATCCGCTCAATTTTGAAAATCACCGGCCTGGTGCCGTCGGAACAGCAGGCGATCATGGTATTCTCCTGCTTCATCCAGCCCCGCATGATGGAGCCGCCCTGCAAGCCGGTGTAAATGTACCGGGAAATCGAATCCCACAGCTCGGAGCAGTGGGGCATCTTCGGCCCGCCCGCCACGGTGTCCGGGTCCGCGCTGGTTTTCACAAGGGTGTTCAAGCCCATATGCCAGAAATCATCCCGCTCCTCATCGCGGCAGAAGATGAACTCGTCCCCCACATTGTAGCAGGGGCAGACCCCGGCCTGGGGATCCGCGCAATATGCCGCCTGCAATTCCGGGTAGAGCTTTTTGTCAAGCACGGTCAATTTTACTTTATGCTTCAAAACCATTCGCCCCCATCAAGCATTTGATGGGGGCATTATATCACAAGAGAGGTGGTTTGTCATTTTTATTTGGGACTTCGTGGCCTCCACCGTCCTGGACGAGCTGCTGGACTGGGCGTACAGCCAGGCGGTGGGTTTCCTGGGGGCTTTTTTCGCCCTCATGGGCAACATGGGGGTGGAGCTGTTCGATCTGCCCTGGGTACAGGCCGTGGTGCGGTTCTTCAACCAACTGGGCTGGGCCCTGTTCGGGGTGAGCCTGGTGGTGGCCTGTTTCGAGTTCGGCATCGAATACTCCTCGGGCCGGGGGAATATCCGCCACACCGCCATCAACTGCCTCAAGGGCTTCCTGGCGGTGAGCCTGTTCTCCACCGTCCCCGTCCGGCTGTATGCCCTGTCCGTGTCATTGCAGGCCAGCTTCACCGCAGGCATTACCGGGCTGGGGACAGGGATCGGCGAAATCGGGCAGAACATCATCACCAAGCTCACCACCCCGGAAGGGCTAATCGCCTCCGGGGTGGATTTCATTTTCAACGGCCCCAGCTTCAACCCCATCATGATGCTGTTTTGTGTGATCTTGATGGCCTATGCCGTGCTGAAGGTGTTCTTCGCCAATCTGAAGCGGGGCGGTATTCTGCTCATCCAGATCGCGGTGGGTGCGCTGTATATGTTCAGCGTCCCCCGGGGCTACAGCGACGGCTTCACCCAGTGGTGCAAGCAGATCGTGGGGCTGTGCCTCACCGCGTTTTTGCAGGCCACCATTTTGACGGCGGGGCTGATGGTGTTCAGCGACCACGCCCTGCTGGGGCTGGGCCTGATGCTGTCCGCGGGCGAGGTGCCCCGGATCGCCGGGGCCTTCGGACTGGACACCTCCACCAAGGCCAGCCTCACCTCCGCCGTCCACACCGCCCAGATGGCGGTGAGTACCACCAAGGTCATCGCCAGCGTAGTTGGCGGAAAATAATACAGGAAGGAATCAAGTAATGGAACAGATGAAACAAGCGGGGCAGATCGATGCCACCCCGCCCAGCCTTTATGCAATTTGGGCCGCCGGAACACCTGACGGCCCCTTGGCCGGACAGTCCGGCTACCTGGCAGAGGACGGCAGGCGGCTCTATTTCCACGAGCGTGAGACTGCGGAGCAGAAGATCCGCGACCTGCAAAACCGCTGTGTGAGCGGCAGTCCCGCCGCCGCTTACCAATGCCTTGCCTACCCCGGCGAAGGTCTGCCGGATCGCTCCATAACGGCGGAGGACATCGGCAGCTATGACCTGCGCCCTGGGTTTGATCCCGGGGAGTACCAGCTCCAGAGCCGGGAGTACGGCAACACCGGGGGCAGCTGCATGGTGGGAACCATGTCCTACCTTCTGTCAAGCCTGGGCAGGACCGTCTGGGTGAACTGCAATGACGAGGGGGTCACCATCACCTCGGCGGACTATGTCTGGAACGATGACCACAGCGGGAGCTGGGATCGGTACGAGGACGTCCTGCTGTTCACGGCGGAGTTCATCGACACGCCGCCCGAGGAGCTGGGCCCGTGGCTCCCCATGGTGCGGGACACGCTGGCCTACACCGCCGCCCAGCAGGCCGCTCTGGGCAGATCGTTCAAGCTGCCGGAGTGCTGGCAAAACGCGCTGGAGGAGCAGGGCCAGCCCCCCGGCCCCACCATGGACGCGCCATGCTGACCATGGGCTCCCTCTTTGATGGGATCGGCGGCTTCCCTCTGGCGGCGGTGCGCAACGGCATCACCCCCGTCTGGGCCAGCGAGATCGAGGCGTTCCCCATCCGCGTGACCCAGAAGCACTTCCCCGGCATGATCCATGTGGGGGATATCACCAAGCTGGATGGGGCCAAGCTGCCCCCGGTGGACATCATCTGCGGGGGCTCACCGTGTCAAGATCTGAGCGTGGCTGGC
This sequence comes from Bacillota bacterium, assembly GCA_021768085.1. Classification (GTDB taxonomy): domain Bacteria; phylum Bacillota; class Clostridia; order Oscillospirales; family Oscillospiraceae; genus Enterenecus. The sequence continues at coordinate 28,802 of JAETOJ010000031.1, forward strand.
CCCCGTTCCGGTCTCGCGGGGGCCCGTTCCGGCCTGTTTATGGAACAGATCCGCATTGTAAAGGAGATGAGAGCGGCAGATGTACAACGTGGACGGACAGATAAATCTATTCGCCCAAGACTGCTATGCTGGGAAAATGTTCCAGGTGCCTTCAGCTCGGGCTCGCCCAAGGGTGAGGACTTCCGGATCGTCCTCGAGGAGATCTGTAAAATTAGTGGCTATCCCGTTCATGTCCCTCGACCTCACCCCTGGCCATGGCAATTTGCTGGGCGAATCATACTGGGAGATTCTTTCTCCCTGGCTTGGAGGGTCTTGGACGCTCAACACTGGGGTCTCGCCCAGAGAAGGGCGCGCGTGTTCGTTATCGCAGATTTTGGAGGACTCACCGCCCCGCAAATACTATTTATCCCGGAAAGCCTGCCTGGGTATCCTGCGCCGGGCCCGTGAGCGGGGCAAGCCCCTGCCGCCCCAGCTGGAGGCGGCGCCGTCAGTAAAGGGAACGGCGAGTGCTTCCTGACCCCGGAGCGGCACACATCCCTCAGCGGGGGCGGCGGACAGGCGGGACAGGGTTATCCCTGCATCCTGACCGCAGACTGCCTGAATCCCTGGGACACCCAGCAGACCCGCATCTTCACGCCGGAGGGCACGGCGCCCACCCTGGCGGGGGCTGATGGCTGCGGCGGGCGGAATCCCGGTGGGTTGATCTTCGATGCTGAGGGGCATGGGGCCTGTCTCACCCCTTGGGATACCCAGCAGGCCCGGATCACCGCGCCGGAGGGCGTATCCCCCACCATCAACAGCGGCGAGGCCAAACCTGGCGGACTGATCTTTGCCGCTGGCTTCTGCGCCGGGGCGGGGCCGTCTGCCGGAAGCATCGGCTATCAGGAGGAGGTGGCCCCCACGCTGAAAGCGGCCGCCAGCGGAAATATGATGCCGTCCGTGCTGTGCCTTAACGACCAGGGCGGGCAGATCATGGAGTGTTCAGAAGATGTGGCAGGCACGCTCCGGGCCCAGGAACACGGGCATCAGCCTCTTGTGTTTGAAAATCATGGGATCGATGCGAGATATACTGGCCCCCACAAAGTTGCGCCCACCTTATCTGCCAGGGCGGGCACAGGCGGGAACAACCTCAGCCTTGTCATGCAGGAGGAGGAACCCGTGTTCTGCATCACCGGCAATGCCATCGACCGCCAGCCGGAGAACGGCGGGAACGGACTCGGCATACAGGAGGATATTGCCTATACCCTGACCGCCACCGACCACCACGCCGTTTTTGCCCGCCAGCGGTGCGACAAGTTCCAGGAGGACGGCGTGGCCTCCACCCAAAGCGCCCACCAGCAGAAAGATGTGACCGACCTCATATACCAGGAAACCGTCGGCGCGCTCACCGCTGGTGACAGCAAAGGGCCCAACTCCCAGTATGTTTCACAGGACAAATTGGTGGTGGAAACTCCGTTGCTTATAAGGCGTCTAACACCAAGGGAGTGCGAACGTCTCCAGGGCTATCCTGACGATTGGACCAATCTGCCCGGTGCGGCGGACTCCCCCAGATACCGTGCGCTCGGCAACAGCGTGGCCATCCCGTGCGTGGAATACCTGATGCATGGGATGGCCCTGGTTTTAAGGGCCGGGTAGTTGTTGATTTCGCTTCGTTTCAGCCGGTATCTTCGTTGGGTATGGTGAATAGCTATTCGGCCCGGTTGCCGGTATACTTGCGTTACAAAAACGGAGAGGAGGACGCCAATATGGCGGAAAATCAAAAAAATCTGTGTGCTATGATCCCGGCAGAACTGCACAGCCGGGTTCGGGCGGCACAGGAGCAGGCCGGGGTGACCCTGAGCGCGTACATCACCGATGTAAGGGGACAGGATAATTGAGAAACCGGGATAAACCGGGAGAACCGGGGGAAGTGCTGGAAAACCCCCGTTTTTCAATGGGAACAGGCATATTTCAGGCGGGAAAGGCCCGCACATTCTCACATTCATTGAGCGCGAAGGCGTCGACAGCGGTCGGCGTCTTTTTTTATGCCCAGGGGCCGCTGGAGGCCGCACGTCGGCGGCGGCGCGGCGCGGCGGACAATCGACCCGGCTGAACAGGAAAACCCCCGGAAAACCGCTTAAAAACGGCAATCCGGGGGCTTTTCTCGATGGCAGGGACGGGCAGGAATTGAAGCGGGCCGCTCGGCCACGCCCCG
>JAETOJ010000032.1 GCA_021768085.1 Bacillota bacterium
AAGATGCCGTTGGTGCCGATGACCGTCTGCTGGATGATGGCATCGTCCAGCGGGGTCACGCTGCCGCCGCGATAGGTTTTCAAAACGATGTTGTTAGCCATTGCCGCTCCTCCTTAGAATTTTGGTCAGGTCCAGCCGGACGGTGCCGAACACCAGCTTGGTGTTCTTCCCGCGCTCCCGCCCGGTGAGGATGCTCCGATAGGCCACCCCGTCCGAGATGATCTCCACCTCCTGCCCGAACTCCATCCGCTCCGGCTTCACCAGCCCATCGTCATTCGCCATGGTCAGCTCGATGAGGTTGGAGTAGGCCAGCCCGGAGAACTTGTCGTGGGCGGCGCGGATGGCGGCGGCATCGAAACTGCTGCCCTCCTCATGCTGCACCGCTTGCAGTTCGCAGACCACCGGGGTGATGCGGTCCCGGTCGTAGGTGTCATAGCCCAAGTCAGGGTGAAGGTAATAGGTGCGGGTGGCGGCGTAGTTTGTGCTGTCAAACAAAATCAGCTTGTTCACATCGGCGCTGACCTGCTTGATGGTGACGCTTTTCTTGATGATGTTGGGAAGGTCCGCCTCGATGGTGAGGATGCTGCCGCTGGCCCGACCCACTGTGAGGTGTATCTCCTGGTTCTGGATGTCCAGTGCGGCCTTCACCAGAATGCCGTATTTCTGCATGGCGGGGACGATAACCGAATCCATGAGGTTGACGATGTTATAGTGACCGCCGCTCTCCGCCGGGGTGATGTGCAGGCTCCAGTCGGCGGTGGCGCTGGTGTGGGCCACGGACAGGCCATGGATGTTCTGGAGGGTGTCCGGGTTGTCGATGAAGGTTTCCCGGATGCGGTCGCAGATGAACTCTTCCAGCGTCCCCTGGCCCTGGGCGTTCACATCGAACAGGATGCCGGTGTTGAGCAGCTCCGCCAGAGGCTTGTAGGAAATAGTCTGGAGCCGCTTGGAGCGGTCAGTGCCGTAGCCTATCTCGGTGACCACCCCGGCGTACTCCTCGCTGCCCCGGCTGATGCGGATGAAGTCCTGCTTTTCAATACCGGGAAGGGCCAGCACCGTGATGGTGTTCTCGTCCGAGGTGAGGTAATCCTCTTTGTAGGTGACCTCGTTGACATTGGTGTTGCCGACCATCGTGAAGTCGGGCCGGAAAATTTCTACACTATACGGTTTCATACGAAATCTTCCCTTCCACCATCATTTTCACTGTGTTCAATCCATCATGGGAAACGGAGATACGGTTGCTCCCATGTTTGAGGTGGAAGAACCGCTCCGTGGTAAAATCGCAGAGCTGGTAGCGATCCGCCACGATATCGTCCGCCGCCCCGCGCTCGGTGATGCTGTACGGGATGCCGGTGGCGTCCACCACCAGCTTGTGGTCTGCCATGATAAGCCCCTCGTACCGGCCTGTCTCGAACAGTTCATTGTCCACATAGTGCTTCCAGACCGGGTTGAGACAGGGGCCGAAGATGGTGACCTTGCAGGGGCTGTCCTCGTAGCTGTCGCTCTCGATGACCAGGGTGTTCTGGGACACCTCGGCATAAGAATAGCTGTAGGTGTACGGATACACCTTGCCGCCGATGGAGAGGACACCGCTCTGCCGGGTGACGCTTTTGTAGAACAGCCCGGTGGCGAGGAAGGCCACATCGCAGACCAGCCCTCCGCCGCCCTCCATCAGCTCCCCTTTGGAAAGCTCCGTCAGCCGGACAGGGACACGATAGGTCTCGTCCGTCTGGTAGATGAGGGTGAGCGGCACCGCCCGGACGAACCGGGAGAAGGCCCGGTAGGTCTGGTAGGCAGCGGCACCGCCGAACAGGATGCGGCCCGACATCTCCCCCTGGGAGAACAATTCTTCCAGGGGGATGAAGTCGGTGCCGACCTGCTCGTATTGGGTGCCGTCCTTGAAGCCGAGTCCGGCGATGGAGTGAAAGAAAGAGGAGCGGCTGTTCAAATCCCAGCCGTCCCCCGCGCCGTTGGTCAGTCTGAATTTTCGGATCATAGGAAGGACCTCCCCAGCGTTCTGTTCATGCCGTCAGACAGTTCGCCCACCAGTGTGCCGGAGTCCAGTACGATCTGTCGGCTGGCCAGCCGGGGCAGGTATTTGGTGACCACCTCGTACATGGCGTCCAACCGCGCAGCCATCTCGGAATTGCCGCTGGCGGCGGTGATGCTCTCCTCCGGCGTTCTGCCGCCGTCTTTGAGTGCGTCCAGACCTTCGGCGGCTACGGACACAGTGGGGGCGAGGGCCAGATCATCCGCCACATTCCCGATGGCGGCGCGGACAGTTCCCCGGCCCTGTTCGATACCTTTGGCAAGCCCCGCCATGAAGTCAGGCATCCAGGACTCGTAATCGGTGAGCGGCCCCTCGTCCGGGACAGAGAAGTGAAGGAAGGATTTGATTGTGCTGGCAACATTGCCCACGGCGTCTTTCACCGCGCCGATGGCTCCTTTGATGCCATTGACAATGCCCATGATGAGGTCGCGGCCCCAGCTCACAGCCTGTTTGCCAAGGCCGAGGATGTGGTCTTTGACGCAGTTGAAGCCAGATTTCACAGCGTCCAGCACCTTGGTCATCGCTGTTTTCACACCATCGGCGAGGCTGTTGAACACACCAGAAACTGCCTCTTTGATACCGTTGACCACATTGGTCACGGCCTCCTTCAGCGCATTCCAGGCGTTGACCACAGTCTCTTTCAGCCGGTCCATGATGCCGGAGACGGCCTCCTTGATGGACTCCCAGACCTGGGTCACTGTATCTTTGATGGCGTTGACCACCGTGGTGACAGCAGTCTTGATTGCCTCCCATGCGGCGGTAATGGCGGTTTTGATTGCCTCCATGACCGTCAGCACAGCGGCTTTGACAGCCTCCCAAGCCGTGGTGACGGCGGTCTTGATGGCTTCCAGTGCCGTGGAGATGGCAGTCTTAATGGCCTCCCAAGCGGTGGTAATGGCAGTTTGGAGCGCCTCCATCGCCGTGGTGACCACGCTCTTAATGGCTTCCCACGCGCCAGTCACCACCGTTTGGATAGCTTCCATTGCAGCGGAAAACACACCCTTGATGGCCTCCCAGATGCCGGAGAGAAATTCCTTGATCCCGTTCCACGCGGCCTGGGCCGTGGTGGAGATTGTTGTCCACAGGGTGGACAGGAAGGTGGCGATGCCGTTCCAGATGGTCTGCGCCACCGTGGAGATGGTTGTCCAGAGGGTGGAGAGGAAGGTGCTGATGCCGTTCCACACCGCTTCAGTGGTGGCTCGGATGCTCTCCCACAGCCCGGAGAAGAAGGTGGTGATCCCGTTCCAGATAGTCTGGGAAGCAGTCACGATGCCCGTCCACAAGCCGGAGAGGAAGGTGCTGATGGTGTTCCAGACAGTTTCAGCCACAGAGCGGATACTTTCCCAGAGACCGGAAAAGAACTCAGTGATGCCGCCCCAGATGGTTTGGGCGGTGGTGACAATGCCGGTCCAGATGCCGGAGAAGAACTCGCTGATCGCGCCCCAGACCGCCTGGGCCGTGGAGGAGATGCTCTCCCACAGCCCGGAGAAGAAGTCACCGATGCCGCCCCAGATGGTCTGGGCCAGGTTGACGATAGCCTCCCACGCTCCTTGGAAGAAGGAGGACAGGCCCTCCCATGCGGCCACCGCAGCGGCCTTGATGTTCTCCCAGAGGTTGATCCAGAACTCCCGGAAGCCCTCGCAGTTGTTCCAGAGGGCCACGAAGATGGCGATGAGGGCGGCAACAGCGGCGACCACCAGCCCGATGGGATTTGCCGCAAGCAGTGTGAACAGCCCGGTGACCGCTCCCTTGACGGCGGTGATAACCGGGCCGATCTTGGATATCACCGAGAGGATGGTGCCGACCGCAGAGACCACCTTGCCGATAACGATGAGGACCGGCCCCACCGCCGCAACGATCAGTCCAATGGTGACGATGGTCTGCTTCGTGCCTTCATCCAGACTGTTCAGCCAATCTACGAAAGACTGGATACCGGCCACAATGTTTTTGATGACCGGCATCAGCAGTTCGCCAATGGAGATGGCAAGCCCCTCCAGCGCCGATTTCAGAATGGTGAGCTGGCCCTGGAGGTTGTCCAGTTGTGTGTCCGCCATCTGCTGGGCCGCTCCGCCGCTGTTGGTGATGGACTGCTGGAGGGTGTCCCAGCTCTCGCCGGTGTTGGCGAGGAGGGAATTGACGGCTGCGAGGTCGGTCTTGTTGAAGATGGTGGCGATGATGTTGGACTTCTCGGCGGAGGTCATGCCGTCCATGCTTGTGTTCAAATCACCCAGCACATCGTTGAGGGAGCGCATATTCCCCTCGGAGTCGTACACATCCACCCCAAGCTGCTCCATGCAGGCAGCGGCCTTGTCAGTGGGATTTTGCAGGGACAGAATGACGTTGCGAAGATGGGTGCCGCCCTCGGCCCCCTTGATACCGTTGTTGGCGAGGATGCCCAAGGCGGTGTTCAGTTCGGCAGTGCCGCCCTTGACGGTTTTGGCAGTAGCGCCGATGGTCAGGATGGCCTCGCCGAGCTGGGCCACCGATGTGTTCGTGGTGGACGAGGTCTTTGCCATCTGGTCCACCATGGTGGTGGCCTCGCCCGTCCCCATGCCCAGGGCGGACATGGCGTCTGTCACCATGTCGGAGGCCGAAGCCAGGTCGATGCCGCCCGCCGCTGCCAGGTTGAGGACGGTGGGCAGCGTGTCGCACATCTCCTGGGTGTCGTACCCGGCGAGGGCCAGATAGTTGAGAGCCTCGGCGCACTCGCTGGCTGAGAAGGCCGTCTCGCTGCCCATCTGCTTTGCCAGGGCGGAGAGGGTATCCATGGTGTTGACGCTCTCACCGTTCACCATGGACATGGCGTCCTTGGTGATGCCCATGGTGGCCTGCACCTGGGACATGGAGGACTCGAAGTTGGCGGCGGTGGCGACAGCGGCGGTGCCAAGGCCCACCACCGGGGCGGTGACCGATTTGGTGAGGGTTTCGCCCACCCCGGAAACCTTATCGCCCACGGCTTGCAGCTTGTCGCCCACCTGCCCAATTTTTTGAAGAGCGACAGACGAATTTTCCGCCTGCCGCTCCAAATCTTTTAACTTCTGTTCGGTTTCGATGATCTCCCGCTGGAGGGCGTCATACTGCGATTGGGTGATCTCCCCGCTGGCGAGGGCAGCATTTGCCTGTTCAGCGGCGGTTTTCAGCGTGGCCAGCTTCTCCTTCGTCTCGGAGACGGCCTCGCCCAGCAGACGATGTTTCTGGGCCAGCAGCTCTGTGTTGCCGGGGTCCAGCTTGAGCAGTTTGTTCACATCCCGGAGGCTGCTCTGGGTGGTGGAGAGGGCCTTGTCCACATCCTTGAGGGCGGTGGTCAGTTTGGTGGTGTCTCCGCCGATCTCCACCGTGATGCCCGCGATCCGTCTTGTGCCCATTCAATTCCCCCCTCCGAAAAAGGCATAAAGAAAGCACCTGCCCGAAGGCAGATGCTTCAAAAACAGATTTACTTGCGATTAACTGCGCATGATCTCTCTGACCGCATCGACCAGCCCATAGTATAACAGGCAGTCTTTTACTCTGGCCTCTGGGTGAGCGTAGGAGATCACGATGCGTCCGTTAGGTTCACGGAAGTACCAAATTCCTCTGGTGGTCATCTCCCATGTGGGTGCTATTTTCATCACATCGTGCCAGTAGTTTTTCTCCGTCCCACAGCAGATCACGATATCGGGCGCATACAGATCGATTTGCCGTTTCAAGAAGCCCGAATCCCGCAATGCCGCATCGGATACCATCTTCCCGTTTGCGGTGTGAGAACCGGCAGTCTTTTTCACATTGACGGCACAAATGCTCTGCAAAATATCTTTTCGCTGTTCCTCGGAAATCTCATGCAGGCGTTCCCAAGGAAGGTCATGCCGGAAATCATGGATGCCGAGCGTCCATCTGGCGATGTTTTCCCAGGTCTGTTTTCTGCCGCCGCTGCGTAGAAAGTCCCGCAAATCCCAATCGGAGCCGCCGTTCACTTCTTTCAAAAGATACAACAGCCGAATTTCAGACGTCAGATACCGCTCGGCATTTACGACCCCATCCGGGATAAAGCCATCACGCCCAGCGGCCCATTCATTCAGCAACTGTGTTTCCTGTGTAATCAGCACGGCGGCGTCCATACTACCCCTCTTTTCCAAATTGTATAGCGATCCCCTTGTGGTCGGACAGCTTTTTATCGAGATTCCATTCTTCGATGTGGGCCGCATCACTACCGAGGAACTGCTCCGAAATAGCGATATGGTCAATGCAGTCAGGTTGTTCCCTCGTCAGCAGTTTCATGCGGTTTTGGGAAAAGGCTTGCAGCAAGGCGTCCCTGCCAGCCCTGGAGGGCCAGCACCGGCCTGTGAAAAAGCAGTTAAAGTCACCGCAGACGCACAGCCGGTTCCCGTCAGCGGTCAGCCGCTCAAAATCAGGAAGCTGCCTTTTCAAATCCTGCGGGAACACTGTTGTCACATCGTGGGTGCCGATGATCGTCCCATACACCAGCAGATTGCCGCGCTCCGTTTCCAATTCAACGCAGAGGGATGTATATTCATCAGCGGTAGTATGCCGCCGAACGCAGGGGTAATTGGTGAAAACAGACACACGATGCTCTGTGGGCGCGTATCGGATGGTGCCGAACCGAGAGCCTTCGATATCCGGCGGGGTTGGTGTGTGAAAGGCATATTCATACCCTGGGCAAATCCTGTCATCCGATTCTGTCAGTATGAGGATGTCCGCCTGCACCTGTTCACAGGCAAGCTGTATTTTGGCGGGGCTACGCGCCATCCGCTCAATATTCCAGGTTGCAATTTTCATAGCCAATCAGCACCACCTTTGGGATTCGCTGCTCACATGATAGCTCAGTGGATTTTGTCAGCAATCAAGACCCATTGCGCAACGGATAACTGAATCTTTGATTCCCAAAAAATCCGTTTTGATATGACTGAGGCTTTGTAGCGAGGTCAATCCAATACTTTTTTGCCCCGCACACATTTTGTCCAGCACCTTTGTGGAAACAACATAGAAGTCCCAATCATCAAGCACAAGGGGGTCGGCGGTGGCTCTATCTTGCGCCTTATAGTGGCATAAAACATAGACATCCGACTGACGTTTCTTTTCTCCCACAGTGCCATATGCTGGGTCTGTGATCTCCTTGGGCGCGATTCCAAAGCTGATTTTTGAAAGTTTCCCCTCATTCCATGATTGCAGGTAGGATGAGTTCTTTACTTCTACGCGAATTATATCATGCCTGCCAGTGGCATCTTCCCAAGGATAGGGAAAGGTGATATCCCAAGGAGACCAGTTTGTCCGGCCAGTAGACAGGTCTACACCAAGGGCCGCGCCAACAACAAACTCACAATATGTGCCGCGCAGAACATTATCCAGCAGATCAGAGAATCCCCATCGCCAGAAATCCGAAATTGTAAAGCCTGTTTGTTTCCCTTGGAAAAGGAGGGACTCGTCCCCTGATTTAGTCGAATCCATATAACCGCCCCTACATCCAGAATTGAGCAGCAATCACTTGAAACTGCTGTGCGTCCTATATTACCTCAAAATCGGGGACAGTTCAACGGATGTGCGTTAAAACCTGTCGAAATCTTCCTGCGTTGCCAGGGTCGCATACTTGCAGTCATCGTTCAGTTGTTCCGCAAAAATGTCGTTGACCATGCCCACTGTCAGCAGATCGAGGTCCCGGAGGGACAGCCCGACCTGCAAACAGCGGAGCAGGAACAGCGACGTGGTCATTTCCCGGTCAGTTGGACGAAGTTTTTTTTAGACTGAACGTCCGTCTGCACATTCAGCCCCCACAGCTCGATGAGCTGCGGCAGCACCTGGTAGATGGAGAAGGTGTTGAACTGATCCAGCCAGTCCTCCGGGGAATCCGGGACGGCGGCGGGGTCGGCGTGTTTTGCCATGATGTAGGCGATGTTCTCAAACATCTCCAGAGAGAACATATCCAGCCCGGAATTGCCCTCGGTGTTCTCGTCCACGCTTTTTTCCAGTGCGGCGAGGTCCTTGTAGATGTCCCGGTGGAACTTCAGACGGTAGATGCGGGGGATGGCGGCGCTGGCCTTGAACGCCACCTGCTGACCGTCAATTTCGACAGTGCGCATAATACCCATTTGTCAGCCCTCCTTTAACCCTGACCACCAGAGGCGGGGTCAGTCTCGTCCTCGGTCGGCGTGTCGGCAGGCTGGTACACGCTCTTGTACCAGTTGTTGTAGACGGTGGCGGCGGTGGAATCCCCGGTCTTGGCCTTCACATAGCCGGTAGACAGGGGACGGGCCTTTACCGTCAGGGTCTCGGTCTGCACCTCCCGGCTCTCCTCGTTGGTTTTGGCGGAGATGGAGGGGCGGGAGGCGGAGCAGTTGTAGAGGACGTGGCGGATCTTCCGCACATCCCCATCGAACTCGAACAGCAGGGCAAACTTGCCCGTCTCGCTGGCGGCGTTCTCCAGCAGGACGCTGTTGGCGTCCGTGGTCTCCATGAGGATGTCCCGCCGGAAAGACTCCGGGATGAGGGCCACCTCCAGGTCGCCGTCATAGCCCTGGTTGTTGTTGATGACGTAATATTCGATGCCGTCCGCGTAGAAGCTCTCCGGCTCCCCTTCGGGGTCCAGGGAGAGGGATACCGCGCCGGGGAGTGCCACCGGGGTCCCCCAGGTGTATTTGCCGTCGTTGTCCTGGGACAGCGGGGCGTAGTGGACGTTGCTGATATTGAACTTGACCTTGTTGTGCTTGTTGGTGCCGCTCATGCAGATACCTCCATTTCATAAAAAACTTCGTACAGCTTTTCGCTGTCGATCCATGTCTCGCCTTTGCCATAAAAAATGCCGCTCTCGTCCAGAACGGCCTCAATCTGTTCCTCCAGCGCCGGGTCCTTCCTGTCGGTGTAGACCTCGATGTGGAGGACATCCTGCTTGAAGTACGCCACCCCATCGGCGGCGAAGTTGTCGGCGTTGGGGTAGCGGTACACCAGGAACGGCGGGTCCGGCCCCTCGCCCTCGGCAAAGTGGTCATAGGCGAAGGGAAAGCCCAGCCGCTCCAGCAGGGCGGGAACGTCTGTTTTTCTCATCCTCTCAGCTTCCTTTCCGCGATCTCCAGCAACTCCTTTTCCGCCAGAGCCTCGCCGGGGGCGATGTGAGGGAATGCCCTCGTCCTGCCGCCGCCCCGCTTGGCGTGGCCGTTCTCCAGCAGATGGGTCAGCCGATAGTGCTTCGCCGAATGGACAGTGTTCACCAGGGATTGAGCGGTCTCCTCCACTTTGGTGACCGTCCAGCTTGCCCGGTATTTTCCGGTCTTGACCGGGGCGCGGGACTGTATTTCGGTTTTCACGTCCTCGCTGACGGTACGGACGGCCTCTTTGACCTCGTCAGAGGCCATGGACACATATTCCTCCAGTTGGGCCATGACCGCGCCGGGGAACTGGTCGATGGACACCCTGTCACGGGCCATGTCCTCACCCCCGTTCCCGGTGGGCGGTCAGTTTCAGTCGCTCATGCCGGAACCGCACATCGTCCACGCAGGTGATGTTGTAGATATTGCCGCCAAAGAGGATGCGGAACCGCGTGCTGTCCAACTCCCGGAGCCGCTCACACCAGCGCACCTCGAACACCAGGGTATCGCTGTCCAGCGTCTGCCCAGCGGCCCCGTACTCCTTCCCGGAGGCGAGGTTGGCATAGGCGGCGCAGGAGTAGAAGTCTGCCCAGGCGTTGGTGTGATTGCCGATGGCATCGATCTGCACCACGGCTTGCTGGATGGTGATACGGGAGCGTAGCTTGGCGATCTCCATCAGAAAGCCACCTCCCGCTCTGTGGCGAGGATGTAGCGGAGCATCCGGGTCAGCTCATCCATATCGGCGTTCTCCCGATGCTCGTAGAGGTAGGCCACGGCGAACAGCACCGCCACCTTGTTGATGGGGACAGGCTCCACGTCTTTGCGCAGCGTACCCTCGCACAGCGTTTCAGCGGCCTTGATGAACTTCCGAATGATGGTGTCATCATCGCCATGGTCCACCCGGAGATACTTCTTGGCCTCTTGCAGCGTGACGATCAAAATGTTCACCTCCAGAATGGGCAGAGGGTCCCGGCAGATACACCACCGGGACCCCCGCAGATCACTTGTACGCCGCCTTGATGGACAGGAGCTGCACAGCCTCCGGCAGCACCAGCTTGCCGTCCACCCGCTCCTTGGCCACAAAACCCACCATGCCGTTCCCGGCGAACAGCTCCTTCAGCTCGGCAAAGGAGCGGGTGCCACGGTCGCCGATGTTGTAGTAGCTGTAGTCGCCGAAGGCGATGGCGGGTTGGCCTGCGGTAATGGTGGGGAAGTAGGGGGAGGTGTAGATGGCATAGCCGAACAGACGGTCCGGCTCCCCGGCCTGGTAGGAGGGCTGCCAGAGGTAGGCCCCGTTGTTGTCCTTCAGCTTGCGCAGGACGGCCAGCGTCTGGTCGTTGGTGAGGAAGGCGGCGTTCTTGCGGTAGGGCCGCTTGAGGGCATACACCAGGTCGATGATCTCATCGGCGGCGATGGATGCCCCGGCGGTGGTGACGGCGGTCTGCGCTCCGCCAGTTGCGGCCAGCAGGCCCAGGGGCTTGCCGGTGCCGTCCCCGTTGAGGAAGGCGTCCTCCTCGGCGTTGCCCAGGGCCTTGGCGAACTGGTCGATGATGTAGCTCTCCAGACCGAAAGCGTTGTCGTAGAGCAGCTCCTCTGTGACCTTCACCGCCACATGGAGCTTGTGGGCGTCCAGGCTGATCTGGGCGAAGGTGGCGTCCCCAAAGGTGAGCGTCCCGCCCTCATCGATCCACGCGGCGGCGGGCTTGGTGGCGGCGATGTTGATCTTGTGTTCGCCGCTGGTGGTGATGCGGTGGCCCAGACGGCGCATGATGTTCTCCTCATTCAGCCCATCGATGAGCCGGGAGTCGTACTCCTCCGGCACCAGGTAGCCGCCGCTGGCATCCACACCCTCCTGGAGGACGTTGCTCACCTGGCGGAAGTTGGTGCGCAGGGCAGTGAGCATGGCCTCCTTGTAGGCTTTGGAGGCCCGCCCGGTCTTAGGCTCGTCCGGGTCGGAGCCGCCCAGGGGCTTGCCGGTGAGGGGCGCGGCGGTGGGCTTGGACAACTCCGCATCCAAAGCCTCCTGCCGTTCCAGACGGGCAATCTCCTTGCCCAGATCGGTGATGTCCTGCTCCATCTTGGTGTAGGTGGCATCGTCCTCGGCGGACAGGACGCCCTTCTCATTGCGGCGGCTTTCCAGGAAAGCCTTTGCAGCCTCCCACGCCTTAGCCCGCTTCTCTCGCAGTTCCAGAATGGTCATAATGTGATCCTCCTTAAAATTTCAAAAGATTAAGCCGCTCCATCAGCGTGTCGATGGAACGGCCTGTGGGAGCGGTATTCGGTTTTTCGATGTGGCACTTGGCGGCGATCTTCCCCATGAGGGAATTGACCACCGCTGCCGGGGAGTACAGCATGGAGCCAGCGGGTGGAGCCTCGTCCTCTGCCTGGGCGCGGGACAGGATGCCGTCCGCAAAGCCCAGCTCCACCGCCTTGTTCGCGTCCATCCATGTCTCGCTGTCCATGAGGTGGGACAGCTTGGCGCGGGACATCCCGGTCTTGATCTCGTAGGCATTGATGATGGAGTCCTTCACGCTCTCCAGCATGGCGATGGCCTTCTCCATATCCCCTGCGTCGCCCCAGGCCACCGTAGCCGGGTTGTGGATCATCATGGTAGACACCGGGGACATCAGCACCTTGGTGCCAGCCATGGCGATGACGGATGCGGCGCTGGCGGCGATGCCGTCAATTTTCACGGTCACATCGTGGGGATAATCCATGAGCATATTGTAGATTTGCGCCGCCGCCACACAGTCACCGCCGGGGCTGTTGATCCAGACGGTGATGTTGCCACTGCCAGACATCAGCTCATCCTTGAAAAGCTGCGGGGTCACGTCATCGTCATACCAGCTATCTTCGGCGATGGTGCCGTTGAGGAACAGCGTCCGTTCCTCTGTCTGCTCCATCGTCTCCTGATTCGTTACCATCCGGGTTTTCCAGTTCCAGAATTTTTTCATCGGAGTCCTCCTCTCCTGTCGTTGTGGTATCTGCAAAAGCGCCCGCGTCCTTCAGCGGGAGCATATTGCCGTTGATGAGATACAGGTCGCCGCCCTCCTCGGTGGGGATGCGGTCCAGGTTCTCCAGCTCCCGGATGTCGTTGGCGGACATCCAGCCGTTCTGCCGACCGATGGCGTAGCCCTGCATCCGGCTCTGGTAGTCGCCCCGGAGCAGCCCCTCCAGGTTGAACTTCACGAAGTAGGTGGCCTTCTCCTCCTGGGTGAGCAGCGACCGCTGGATAGACTGCTCCCACCGGGTCACCCAGGGGTCCAGCGTGTATTTCACGAACTCCAGCGACTGCTGCTCAATATTAGAAAAGCTCGACTTTTCCAGGTCGCCCACCATGTGGGGCGGTACGCGGAAAATTCGAGCGATCTCATTGATCTGAAATTTTCGTGTTTCCAGGAACTGCGCCTGCTCCGGCGAGATGCCGATGGGCGTGTACTTCATGCCCTCCTCCAGAACGGCGATCTTGTTGGCGTTGCCGCTGCCGCCGAAGGTGGACTGCCAGCTCTCCCGAACCCGCTGGGGGTCTTTGATAGTTCCGGGATGTTCCAGGACACCGCCCGGAGCCGCGCCGTTGGCGAAGAATTTCGCCCCGTACTCCTCGCAGGCGATGGCCATGCCGATGGCGTTCTTCGCCATGGCGATGGGCGAGTAGCCCACCAGCCCGTCAAAGCCCAAACCGGGGATGTGCAGCACGTCCGAGGGATGGAGGATGACGGTGTTCCCCTTCATGGTGGGAGCCTCGTCATTGCTCCGCTGGTAGCTGTAGTAGAGCTGGCCCCGCTCATCTCGGTCCACGGTCATTTTGTTGGGCATGAGAGGATACAGCGCCACCACCTCGCCCTTGCCGTTGCGGATGACCTGGGCGTAGGCGTTGCCCCACAGGAGCAGATGGGTCATGAGAGTTTCCCGGAACACGAAGGAACTCATCTCCGGGTTCGGCTCGTCATGGAGCAGGAGGTACAGCGGGTGGCCGATGGCTTTCTCCTTGCCGCCGTCCTCGGTGTAGCGGTAGAGGTTGAGGGGCAGACCAGCCACGGCCTCTGCCAGAATGCGGACACAGGAATACACCGCAGTCATCTGCATGGCGCTCCGCTCGGTGACGGCCTTGCCGGAGGTGGTGCCGCCGAAGAAAAAAGTGTAGCCGCTCCCAGCGGTGCGGTTCTGGGGAGCATCCCGCGAACGGAACAGACTGCTGAAAAAGCCCATAGAGATCACACTCCTTCAAGTTAGCAGATTGATTATTTGCCTGGGCAGATTTATAATGATGAGGAACAGACTCAACAACAATCAACAGAGTCAACAAGACTCCCGTTTCCTTTTGAAAAGAGGTATGATACTATGAAATCAGCTAAGGACGAGAAATCAGAGGACTTGCGTAAGCAAATCGGGCAGCGGATACGAGAACTAAGACAGTCAAAACACATTTCTCAGTCAGCATTGGCGGACGCATTAGAACTTGACCGCTCTGCGGTGTGCAAATGGGAAAACGGCGTGACCATGCCATCTATAGACAACATGAGACGTTTAGCTGATTATTTTAAAGTGACTGTTGAAGCAATCTATGTGGGGCCAAAGAATAGAGTGGAATATGGCAAAGCATTTGTTGATGCTTTTTTAAAGACTTATGGCAATGTTCCACTGAGCCGTTTCCTTGGCGATGAAAAAAAGGGAGGTGACACAGATGCAGGAGACTTTAAGGGCTAAAAGCAATGCTCTCACTCATTTCGCGAACTTGGACATACCCCAGGCAATAGTAATTAGTAGCGGAGTGTTAGCAGTATCCATTCTTTTTAGTGTAGCACTCAGCCATGGATGGGCACCGGATTTTGATTTTTCGAATAACCGTTTCCGATTTGTTTACCAGGGGATTTTGCAATCTGCCACTTAAATGAACAACAGCCCCCGGCTGTCATACACGCTCTCACTGGTGTCGTTGCCGCAGCGGATCGCCCTGTCCAGGGCCATCACCGTGGCAACGGCACCATCTATCTTTTCGGTGGACTTCTCCTTGTCCGGCTTGATGTTGCCAGCCGGATCGGTGCGGATGTAGATGTTGTCCATCATCCAGCGCAGCACCGGGTGACCTCCATGGGCCACGCGCTCTTCCAGCACCAGCTTCATCAGCTCCTTGGTAGGCGGGGACATATCCTTGAAACCCTGCCCGAATGGAACCACAGTAAAACCCATGCCCTCCAAGTTCTGTACCATCTGGACGGCACCCCAGCGGTCAAAGGCGATCTCCCGGATGTTGAACCGTTCTCCCAGCCGCTCGATGAACTTCTCAATATAGCCGTAATGGACCACGTTGCCCTCGGTGGTCTGGAGGAACCCTTGTTTCTCCCATACATCGTAGGGAACATGATCCCGCCGTACCCGGAGGTCGAGGTTGTCCTCTGGAATCCAGAAGTACGGGAGGATGCTGTATTTATCGTCCTCGTTCAAAGGCGGAAACACCAGCACAAAGGCCGTGATGTCGGTGGTGGAGGAAAGGTCCAGCCCGCCGTAGCAGACCCGGCCCTCCAAGCTGTCCTCGTTGGCGGCAAAGGCACACTTGTCCCACCGTTCCATCGGCATCCAGCGCACTGCCTGTTTCACCCACTGGTTGAGGCGGAGCTGCCGGAAGGAGTTCTCCTCGGCGGGATTCTGCTTGGCGGAGTCACACGCCGCCCGCACCTTGTCGATGCCCACCGTGATGCCCAAGGAGGGATTGGCCTTCTTCCACACCTTGGGGTCCGTCCAATCGTCCCCCTCGTCCGCGCCGTAAATCACAGGATAGAAGGTAGGGTCAATTTTCCGGCCCTCCAGAATATCCTTGGCCTTCTGGTGTGTCTCGTAGCAGATGGAGCGGGTGTCTGTGCCAGCGGTAGTGATGAGAAAGTAGAGCGGCTGCATCCGGGCGTCGCCGGAGCCTTTGGTCATGACATCGAACAGCTTTCTGTTGGGCTGGGTGTGTAGCTCATCGAAAACCACGCCATGGATGTTGAAACCGTGCTTGCTGTATGCCTCCGCCGAAAGCACCTGGTAGAAGGAGTTGGTGGGCTGGTAGATGATCCGTTTCTGGGAGGCCAGGATTTTTACCCGCTTGGAGAGGGCCGGACACATCTTCACCATGTCGGCAGCGACCTCGAACACGATGGATGCCTGCTGGCGGTCGGCGGCACAGCCGTAGACCTCGGCCCGTTCCTCGCCGTCCCCGCAGCAGAGCAGGAGGGCCACAGCCGCCGCCAGCTCCGATTTGCCCATCTTCTTGGGAATCTCAATATAGGCGGTGTTGAACTGCCGGTAGCCGTTGGGCTTGAGGGTTCCGAATACATCCCGGATGATCTGCTCCTGCCAGTCGATCAGCTCGAAGGACTTTCCGGCCCAGGTGCCTTTGGTGTGGCAGAGGCACTCAATAAAGCCAACGGCGTAGTCTGCCGCCGCCTTGTCGTACACGGAGTCCTTAGCCTTGAATGGCGTGGGCTTGTATCTTTTCAGCTTTCGCACGGTGCGTCACCTCCAAAATGGCACAAAAAATGACCTGCCTCGCGGCAAGCCAGTAACGAGCAGCAGCCCCGGAGGGCTGGTGCTGCGGTGTGTTTGATTTTTCTCATTCAAAGGGCAGCGGCTCGAAATCCTCCATCCGTTTTACCCAGGCAGCGTACTCCTCATCCGTGACCGCCTGTGCGCCTGTGCAGACCGGGCATTCTATCCCAAGCTCTCTTCCGCAGGGACACTCGCCATCGGAATCTTCCCAATCGGCTCTTGCTTTAGCGTTGGCGGCGGTAATCGCCGTAGGTTCATCCTCTGCCTGCACCATGTCGTTCCACCACTGTGGTTCACAGGGGCCGTTTTCAGCATCGCCGTCCGTTCCAGGAACGACCATCCAAACCTTGTACCAGTTCATTTCCGCACCCCCTCAGTGGGCCATCGCCCAGGCAATGGCGTGGCCGTTGTCCTCGAAGGTGTCCTCGGAGATGCTGACCAGCTCGATCTTGCCCTCGCAGGTGTGGTCGGCGGTGGTGAAGCGGTAGGTGGCCCCGTAGTAGCACCGCCCGTTGGGGTCGTAGTAGTATCCCGCGACCAGAATGCGGTCGCCGAAGGTGAGGATCGTGCCGCAGTTGTTCATCAACCGCATTTCGAGGTTCTCCGGGGTGGTGGTTCTCTGGAGCCGGTAGGTGTCGGCCTTCGCTGCGGCCCTGCTGTTCATCTTCATGGTGTTTTCCTCCGTTTTCAAAAGTGTGGTTTTCCCTTTCGGTGTACCCATATTCGCTCTAAAACGGAGATATAGCAAGTTAATTCGGAGCATGATCTACACAAACATCCGGGGCGAAAACCGTGTATATTATGCCGCCGTATAACGAGGAACAGGCCCTTCCGGGCCGTCCCCCTGGGGGTAAAGGGTCAAAGCTGGATTTCCTCGCCGGTGAGCGCGTCCACCACCGTGGTCCCCTCGCCGAAAGCAGCCCGCATCTCGGCCAGTTCCTCGGCGCTGGGGGCCTTTTTGCTGGCCCGGTAGGATTCCAGGTCAGCCTGCACCTCGGCCTCCCGTGCGGCCCGTGTCGCGGCGCTGTCGGCCCTGTCGGTGACCAGGAGCAGTTTTTCCAGCAGGTCATCCATCAAGGCCCGCCCAATGCAGTTCCGGGCGACCCCGGCCTCGTCAATGGTAATCGCCCCGCTGTCCAAGTCGGCCTTGATCCGCTCCAAGTCGGCCTCGGCCTGCCGCTGCCAATAGGCGCCCAACTCGCCGCTCAGTTCCCGCTGAAATCTCGTTTTCATGTTCATGCCCTCCGTTTTCAAAAGTGTGGTTTTCCTTTCGGTGTACCCATATTCGCTCTAAACGGAGATAATAGCAAGATAATTCAAAGCGTAATCTACACAAATTTCCGAGGCAGAAACTGTGTAGTTCTTCTCAGCGTTCAAGGCCCGAATCCCGCTGGCAGCGGTGGATGGTGTCGATGATCTTGTCCTGCTCGGCGGTGTCCACCCCAATGCTCTCCAGGGCCTCCCTGGTGCCGCAATCGGGGCAGATGAGAGTGCTGTTGTCCAAGCGTGAAAGGGCCGGGGGCGCGGTGTAGGTCTGCCCACACCGGGGGCAGACCGAGATACGAAAAATGTTGTCTTTCATTTCATCCCCTCCACACTTCGCTGGATGGCATCGGTCAAGTACCGCTGGCCGAAGCCGAAGGAATCGTACCCTTGGCGGCAGACCGCCACATACCGGGCGGAGGGGAAGCCAAGGCTCCGCTCCTCGTGCATGATGTAGACGAACACCCTGCGGCGGCGGACCTTGCCGGTGCGGATGCCCTTGATGGGCAGCACCATCTCGGCCTTGTAGTAGAAATCGGGGTAGCCCTCATAGTGGTCAAGGGCCAATTCGTCCTCCTCACTGACCTCCCATGCCGCCACCGGGACGCTGGACCCGTCTTTCGGCTCGATGGTAAGGTAGGAGCCGGTCTTGCTCCCTTTAAACAGCAGCTCGTAGTCGGGGATGACCGAGGTGCCGATGATCCGCGCCCCAGGGCAGCGCACCCGCATCTGCGGGATATTGAGGTTGCTGCCGTAGGCGATGTAGTACCGTTTTGCGTTTGCCATGTACTGTACCTTCCTTTCCGTTGGGCGCTTGCCCTTCTACCACCTAAAGCCCGCTCGGTGGCGGGTTTCAGGCGGGGCGTTTAACCTAAGTCCTTCAAGCGGCGCGCCCGTTGCGGAAGGCGGCGTCCCCGGCGAGGCGGCGGGTCAGCAGGTCGCGGGCGGTGGCGAACTCCTCGCCGATGAAGCCCAGGCGGAGGAGCCAGGTGCGCATGGCGTACTTGGGGTTCTCGGTCTGCTGGGGTTTGGGGTTGGCGGTCTTGACCTCCTTCGCCATCTGGCTGAGTGCGAGGCAAAGCTGGATGTAGCTCTTGAGCTGCCCTGCGTGGAGGCCGTTCTTGCGCTCGGCGGTGGGGGCGTCAAACTGGAAAAGCCGGAACTCGATGGTGCCTTTGGTGAAGGTGGCGTGGAGGTTGAGCATATGGTAGCGGCTGTCGTTGTAGTGCTGGTTCCTGCCGTAGCTGGCGTTGTTGGTGCTGTACCAAATGTCCGCCAGGTCGCTCATGGTGCTGGGCTTGCGCCGGTTGACCGTCTCAATGAATCGGGGGTTGACCGTGCGGCAGTACCGGCTCATGCGGTAGTGGTCGAGGGCCAGGGCGTCCGCCAGGAGGCGCTCGTGGCTGGCCATGATGTTCGCCAGGTTGCGGAGGCTCTGGGGCGTGTGGCCCTTGGCTCCGATGTGGATGTGGACTCCGCAGCCTCTGGTGTAGTCGCTCTTGGCTCCAGCCTTACGCAGCCGCCGCACCAGTTCCTGGAGGGTGTCCATGTCGGCGTAGGTGAGGATTGGCGTGACCATCTCGCACTTTTCGCTGTCCGGCCCCTCGATGCTCACATCCCGCTGGAACTTCCACTCGCGGCCCTGGGCATCCCAGGCCGACCAGGTGTAGTAGCCGTTGCGGCAGGCGGTGTCCTCGTACCGCCCGGTGCCGAAGAACTCGGCGGCAAGCTGGGCGGCGGCGTGGCGGGTGATGCTGTTCATCTCCACCTCGACTCCGATGGTCTGTTTCTTCATCTCGGCGACCTGGTTTTTCATTTTCTCGTTCATGGTGCGAACCTCCGTTTTTTGTGTATCCGGCGGGGTGTTTTCCCTTTCGGTAGTGACATATTCGCTCTAAAACGGAGATATAGCAAGTCAATTTGCACCAATAAAGTACACGATCATCCGGGGCTGGAATTGTGTAGTTTACACCTCGATCTATACCAGCGGGGCCAGATTTTCACTCTCACCAGTGAGGATGTCCAGCATGAACTTGGCCCCGGTGCGGAAGCCGTCCGTGTAGCGTTCCTGCACCGTGATCGTATTGGAGGTCGATTGGGCGGAAACGAGCCGTTCCAGTGCGGCGAGGCACTCGCCGTCCAGGTGTTCCCGGAGGAAGGACTCAGCATCGGCCATTTCCTGCACCGCCTTTTTCAGCGCGGAGGTCTGCTTGATGACGGTCACGTCCGGGGTGATGTTGCCGAGGTAGAATTCACCGATGATGCTCCGCATTTCACTCCGCCACCTTTCTGCACACGTCCTCGCCGTAGACCACGTTGAGTCCGCTGCCGTTGTCCCAGCGCACCAGGACGGAGCCGGTGTCATCCACACCCCTCACCGTCCCCTTGGTGCCGATGGGCGGGGCCTGGGGATCGTCCATGCGGAGCAGTTCCACCCGCGTCCCCTGCGGGAACTGCTCCCGCAGGCTGGCGAGGATTTCTTGGGTCATGCCTCTCATGACGCTGCCTCCTCTCCGAAGGAGGCGTTGACCTGCTGGATCAGCAGCTCATCCGCCAGGGCCTCGGCCAGTTCCGAGTCGCCCTGGACCTCTACCGCAGCGGTGGAGGCGGGAGGTTCCGGCTGGAGGGCCTCGGTGCGGCGCTGGCCGGACTTAAAGGCGCTGTTGCCGGAGAGGTTGCGGAGCAGGATTTTCCGCTCGTCCTTGAACTCGGCCCCGATGAAGCCCAGCCGGAGGAGGAAGCACCGGAAGGCGTACTTGTCGTTGTCGGTGGCCTTTTCCTTGGCAGTGATGCGCTTCTGGCTCCGGGCCATCTCGCAGAGGGCGCTGATCAGATGGGTGTAGGCTTTGACCTCATCGGCGGAAAGGCTCCGGTCCTCGAACCAGGGGAAGGACACCGTGTCGGTGCTGACCTCCACCGGGAGGGCCTCAATGCCAAGGGCCTTGCGGATGAGCCGCCCCTTGGCGGTGAGGAGGCTGGTGAGGTTG
The DNA here is from genome assembly GCA_021768085.1 of Bacillota bacterium. GTDB lineage: Bacteria > Bacillota > Clostridia > Oscillospirales > Oscillospiraceae > Enterenecus. The sequence goes on from JAETOJ010000032.1 coordinate 19,902, forward strand.
GCCTGGGCCTCGGCGGGCAGGCTGGCGGCGGGAAGGGTGACCGTCAGGCCACAGCCTTGGGGAAGGGTGATGCCCTCCTCGGCGGGAGCGGCCTCCGGCTCGGCGGTGTCGGCCTTGGTGATGGTGTCCTCGGTGTGGAACCCCTGGCCCTCCAGCTCCGCCGTCAGCGCGTCGATGTCGCTGTTGTAGCCCCGGTCCTCGAAGCTGACTGCGCCGTCCTTGCTGACGGTGAGGTAGCCGATCTGGTAGGCGAAGGTCGGTGCGCCCAGGTACTTTTTCTCCGTACCCATAAAGCCGGAAATGTAGTCGGCGAGGCGTTTGCGCTCGGTGCCGGTCACGTTGTAGTTGATTGTCATGGTGGAAACCCCCTTGTTTTTTTGGTAGTCACATATTCGCTCTACCCGGCGGATATAGCAAGTTGTTTCTCGCCCTGACCGCGACAAATTACTGGCCGGATAATTGTGTAGACCACACAATACCTGCCAGCACGAAAAACACATTCGGCAGTGCGACTCCATTCCCCCACATTTTATATTCGGCGGCATCCGAATGGGGATGTTGCAGCCACTTGACGATCTGGTTCCGGCTCTTGGCCTTGGTGGAGCTGCCCACCACTCGGCGGTGGGTTTCCCAGACCTCTGTCCAGAAAGCGATATCTGCCTCAGTCGGCTCCGGCGTTTCCAGCCCAGCGCACCAAAAATCCGGGAACCCTTGTAACCTGGCGCATTCGGTGGGGGTAAGCCTCCGCACACTGTAACCAGCATTGACAAAGGTGGGGTCCTTGAAATCCCTCGCGTTCAGCGTGGGAGCCTTTTCCCGTTCGATCTGCGTGTAGGTGCATGGGGTCATGGCATAGGTCGGCCCCTCCACCACGGCGATGCCGCCCTGGTTGCAGGAGGGGTTGCCGCCGCTCTGGTCCAGCGTCCGGGAGGTGTCGGCCTCATAGATGCCAGCGCGGGGGTTATCCGAGAGCATCCCGGCGCTGTAGGCTGCGCCGATGCCGAAAGTCCGCACCGCCAGTTCCGCACAACGGGTTTCACCCACGTCAAAAGTGTTCAGCGTGTTGGCAATCTCCACCGCTTTCCACACCTGGCCCTCTTGTGCGGAGTGGGGCCGGGTGCCTTTGCAGAACGGCACGAACAGCGTCTGGTCGTTGTTGCAGGAGAGTGTGGCGGACACATCCTCCTGGATGAGCGGCCCCTTGCCGCCGCCCTCGCAGCCGGAGCGGATTTTCAGCGTCTTGGGCGTGTCGGCCTCCACCACGAAGGGCTGGTTGTTGCCCCCGGTGCCGTAGGTGGAGCTGACCGTGGAGGCCGTATCCAGCGGCCCGGTGTATCTGGTGTCTTGGCTATGGTTCTCATAGACGGCGGCACCCGGTTCCACGATGCAGGGCGGATGGCCGTCCATCTGGGCGCGGAGCGTCCCGGACACACCGAAGGAAATATCCATGCAGCTCCCGCCCTGGTCGTTCAGGCAGATGCCGCCTGCCGTTCCAAGGCCAGCCGCAGGATTTCTGGCAGCTCTTTGCCACGCGCGGAAGCCCTCCGCAGAATACCCAGACAAGCCTTCGGACTCAAATAATACTTGTCCGGCACACTGGCCTGCAAGATCGCCGACAAGGTAGACGCGGCGTCTCCGCTGGGGGACTCCCCAATGTTGCGCATCGAAAGTGCGGTACGCAACGCTCCATCGCTCTCCCATGTAAAGGTCGGCGTAGGGCCAGCGGTCTTTCTCAGGCATAGGCACCTCGGCCCCCGGTTCGGCGATGCCGATGACCGCTTCGAGGACCGCTTTGAAGTCAAGGCCCCGGTTTGAGCTGAAGGCCCCGACAACATTCTCCCAGCAGATCCACCGTGGGTATCTTCCATTGGTGGCACACCTCATTTCTTTGATGATGCGGATGGCCTGATAAAACAGCGAGGACTGAGCGCCACCCAGCCCAGCCCGCTTGCCCGCGATGCTCATATCGGTACACGGGGAGCCGAAGGTGATGATGTCCACCGGCTCGATCTTCCCGCCATCCATCCGGGAGATGTCGCCGTAGTGTTTCATGGCGGGGAACCGCCTGGTGGTCACCCGGATAGGGAACGGCTCGATCTCCGAGGCCCAGACCGGGGTGATGCCAGCCAGCAGCCCGCCCAAAGGAAATCCCCCGGAGCCGTCAAACAAGCTGCCGAGGGTGAGTGTGTTTCTCTGTTCCATCGCAGACCTCCGAATACTGATAGACCAGCCCGTCCCGCTGTACGGACACGCCATCGGCGGAGCCGATCTGCTCGATGTACCGCTTGACGATCACATCGCAGAACTTCTCGTCCAGCTCGATCATGCAGCAGGAGCGGTCGGTCTGCTCACAGGCGATCAGCGTGGAGCCGGAGCCGCCGAAGGGGTCCAGCACCAGTGTGTTGCTCATGCTGGAGTTCATAATGGGGTAGGCCAGCAGCGGGATCGGCTTCATGGTGGGGTGGTCACCGTTCTTCTTGGGCTTGTCGAACTCCCAGATGGTGGATTCCTTCCGCCCGGTGTACCACTGGTGCTTGCCCTTCTTCTTCCAGCCGAACAGGATCGGCTCGTGCTGCCACTGGTAGGGAGAGCGCCCCAGCACCAGGGACTGTTTCTTCCAGATACACGTTCCGGAGAGCCGGAACCCGGCGTCCGCAAAGGCGCGGCGGAAGTTCAGTCCCTCGGTGTCGGCATGGAACACATAGATGCTGGCGTCATCCGCCATCACCGCCTCGGTGTTCTGGAACACCGCCAGAAGGAACTGGTAAAAGGCATCGTCCGCCATGTTGTCGTTCTTGATCTTCCCTGCGCTGCCCTCGTAGTTGACATTGTAAGGGGGATCGGTAATCACCAGATTGGCCTTGCGGTCGCCCATGAGCAGAGCGAAGGTTTCAGCCTTGGTGCTGTCGCCGCAGACCAGCCGGTGCCGCCCCAGCGTCCACACATCCCCGGCCTTTGTGATGACCGGGGCTTTCAGTTCGGCCTCCACATCGAAATCATCGTCCTTGACCTTGCCCTGCTGGGCGTCCTTGAACAGTGAATCGATCTCCGCAGGCTCGAAGCCGGTGAGAGATACATCGAAGTCGGCCCCCTGGAGGTCGGCGATGAGCAGGGCCAGCTTGTCCTTGTCCCACTCGCCGGAGATTTTGTTGAGGGCGATGTTGAGCGCCTTTTCCTTCTCGGCGTCCATCTCCACCACCACGCACTCCACCTCGGTGATACCCATGTCCAGCAGCACCTTCAGCCGCTGGTGTCCGCCCACAACAAAGCCGGTGGTCTTGTTCCAGATCACCGGCTCCACATAGCCGAACTGCTCGATGGAGCGTTTCAGCTTTTCATATTCAGCGTCCCCCGGCTTGAGGTCCTTCCGGGGGTTGTAGTCGGCGGGGATCAAATCCGCCGTGTGTTTCCTCTCGATTACCATGCTGGACTCCCTTCTCAAATCTTGCCCTTCCGGGCCTGGAGCAGCCGCTCCATGACATCATCCTGGGGCGTGGCCCCGCCGTACTCCCCGATGCAGTTCTCCTTGACGATCTGGTAAATCTCCATCCACAGCCGGTTGGTCTGGGACATGAAATTTTGGCTCATAGCCACATAGGGGCTTTGAATGGCGTTGCCAGTGGTGGGGTGCTTGGCGAGGAAGCCGTACTCGGTGATGGCCTCCTCGCACTGAATCCACCGGGCCACGCTCATGGCGTACCGCTCCAGGAGCTGCGGGGACACCAGCGAGGCACACTTGCGCTGGGCCAGCCAGTTCCAGGTGGCCTCGTAGATTTCGGCGGCGATGAGCGGTTTGCCGTCCTTCTGGGTGGCGGAGAGCATGGCGGAGGGTTTGGGCATGGGCTGGCCCTCCAGATCGGCGGCGGTATCGAAGTCGGTGACGGTCAGCCGCCGCCTGCCGGGGTTGCCCTCGGCGATCTTATCCGCCAGGGGCTTTTTCTTGGCCCCAGCGCCCACACGAGCGCCGCCCCGGTTGGTGCCGTCCTTCGCCATGAAAATCACCTCCGTTCTGGCGCGGGTATATACCCCGTTTGAAACCGCGATTTTGCGCAAATGACCCCGCGCCGTTCCCCACGGGGCAGGGCTGTAGAGATTTGACCCGCCCCTGGGGTCAGTAGGTGTACTCCTTGTTCTGCGGCCAGCGGTCGCCCATCTCCACCGTGATGCGGGAGTGGCACGGCTTGCACAGCGCCATGAGATTATCCTCCGCATGAGTGCCGCCGTGGGACAGCGGAACGATGTGGTGGATTTCCTCGGTAGGGGTGAGGATGCCGCGTTTGTAGCACTCCTCGCAGAAGGGGTGGGCGGCGGCGTATCGGTCGCGGATGCGCTGCCACGCTCTGCCGTAGCGCCGCTTGGTGGCGGGGTCCCGCTGGTAGCGTTCGTAGTGGCGGTTCTCCTGCTTGGCGTGTTCCTCGCAGAACCGTCCATCAGTCAGGTTGGGACAGCCGGGGAAACCGCAGGGGCGGCGGGGCATCTTCGGCATGGTGTTCACCTCCATCTGGGCAAAAAGAAAGCCACCGCAGGACGCTGGTCCCACGGTGGCAGTTCTCTATGCTGTTTTCCTGATTTTAATCTTAACACAGGGGTCGGGTGCATTTCAATGAAAAACCATGCAGACTTTAAGCGGCATTGGGAAAAATCACACTGGCCAGAGCCTTGCCGTGGAGGATCTGAATATTCCGGATGCTGTATCCCATCTCCACGGCGATCTTCTCCCAGCTGAGGAAGCACAGGTACCGCTTTTCCAGAAGGGTCTGGTACTCATTGTTGTCCACGGCCTTGATGACGGCGGTGATCTCCTGCTTCAAATCCACCAACCGGTCAATGTCCCGGTTGATCTCCGCTTGCAAATCTATGATCTTGGCGATGGTCTCCTCCATCGTAGAGGTGGCATGGTTAGGGTTCCGAGGCATCCCGGTCAGCGTGGAAGTGGCCTTGGTCGCCAAATCGTTCAGCGAGGCCACCTGCTGAACCTTGGAATTGATGCGCAGGTCAAGATATCTGGCCTGGGAGAGATATTCTTTTGCTGTCATTTTTGCACCTCCAGATTCGCTTTCACCGCATCGATCAATGCGGATTGTGCTTTTTCCTTCTTACTCAAAGCGGACATGATCCGCTCATCTATCGTGTCGGTGGTGATGATGTGGTGGATGACCACCGTGTCCTTCTGGCCCTGCCGCCACAGGCGGGCGTTGGCCTGCTGGTACAGTTCCAGCGACCAGGTCAGTCCGAACCAGACCAGGGTGGAGCCTCCGGCCTGGAGGTTGAGTCCATGTCCGGCAGAGGCAGGGTGGATGAGGGCTACAGGCAGCTCCCCGCGATTCCACCTCTCGATGCTCTCCGATGTGTCCAGCAGGGAGAAGGGGATGTGGAGCTTTCGGAGCCGGGCGGCGATCCGCTCCCAGTCGTGCTGGAACCAGTAGGCCACCAGCACCGGCTTTCCGTTCGCCGCTTCGATGAGGTCCTCCAGCGCGTCCAGCTTTCGGTCGTGGATGGGGAACACACGCTTGTCCTCACCGTAAACAGCCCCGTTCGCCATCTGGGAGAGCTTGTTGCCGAGGGCCGCCGCGTTCCCGGCATCCACTTCCTCGCCGCCCAGGGAAACCACCAGCTCGGCCCGCATGGTATCATAAATTTGCCGCTCCTGCTCCGACATCTCCACCCGCACCTCGTTCATGACACACTCCGGCATCTGGAGGTGGTCGGTGGCCCGCATGGAGATGGTGATGTCGGAAATCTTCTCATAGATGGCCTCCTCCGCTCCTGGGAGGGGCTTGTAGGAGAACACCACCTGTCCGTTCCGCTTGTCCGGCTGGAAGTACCGAGTGCGGTAGTGGGTGATGTACCTCCCCAGCCGCTTGCCCATATCCAGGAGCCGGAACTCCGCCCAGAGGTCCATCAGACCGTTGCTGGAAGGTGTGCCGGTCAGACCCACGATCCGCTTGACGCCGGGGCGGACTTTCAGCAGAGCGCGGAACCGTTTTGCCTGATAGGACTTGAAGGAGGACAGCTCATCCACCACCACCATGTCGTAGTCGAAGGGGAGGCCGCTGTCCTCGATGAGCCACTGGACGTTCTCCCGGTTGATGATGTACACGAAGGCCCGTTGATGCAGCGCCGCCTTCCGCTCGACCTCGCTCCCCACAGCCAGCGACCAGGACAGGCCCCGAAGGTGGTCCCACTTCCGCAGCTCAGTGGGCCAGGTATCTCTGGCGACCCGGAGCGGGGCAATGACCAGCACCTTCCGAATGAGAAAGCTGTCCAGACACAGGTCAAAGAGGGCTGTAAGGGTGATGACGCTCTTCCCAAGACCGCAATCGAGGAAGATGGCGGAGGCGGGGTGCATCAGGAGGAAATTGGTCGCATAGGTCTGGTATTCATGAGGACTGTATTTCATTGAGGACGCCTCCGATCTGTTCCGGCCTGTCGATGCAGTACACCGAAAAGCCCAGAGCCTCGATTTGATTTTTCCGCCTTACCTGTAGCGGACGCATTTTCTTTCCAGGGGCTTTCAATTCCACAAAAGCCGCCTTTCCGCCGGGGAGCAACACAACTCGGTCGGGAACCCCGTCCAGCCCCGGACTTACGAACTTCAAAGCCAGCCCGCCCATCAGGTGAACTGCCTGCACGAGCTTGCGCTCGATTGTTTTTTCTGCTGCCATAGTTCCTCCAGAAGTATTTTTTGTGGTGTGGAGGTCATGGAAGTCTTTTACTTTACTTTTCTATAGGCTGAAAAAATAAGCCTATAAGTATTTTAGAGAATTGACTGCCACGACCTCCACAGCCGCCCGGTTTGTGCTATTGCAGGAAATCGTCAAACTGCTCCTGCGCAGAGGAGAATTCACGGGTGCGCAGCCGCAGGCCAGTGATAAGGTTGGCATCGCGGGTGCGCTTGCGCCCATACCCCGCCATTTCCAGCGCGGCATAGAACTCCGCCGTACTGCGGAAAAACTCCCCGGTGTCGGCGCAGTAGGAGCGATATGCTTGGTACACCGCTCCAGAACGCGCAGTGTAGCCGACACCAACCTCACAGTTGTCGGTCACAAAGTGGGTGAGCCAGTCGTTCTCCTCCCGATACTTGGCGATAGCCGCCTCCACCACAGGGGGCAGGGCGATATGGAACCCCATGCCGATGACGCGCTTGGCTCCCTCGATCATCCAGGCGAGGATGGCGGGTCCGGCGTTCTCGTAGAGGTACTCGGCGTAGTTCTTGATGTCTCCGCTCCCGGTGATCCGGGCGTTGAACGGCACCACGATGAGCCGCCGCCAGGTACCGGCATCGATGGCGCCGACCTTGGGCAGATGGTTGGTATACAGCACCAGCGTATGGCTGGGGACAAAGCTGAAAGGGTCCTTGTACTTCTTCTCGGCGTAGACCTCATCGGTGGAACACATCTGTTTTACCGTAGCGGTGTTCAGCCGGGTGCCTTCCTCCAGCTCGGCGGCGATGACCAGCCGCTTGCCCTTCAGTTCCGCCATCTCCGGCTTGATGTTGCGGCGGTTGCCCACGGTCAGAGCGTCCGAGGACACATTGCCGCTGTAGGTCCCCAGCACACGGGCCAGAGTGTTCCAGAAGGTGGATTTGCCGTTGGCCCCGCAGCCATAGGCGATGATCATCTGCTCGATGAACACCTTCCCGATGCAGGCGGTCCCGGCCACGAGCTGCACATAATCCATCAGCTCCCGGTCGCCGCAGAACAGAAGGTCAAGCTGTTTCTGCCACAGGTCGGCCCCTTTATCGCCAGGGGACACAGAGGCCACCTTGGTCATGAAGTCACCGGGGCGATGCTCCCGACCGCCAGCCATCCCCAGGCGCAGGTCATAGGTGGCCTCCGGGGTGCAAAGGAGATAGCAGTCCGCATCCAGCTCCTGCGGCGTGATGGCCAGCATGGGCCGGGCCTCCTTCAGCGTATTGGTGATGTTCCGGGAGCCGCGCCGGTCCAGAGCAAAGGCTTTGTACTCCGCCGCCTTCTTGTATTTGACGTAGGCGGCGGTCTGCTCCCTGGTGAGCATGGACTCCGCCTTCTTCTTGCTCATGGCGGCGAGGATTTCCGCCGCGCCGTTTTTGGTCAGCACAGCCCAGGCGTCCTCGGCGGCAGTGGTGGCCTCCTCCAGTTGATTGGCGGTGAGCCGCTGGGCCACGGCCTGCGCCCCATGCTTGGATTCCTCCCAATAGGCGCCGTTGTAGCAGATGTAGTCGGTGGCGGGAGAGTACCGCAGTTCCCCGCCAGACACACGGGTGAGGACTTCGGCCTGACCCACATCGGTGTAGTCCTCCGGGCAGCAGCGGAAGTCCGCATTGTACTCCTCCGGGGGGATGTAGCCCTCCTGCTGCTGGACGCGGCGGTTGAACCGAAGGGCGCTGCGCCAGATGGAGGTCAGCTCCGTGTCCTCCAGCGGCGGGTCGCACTTGGCGGCTTCCGCGAGGAAGGCATCATGGGCCTCCTGGGTATCGCCCAGCCGCTTGAGAACACGTCCGGCAAAGTGGGAGAGATGGGAGTTGCGGTGGCCCTCCGGGATGGTAGCCTCCAGCGGCATCTCCAAGTCTTCAAAAGCAGTGCCACCCAGGAAGTCAGCGATGGTAAGGCTGCCGTCAAAGAACTCCACCTCCGGGTTTGAGGTGCCGAAGAAGAACCGGGCCGCATCCAGGGCATTGGAGTCAAAGAAGGGAAATTCGGCCTGGAGCCGTTTCTTCATGTCGCTGTAGGCTGCGGGGTCGGTCTGCTCCGGGATGGAGAAGAACACATGGAACTTGGGCCGCGCCGCTTTGCCGTTCTTCACCTTGCCGTTGCTCCGGCTGTAGTGGACGGCGAAGGCGACATCCAGAAGGGAGTCGGCCAGCACTTGGGGTGTGATCCAGGCGGCGGGGTCCTCGGAATGGTCGTTGTCGCAGTCCAGCATCAGGCAGTTGGTCTTGATGAAGTTGGCATTGTTGCGGTAGCCGTTTTTGTATTCCACCGCCACATAGTCAAAGCTGACGGCGGCGGCGAGAGAGGCG
>JAETOJ010000076.1 GCA_021768085.1 Bacillota bacterium
AGTGATGCCAGCCCGAAGGCCAGGGCCACATCCCGGAGCCGGAGGGCCTTGTGCTTCGTCTCTGCCAGCCGCGTCCGGGCGATCTCCCGCTCCAGGGCCTTGAGGATGACGCCCATACTCTGGGAGAGCTCGGTGGCAGCTTCAAACTCCGCCTCGCGGCCCGGGAGGGCCCGGAGGGGGTTGTGCGGGTCGCCGTACTCCTCCCGCTTCTGGCGGAGGGCCTCAAGCCGGGCGTTCCGCGCCCACCACCATGCCGCCTCAAGTTTCTGGGTATTTTCCATGCTGCGCTCCTTTCCTTTTCCTCCCCGGGCTGGTACAATAGAGGTGGGCTCCTGCCCGGGGAGGGGGTGAATGATATGCTAAATTCTGATATGCTGTATACCTATGCGCGTGAGTTGTCGACTGGAAACGCCGTCGCAGATCACCTGAATACGGTCAGGCTTGCGATGGAGCCTGAGTATTGGGCCCTGATTGATTACTTGTCCAGTAAAGGGCTTCTCGATGAGAAGGAGTTTGTGGCGGTTTTGAGCCGACACCTTAACGCGCAAGTAGACGCTGTCGAGCGAGCTACTGCCCGGAAGGATGCTGAGTAGTGTCTGGGCTACAATTTCCGTAGGCACGAAGCATTTCCATGGAGGTACGTCTGATCCGTCTATGCGCCTTGGCGTACATCTCGACGAGGTTGGGATGCAGCCCTTCCTCGTCCGGGGCCGTCTGTTTGTCGGACGGCCCCTTTTCCTTCGGGGGCTCGCCGGTGGCCAGCCATGCCAGCCAGCACTCCCGGCAAGAGAGCTTGTCGCAGTGTTCGGGGGTGACGGGCGGGCAGTGCTCAGAAACGATGTCCGCGATCTGCTCTGCCGTGGTATCGGGGGCTCTGAGAAATTCAAGACCTGTCATTTTTCATCCCCTCCTTGTACTGCTGGACGGCGTGGTTCTTGCTGTACATCTCCCAGAGGTCGCCCAGCCTTTCCGTGAGGGCCGACCGCAGGGCCAGGGCCGGTGCCGTGTTCTCACTGAACACGTCCAGCGCGGCGTCCAGCTCCCGGGCCATGTTGAAGATGTTAAGATAGACCCGGCAGTCATTATCCGGGCACTCCTCGGCGAGTGCGAGCCCCAGGGCGTAGACTTTCTTGGTGTTGTAGTCGCTCCTCACTCCCGAGGGCGCGTTCTGGAAGGTCTCCCGGGGCGGATCGCTATCGCGGGCGGTGTTCAACGCCTCCTGGATAGTCTCCGGCGTAACGTGCCCCGGCAGCTTCATTTCCAGTCGCCGCGCAGTGCGCTTTGCCGTCTCATTTCCCGGTGTCGCGGCCTCGCCGCCGTTGACGTAGTTGTCCACCTCCTTCAGCAGCCCCTTGAGGTTACGCAGCTCCCGCACCTCCTGGGGCGTCAGCGTGGGCGGGGCCCCGGCCCACCTGTCCACCTTGCACTTCGCGCAGATCGCGTCCAGCTCCTCCTGGGTGCGGCCCTCCCGGTACTTGCACACCTCGTCGCAGATGTACGCCAGGGTCTCCTCCTGCCCTGGGGCCGGTTCCTTGCTCCAGGCGAAGCTCTCCATCCCGCAGCGGCGACACTTGAGCGTCTGGACGGTGCAGCCGGTGATGGTCTCCCCCTCCTCGAAGTCGTGGGGGCTCACAATGGCCAGCCCTGCCCGGCTCGGGAGGGCCACGTTGACCCGGTGCCCTTCGTCGGTGTAGAGGTTGCACACCTCGCCGAAGGTGTTGTGCTCAACCAGGAACCGCTCGTCGTGGCCGTCGATCATGCCCAGGTCTTCCAGGGCCCTGGCGTAACCGTGGAGCTCATGGGCTGCGGTGAGGGGGTCAAGGTCGAGGTGCGGCCCATGTTTGAGCTGGGCCTCCAGCGTGGCCCGCTGCCCCTTGAACAAGCTCTCAGGCTCCACGTCCTCCTCGCTGACCTCGGTCTCGCCCTCGATGATGACCGTGATCTTCACCTCCGGCTCCACCACATCCAGCTCGGGCTCCAGGCCCCGGGCCTGATCCAGCGCGATCTCCAGGGTCTCGGCGTCGTCGTACTCCATGACCATCCGGTCGACGTCCAGGATGCCGGTGTAGAGCTCGGCGTCGATCACGCCGAAGTTGCCCAGGCCGGTGCCCTCATACTCGCGCTTCTCCCGGTCATTGAACCGGACGACCAGATAGCCGTTGATTTTCTTCAGTTTTCTCATTCTGCTTGTCCTTCCTTTCTGTGTGCCCTGCCATCGTCAGGCCGGGTAGGGCTCCCCCCGGCGACGCCC
>JAETOJ010000033.1 GCA_021768085.1 Bacillota bacterium
CGGGGCGTGGCCGAGCGGCCCGCTTCAATTCCTGCCCGTCCCTGCCATCGAGAAAAGCCCCCGGATTGCCGTTTTTAAGCGGTTTTCCGGGGGTTTTCCTGTTCAGCCGGGTCGATGCCCGCCGCGCCGCGCCGCCGCCGACGTGCGGCCTCCAGCGGCCCCTGGGCATAAAAAAAGACGCCGACCGCCGTCGACGCCTTCGCGCTCAATGAATGTGAGAATGTGCGGGCCTTTCCCGCCTGAAATATGCCCGTTCCCATTGAAAAACGGGGGTTTTCCAACACTTCCCCCGGTTCTCCCGGTTTATCCCGGTTTCTCAATTATCCTGTCCCCTTACACTGGCGGTGTTCTGCGCCATGTTCACCGGCAACATTTTGGCCCTGCCCGTCTTTTACGGCATTGTCAACGCCCTGGCGATGGGGATCTACGGCCTGCTGGATCTGGTGTTCCATGGCTTCTACTACGGCTTCGCTGGCTTCAGCGACGGCGTGCAGGCCGTGGTGAAGTGGCTCACCCCGGTGGTGCGCCTGAATGAGGCGGTGACCGCCTATAACGTGAACTCTGCGCCGGGGTTCTCTCAGCTTGCGCCGGAGGATCTGGCGTATGTGGCCAGGGTGGGCGGCGTCTGGGTGTCGGACAACCGCTATATGGTTGTGCGTGGCCTGGGCACGGTGGGCGTTTACGCCGTTGTGGCGGTGGTGCTGGCGGTGTGCGCCTTCCTGCTGTACCGCGTCCGGCGGCTGGAGAGCGCCGGGGACGTGGTGGCCGTCAACCCCATGAAGCCGGTGTTCCAGTACGGGGTGGCCCTGTGCGTGGGGATGGCCTTCGGGATGGCCACCGCCATGGTGGCCGGCGGCGGGGAGATCATGCTCATGGCCGCCATGCTGGTCTGGGGCGTGCTGGGGTACTTCGCCGCCCGGATGCTGCTGGACAAATCCTTCAAGGTGTTCCACCGGTGGAAGGGGGCCCTGGCGGTGGCGGCGGTGTTCGTGGCCCTGTTCTGCGTGGTTGGGTATGACCTCACCGGGTTTGAGACCCGGGTGCCGGACCCGGCCGGCGTGGACAGTGTGTATGCCAGAGGGATCAACGCGGTCTGCCTGGGGGACGACGGCGACTATGTGAGCCTGGACGCCACCGACCCCGGGGCCATCGAGCTGTTTGCCACCCTCCACAGGGCGGCGGTGGAGCAGCGGGATTGGGATTGGTACGACCAGGAGGAGTGCGTCACCACCAACCTGAGCCTGGAGTACCGCCTGAAGGGCGGCGGGACGCTGTCCCGCCGGTATGCCCTGTGGCTGGATCCGGACGAGGCGGATCAGGCGGGCACGGCGGCCTGGGCCGTCCAGCGTCTCTATGACAACCGGGACCTGTACTGGCAGGAATACGGCTTCGCCGAATTGGAGGAGGCCCTGGCCAACGGCGCGCGGCTGGATCGGGTGGAGGTGAGCTGCTACAAGGAAGCAGACGGCGCGTATGAGTCGGGCTATCTCTACTCCGCCGACGCCCGGACGGTGCTGGCGGCGGTGAAGGAGGACTTCCTTGCCGGACGCATCGGCGTGCGCCGGGTGGACGACCAGGAGCACTGGCACGGCGGGCCGGAGGCGGACTTCCTGCATTTCTTCTCCGGCGAGGTGCCGGTGGGCGACGCCTATACCAGCTATGCCGTGAAGATCACCCTTCAGGACACCGCGTCCAGCACCCTGGCGGCGCTGGACGCCCTGTCGGACGAGCTGGAGCTGAGCGGGGGCTGGGCGGCGGACTTCCCGGACACCCAGATGGGGTAAAAACCGCCTTGCCTTTCCCAACCGGTTATGGTACAATGGAGAAGGCAAGGAGTGGGCTCAATGGATATGCAGGAAAACTTCAGGCTGATCGAAGCGCTGGAGAGCGCGGGCTGGACGGCGGAGCAGATCATCAAGCTGATCAAATATGTTGAGAGCGGCGAGGAGCAGTACAAGCCCAACCTGGACAAGAAAAACTGAGAACGGCGCCGGGGTTGCCCCCGGCGCCCTTTTTTGCTATAATAGAAGTAAGAGGTTCTCTCCGCCCCGGGGCGGGGAGAACAAATATTCTGCTATGATTAGGAGGCCGCGCCATGCCGGGAAAAGAGGAATTTATTGAAATCTACACGGAGCACATCCACCGGGAGGGCAGCGCCGAGCTGCTGGACTACCTGGAGAACAAGAGCGACTTTTTCACCGCCCCCGCCTCCGCCCGGTTCCACGGCTCCTACGCCGGTGGGCTGTGCCAGCACAGCGTCAACGTGTTCCGCTGCCTGGAGGCCTACCTGGCCCGGGAGCGGGTGAAGGAGGTCTATGGGGTGGACTATCCCATGGAGTCCGCCGCCATCGCCGCCCTGCTCCACGACCTGTGCAAGATCGGGTGCTATAAGGCGGGCACCCGGAACGTGAAGGACGACGCCACCGGAAAGTGGGAAAAAGTGCCCACTTTCTACTACGAGGACAAGCTGCCCTACGGCCACGGGGAGAAGTCGGTTTACATCATCTCGGGCTTCATGCGCCTCACCCGGGACGAGGCCATGGCCATCCGCTGGCACATGGGCTTCTCCGGCCCGGAGGACGACCGGATGGTAGGGCAGGCCCTCCAGCAGTACCCCTTGGCCTTCGCCCTGGCCACGGCGGACATGGAGGCGTCCTACTTCCTGGAGGGGAAATAAGAGCACCTCCCCGCTTTGCCATCGCGGCCATGGGGCAGCTCGCATTTTGTCCCTTGACAGCGGCCTGAGCCGGGGCTATAATGAAAATATAAGGGCGCCGCACATCAAGGGCGGTTAGTCCGAAAGAGTTATGTTTCTAATTGGTTCTTAGAAACCGTCACTTGCCGGAGTGGCGGTTTCTGCGTTTTACAACGATCGTGACAGTAAACTGCCCGACGTGGAGCGTAATCCGCATATAGTCACCCCCCTTCGGGGCCAACGTGACCAACCGCCTCTAACACAAATGTGCAGCGCCCAGGCCCTGTTCAGAGCCAGTCCCACAATAGCACAGATTTTGACACAATGCAAGCCCCGCCGCAAAACGGAGGCCCCTTCTTTCTAATAAATGGAGTCCAGAATCTCAATGGCCTGGGCCACGGCGTGCTGGTCGCAGTGGCCCAGCACCCGGGCCCCCCAGTCCTTCACCTCCTGGGCACAGTTGGCCGGAGCGAAGGGGATGGCGCTTAGCGCCAGCATGGGGATGTCGTTCTGGTTGTCCCCCATGCAGTAGAAATGCTTCGGATCGATGTGGAGCAGCTCGGCCGCCCGGGCCGCCATGGAGCCCTTGTGGCAGCCCTTGGCGGTGAGCTCCAGCAGGTAGGGGTTGGAGAAGATAGCCTCGAAGCTGTCCCCCCAGCACCGCAGCAGATGGGCCTGCACCGCCAGCAGATAGGGGTGATCCTGCTCCAGCAGCACCTTCACCCAGGGGGTAGGCATCTCCCCGATGGGGCATGGGATCTGGATCCCTCCCACTTTGTTCAGATGGGCGGTGGTGACGGCGTTGGGGTTGTGGACGTAGATCTCCTCCTCATGGTAGGCCTCCACCGCCAGATCGGGGAACACCCGGCACAGCTGGGCCAGACGGGCCGGGGCCTCCCCGTCCAGGTGGGTTTCCACCAGACAGCGATCCGCCTGATAGTCGTACAGGGCCGCGCCGTTGGACAGCACCACCGGGGCGTTGAGCTCCAGCTTCTCCCGCTCAATCTGGGGGGTGAAGGTGCGGTGGGCCCGGCCGGTGGCGATGGAGAAACGGCCGCCGTTCTGAATGAAGTAGTGGATGGCGGCACGGTTTTCCGGGGAGACGGTGTGGGCGCTGTTGTATAAGGTGTCGTCGTAGTCGGAGTAGAACAGGACGCCGCTGAATTTGCCCACAGGATCGCCGCCTTTCTTTTGTCAGGCGATATCCTCGCCCGAGCTGATTGGCCGTCTCCCCCCGCCTTCGGCGGGGGGAGACGCATATTCTTTTAGGCGATATCCTCGCCCAGAATGTATTTGCGTGTAGAATCCAAGTTATAGAGCGCAATGCAGACGATCACCGTCAGGATGCCGGAAACGCCCACCGTGATGCCGTTATAGAGGAAGGAGTAAAACCACTCATTGGTCATGGTGAGGCCCAAGAAGGTCTCGGGCATATATTCGCCCCAGATGGTGGCCCCGGTGACTAACACACAGGCAAAGCGGCCCAGGCAGCCCACGATGGAGCCCACCACAACGCCGGGCATTCCTTTCTTATGGCCGAGTCCGGCAAGGCCGATGAGAGCGATGGCCAGGATATAGTCGCCAAAGATAGACTGCCAGCCTACGACCTCGCCGGACAGCATGAAGTCCAGCACCCCCATCACAAGGCCCGCCAGCAGGCCGTCCGCCACACCCCAGCGCAGAGCGTACACGATGATGGGGAGCATCATCAAGGAGACAGAACCGCCATTGGGCAGGTGCCCAAACTTCAGCGCCCCCAGCACCTCGCCGGCGGCGATCATGATGGCCCCCTCGGACAGGGCGCGGATCACATTGTGTTGCTTGTTCATTGTCATTCCTCCTGAAATAAGTATACCGCAATGCAAACGGTGCAATGCGGTAGCGGGAGAAACGACAACGGCCCAGTTTGTCGAATTCACTTCCTACGCCGGCATTACCCGGATCAGGTACGAGGGACCGGAGACTGCGCTTTGTCTCACATCACAGCCGGGGATGACCCCCAGCGCCCCTGTGATATTCCATTCACTATGCGGTTGAGCTTATTGTAACGGAAGCAGGGGGCGCTGTCAAGTGGGGTGGGCAAAAGGGCGAAAATTGGGGTTAAATTTTGGGGGTTTTGCCAAGTACACCAGAAAATGTGCCTCACTCCCCTCAGATCCGTCAAAGGACAACAAGATATGCCCCAAAGATTTGGCGGTTTGTCCAGCAGCCGGAAAATCAGGGGTTGACGGACGGGCCAAATAGGTGTAGGATAACACTGTAACCATTTTGTAACTCTTACGCTCCTTTTGTAACTGGTTGCAGGATGGGCGGATACCCCAATCTCAACAGGAGGGACAGCCGTGAAGCGCACACACGACAGCCGCGAACCCAAGGACGCGGCCACAGAGAGACCTGACGTGAGAGGCGAGAACGACACAAAAGAAACCCTGGGGGGCGGGAAGGAAACCTCCTCCGCGCCCCAGTCCTGGAAGCAGTATATCGATCAGGCCATGCCCGTCCATGGGCAGGCAAAGCCGGAGCCGGAGCCGATCCCGTCTAAAACGGAGCGGCAGGCAGGCCCCGGCGGAAAGGAGGCGGCCCTGGCCGCCTGGGCCAAGTTCCGCCGGAAGGCGGAGGAGGCGGGAAAATCCGCCCTCCACGCCGCCGGGGAGGGCTGGGACAAGGTGAACGGAGCCACCGGCGGGGGCCTGAAGCGGGTGAGCCGGGGCGCGGGCAGGATCCGCGATATGGTGGCCCGGCACCCGGTGTCCCCTCTGCTGTACGCC
This sequence comes from Bacillota bacterium, assembly GCA_021768085.1. Lineage (GTDB taxonomy): Bacteria > Bacillota > Clostridia > Oscillospirales > Oscillospiraceae > Enterenecus. The sequence continues at coordinate 5,464 of JAETOJ010000033.1, forward strand.
ACGGTGCTGGCCGTGGGCATCGGCTGGGTGGCCTTTAAGGGCAACTACGCCCGGGCCTACGTCATGGAGGTCAACGGCCAGGAGGTGGGCCTCGTCTCCAACGAGGACGAGGGCAAGGCCATCGTGTCCAATGTGGAGACCCGGGCCGCCAGCGTGCTGGGCGAGGACTACGACTACCAGCCCCAGGTCACCTTTACCCCGGCCTACGCCGCCCCCGCCGCCCTGAGCGACGCCGGGGAGGTGGAGGAGACCCTGTTCCAGGACGTGGGGGCCTATATGACCGCCTACGCCATCTCGGTGGACGGGGTGGAGCTGGGCACTGCCGCCGACAGCGGGGAGCTGTACCGGATGCTGGACGAGATCGCCCAGCCCTATATCCCCGCCGACGCCATCCGCTATGAGTTTGTGGAGGACGTGCAGGTCTACCCCGTGGAGCTGCCCGCCAACACCAAGTTCGACCTGGAGCCCATCCGGGCGGAGCTCAGCTCCCTGCGGGTGGAGCAGGCCACCTATGAGGTGAAGAAGGGGGACACCTTCAACGCCATCGCCTACTCCCTGGACATGATGCCCAACGAGCTGTCCGTGCTCAACCCGGACGTCATCGTCAACAAGCTGTGGGTGGGCCAGGAGCTCATCATCCAGCAGGCAGTGCCCCGGCTGTCCGTCCGGGTGGTGACCAACGAGACCTATGACCAGGTGATCCCCAGCCCGGTGGAGTATATCGAAACCGCGGAGCTGTACGTGGGCGACACCAAGGTGAAGGAGCAGGGCGAGGATGGCATGGCCGTGGTGAACGCCCAGGTCACCTATGTGAACAACGTGGAGATGGATCGGGAGATCCTCAGCTCCACCACCACCAAGGAGGCCACCACCACCTACACCTACACCGGCACCACCCCCCGGCCCGTCACCGCCTCCAACGGCTACTTCATCTGGCCGGTGCGGGGCACCATCACCTCCAACTTCGGCGGGCGCACCCTGTGGGGGAGCTACGACTTCCACCTGGGCATCGACATCGCCGTCCCCTACGGCACCGGCATCAAGGCCGCCGACGGCGGCACTGTCATCAAGGCGGGCTGGAGCGGGAGCTACGGCATCCTGGTGGCCATCCGCCACGACAACGGCATTGTCACCTACTATGGCCACAACTCCTCCGTGCTGGTCAATGTGGGAGATAAGGTGTACCAGGGCCAGATCATCGCCCGGGCCGGCTCCACCGGCAACTCCACCGGCAACCATTGCCACTTCGAGGTACGGGTGAACGGCACCAGCGTCAATCCCCGCAACTACTTGTAACCTATCGTCCCGCCCCCGGAACTGCCTGGGGGCGGGCTTTTTTCCGCAACTTCCACAATTCAAAAGGAAGCTGCGGAAATTTTTTAAAAATAATCGAACAAATTTCCGAAACCCTCTTGACAAACTCGAACAACCATATTATTATTTGGGGCGAGAAGAAAAAAAGTGCACACTCCCTTCCAAACATCCCGATTTATGGGACTGCAAATACGATATGCTCAGGCCAAACAGAACGAGGAGGCTTCAGCAATGAAAAAAACCATCTATCTGACCCAACAGAGTCTGTGGCAGGGCGAGGCCGCGGGGCGGCGCCTGGAGCGAGCGTCCGGCGGAGAGGGCGGCGCGGCCTCCTGCTGGTGGGAGACGGCGGCCCCGGCGGGCAAGGTGGTGGATCTGGCCGCGTGGAAGGCGGAGAACCTGGTGGAGCTGGACGGGCCGGCTCAGCCGGAGGACGGCTGGGAGGAACCGGAGAGCGGCCTGGCGGCCTACGAGGGCCGGGAGCTGCACCGCCGCCCCCGGGAGAAGCACCGGGCGGCCCTGGCTCTGGGGGAGCTGGCGGCCACCCTGTCGGCGGCGGGGGTCATGGTGGCCCTGGTTCTCCGGGTGCTGGTGTTCTGAACAAAATATAGACGGAAAGCGGGGCGGGAAACCGGCCCGCTTTCGTTTTTTGCGATAAAAAGGGGAGGCATGGGTAATTTTCGCTTTACAAATGGGAATAAATATGATATGCTTCCAAAGTACGTCCCGCAATGGGGCGCCCGCCTGCTTGGTTCTGGGACACCGCCGCGCAACGCGGCACACACCCGCCCACCACTCAGCGGCAGGGACTCTATTAGAAAGGTGGAATTCCCCATGATCCGCAAAGACCAGAAGACCTCTGTCATCGAGGCCAACCGCACTCACGAGACCGACACCGGCTCCCCTGAGGTGCAGATCGCCATTCTCACCGCCCGCATTCAGGAGCTCACCGAGCACCTGCGGGTGCACATCCATGACAACCACAGCCGCCGCGGCCTGTATAAGATGATCGGTAAGCGCCGCAAGCTGCTGGACTACCTGGCCAAGAAGGATATCGAGCGCTACCGCGCCATCATCGCGAAGCTCGGCATCCGTAAGTAAGGGACAACAGAAAGGGGTGGTGCGCCTGCGCGCCACCCCTTTATGGGAATCCCTGCAAAACCGTCCTTCAGGTTTTGCAGGGAGAGGCGGCACAAGGGAGCGCACGCAGTTTTCGCCGGAGGCGGAAACGAAGCTTAGCGGACTTTGCGCCGACGAGGAGCCGCGTTTTTAGCAGTTGAACATGGGTCCTGGCAACAGCCGGGGCTTATGTTCAAGTGCTAAAGGGTGGCTCCCCGGGAAATTTTAATATACGAAAGGAGCAAACACCCTATGTCAACCGTGATCAAGCACAAGCAGTTCGTCAACCACAAGGTGTATGAGACCACCGTGGCGGGCCGTCCCCTGTCCATCGAGGTGGGCAAGGTGGCGGAGCTGGCCAACGCCTCCGCCCTGGTGAAGTACGGCGACACCACCGTGTTGGTAGCCGTCACCGCCTCCGCCCGCCCCCGGGACGGCATCGACTTTTTCCCCCTGTCCGTGGACTTTGAGGAGAAGCTGTACGCCGTGGGTCGCATCCCCGGCAGCTTTATGCGCCGGGAGGGACAGCCCTCTCTGCCCGCCGTGCTGGCCAGCCGGCTGATTGACCGGCCCATCCGGCCTCTGTTCCCCTCCGACCTGCGCAACGACGTGGTGGTGACCTGCACCGTCATGAGCGTGGACTATGACTGCTCCCCCGAGGTCACCGCCATGATCGGCGTGTCCGCCTGCCTGTCCTACTCCGACATCCCCTGGGCCGGACCCATCGGCTGCATGGAGGTGGGCTACTGTGACGGCAAAATTGTCATGAACCCCAACCAGGAGCAGAAAAAGACCTCCCAGATGGACGTGACCGTGGCGGCCACCATGGGCAAGGTGGTGATGATCGAGGCCGGGGCCAAGGAGATCCCCGACGACATCATGTACCAGGGCATCGTGGAGGCCCATGAGGAGATCAAGAAGCAGGTGGCCTTCATCAACCAGATCGTGGCCGAGATCGGCAAGCCCAAGTTCGAGTACGAGCACGCCGACTTCAACCAGGAGCTGTTTGACGATATCCTGGCCAACTTCATGGACGAGGCCAAGGCCGCCATGGACACCGACGATAAGAACGTCCGGGAGCAGCGCTGGAACGCCATGATCGACCACTGGCACGACAAGTACCTGGAGCAGTACCCCGACATGGACAAGTACCTGGAGGAGTTCACCTACAAGTTCCAGAAGAAGATCGTGAAGGCCTGGCTGCTGGAGGGCCACCGGGTGGACGGCCGCGCTAAGAACGAGATCCGGCCTCTGGCCGCCGAGGTGGGCATGCTGCCCCGGGTGCACGGCTCCGGCCTGTTTACCCGCGGCCAGACCCAGGTGCTGTCCGTGTGCACCCTGAACACCCTGTCCGCCGCCCAGAAGCTGGACACCATCTGGGAGGAGACCGAAAAGCGGTATATGCACCACTACAACTTCCCCGGCTTCTCTGTGGGCGAGGCCCGGGGCGCCCGTTCCACCAACCGCCGGGAGAAGGGCCACGGCGCCCTGGCCGAGCGCGCCCTGGAGCCCGTGATCCCCTCTGAGGAGGAGTTCCCCTACGCCATCCGGGTGGTGTCCGAGGTGCTCAGCTCCAACGGCTCCACCTCCCAGGGCTCCATCTGCGGCTCCACCCTGGCCCTCATGGACGCCGGCGTGCCCATCAAGGCCCCGGTGGCCGGCATCTCCTGCGGCCTGATCCAGGACGACGACGGCTCCTTCACCACCTTCATTGACATCCAGGGCGTGGAGGACTTCCACGGCGAGATGGACTTCAAGGTGGCGGGCACCAAGAAGGGCATCACCGCCATCCAGATGGATCTGAAGAACGACGGCCTGTCCCACGCCATCATCAAGGAGGCGCTGGAGATCACCAAGGACGCCCGCTATGCCATCCTGGACGAGATCATGCTGCCCTGCATCGCCGCGCCCCGGCCCGAGGTGAGCAAGTACGCCCCCAAGATGATCACCGTGAAGATCGACCCGGACAAGATCCGGGAGGTCATCGGCAAGGGCGGCTCCGTGATCCAGAAGATCACCGCCGAATCCGGCGCCCAGATCGACATCGAGGACGACGGCACCATCCACATCGCCTCCCCCAACGCCGAGGCCTGCGAGATCGCCAAGAAGATGATCGACACCATCGTGTTCGTGCCCGAGGTGGGCTCGCTGTATTACGGCAAGGTGGTGCGCATCCTCCAGTTCGGTGCCTTCGTGGAGCTGGCCCCCGGCAAGGACGGCATGGTGCACATCTCCAAGCTGGCCAACCACCGGGTGGCCAAGGTGGAGGACGTGATCAACATCGGCGACATGATTTGGGTCAAGGTCACCGACATCGACGAGAAGGGCCGGGTGAATCTGTCCTACAAGGACGCCCTCCGGGAGATCGAGGAGAAGAAGGCCCGGGGCGAGATTGTGAAGTAACGGTAACCTGTAAACAAGGGGGGGCGGCATCTGCCGCCCCCCTGTCATTTTGCCCTGGGATAGGGATTCTTTTCGTTGGTCAGGCCCAACAGGTAGTCCACACTGGTGCCGTGGAGCTGGGCTAAAGCAATCAGAATTTCCGGCGGGATCATACGCTGGCCCAATTCGTAATTGCTGTATACTTGTTGAGAACAATGCAACTTACAGGCGACCGCGGCCTGTGTCCAGTCAGAGTCCTCCCGCAAGTCCCGAATTCGTTGATACAAAGCCATCACCTCAATAATAAATTACATTACTGCAAATTGTTGTATTTACATTTACTTTAATTTGCAGTAAAATGCAGCTGAGGTGATTTACGTGAAAGAAGGGCTAAAGAAAACAGTTTCCATCTTGCTCCCAGAGGATCTGTATCAGGAGCTACAGGCGCTGGCGGCAGAATCCTCCCGGCCGCTGTCGGCCTATTTCCGGCAGGTATTAAAGGCGCACCTGCAATACCTGGATCGATTCCGGAAGCCGTAAGCCGGATCTGTCACATTTCCAATGCCAATAAAGCACCAACGCGCAGGGAACCGCCTCCCTGCGCGTTGTCCGTATGCAAGAGAAACCCAGGCGCTCCAAAGAGAACCCTGACTTCTCAGTATCTGAGAAACGCAGGCCCGGTGTGGGCCGGAAAAAGAAGGGAAGCCCATTCGTAACCCGCAATAGCCGGTCACTCCCGCACAACCTGAAAGCGGCGAAGGGGGTACATAGGGGCACAGCCCCTATGCGCGCTCTTTGGTTACTTTCTCTCGCGTGAGAGAAAGTAACCCCCCGCGGAGCGGCGCCCCAGGCGCTTCCACCAGGGCTGAGGGGCCTCCTCCCGATCCGGCAGCTCAATGAGGTACTTGCCGAAGGCGTTCACTACCTTGGTGTCCCCATACTGCCGCAGCCGCGGCTGTGTGGGGACGTACTGTAAATGTACGTGCCCGTAGCAGTGGTACAGGGGATGATAGCGATCCAGCAGCTCCCGGAAGCAGGCAAACCCCCGGTGGCAGTAGTCCTCCATGTCCCCCAGTCCCTGGGCGGGGGCGTGGGTGAGCAGGATGTCCACCCCACCCCGGCGCAGGCCGGCCCCTAACCGGGCAATCCGCCGTTTCATTCCCCGCTCCGTGTACTGGTGGGGACCTCGGCTGTACTCAATGCTGCCCCCCAGGCCCAGAATCCGGTAGCCCCGGAAGGTGACAATCTCCCCGTCGATGCAGTCGCAGCCCTCCGGCGGGTTTTGATCATATTTCACGTCATGGTTGCCGTGGACGTAGAACAGGGGGATATTGCCCATGGTCACCAGAAAGCTGAGGTAGCTGGCGGGCAGATCCCCGCAGGATAAAATGGCGTCCGCCCCGCCCAGCTTGTCCTTGGTAAAATAGTCCCAGAGGCCGGGGTCGGCGGCGTCCGAGATCACCAGCAGCTTCAAAGGCTCGCCTCCTCCGGCGGGATCTGCTCCCGGTGGACGCCCAGGCGGCGGACGGTGGGCCGGGCCACGGGGAGCAGCTCCTCATAGGCCGGCAGGGCACCGTCCACCCGGTCGCACAGCCAGTCCATCTTCAGGATCTCCTCCATGGACAGGGGGCGGCTTCCGTCGTTGATGAGCTGCCCATCCTGGGCGGTGATCCGCCGCTGGAAGGGCTGGATGGCTCCGGCCTGGATGCCGGTCTGGAGGATGCGGGCCAGCTCCCGGACGCCGTCGGGCAGATCGTCGCTGTACCGCAGATCCACCACGCCGCTGTTCATCCCCCACCAGAAGTTGAGGGCCCGTTCGCTGTCCCCCGCCAGGGGGATCCGCCGGGGATCCTGGAGGAATTCCCGCACCATGCGCACGTAGAACTCCCCCCACAGCCAGCTGGGGGAGGCCAGCAGCTTCAGCTTGCCGTCGTCGCCCAGGCGGGCCAGCCCCTGGGCCCCCTCGGGCTGCTCCGCAATGTGATCCCGGTCGCTCACCAGCCGGATGCCCTGCCGCCGGAAGTCCTCCATATAGTCCCCGGGCAGGCAGTGCCAGCGCAGGGCGATCCGGGCGTCCGGGTTGGTGAGGGAGGCCCCCAGGGCGAAGGCGTTGATGCTGGCGGGCACGCCCAGGATGGGGTAGCTGCCCACGTAGCCGATCCGGCCGTTCTTGCACAGCGCCCCGGCGATGGCCCCGGTGATGAACTTGGCCTCGTACACCCGGCAGTAATAGGCCTTCACGTTCACATAGGGCTGGTCGATGGAGCAGTTCAAAAAGCGCACCTTGGGGTACTTCACCGCCACCCGCAGGGTGGCGTCGATGAGGCTGACAGAGGTGGTAAAGATGAGCTCCGCCCCGGCGGCCACCGCCTCCTCCACCACCGCGTCCGCCCCCTGGGGATCCACATCGTAGTAGCAGGAGACGGAAACACTGTCTCCCAGCGTCTCCTCCAGATACTCCCGGCCCCTGTCGTGGGAGGCCGTCCAGGCGCTGGTCTGGGGATTTTTCTGGAACAGGAAAGCGCAGCGCAGGGTTTTGCGCCCAAAGGACAGCAAGCTGGAGCCGGCCTTTTTCTCCTCCCCCATGGGGGCCAGACTGACGGCGATGGGCTGCTCATCGGTGTAGACGCAAAGCTCCTTCCACACGGCGGACAGGGTCTGGCGATAGTCCTCCGCCTCCATCTCCAAAAACTCCGCCCCGGAGTGGAAGCTGAGCCAGCGCAGCAGGGCGTCCCCCGTGGTGAGCCCCAGCCCACCGCCGCCTAAACGGTAGAAGCAGTCCCGGAAGGTGAAGTAGTGCCGCTTGAACTTGCGCTGGAACTCCTCCGGCCACGGCTCGTCCTTCCGGAAGCCGAAGGCGGCCTGGAGGGCGGCGTAGCCCCCCGGCTCGGTAAAGTGGACCCCCCAGCACTTGGAGCAGCGGAAGAAGTCCAGGAACTCCATATAGATCTTGACGGTGACATCATCCGTCTGCTCGGGCATGAGGCGGATCACCTCCGCCCGGATGGTGGCGGAGCCCAAGGATTTCAGCACGCTGACCCGCTTGTTGCCCTCCTCCACATAGAACCGGCCCAGGTACTCACAGCATTTGATGGGGTCATGGATGCCCTCGCTGAGCTGGGCGCCGCACAGGTTGATCCATTTCACGGCGAACTCCGTCTCCGGCTCCAGCAGCGGGAAGAAGCTGGGGGAGAAGGAGTTGCACCGGGCGTCCTGGGTGGAGCCCACGATCAGATAGATGGGGATCTCCATGGCCCCCAGGGCCACCTGGGACAGGGGCTTCTGTCGCACCTGCTGAAGGGACTGGATATAGGGGTAGCGCCCCCGATGGACGCAGTTCTTGTATTCCCGCTGGCCCTGCTTCAGGGCGGCGGAGTAATATTGCAACGCTTCGGCGCTTGGCATTCAAAATTCTCCTTTCATTGGCAGGGGTGCGCCCTGCCGGGGGCGTTACTTTCTCTCTCGCGAGAGAAAGTAACCAAAGAGCGCGCTTAGGGGGTGGCCTCCGGCGGACGCTGCGCGTCCTTAGTCGGCCACCCCCTAAGAACCCCCTTTTACGGGGGAGTCAGATCGGGGGATGGGTGGTTACCCTTCCGGCGCGGAGGTTATACGGACGCAGATCCCCCTGTCGCCGCTGCCGCTGAATGGTGTGGGTACTGTTTATGGGTGGGATCCATATTCTGTGCGCCTGGGTGTGCGGGGGTGCCCCACGCGGTGGGGGACGGGCGCACCCGCCCTGCCGCTATCCCCGTATTCTGGGATAGGGTTCCCGCACGTTGGTCAGGCCCAGCAGATAATCCACGCTGGTCTTGTAGAGCCGGGCCAGGGTGATCAGAATCGCGGTAGGGACGTCGTTTTCCCCGGTTTCGTATTTAGAATATCCCGTTTGTGACATATCAAGCTGTTTGGCAAGTTTTGCTTGGCTCAAGTTGGCATCTTCCCGTAGATCTCGCAGTCTTGGATACAAAGCAATCACCTCACCCAAGACTATACCCTAACCTGAAACAGAGTATTTACTTTCAACCTAAAACAGGTTAAAATGGGTGTGAGGTGATTGTTTATGATAAGCGGCCCGAAGAAAACAATTTCTATAATCGTACCATTGGATCTCTATGAGGAGTTGAACGCACTGGCAAAACGCACTTCCCACTCCCTGTCGGCCTACCTCCGGCAGGTGTTAAAGGCACATCTGCACTATATCCGGCGGGTTTCCCCGCGCCCAGTCAATCCACCGCACCATCCAGGCGCTAACCGAGGGAACCGCCCGGAATCCTAAACCGCACATGGGCGGCAGCACCAATGGGGGAGAAGCCAGTCCAGATCCTGCGCGCCGGTCACTCCCCCGCCACTCGAAATCGGCGTGCCCTTGACCTTAAACGGGGGTTCTTAGGGGGGGGAGACGCCTGTGAGCGAGGGAGCGCCCTTCGCTCCCGAAGTCGAACCGGCGGCTCCCCCCCTAAGCGCGCTCTTTGGTTACTTTCTCTCGCGAGAGAGAAAGTAACGCCCCCGGCAGGGCGCACCCTGCCCCCCGAGGGGGTTAGCATCCCCGACACCCCCAGGGGAACGGGGGAGCGCCCCCTCCCCCGCAGGGGCAGGGGTGCGGGAGGGGCTACCCCTCGTCATCAATCTTGAGCACCGCCATGAATGCCTCCGTAGGCATTTGCACCGTACCCAGAGAGCGCATCTTCTTTTTGCCTTCCTTCTGCTTCTCAAGCAGTTTTTTCTTCCGGGTGATGTCGCCGCCGTAGCACTTGGCCAGCACGTCCTTGCGCAGGGCCTTCAGGGTCTCCCGGGCGATGACCTTGCCGCCGATGGCCGCCTGGATGGGCACCTCGAACATCTGACGGGGGATGTTCTCCTTCAGCTTCTCGCAGATCCGCCGCGCCCGCTTGTACGCCTTCTCACGGTGGGCGATGAAGGACAGCGCGTCCACCTGGTCGCCGTTGAGCAGCAGATCTACTTTCACCAGATCCGACGGCCGATATTCGTCCAACTCATAGTCCAGGGAGGCATAGCCCCTGGTTTTGGCCTTCAGCGTGTCGAAAAAGTCGTAGATGATCTCGTTCAGCGGCATGAGATAGCGGATCTCCACCAGGTTGGTGTCCAGATACTGCATATCCTTGTACTCCCCCCGGCGATCCTGGCACAGGGGCATGATGGCCCCCACATAGTCCGGCGGGGTGATGATGGACACGGCGGCGTAGGGTTCCATGGCCTGCTTGATGGAGCCGGGGTCGGGGTAGTTGTGGGGGTTGTCCACCCGCACCACAGTCCCATCCGTTTTCGTCACCTCGTAGATAACGGAGGGTAATGTGGTGATGAGATCCAGATCAAACTCCCGCTCCAGCCGCTCCTGGATGATCTCCATGTGGAGCATCCCTAAAAAGCCGCACCGGAAGCCAAAGCCCAGGGCCACGGAGGACTCGGGCTCGAAGGACAGGGAGGCGTCATTGAGCTGGAGCTTCTCCAGGGCGTCCCGCAGGTCTGGGTATTTGGAGCCGTCCTCGGTATATACGCCGCAGTACACCATGGCCTGGGCGGGGCGGTAGCCGGGGAGGGCCTCTGCCGTGGGCCGGGCAGCCTCGGTGATGGTGTCGCCCACCCGGGTATCTTTCACGTTCTTGATGGAAGCGGTAAACCAGCCCACCTCGCCGGCGGACAGCTCGGGGGCGCTGTCCATGCCCAGGGGCCGCAGGTAGCCGCAGTCCAGTACCGTATACTGGGCCCCGGAGGCCATGAGGCGTACCTGCATCCCGGGGCGTAGCGTGCCCTCCATGATGCGGAAGTAGACGATGACGCCCAGGTACGGGTCGTACTGGCTGTCAAAGATCAGGGCCTTCAACGGGGCACCGGGATCGCCGGCAGGGGCGGGGATGTTGTGTACGATGTCCTCCAGCACCGCGGGGATGTTGATCCCCTGCTTAGCGGAGATCTCCGGGGCGTCCAGGGCGGGCAGGCCGATGATGTCCTCAATCTCGTGCTTTACCCGCTGGGGGTCAGCGGCGGGCAGATCGATCTTGTTGAGCACCGGCCGGATCTCCAGGTCGTGCTCCAGGGCCAGGTAGGTGTTGGCCAAGGTCTGGGCCTCCACCCCCTGGGCGGCGTCCACCACCAGCACCGCCCCCTCGCAGGCCGCCAGGGAGCGGCTCACCTCGTAGTTGAAGTCCACGTGGCCCGGGGTGTCGATGAGGTTCAGGCAGTAGGTTTCCCCATCGGCAGCCTTGTAGTCCATACGAACCGCCCGGGCCTTGATGGTGATGCCCCGCTCCCGCTCCAGATCCATGTTGTCCAGCAGCTGGGAGGCCATCTGCCGCTGCTCCACCGCGCCGCAGATCTCAATCATCCGATCCGACAGGGTGGATTTGCCGTGATCAATGTGGGCGATGATGGAAAAATTGCGGATTTTAGATTGGTCGGTCATAAAGAAACCTCCGTAGGCAAATCCACCCTGGGGCCCCGCCGACAGGTAGGGCGGCGCGAATGCGCCGTAAATTCGGAGCCGCAGGCGGAGAATTTTCGCAGGGCGAATTCACTTCGCCCAAGAACATAAAATCATAAGGGGCCCCCACAAAATCGTCAGATTTTGTGGGGAACGGATTTGCCGTGATCAATATAGGCGATGATGGAAAAGTTCCGGATTTTCGATTGATCTGTCATAGCTTACCTCCGGGTTCACGCAAAGATGGCGTCATAATCATACTGGGTCACAAACCGCCGCAGCTCGTCCATCTGGCCGTGGTAGGATCCGGGCCAGATCCGCCACCGGCCCGCCATCAGCTCCCCGGCCATCCACCGGGTGACTGCGGAGGAGCAGTGGATGTGGTCGGCGTAGTTGTCCAGGTTGGTGATGTACGCCTGGGCGTTGAGGAAGCTGGCCACCTGTACGTTGCCGCACTGGAGCAGCTCCCCCCAGGCGTATTCTATGGCGGACAGCACCGCCGACCTCCGGCCCAGTCGCTCCATCTGATCCCAGTACAGCACACTATAGGGCGGGAACCATACGATGAATTGTGTGTCCGGGTGGGCCTCCGCCCAGCCCCGGATCACCGCCACATTGGCCCGAGCGGCGTCCAGAAAGGCGTCCGCGGGCAGGATCTGCCCCGTGGGCTCCGGCCTGGGGTAGCCCGCCAGGGCGGTTTCCCGGGCAAAATAGTGGGTTCTGTCCCAGGTGTAGGCCTCGTCCAGGGTGGTCTTGGCCTCCTCCCCCCGCAGCAGGGATTTCACCGCCAGGGCCAGGCTCTCGGCATTGAGGTAAAGCTGGATGTCGTCCAGCGGATTGTCGTTGTAGAGGTAGTCCGGCAGCTCCGAACTCTGATCCGCCCGGATCAGGATATTGGGATCCAGCCCGAAGTAGACCCGCTCCGGATCGCCGTGGGTGCGGCAGGCCAGATCCAGCGCCGTGTCAAACTCGCTGAGCCGCCCGTCGGGGAAGGTCACCTTCAGCGTCCCGCCGCCCAGTCCCTGGGTAAACCAAGACGCCCGGAAGTTGGCCGCCAGCGACGTGCCCATCACCAGGTTGCGGTAGTCCTGCCGGCGGATCAGCCCCGCCGCCTCGTACCGCTCGTTGACAAAAAGGGCAGTTTCCCCCTCCTCCGGGATCCCGGCGGACAGCAGGGGATCCGTCCAGGCCACCAGCCCGGCGCAGGCGGCCAGCAACGCTCCCGCCGCCAGCAGCGCCCCGATGAAAAACCGTTTCGCCTTCACAGAGCGCCCCCCTTCCCGCGATTCACACAGGGTTCTCTCAGAAGTTGGCATAGATAAAGGTATCCACCCCGGACAGGAACAGCACCGACGCCGTCAGGCAGGCCGCGCACAGCGCCGCCCGTCCCCCTGTGGGCCGAAAATCCTCCGCCCGGGCGGTGGGGTTGGGACAGGCCAGCAGCGCCAGCCCTGCCGGCAGAAGCAGCAGCGGGATCCAGTAGCGGAACAGCCTTCCCCCCGGAGCGATCACCCGCTGGAGAAAAGCCAGGGCCTCTCCCACCGCCGTCAGGGGCAGGACAGCGGCAAACTCTGGCGACGGCAAGGCCCAGCCGGGGCGAAATAGCCCGCCAAGGAGGGCCAGGGCCTGCTCCACCGTTCCCGCCCGGAAAAACACCCAGGCCAGATTGACAAACAGGAAGGTGAGCAGCCACGCCGCTATTGGGGGCAGGGTCACCCTGCCCTTGAGCAGCCGCTGGAGCACCATGGCCAGGCCGTGGAGGCCCCCCCAGATTAGGAAGCCCCACCCCGCCCCGTGCCACAGCCCAGACAGCAGGAACACGATCAGCAGGTTCCGGCAGGTGGCCAACCTCCCGCTCCGGTTCCCTCCCAGGGGGATATACACGCACCGGCGGAAGAACCGGGACAGGGTGATGTGCCACCGGCCCCAGAAGTCCCGCGGTGACAGGGCCTGATAGGGGCTGTTGAAATTCACCGGCAGGGCCACGCCCATCATCTTCGCCATGCCGTGGGCCATATCGCAATAGCCGGAGAAGTCGAAGTAGATTTGCAGGGTATAGCACAAAATCGTCAGCGCGCAGTCCGCGGGGGGCAGGCCGGCAGCGTTGGCAAAGCCGTAGTCCGCCCCGTTGGCGAATACGGCGGCCAGGATCACCTTCTTGGCCAGCCCCAGGGTAAAGCAGTACAGTCCTGCCGACAGCCCGTCCCAGGAGAAAGGGGCGGGCCTACGCAGTTGGGGGGCCAACTCCCCGATCCGGGTGATGGGCCCGCAGGTGGCGGTGGCGAAGAAGGTGAGGCAGCAGGCGTAGTCCAGAGGGGTAACCTCCTCCGGGATTTGACCGTCATAGCAGTCCCGGAGCCAGAGGATCTGCTGGAAGGTGAGGAAGGACAGCCCCAGGGGCATGAGCCCCGCCGGAGGCGTGAACAGCCCCTCCAGCGGGGTGAGGGACAGGGCAAAGCCGGTATATTTGAAGAAGGCCAGCACGGCCAGCGGCAGCGCCGACCCTGCCCACAGCAGGGCCTTTTTATGGGGATCGCCCCGGGCGATCCATCGGCCCAGCAGGTAGCTCACCGCCCCCTCCCCCGCCAGCACCAGCAGGGACAGGGGCGCGCCCCAGCCGCAGAACAGGATACCCGCGCCCAGCAGGCACACCCGGGCCCACCGGTTCCCCGCCCGGGCGTTGACCGCCCGCCACACAACGAGCAGGGCAGGCAGGTAGGCCAGCACAAATAGATGGCTCTGGACGTTCACCGATCCGCCTCCCTCTTAGGGGCTCCGTTACGGGTTTGCACCCTACTTGACGTTTTCCAGATGATCGGACATCTCCCCGTTGAGCCGCTCCCCGCAGGTATGGACAATCTGGAGCAGGGACTGGTAGGTGCCCGGGTAGGCCTCCTTCATGGAGGCGTGATCCATGGGCGGGAACTGGGCCCCCTTGCCGGGATTGCTCAGGGCCTGGACGTACTGGGCCTCGCTGAGGATCATATCTGATCGGGGCAGCCCCGCCACAAACCAGGCGTCGGGCACGGAGAAGATGTCCTCCTCCCCGTTGGGGCCGGCCCGGTGGAGGTGCCGGAACAGGATGTAGACGGTGGTGGACAGATAGTTGGAGACACATTATAGAAGTCACAGGCCTTGCCCACAAAGACCAGGCCGGGCTCCCGGGCCCCGTTCTCATAGTGGGACAGCAGGGCCTGGGAGATGCCCAGGGCCTTGGCGGCCTGCCGCTGGGAGATACCCTTCTCCTGCCGCAGCAGGGAAAGAGTGCGCGCGAAATCCGGATTTGTCATGTCTCTATTTCCCCCTCTTGTAAGTCTCATCGAGGAAGGGCGGGACAGATCCATGCGCGTGGGACGTTCCGGCGATTCCTCATAGGGTCCGTCCGGCAGATCCGGGCGGCGTCAGCATGGGGCGGCAGGGCACAGGCCGCCCAAGTACAGCAGGTATAGTATACCCACGAAAAAACGGTTTGTAAAGGGTGTTTTGCCATCTTGCCCCGTCAAAACTTTTTTTGCGGCGGCTGTCAGGGCGCCCACTCCTGAGCACGTCATTTGCGAAAATCTCCGTGCTCCCCCTTGAAAAATGGGGGAAACGGTGATACATTATGTTCAAAGCGGTTTTTACGCCGCGCCGGCAAACCTGACTGGGAGGTAACAATTATGTTCCGAAAACTGATTCAAAAACTGAAGCACAACCCCAAGACCATCGTGTTCACCGAGGGCTCCGATCCCCGCATTCTGGAGGCCTCCGCCCGCCTGCTGTCCGGCACCTTCCTCACCCCCATCCTCATCGGCAACAAGGAGGAGGTCCTGGCCGCCGCCGAGCGAGAGTGCCTCAACGTGCGGGACGTCCAGGTGCTGGATCCCGCCACCTATGAGGGCATGGACGAGATGGTGGACAAGATGGTGGAGCTGCGCAAGGGAAAGATGACCGCCGACGAGTGCCGGGAGGCCCTGCTCAAGGCCAACTATTTCGGCACCATGCTGGTGGCCATGGGCAAGGCGGACTGCCTGCTGGGCGGCGCCACCTACTCCACCGCCGACACCGTGCGCCCCGCCCTCCAGCTTGTCAAGACCAAGCCGGGCAACAAGATCGTCTCCTCCTGCTTCATTCTGGTGCGGCCCTTCGCCACCGGCGGCAACCAGGTGCTGGCCATGGGCGACTGCGCCATCAACATCGATCCCACCGAGGACGAGCTCATCGAGATCACCCAAGAGGTGGCCAAGTGCGCCCGGATCTTCGGCGTGGATCCCAAGGTGGCCATGCTCAGCTACTCCACCAACGGCTCCGGCAAGGGCCCCGTGGTGGATAAAATGCGCAACGCTACCAAGCGGCTCCAGGACATGATGCTGGACTTCCCCGTGGATGGCGAGCTCCAGTTCGACGCCGCCGTCAGCCCCTCCGTGGGCCAGCTGAAGTTCCCCGGCTCCCCGGTGGCGGGCTACGCCAACACCTTCATCTTCCCGGAGATCACCTCGGGCAACATCGGCTATAAGATCGCCCAGCGCATGGGTAACTTCGACGCCTACGGCCCCATCCTGCTGGGGCTGAACGCCCCCATCAACGACCTGTCCCGGGGCTGCAACGCCCTGGAGGTCTACTCCATGGCGATTATCACCGCCGCTTTAGCGGAGTGAGCAGGTTTCGACGTGGAGTAGACCTCCGCCCGCGAAGCGGGCCGCCCAGGCGGAATTCACTTCCGCCGAGCATTTGCAATTTTCTGGGGCCCCCATGGGCAGGGCCCATGGGGAACTACTCCATGGCGATTATCACCGCCGCCCTGGCGGAGTGACCGGCCATACCGCGCCCCGCGTTCTTTGCGCCCCCGCCGCCGCGGGGGCGCTTTTTGCCGGGGGGCAAAAAAGCCGCCTGCCGGATGGCAGACGGCTTTTTCATTTGCTTGGGAAGCGCGCGCTTCAGGCCAGCTTGTTCAGCTTCAGGGTCATGGCGCTCTTTTTGTTGGCAGCGTTGTTGCTGTGCAGCAGACCCTTGGCGGCGGCCTGATCCACGGCCTTGACGGCCACCTTATACGCGGCATCGGCCTCGCTGCGGTTGCCGCCGGCCACCGCGGCCTCAAACTTCTTCAGATGGGTCTTGAGGGCGGACTTCTGCGCCTTGTTCTGGGCGGCCTTGGTGGTATTCACCAGGACGCGCTTCTTGGCAGACTTGATATTGGGCAAACCAAACACCTCCTCCGATTTTTTCATCATGATTACGGCGGTTTGCCGCCGCAGATATGTATTTTAACATTAAGAGAAAAAAATTGCAACACCTTTTTTCACTTTTTCGCATAGAAAGTTTGCCGCCGCAGAAAATAGCCCCATAAGCCGCGGATAGCCACAAGATATTGGGTTGAAGGGGGAATCTTTATGACACAGCGCCGCACCGATCTGGCGGTGGAGGCCCATCAGCTCTGGCGGGAGGGGGCCAAGGACGCCGCCGCCCTGTCCGGCGTCCGGGGGGAGGAGCGGGAACGGGACGGCTTTCAGGTCAGCGCCGTCTCCATCGAGAGCCCGGAGGGGGCCCAGGCCCTGGGCAAGCCGGAGGGCGTGTATATCACCATCGAGCTGGACGGGCTGCTCCGCCGGGAGGAGGGGGCCTTCCAGCGGGCGGTGGGGGCGGTGGCGGCGGAGCTGCGGCCCCTGCTGCCCCCGTCCGGCCCCGCCCTGGTAATGGGCCTGGGCAGCCGGACGGTGACCCCCGACCTCATCGGCCCGCTGTCCGTGGATCACCTGCTGGTCACCCGGCACCTGGTGGAGAACATCCCGGAGCACTTCGGCCACCTGCGGCCGGTGGCGGCGGCGGCCCCGGGGGTGCTGGCCTCCACCGGGCTGGAGAGCAGCCTCATCGCCCAGGCCCTGGCGGCGGAGCTGCGGCCCGCCTGCGTGGTGGCGGTGGACGCCTTGGCCTCCCGCTCGCTGGATCGGCTGTGCCGGACGGTGCAGTTGTCGGACACCGGGGTGATCCCCGGCTCCGGCGTGGGCAACCACCGCCGGCCCCTGAACCGGGAGACCCTGGGGGTACCGGTGCTGACGGTGGGGGTGCCCACGGTGGTGGACGGGGCCACCCTGGCCCTGGATCTGCTGGAGCGGGCGGGGCACACCGGGACGGATCGGGGGGATCTGCCGGGCGGGGAGGAGTTCTTCGTCACCCCCCGGGAGGTGGATCAGCGGGTGGCCGACCTGGGAAAGGTGCTGGGCTACGCGGTGAGCCTGGCGCTGAATCCCTCCCTCAGCCTGGACGATCTGGTGATGCTGCTGGAGTGAGCGGCACGGATTCCCTGGGGCGGCAAAATTTTTTCTATTTTCTTGAAAAAAAGACTTTACAAACGCCGCGGCTTGTGGTACTATCCTTAACAGGAATGATTCCTATTAAGCTCTCACCAAAACCACAAGGATTTGTTTTTATGGCGATTGTCCGACAGAGCAAAAAACGGGACGCCATGCTCGCCCTGCTCCGGGGTACCGATCGGCACCCCTCGGCGGAGCAGGTATACCGCGCCCTGAAGCCGGACTATCCCGGCCTGAGTCTGGCCACCGTCTACCGCAATCTGGCCCAGTTGTGCGAGCAGGGGCTGGCGCTGCGGGTGGGGACGGTGAACGGTCAGGAGCGGTACGACGGGCACACCCGTCCCCATTCCCACTTTATTTGCAACCGCTGCGGCCGCGTCGCGGATCTGCCCCAGCTCTCGCCGGGGGAGGGCTGCGTGGAGCGGCTGGGCGTGCAATACGGATTCACGGCCCAGCGCTGTGAGTTCGTCATCCGCGGCCTGTGCAAGGACTGCGAAGATTTTTAACATTGGAGGAAAACTATCATGAAAAAATGGATCTGCCCCGTGTGCGGCTATGTCTATGAGGGTGAGAACCCCCCCGCCGAGTGCCCCGTGTGCCATGTCGCCGGCTCCAAGTTCACCCTGCAGGAGGGCGAGATGAAGCTGGCCGCCGAGCATGAGTACGGCATCTACGCCAAGACCGTGAAGAACAACCCCGACATCAGCGACGAGGACAAGAAGTACATCCTGGAGCAGCTGATGGCTAACTTCAACGGCGAGTGCTCCGAGGTGGGTATGTATCTGTGCATGGCCCGCATCGCCCATCGCGAGGGCTACCCCGAGATCGGCCTGTACTGGGAGAAGGCCGCCTATGAGGAGGCCGAGCACGCCTCCAAGTTTGCCGAGCTGCTGGGCGAGGAGCTGGAGCCCAACATGAAGGCCAGCACCGCCAAGAACCTGGCCTGGCGGGTGGACTGCGAGTTCGGCGCCACCCAGGGCAAGTTCGACCTGGCCGCCTGCGCCAAGAAGAACGGCCTGGACGCCATCCACGACACCGTCCACGAGATGGCGCGCGACGAGGCCCGCCACGGCAAGGCTCTGAAGGGCCTGCTGGAGCGGTACTTCAAGTAAGAAAAAGCTAAGAATAAAGAAAACCCGGAACTTTCCGGGTTTTCTTTTTTGCCCATAAGTATGTACGCCCGCCGCGGAAACCCGAAAAATTGGAGCCGCACACACCCGCCCGCGCTCTTGTAAAAACACGGCCCGTTTGATATAATAACAAGAAATCACCGCGGAGCGCGGCAGGGATCGGAAAGGAAGCGGACACCATGGCGGAGGAAAAAAACAGCGGCCTGCCCGGCGGGCAGGAGCAGGACACCATGATGGTATATATCAACCCGGAGGTCATCCAGAGCCTGGCCGACGTGTCGGCCAAAAAGGAGCAGTCCTTCCGGGAGCTGCTGGAGGCCGCCGAGGAGGGGGATCTGGACGCCCAGTACAAGGTGGCCATGAACTACTGCAACGGCACCGGCGGCGCCCCCCGGGACGGGGAGCTGGCCTTCCAGTGGTTCACCCGGGCGGCAGAGGGGGATCACATCTCCGCTCAGTACAGCCTGGGCCTGTGCTGGCTGCGGGGCATTGGCGTGGAAAAGGATCCGGAAAAGGGCGTGCGGGAGCTCACCCTGGCGGCGGATCAGGGCTATCCCCCCGCCCAGTGTGAGCTGGGGCTGTGCTACGAGCTGGGCAACGGCGCGGAGATGGACAAGCTGCGGGCGGCGGAGCTGTACCGAGAGGCGGGGGAGGCGGACTACGCCCCCGCCCAGTGCAACCTGGGCTTCTTCTACTACCGGGGCATCGGGGTGGAAAAGGACTACGCCGAGGCGGTGAGCTGGTTCGCCAAGGCCGCCCAGCAGGAGTACCCCCGGGCCCAGACTCTCCTGGGCGAGTGCTTTGAGAGCGGCCTTGGGGTGGAAAAGGACGAGGAGAAGGCCGTGGAGCTCTACCGCGCCGCCCATGAGCAGGGGTACGACGCGGGCACCTGCTCCCTGGGCGTGTGCTACGACCGGGGCATCGGCGTGGAAAAGGACGAGAAAAAGGCGGTGGAGCTCTACCGCCGAGCTGATGAGGAGGGCTTCCTCCGGGGCACCTTCCTGCTGGGCCAGTGCTACGAGTACGGCACCGGGGTGGACAAGGACGAGGCACGTGCCGCCCAGCTCTACCAGAAGGCCTGCGGGGACGGGGACGACGACTATCCCCCCGCCATCTGCGCCCTGGGCCTGTGCTACGAGCTGGGCACCGGGGTGGAGGAGGATCGCCCCCGGGCGGTGGAGCTGTACCGGCAGTCGGCGGAGCGGGGCTACGTCCCCGCCCAGTGCAATCTGGGCTTCTGCTACTACCGGGGCATCGGCACCGAGGTGGACGACAAACAGGCCGTCCACTGGTTTGAGCTGGCGGCGGAGGAGGGCTACCCCCGGGCCCTGGGCCTGCTGGGCGACTGCTACGACTTCGGCTACGGCGTGGAGGCCGACCAGGCCAAGGCCCTGCGGCTCTACCAGGCGGCCAGCGACGGGGGCTATCCCCCCAGCATCTGCTCCCTGGGCCTGTGCTACGAGCTGGGCCGGGGGGTGGAGCAGGATCTGAACCGGGCGGTGGAGCTCTACCAGCAGGCAGCGGACGCCGGGGACGCCCGGGCCCAGTGCAACCTGGGCTTCTGCTACTACCGGGGCATCGGCGTGGCGGAGGACAACGATCAGGCCGCCTATTGGTTTGACAAGTCCGCCCAGCAGGGCCACGGCAGGGCGCTGTTCCTGCTGGGCCAGTGCTATGAGGCGGGCTTCGGCGTGGTTCAGGATCCGGCCCGGGCGGTGGAGCTTTACATACAGGCCGACGAGAAGGGCTTCCCGGCGGGCACCTGCGCCCTGGGGCTGTGCTATGAGCTGGGCACCGGCGTGGAGATGGACAAGGCCAAGGCCGTGGAGCTGTACCTAAAATCCGCCCAGGCGGGGGAGGCCCGGGCCCAGTGCAATCTGGGCTTCTGCTACTACCAGGGTATCGGCACGGCGGTGGACGACAAGGAGGCCGTCCACTGGTTCCAGGCCGCCGCCGACCAGGGCTATCCCCGGGCCCTCCAACTGCTGGGCGAGTGCTATGACAACGGCTACGGCGTGGACAAGGACGAGAACAAGGCGGCAGAGCTGTTCCGGCAGTCCCACGAGGCGGGCTTCCCGGCGGGCACCTGCTCCCTGGGCCTGTGCTATGAGCTGGGCACCGGCGTGGAGCAGGATCGATCCCGGGCGGTAGAGCTCTACCGGCAGGCGGCGGAGGCGGGTTATGTCCGGGCTCAGTGCAACCTGGGCTTCTGCTACTACCAGGGCATCGGCGTGCCGGAGGACAACGTGGAGGCCGTCAAGTGGTTTGCCAAGGCCGCCGAGGCCGGCCAGGCCCGGGCCCAGCAGCTGCTGGGCGAGTGCTATGAAAACGGGTACGGGGTGGAGGTCGATCTGGAAAAGGCGGTGGAGCTGTACCGGAAGTCCCACGAGCAGCACTACGCCACCGCCACCTGCGCCCTGGGCACTTGCTATGAGTTCGGCAAGGGAGTGGCCCAGGACAAGGCCCGGGCCGCCGCCCTCTACAAGGAGGCAGCGGAGGCCGGCAGCTCCTGGGGGCAGTGCAACTACGGCTTCTGCCTGTACCAGGGCATCGGCGTGGACATGGACGACAACGAGGCCGTCAAATGGTTCCGGGAAGCGGCCAAGCAGGGCAGTGCCCGGGCCCACTTCCTGCTGGGCGAGTGCCACGAGTACGGCTACGGCGTGGACAAGGACATAGACGAGGCCGTCCGCCTCTACGAGATCGGCCACCGGGGGGGCTACGCTGCCTCCACCTGCTCCCTGGGCCTGTGCTATGAGCTGGGCCGGGGGGTGGAGCAGGACAAAGAGAAGGCCCGGGAGCTCTACCGGCAGGCGGCGGAGCGGGGCAACGCCCGGGCCCAGTGCAATTTGGGCTTCTTCTACTACCACGGCATCACCGTGGAGGAGGACAACGAGCAGGCCGTCCAGTGGTTCCGGCGGGCCGCCGACCAGGGCTATGCCCGGGCACAGTTCCTGCTGGGCGAGTGCTATGAAAACGGCTACGGGGTGGGCAAGGATCCCGCCGAGGCGGTGCGGCTTTACATCCTGTCCGACCAGGGCGGGCATTCGGACGGCTCCTGTTCCCTGGGGGAGTGCTACCTTCGGGGCTTCGGTGTGAAGCGGGACAAGGCCCGGGCCGTCCAGCTCTTTCAGAAGGCGGCGGACAAGGGCAACACCAGGGCCATGCACCTGCTGGGCCAGTGTTATGAGCAGGGCTCCGGCGTGGAGCGGGATCTGGAAAAGGCCCGGGAGCTCTACCGACAGGCAGCAGGCAAGGGCAACAAGCGGGCCAAAGAGGCCCTGGAGCGCATGACGGCGGGCAGCGCCCCGGCCCCCCAAAAGCCGGAGCAGAAACAGGATCGCAAGGGCTGGTGGCCCTTCGGCAAAAAATAACCCGCGGGGATTTCCCGGGCCAGAAGGGAGAACGGGGCCATGGAGCTGCTCCAAAAACAGGTACAGCAGCTGGATCAGCGGCAGATCCAGCGGCTGGAAATGCTGCAAATGAGCGCCCTGGAGCTGCGGGACTATCTACAGGAGCTCTCCCAGGAAAACCCGGTGGTGGATCTGAACGATCCCCCCGCCCCCGCGGAGGACATCCGGGAGGATCCCCGCCTCCAGCACCTGCGCTGGCTGGCGGACACCGACCGGCAGAACCGCTATTACCAGGGCCTGTGGGAGTATGAGGACGACCCCATCGCCCGGATCGGCGTCAGCGGCGGGCTGGAGGAGACCCTGCCCCAGTTCCTGTCCCGGCAGCTGGACAGGCTGCGGCTGGACGGGGACACCGCCCGGACGGTGGAGTTCCTGGCCTCCTGCCTGGACGGGGACGGCTATCTGCGCCCGCCCCTAAACGAGCTGGCCCGGGACAGCGGCATCCCCCTGCCCCTGCTGAAGGAGGGCCTGGCGGTGCTGCGCACCCTGGAGCCCGCCGGGGTGGGGGCGGACAGCCTGTCCCAGTGCCTGGCCCTCCAGCTGGAGCGGGCAGGGGTGGACGGCCCCGCCCTGGCCATCGTCCGGGAGCATCTGGAGCCCCTGGCCCGATGCCGCTACCGCTTCATTGCGGACAAGCTGGGCGTTTCGGTGGACGAGGTGCTCTCCGCCCTGAAAACCATCCGGGAGCTGGAGCCCCGGCCGGGGGCGGTGTTTGACCAGCCGGGACAGACCCCCTACGTCTACCCCGATGTGTTCGTGGAGGAGAAGGACGGTCATTTCACCGCCCGCACCCGGGCGGGGGAGCGGCCCGCCTTCCAGATCAACGGCTATTATAAGGAGCTGCTGGCCAATTCCGGCCAGCCGGAGGTGAAGGACTACCTGCGCAAAAAGGTGCAGGCCGCCCAGGATGTGCTGGGCGCCATCGCCCAGCGGCAGGACACCCTGCTGCGCTGCGCCCAGGCCATCGTGGATCGGCAGGAGGACTTCTTCCGCCAAGGGGAGCAGGCCCTGCGCCCCCTGCGGATGGCGGACGTAGCGGACGCGGTGGGCGTCCACGAGTCCACCGTCAGCCGGGCCGTGCGGGAGAAGTATTTGCAGTGCCAGCGGGGGGTGTATCCCCTGGGGTACTTCTTCTCCCGGGGGGGCGCCGGGGGCGACATGGGGGGTGCGGCGGCCAAAGCGCTTCTGCGCCGCCTCATCGACGGGGAGGACAAGGCCCATCCCCTGTCCGACCAGAAGCTGTGCGAGGCGCTGGCGGCGGAGGGCTGCCCCATCTCCCGGCGGACGGTGGCGAAATACCGGGACGAGCTGAGCATACCCGGGGCCTCCGGGCGGAGGGCCCGGTGAGCACGGCAGAGCAAAGCGGCGGGAGGATATCCTCCCGCCGCTTGTTTGGTTGTGTATCGGTTAGGCGGACAGACGGGCCTCGGACACATAGGCCCGGTGGAGGAAGGTGACGATGGTGCCCCGGTCGCAAACCCTGCCCGGGCTGAATTCGGTTTGGGCAGTATTGGTGCCGTTGGTGACGCCGTTGTCCACCGCCCAGTCCACCGCCTTGGCGTAGACGGCGCCGGCGGGCACGTCGGTGAAGCTGCTGGCCTTGGCGTCCTCCTTACCCAGGGCCTGCCAGATGTAATTGACCGCGTCAGCCCGGGTGCAGAACGCGCTGCCGTCAAAGCCGCTGTCAATCATTCCTTTTTGCAAGGCCCAGGCCTGGGCCTTGACCATGTCGGCGTTCTCGGCCTTGCCCTCGCCGCGGCTGGCACGGTAAAGGAAGGTCAGGATCTGGGCATGGGTGCACTGCTGGGTGGGGGAGAACTTTCCGTCCCCGGTGCCGTTGGTAATGTCCTTGGACACCGCCCAGTCCACGGCGTCGGCATACCACGTTCCGGCGTCTACGTCGGTGAAGGTGGGGGTGGGCGTTGACGGCTGGCTGTCCGGCGTGTAAGGCGTGGAGCTTATGGGCAGGAAGCCATCGGTGAACAGGCCCTCCTGATCGTTGCGATAAGTGTAGGTATACCGCTGGCTGCCGGCGGAAACGACGTACTTCCGCCCATTTCCGGAGGCATTGGCCATAAACACGCTGTCTTTTCCGATCCGGCTGTTGTCACTGTAGGTGATGTCCGCTATGTAAAACTTCCCGTCCTCCATGCGAACCACGTTCCACATATGATTGTCGTTGCCTTCAGTGCCTTCGGCAATGTAGCAGGCCACGTCCCCGTCAAAATCAGACAGGTCACATAGATATTTAAACGCTTTGGCGTAGCCCTCGCACAGCACGTTGGTTCTGGGATTGCCATCAAAGACGTAAATTAACTGCCAAGGATTTCCATATACAGAATCGTCTTTCATCAAAGCGTTGTAAGCGTCGTCGTTATAGGTATTCAGTGCGCAGATTTCGTCCCGGTAGGCTACCAGCTTTTCATAATCGGACTTGCCCGCATTCGCCCGGACGATGGATTCCGCCTTCCCTTTGACCGCATTGGCCTGGGCAATCTTAGCCGGGTCTACCGTGGTCTTGCTGCTGCCCCGATAATCGGGAGACACATCAAAGGAAACGGTTAGGCTCGTGATCCAAACGGTGCTGTCGGTATGCTGCTGGTACCAATACCAACTCCAAGAGTTATTCGCCCAAAACATCTCAAAGGGGAGATCCATCTCTAAGCAGGTATAAACCTTATCCAATACTTCATTGACTTTTTTGTTCAGCGCGTCTTCCAGTTTCTCATCATCAACGCTGGAAAGGCCCAACTCCTGCACCGACCACTCCATTTCCCCCTTCTCCATTAGGAGGTCGGTTTCTGTGCTGGTTTGCTTCCCCCCGGCCACCTTCTCGACAACGTCTTTCATCTCCTGATAGATCCGCTGGTTCACCCCGCTGAGCTTTTCCCCCGCCACAGACGGGACTGCGGACGCGAAGGCCGGAACAATCAGCCCGATACACAAGGCCAGCGCCAGGAAAATTGCCGTAAACCGTTTTTTCATGCATCCTCTCTCCTTCACAAAGTTATGTCTCCAACAGACCGGCCCGGGACAGGCCGTGCGCCCGCCCCCGGCAGCCTGCCGGAAACATAAAAAGCGGTGTCGAGTTTGAATACCCAACACCGCCTTGAAAATCAACGCGAACACAAAGCCTATCCCAATTTCTCGCCTTGCTATTCCGGCGGAAAACGGATATAATAGGCCCGTGGTACGATTATTTATCGCTGTATTGAGTGGTGCCTCACTCGCGCAGGGCCGTGGGGTGCTCGCTACACCCCATGGCCTGCCGCCTTTTATGCTTCCGCCCTCATTTTATCTGATCCGGCTGGAAAATGCAAGGGCTTTTTCCGTATAAAAACGCCCCGCCCGGGGGAACCCGGACAGGGCGCTCTTTTTATTTCGCCAGACAGGCGGCGGTCTGGGCCGCCACCCTCGCATTGTTGAACACCAGCTGGATGTTGGAGTCCAGGCTGTCCCCGCCGGTGAGCTCCTTCACCTTGGCCAGCAGGAAGGGGGTGGTTTCCTTGCCGTGGATGCCGTTGCCCTTGGCCTGCCGCAGAGCCTCGTCGATGGCGGCGTTGATCACCGCCGGATCCATGGAGTACTCCTCCGGGATGGGGTTGGTCACCAGCATCCCGCCCTCAAAGCCCAGCTCCAAGCTGGCCCGGAAGGCCGCCGCCAGCTCCTGGGGGGTGTCCACCCGGTAGTCCACCTGAAAGCCGCTGTGCCGGGTGTAGAAGGCGGGCAGCTCCTCCGTACCGAAGCCCAGCACAGGCACACCGTGGGTCTCCAGGTACTCCAGGGTGAGGCCCAGATCCAGGATGGACTTCGCCCCGGCGCACACCACCATGACGGGGGTATGGGCCAGCTCCTCCAGGTCGGCGGAGATGTCCATGGTGGTCTCCGCCCCCCGGTGCACGCCGCCGATGCCGCCGGTGGCGAATACCTTGATGCCCGCCATGTGGGCGATGATCATGGTGGTGGTGACGGTGGTGGCCCCGTCCTGCCCCCGGGCGCACAGCACCGCCAGATCCCGGCGGCTGGCCTTGGCCACGGACGTGCCCGCCTTGCCCAGGTACTCGATCTCCTCCTTGGTGCAGCCCGCCTTCAGCCGCCCGCCGATGACGGCGATGGTGGCGGGGACGGCGCCGTTCTCCCGGATGATGTTCTCCACCGCCAGAGCGGTCTCTACATTCTGGGGATAGGGCATTCCGTGGGAGATGATGGTGGACTCCAGGGCCACCACGGGCTTGTGGTTGGCCAGGGCTTCGGCCACCTCGGGGGAAACGTCCAAATACTTGTTCACAGCAAACTCCTCCTAAAAAATAATGTATTCTAAACTCCAGAGCGAAACGCAGTTTCGCGGTTCAAGTTTTTCTTTTTGCTTCTTTTTCTTTTTTCAAAAAGAAAAAGAAGGCCCTTTACCCATCCGCGCCGTCAAGGCCTCCACGCTCATGGCCTCGTTGATGGTCTCGGCGCTCTCCATGGCGATGGACGCCGCCGCCGAACCCGCCAGGGCGGTGCCCTCCAGATCGGTGCCCTCCAGGTAGGCCCAGGCCAGCGCCGCCATAAAGGCGTCCCCGCAGCCGGTGGTGTTCACCCGCTTCCCCGGCAGGCAGGGCAGCCGCACCCGGCCGCTGTGATCCGCCGCCAGCACCCCCTCTCCCCCCAGGGAGAGGAACACCCGCCGCAGGCCGGTGTCCAGCAGAACGTCCGCCGCCCGGTTCAGGCTGGCCTCGTCGGTGATGGCCACGCCGGACAGCAGCTCCGCCTCCATGCGGTTGGGCTTGAGCGTGTGGAGCTTCCCCAGCACGGGCCCCAGGCGTTCCGCCTTGGCGGTGGACACCGGGTCGGCGAAGATGGGCGGGGTGACGTGCTCGGCAATCCAGCGGATGGCGTCGGCGGGGATGTTGGTATCCACAATCACCAGCTGGGCGTTTTGCAGCAGCGGGGCCCGGGAGGCCAGGAAGGCCGGGGTGATGTGCCGGTAGATCTCCATGTCGGACAGGGCCAGCCGCATCTCCCCGCCCTCGTCGGCGATGAACAGGTAGGTGGACGTGCGCCCCCCGGGCACCTGAAGGGAGCGGCTGATGTCGATGCCCAGCTCCCCGCAGGAGGCGGCAATGCGCTGGGCGTACAGGTCGTCCCCGAAGGCGGTGAGCATCCGCGCGTCCAGCCCCAGCAGGGCCATGTTGTGAGCGATGTTCCGGCCCACGCCCCCCAGGCTCATGCGCACCACGCCGGGGTTGGAGTCGGCGGCCACCAGCGGGGCGGCGGAGGCGCCGCCGATGTCCATATTGACCCCGCCCACCACCACCGCGTAGGGGGCGGAGGTGACGATGTAGCCCTTGCCGGCGATGTGGCCCTTTTTCATCAGGTTGGAGATATGCACCGCCACCGAGGAGCGGGCGATACCCGCCCTGTCCGCCAGCTCCTGCTGGGAGATCAGGGGGTTTTCCTCAATCCACCGGAGGATCTGCCGTTCCCGCTGGGTCATGGGCCTCACTCCTAAACTTTCTTTCTGATGATAAGCATATGCTTATTCTTTGGGTTTGTCAAGAGGAATCTTTGTCCCGGGCTCCTGTTTCTGCCGCTTGTCCTTTGGGCCGGCCTGTGCTATACTGGACCAATCATCAGTTTGGAGGGGTTGTATGAGCGTCTGTTTTTATGGCTGCGTCACCCTGGACGGCTATCTGGCCGACAAAAACCACGGCCTGGACTGGCTCCACCAGACCGGCGCCGCAGAGGACACCGGCTACGAGGACTTCTACCGGCGGATGGACGTGACCATCATGGGCCGCCGGACGTTCCGGGAGGTGGAGTCCCTGGGGGCCCCGGAAACTGTTTACCCCACCACCCGGAATTATGTGTTCACCCATGACGCCGCCTTCTCCCGGACCGGCTTCACCCCTGTCAGCGGCAGCGTGCCGGACTTCGTGGCGGCGCTGGGCCGGGATCAGAACATCTGGGTCATTGGCGGCGGCACGGTGCTGGCCCCTCTGCTGGACTGCGGCATGGTGGATTGCCTCATTCTGCAAATTGCCCCGGTTCTCTTGGGGGACGGCATTCCGCTGTTTACGCAGCAGGAAGCCCTCCGGCGGTTCCGGCTGGAGGGGGTCAGGCAATACGGGCAGTTTGCCGAGCTGACCTGTGCCAAAGCATAAAACTGCCCCGCCGGAAAACCGGCGGGGCAGTTTGCCCTAAAGATCCTGAATACGAGTTTTTTTCAACTGCCCTATGGTTTTCCAGCGCTTGCCCAGCCGGCACGCGCCGTAGGCGAGGAGCAGCAGCAGGGTGGGGAGGTTCTCCACCAGCAGGGCGAGAAACAGCCGCCCGGTATAGTCCGACAGCCTGCCCTCGGCGCTGAGCATGGCAACCCGGCTGAGCAGCACCCCCACCCGCCAAATCAGCCACAGTCCCGGCAGCACCAGCCCCAGCCGCCCGTCCTTTTTCAGCGACAGGAAGATCTCCAGCGCCAGCGCCGCCGCCATCACCGCCAGGAATACCGGAATATCCGGCCCGTTTATGGTGACGAGAGCCTCGCCCTCCTCAAAGTGGAACCCGCTGCCCATGGGTCATTCCTCCTTCGTTTTGCGATATTCGCGGATCAGCAGCTTGGCCGTGCCAAAGTCCAGCTTGTCGTCCACCGCCAGCCGCTTCACCAGCGCCTCGTAGGGATCGGCCTGGATCGCCTCCGCCAGCCGGATCTTCTGGATCAGCCGATCCAGCCGCAGCCGCACCGTGGGGTAGCTCACCCCGTACTGCGCCGCCATCTCCTTCAGCGACCCGGAGGCCAGCACAAAGCGCCGGATAAAGGCCGCGTCCTCGTCCTCCAGGTTTTCCATCCAGGCAGGAAGTCGATCCAACGCTGCCACTCCTTTCATAAAATCAAGTATAACATAAATAATATTAAAATCAAGATTTATTTTTTATTCCATCAAACAAAAGCGCCGCCCCTAATCTGCCGGGGCGGCGCTTTGTTCGTTTGGAAGGAGCGGTCAGCCCAGCAGCAGCTTGTCGTCCGCCTCGTCCGAGCCGGTGGCCTGGCCGAACCGGGCCAGCAGATCCTCCACGGTGAGCTTCTTCTTATCCTCCCCGGCGATGTCCAGGGCGACGCGCCCCTCGTACATCATGATCAGCCGGTTGCCGTGGACGATGGCGTCCTTCATGTTGTGGGTGATCATCAGGGTGGTGAGCTTATCCTTCTGGACAATGCGCTCGGTGGCCTCCAGCACCTTGGCCGCCGTCTTGGGATCCAGCGCCGCGGTGTGCTCGTCCAGCAGCAGCAGGTCGGGCTTTTGCAGGGTGGCCATCAGCAGGGTGAGGGCCTGCCGCTGCCCGCCGGACAGCAGCCCCACCTTGGAGGTGAGGCGATCCTCCAGCCCCAGATCCAGAATTTTGAGCACCTCCCGGTAGTGCTCCCGCTCGTCCCGGGTGATGCCGGGGCGGAGGGTGCGGCCCCGGCCCCGGCGGGAAGCCAGGGCCAGGTTCTCCTCAATCTGCATGGTGGCGGCGGTGCCCATCATGGGATCCTGGAACACCCGGCCAATATACTTGGCCCGCTTGTGCTCGGGCAGCTTGGTCACGTCCGCGCCACCGATGGAGATGGTGCCGGAGTCCACCGGCCACACCCCCGCCACCGCGTTGAGCAGGGTGGACTTGCCCGCCCCGTTGCCGCCGATGACGGTGACGAAATCCCCGTCCTCCAGGGTGAGGGACACCCCGTTCAGCGCCGTCTTTTCGTTAACGGTGCCGGGGTTGAAGGTCTTGTAGATATTCTGCACGTCAAGCATGAGCGCTGCCCCCCTTTCCCGCCGGGATCACCTTTTTGGCAAAGTACCGCCCCTTCCAGTGGGGCACCGCCAGGAACATGGCCACCACCAGGGCGGTGAGCAGCTTCAGATCGTCGGTGGACAGCCCCAGCCGCAGCACAAACTGGATCACGATGTAGTAGATCACCGCGCCGATGGCGCAGGCCAGCAGCTTCAGCGCGAAGTTGCGGAACACCTTGGAGAACAGCACCTCGCCGATGATCACGGCGGCCAGGCCGATGACGATGGCACCCCGGCCCATGTTCACGTCGGCAAACCCCTGGTACTGGGCCAGCAGCGCCCCGGCCAGCGCCACCAGGGCGTTGGACACCATCAGCCCCAGCACCTTGCA
This sequence comes from Bacillota bacterium, assembly GCA_021768085.1. Taxonomy (GTDB): domain Bacteria; phylum Bacillota; class Clostridia; order Oscillospirales; family Oscillospiraceae; genus Enterenecus. The sequence continues at coordinate 35,696 of JAETOJ010000033.1, forward strand.
CAGGTTGGTGCTGATGCCCTGGGCCCGGGCCATATTGCCGTTGGAGCCGGTGGCCCGCAGGGCGCAGCCCAGCTCGGTGCCGAAGAACCAGTACAGCACGGCGATAACCACCACCGTAAAGACAGCCAGCGGGATCAGCGGGTTGTTTAGGGCCAAATCCCGCACATAGCGGGCGGACACCAGCAGGCCGTACTTGTCCACACTGATGGGCAGGTTGGCCCTGCCGCCCCCGGTGCCCCAGCCCATAATCCGCAGGTTCACGGAGTACAGGGCCAGCTGGGTCAGGATGCCGGACAGGATGGCGGGGATACCGCAGGCGGTGTGGAGCAGGCCGGTGACCAGCCCCGCCAGCAGCCCCGCCAGTACGGCGCACACCATGGCCACGCCCACCGGCGCCCCGTTGAGGGTGAGCAGGACGCACACGGCCGCCCCGGTGCCCAGGGAGCCGTCCACCGTCAGGTCGGCGATGTCCATAATCTTATAGGTAATATACACGCCAATGGCCATCACGCCCCAGGCGAGGCCCTGGGCCGCGGCCCCGGGCATGGAGTTGAGCAGAGAAGTCAGGAAAGCCACAAGTTTCCCCCCGGTTTCAATCTAAAGTTTGGAAACAGCACAAAGACGGCAAAGGCCGGGAACAGGCGGGAAGGGGAAGCTCCCCTTCCCGCCTCGCCCCAGCTGGCCGGTTTGGATGATTGGTGCGTTACTCCGCCGCAATGGCCTCGTAGCCCTCGGGGGCGGTGATGCCCAGGGTCTCGCAGTTGGCGGCGTTATACTTCTTCACCACCTGGGGGGCGGACTTCACCGGCATGGTGGACACGTCCGCGCCGTTCATCAGGATGTCGTAGGCCATCTCGCCGGCGATGTGGCCGATGTCGTAATAGCTGATGGTCAGCGTCACCACGCCGCACCCTTTGCACAGGCCCTCCTCGCCGGTCACCACGGGCACCTTGGCGGGCAGCACCACGTTGGCGATGGCCTCGGTGTTGTCGGCGGCGGTGTTGTCGGTGGGGATATAGATCACGTCGCTGCCCTCGCAGGCGGTCTGGGTGACGGCGGCCACGTCGTTGGTGTCATTGAAGGCGAACCGCTTGACCTCGTAGCCCATGCCCTTCAGGTGGCCCTCGATCACGTCGCACTGATAGGCGGAGTTGGGCTCGCCGGAGCAGTAGAGCAGGCCCACGGTCTGGGCGTCGGGGAAGATCTCCTGGATCATGGCGGCCTGCTGATCCAGGGGGGCCAGGTCGGAGGTGCCGGACACGTTGGTGCCCACGGTGCCGTTCCAGTCGCTGATCTCCAGGGCGGTGGCATAGTCGGTGACGGAGGTGCCCAGCACAGGGATGGTGCTGGTGGCGGAGGCGGCGGCCTGAAGGGGAGCGGTGGCGTTGGCCAGGATCAGATCCACCTTCTTGGACACGAAGCCGTCAATGATGGTGGGGCACAGGCTGGAGTCGCCGCTGGCGTTGCCCTCCTCGAACTTCACGTTGCCCTCGCCCAGCTTCTCGATGAGGGCGTCTTTGAAGCCCTGGGTGGCGGCGTCCAGCGCCTCGTGGGGGGCCAGCTGGCAGATGCCCACGGTGTAGGTCTTGCCGTCGCCGGCGGGCTCGCCCTGGGAGTCTTTGGTCTCGGCGGGCTGGGTATCGGCCGCGCCGGGGTTGTTGGAGCAGGCGGCCAGAGACAGGGCCATGGTCAGCGCCAGCAGCAGCGCGGTGAGTTTGGACAATTTTTTCATTCTGAATTCCTCCATTTGGGTTGCTTTACTGCTTTTAGCCGTCAAAGTGCTGGCGGCAAAAGGCCGGGCCCGGAGGCCCACGCCTGACAGTATAACGCTTTAACGCGCTGGTGTCAAGAAAAAATCGCCCCGGCCCGCCATTTTTCCCGTCCGGCCCTGAAAGCCGGGTGGAAAGCCAGGTGCGCGGCGGCCCGGAGCCCTGGAAAACGCCCTGATCCGGAAGTCAAGGGCTTCCAGATCAGGGTGTTTTTCCGTATCATATCAAACGCTCCGGCATCATGGAGGCGGGCCGACGTCCTCATCGGCCCTTGCCATACCCGCCGCGGGGCACATTACACCTCCACCGCCCGCCCGACGGAGAAGAACCACAGGCACCTCCGGCCCACCGCCACCCCCGCCGCCTGGGACAGGACGCGGCTGTACGCCTTGAGCTGGGGCCGATAGTCCTCTGCCCGGGCGTCCACCTGATCCAGCCCCACCCGGTCGGTCTTGAAGTCCAGCACGGTGGCGGTGCCGTCCTCCTCCATGAACCAGCAGTCCACCACCCCCTGGAGCAGCACCTCCTCTCCCGCCGGGGCCTCGGGGTAGTAGTCCGCCGCGGGGCATAGCAGGGAGAATTTGAACTCCCGCTCCACCCGGGGGGAGCGCCGCAGCCGCAGGCCCAGCTCCGACCGGAAAAAGGCCAGAATGTCCGCCGGGTTCACCGCGTTCCCCTGCTGGGGGGTGATGTACTGCCCCTCCACCAGCCGGGTGATCTCATCGGCGATGTCGGCAAAGCTGCCCGTCCGGTCATAGTTCAGGTACTGCATCACCATGTGCAGGGCGGTGCCCCGCTGGGTGGGGGTGAGGGGCCGCTCCCCCTGGAACACCGGGCGGCGCAGGACGGTCTGGGGCGGGGCGGGGGACAGCTCCACCCCGTGCTCCGCCGCCTCGCTGTCCTTCTCTCGGCCCTTGAGCTGGGTGGCGGTAAGCTTGGAGGGGATATCCGCGCAGGCCATATGGGGATAGCGCCACCCCAGCCGCTCCCCCAGCCCCTCCGGCAAGGCCGCGCCGCCCTCGGTCTGGGTCGTCTCCCCAGCCCCCAGCTCCCCGGGGGCCAGGAAGGCCCCGGCGGACAACAGCCGGATGTCCCAGGGCAGGCCCTCCTCCGCCGGGGGCAGGGGACGGGGGGCGTCCAGCCCCACCCACAGGGGGGCGCTGTCCCCCCGGCACAGCGCCGGAGAAAGCACCCACTCCGCCATGGAGCGGGCGGAGGCCATCTGCCGGGGGGGCGGCGGGCACTGGGCCTGGGCCGCCAGGGTTGCCAGCTGCCCGCCCCGTCCATTGACGGCGGCAAACAAGATCAGCTTGTGTTCCGCCCGGGTCATGGCCACGTAGAGCAGCCGCAGCTCCTCCGAGCGCAGCTCCCGCCGGAGCCGCAGGGCCAGCGCGTCCCGGGCGATGGTGGTGTACCGCAGCCCCCGCTGCCGATCCACCCGCTTGGGGCCCAGCCCCAGGTCGGGGTGGAACAGGATGGGGGCCTTGGCGTCCGCCTCGTTGAACTGCCTGTCCAGGCCGCACAGCAGCACCACCGGGAACTCCAGCCCCTTGGAGCGGTGGATGGACAGCAGGCGCACCCCGCCCCCCTCCCCGCCGGGGACGGGCACGGGGATGCCGTTCTCCGCCATCCGGCTCAGGTGGAGCAGGAAAGCCATCAGCCCCCGGTGGCCCCCGCTCTCAAACCGGGCGGCCTCGTCGTACAAGGCCATCAGGTTGGCCCGCCGCCGCTCCCCGTCGGGCAGGGCGGCAAACACGGCGGGGATATCCAGCCGCCCGTAGAGCCGCCACAGCAGCCGGTGGCTGCCCTCCTCCGCCGCCAGCTCCCGCAGCTCGGCCAGCAGGGCCAGGAACTGAGCGCAGTCCTGCTCCCCCCGCTCCGCCCCGGCGCACAGGCAGTCGTACACCGAGCCCTCCCCCCAAGCCCGCAGCGCCGCCAGCCGGTCGGGGGTGAAGTCGAACAGGGGGGAGCGCAGCGCCGCCAGCAGGGCCACGTCCTGCCGGGGGTTGTCCAGCACCTGGAGCAGGGCGATGGCCACCGAGATCTCGGTGGTGCCGAAGAACTCCTGCCCCCCCTCGCTGATCCAGGGGACGCCCTGCTCATCCAGGGCGGCGGCGTAGTACCGCAGCACCGGGCCGGGGGAGCGCAGCAGGATCACGATATCCTCCGGCCGCACCGGCCTGTCCCCCACGGGCAGGCCCGACGCCAGCAGCTCCCGGACACGCCGGGCGGCGGCCCGGGCGGCGAGCAGATCCTTGTCCGGCCGCTCCTCCTCCCCGGCCTCCTCCTCTGGGTCGGGCAGGGCGGACAGATCTACGCAGTTCAGCTCCACGGCGTACCGGGGGTCGGGGGTCAGATCCGCCCGCCCGGGCCGCAGGGCCTCCGCGTCCGTATAATCCAGCTCTCCCACCACCCGGGTCATCACGTTCCGGAAGATGAAATTCACCCCGCTGAGCACTTCGGGCCGGGATCGGAAGTTGTCCGACAGCAGGATCTTCCGCCCCTGGCCGGGGGCGGCCGCCTCCGCCGGGGGATACTCCTCGTACTTTTGCAGGAAGATCTCCGGTTCCGCCAGCCGGAAGCGGTAGATGGACTGCTTCACGTCCCCCACCAGGAACAGGTTGTCCCCGCTGGACAGCGCCCCGAAAATGGCGTTCTGCACGGCGTTGGTGTCCTGGTACTCGTCCACCATGATCTCCCGGTACTGCCGCCCCACGTCCCGGGCCAGGGGGGAGGGGGCGCCGTCCTCCCCGGTGAGCAGGGCGGCGGTGAGGTGCTCGCCGTCGGCGAAGTCGATGAGGCGGCGGTGACCCTTTAGGGCGGTAAAGGCCCGGTCGAACTCCGCCGTCACGTCCAGCAGGGCCTCCATGGCGGGGCCCATGGCCCGCAGATCCTCCATGGCCTCCTCCCCGCCCACGTCGAACCGCTCCCCCAGCTTCTTGAGCTGCTTCTTGCACTCGTCCCGCTGGGCGGTCATCCGGGCCTTCAGGGCCTCGTCGTGCTCGCCTCGCTTCAGCCCCGGCCGGGGAAAGGGGATGGGGAAGCAGGACGCAGCCCCGTCCCATCCCTCCCGCAGGGCATCCCGCAGCCTCTCCAGCCCCTCCATCGTCTCGTCCAGAGTGGGGCCGTAGTTCTTATCCAGCAGGGCGTCCCAGGTGATCTCGTCCCGCAGGGCGGACAGCGCCCCCAGCCAGTAGCTTGTCAGCTCGTCCGCGTCCGCCAGCAGGGCCTGGCCCCAAGGGGTGTCCTCGGGGCCCATCCCTGACCGGAGCAGGTAGTCTCGCTTCCGCGCCAGCAGCCAGCTTGCCGGATCCGCTTGGGCCTGCACCCGGCGGTGGATATCCAGAACCACATCCTCCAGGGTCTGGTCGTCCCGCTCCCCCGCCAGGGCGTCCACCAGAGCGGCAAAGGCCGGGTCGCCCTCGATGGCAGCGTACCGCTCCTCCAGCACCTCCTCCAGGGCCTGCCGGCGCAGCTCGTCCCCCTCGGCCTCATCGCACAGGCGAAAGTCGGGATCCAAGTCCGCCAGGTGGCCCCACTGGCGCAGAAAGTCCAGGCAGAAGGCGTCGATGGTGCAGATGGGGGCCTTGTATACCAGGGTGGCGTTGCGCCGCAGGTGCCGATCTCCAGGCTTTTGGGCCAGGCGGGCGTGTATGCCCGCCGAGATCCGATCCCGCAGCTCCGCTGCCGCGGCGTTGGTGAAGGTGATCACCAGGAAGCGGTCGATGTCCTCCCCCTGTTCCACCCAGCCCATCAGCCGCTCCACCAGCACCCGGGTCTTGCCCGAGCCCGCCGCCGCCGACACCAGCAGGTTTCCCCCCCGGTTGTCCACCGCCGCCCGCTGCTCCCTTGTCAGCTCAATGGCCATCCTGTTCCTCCTCCTCCTGGCGGGCCAGCCATGCCCAGAATTCCGCCGCCCGCACCCCCCGGCGGTAGCGCCGCTTGTCCCCGCAGCCCTCCTCGAAGTGGCAGGCCGCCCGGTAGTCGCACCAGCGGCAGGGATTTTTGTCCGCGTTGTGCCAATAAGGGTCTGCGTCAATGTTGCCCGCCGCCAGCTCCCCGGCGGCCCGTTTCAGCGCGGCGGTGATGTACCCGTCCAGCGCCTCCAACTGCGGCCCTGTGGCCAAGGCATCCCCGCCCCCTCGGCCCGTCCCCACAGGCAGGAAGCGGAAGCCCCCGGCCGTGTGCTCCATGGCGGACAGCACGTCGGGATCGTCCAGCACCAGCCCCTGCCGCCGCAGCAGTCTGTCCCGGCTCACCTGGATCTCCTCCTCGGTCATGCCCCGCTCGCCATCCACCAGGGGCGTCCGGGCGGGCACGTACAGCACCCCGGCGGGGGCGATCGCCCCGGGGCCCAACACTCGCTCCCCCTCCCGGGTGAGGGCAAACAGGTAGAGCAGCATTTGCAGCCCCCGGCCGTCCTCCACGTCGGAGAAGTCGAAGCTCTTTTTCCCCGTCTTGTAGTCCACCACCCGGAGGTAGCGCGTCCCGTTGTGCTCCCACTGGTCCACCCGGTCCACAAAGCCGCCTAAGCGCAGGCGCACGCCGTTTTTCACCTCCACCGGGGGCAGCTCCCGGCCCGGACCGAAGCCCAGCTCGAAGGCGGCGGGGGTGAAGTCGGACACGGACAGCTCCGCGCACACGCTCCGGGCCACCGCCAGCGCCGCCTGCTTCATCCGGGTAAAGAGGTGGCGGAACCGGGCCGTCTCCCCCTCCAGCCCCGCCAGCGCCTCCCGCTCATAGCGATCCGCCGCTGCCCGGGACAGCCGCTCCACCGCCGCCTCATCGTTCAGGGCGGCGCCCTCCTCTTTGGCCCCCCGGAGGGTGTCCTCCAAAACGGCGTGGACGAAGGTGCCGTAGTCGGTGGCCCGGAAGGCCGCCCGCTGCCGGGGTTTGGCCTCCAGCCCGAACCGCAGGAAGTAGTTGAAGTGGCAGGAGTTCACCAGATCCAGCTTGGTGGCGGACATGGGCACCACCGGCCCGAACAGGGCGTCCACCGCCGCCCGGGACAGCCGCCCCCGCCGCCAGCCTGACGCGCCCTCGATGCGCTCCACCCGCTCCCCAAGGCCGGGGATCTCCTTCAACGCCGCCGCCACCAACCGATCCCGGCCCGCCAGCTCCAGCGCCGCGTCCGGGGCGGACAGGCGGGCCAGGGGGTCGGCCCCGTCCCGCACCGGCTGGTCCGGGAACAGCGCCCCGATGCGCTCCCACAGGAAGCAGGGGGTTTTTCGGTTGTCCCCCGTCCCGGCGGAAAAGCTGACGTACAGCCGCTGGGACGGGCGGCAGCAGGTCTCGTAGGCGATGGTCATCTCCCGGCGCAGCTTGTCCTCCTGCCGGGGGGCCAGCTCCACCTCCAGGGCGGACAGCGCGTCCCGATCCTGGTCGGTGAACAGCCCCGGGGACAGAGCGCAGTCGGGGATGGCGTTGCTGTCCGCGCCTAACAGGAACAGCACCTTGACCTCCTTGTGGGCCATCCGGGGGGCGTCCCCCACCGTCACCGCGTCCAGGGAGACGGGAATGGCCCCCACGTCGTACTGGCTGAGCACCAGGGAGAACAGCCGGGAGAACTCGTCCAGCTCCATCTCCCTGTCCCCCAGCAGCAGGGTGCACTGCTCCAGCCCCCCCACCAGGATGTCCCACAGCTGGCGGTACTGGGCGGCGGTGTTCCGATCCCCCCGCCGCTCCAGCCCGTCCGCCCGCTGGGCCAGCCGGGTGGGCAGATCGATGTCCTCTAAGAATTGGTACAGGGCCAGGGCCCGTCCCCGTCCCGTCTTATCCGGGTTTTTCCGCAGGGACTCCAGCGGGGCGATGACCCGGCGGCGCAAGCTGTCCAGCCAGGCCACATGGGCCCTGTCTTCGTCGGAAAACTCCCGGCCGTAGCCCTCCGGATGCATCTCCCAGGGTTTTTTCCGCGTCCAGGCCGAACCCTTCAGATCCCAGGTGAGCGCGTAATTTTCCAGCAGATCCCGCTCTTCCTCCGTGATCCCCGTCAGCCCGGTCTTCAGGTAGCGGAACAACTCCTCATAGGGGTAGTCCGACCCCGCCGCAGCCAGGGCGGAGGTCACCAAGGCCAGCACAGGCTTGGCCAAAATGTCCTCCATGGCAGAGCGGAACACGGGAACCCCGTAGCGCTCAAATACGCTGTCGATGAGCTCCCCCCAGCCGTCCATCCTCCGGGCGCACACGGCGATATCCCGGCAGCGGTAGCCCTCCTCCCGCAGCAGGCGCAGGATCTCCGCCGCGCACCACTCTGCCTCCTGCCGGGGATCCCCGGCGGCGATGCGGGTGACCGCGCAGTCCCCCGCCCAGGGTCCGTCCGGCAGGGGGCCGAACAGGTGCTCCTCCAAAAAGGCCAGGGAGGGGTGGCGGGGCAGGGGGCGGGCCAGCGTCTCCCGCCGGACGGGGAGGTTATTGGCTTTCGCCAGCCGCTCCAGCCGTCTGGCAGCCCGGAGGGCGGGCTGGAAGATCCCCGCCGGATCGTCCCCGGGGTCACACACAAAGGCGGCGGTGAGCTCCCCCTGGGCCATGAGCGCGGACAGCACCCCCTCCTCCTGGGGGGTAAAGTCGGTGAAGCCGTAGACGTAGAAGGCCATCCCCGACCCCCAGCGCGTCTCCTCCAACTGGCGGGCCAGACGGTCGAGACGGCCCCGGGGGTCGGCGCGCCCCTCCGCCTCCAGCGCCCGGTAGGCGGCGTAGATGAGCCCCAGATCCCGCAGCTTGTCCCCCTGCCGACCCCCCAGCTCCTCCCCGGCGGCCATGAGGGCCTCCGGCTCCACCCGGTAGGAGCGGCACTCGTCCACCGTGGCCAGCAGATCCGTGAGAAAGGCGGGCTTTCGGGAGGGAGCGCGGTAGGTGCTCAAAGCGTCCGCCACCCGGCCCAAGGCCGCATACATCAGCAGCATCCGCCCGCCCCCGTCCAGCATGGGGGCAGCCCCGCCCCCGGCGGCGTCGGTGAGCCGCCCGGCAAGCCTTGTGAAGGACAGCACCTCGCAGTCCAGCAGCGCCCCGGCGGGAAGGGCGGCGCACATAGCCCGCTCGCTCTCGTGGGAATACTGCTCGGGCACAATGAGCAACCGGCGGCGGGCGGGGGAGGCCCCCATCCGCTCCAGCAGCTCCCCCCGGATATCCTGCCCCGCCCGGGCGTACAGCAGCGTCAGCATGACCCCGGCCCCCTTTCGCGTTTTTTCTCCATGGCAACAACCGGGCGCGGAAAAAGCGGTTGACAAACCGGCCCGTATCTCTTTCGGGATATTATTATATCAAAAAGGGGCGGGCAAAAAAAGCGGTTGACAAACCGCGCCCCATCTGATATGATACTTGGGCAAAAGGAAGCAGGAACGGCGCCGCCGTCCTCACCTCCCGCCGCGGGCGAAGGGGTTAACATGGTGAGCTCTCCACAGGATTGGTGGGGGGCTTGTTGTGGACGTGGGCGCCTTCGCGCTCACGTTTTGACGTTTTTGAGGAGGTGCGTGACCATAGCAAGTACGGCTCATCAGATCAACGAGGAAATCCGCGACCGGGAGGTGCGGCTCATCGGCGCCGACGGCGCGCAGCTGGGCGTCATGTCCGCCCGGGAGGCCCAGGCACGCGCCGACGAGGCCGGGCTGGACCTGGTGAAGATCTCCCCCACCGCCACCCCCCCCGTGTGCAAGCTCATGGACTACGGCAAGTTCAAGTTTGAGCAGGCCAAGCGGGAGAAAGAGGCCAAAAAGAACCAGCACGTGGTGGAGGTCAAGGAGGTGCGGATGTCCCCCGGCATCGACATCGGTGATTTCAATACCAAGCTGCGCAACGCCCAGAAGTTTCTGGGTGAGGGGAACCGGGTGAAGGTCACCGTCCGCTTCCGGGGCCGGGAGATGGCCCACACCGACATCGGCCGGAAGCTGCTGCTGGACTTCGCCGAGCAGTGCGGCGAGCTGGCGGTGCTGGACAAGGAGCCCAAGCTGGAGGGCCGGCACATGAGCATCTTCCTGTCCGCCAAGAGCGCGAAAACCAATAAGTGATCCCCCTGCGGCATACGCCGCGTATCAACTTACGAAAAGGAGACAACCGCCATGCCTAAAGTCAAAACCCACAGCGGCGCCAAGAAGCGCTTCAAGCTGACCAAGAACGGCCAGGTCAAACGGGCCCACGCCAACAAGAGCCACCTGCTCAACGGCCACGGCAAGACCCGCAAGCTCAAGAGGAGCCTCCGCAAGGCCGGCTACGCCGATGTGACCAACGCGGCCACCATCAAGCGCATGATCCCCTATAAATAAGGGAACCCACATTTTACTCAATACAGGAGGCTGAACAGATATGGCACGTGTGAAAGGCGCGATGATGACGCGCAAGAGAAGGAATAAGATCCTCAAGCTGGCCAAGGGCTACTGGGGCGCCAAGAGCAAGCACTTCAAGATGGCCAACGAGCAGGTGATGAAGTCCCTGCAGTACGCCTACGTGGGCCGCCGGCTGAAGAAGCGCGACTTCCGGCAGCTGTGGATCGCCCGGATCAGCGCCGGCTGCAAGATGAACGGCATGAACTACTCCACCTTCATGCACGGCCTGAAGCTGGCCAACGTGGAGATCAACCGCAAGATGCTGGCCGAGCTGGCCGTCAACGACAAGGCCGCCTTCACCCAGCTCACCGAGCTGGCCAAGGGCAAGCTGGCCTAACAACGAAACACCGAAGCGCCCGGTCGAATGACCGGGCGCTTTCAGCCTGTCGAAAAAGTCTGCCGTGGGGCAGACTTTTTCATATTTATGAGGTAAAATAGAGCAGGGTGAGAAAAATGATGGAAAAGGGGAAAATGGAGCGGGACGTGGTGGAAC